>JBDTQG010000013.1:0-69838 GCA_039932315.1 Thermoanaerobaculia bacterium
AACTTGGCGCGTCGGAAAGTGACTCTGACCCCCTTTCCAACCCCCTTTCCGCAGGCCACAGGCGGTCGACCAGCACCACCAGCGCGGCCGCGGCCACGCCGGCCAGCAGCAGCCGATCCATGCGGCGCGCCGTGCGCGGCGCGATGGACTCCGACGGACGCAGCTCGTCGTCGCGCTTAAAACCTTCGGGCGTCAACTCGAACACCCAGGCGAAAACCAGCGCGGGCAGGAAGCCCAGCGCGAGCATGATGACGATGGCGCGCCCCACCCAGGCGGGCACCTCGAACATCGGCAACACCGTGCCCGCAACCTGCACCAGCAGCCACGCGCCGACCAGGTACAGCCCCGCCATGCGGATGACGTTGCGGCGGCGAAGTTCGGCGAAGAAGTTCACGGTGCGGTCTTCGCGAATGCGCGGAGCTTGTCCCGCAGGTTGCGGTCGTACACGGTCAGATTGAACAGGTTGGTCTCGACGTCGGCGACGCGCAGGCGCAGCAGCGACGCTGCTTCCGCATCGCTACGGACCTGTGCGGCAGCGGTGGTAATGGCTTCCTCCGACAGATCGATGGAACACGCGTAGTCAATGGAGTTGCCAATCCCCGCGTAGTCGCCGGGAAGCACGATCCTGTCGCCACACGCCTTCTCGACGGCCTGCTGGACATCGTGCGGAATATTGAGCCGGAACCAGCGGCGGTACGACGAGTTCTGACCCTCCTCCACGATGTCGTCGAACATCGTTGACGTGTAGACACGCATGGCCAGGTCGCGCAGCGCATGTTCGCGGATCAGGCGGATCTCACCCGTCGAGGTCAGCTCGTCGAACGTCGTACGGCGGCGGGTGTTGCCGTTGTACTGCGTTGCGCGATACGCCGCGATCAGCAAGGCTTCGTCCGACAGCGTCGCCTTGCCCGTGATCGCATGGATACTGCTCGGCGGCCCTGAGCGATCCTGGCGCAAGTCCTCGTTGGTCTGGGCGACCGTGGGAGCGCTCCTTCCAACGCTGCTCTGCTTCGGACTCGCGGCGTGGGGCGGCAACCTCAGTGAGCTTCTGCGCCACAATTTTGCCGGCGCAGCGCAGCTCTCGGTCGCCGATCCTTACAAGGAGTTTCGCCCGATCGTCGCGCGACATCTGCTGCTGCGCGATACGGGCTTCGTTCTGCTGAGTGTTTTCGCAGTGACCTGGGCGCTGCGGCAGGGGGCGGGCGCATCTCGTTCCACGCGCTATGTCCTTCTGTCCGCGGTCTGGGGCGCCGCAACCTTCTTTCTGACGCCCGGACCTTTTCACTATTACCTGCTGAGCGTCCTGCCGATGTTCGTCGTCCTGAACGCGGGATATCTCGCGCAGCGCGGGATCTGGCCGGCAAGGTCTCTGGCGTGGATGGGTATCGCGTCCCTCTTCGTCGGCCCGCCCGCGATTCGTCTGTGGCAATTCCTCCGCCCGACGAATGCCATCCAGATCGAGGTCGTGCGGGTGGCCTCCGCGCTCTCGCAGCCCGGGACGCCGGTGTTCGATGGCGCCGGCCTGCTGATCCGCAGACCCGATGCGTACCCTTTTCATTGGGTTCTGTGGATCCCGGAACTGCAGCGCTATCGTCGCGGCGAGTTGCCTCCGATCCCGGCGGCGGTTCGGGCCGGCGGCGCGAAACTCGTGCTGCTCTCCTACCGGCTCGACGGACTGCCAACCCGGGACCTGAAGGAGCTCCTGCGGCAGTTTCCTCGACTCTGGGGGCCCATCTGCGTTCCTGGTTTCGACTCCGGACCCGCAGGGAAGGCTCCTCTAGGGCCGATTCCTTTCGAGCTCTGGTACGAAGGCGACTACGAAATCCAACCCGCGAGCGCCCGGATCGACGGAGAGGACGGTGCGGCGAGAGTCGCGAATTCCACCGCGAGCCCGCTGATACACTTGAAAGCAGGAATCCACGAGGCTCGCCTCCCCTCCGGAGAGAACCGATTGATCCTGCGCGACGCGGCATACAGGAGCTTGATGCCGTTACCGCCTCAGCCGGACGACTGGCGAGTCATCGGCCGCTACGGGTACCGTTTCTGAGATGGGTACCTGGACCCGCTTCAAGACCGCGCTGCTCGAAAGTCCGGTTTTCTATCGTCTCTGGCAGAGGCCCTGGGCGAATGCGAAGCTCGAGCCGCTCCGTCGACACAACGATCTCGTTGCGATCCGGCGGGTGCTCGACCTCGGATGCGGTCCGGGGACGAACTCCCTGGTTTTCGAGCACTGCGACTACGTCGGCGTCGACATCAATCCGCGCTATATCGAACAGGCGCGTCAGCGCTTTCACGGAGAATTCATCGTCGCCGATCTCCGCGATCTGACTCTTGAAAGCTCCGGGCGTTTCGACTTCATCCTGCTCAACAGCCTCCTGCATCACATCGACGACGCCGGAGTCCGGACGATCCTGAGCAAGGCGCGTGAACTGCTCACGGACGACGGCGCGATTCACATCCTCGATCTCGTACTTCCGGACAAGGCCTCGGTCGCGCGCTCCATAGCGCGTGCCGATCGCGGCGACTACCCGCGACCCGCCGCGGAGTGGCGGAGGATCTTTTCGGAAGAGTTCATGGAAGTCCTCTTCGAGCCCTATTCGTTGCGGTCCGCCGGGGTTACGCTCTGGCAGATGGTGTATTTCCAGGGCAAGGCGCGCGGATGAAGTCGGCGCCGCGGGTCTCCATCGCCATTCCGGTTTTCAACGAGGAGGAGAATCTCGCGGAGTTGCTGCGGCGCGTGCGCGCAGTTGTGGATGCGCTGCCGGGAGGGCCGCATGAGATTCTCTTTGCGGACGACGGCAGCAGCGACCGGACACTGGAGATTCTGGAAGCGGAATCGAACGGCGATCCGAGGGTAGGGGCCGTTTCCCTGTCGCGCAACTTCGGACACCAGGCGGCCCTGACCGCGGCTCTCGATCATGTTCACGGCGATGTCGTCGTCGTCATGGACGGCGACCTGCAGGACGCACCCGAAACGATTCCCAGTTTGCTGGCGAAGTATGCGGAAGGCTTCGACGTCGTCTACGCGATCCGGGTCCAGCGTAAGGAAGGTCTGCTCCTGCGATTGAGTTATGGGACTTTCTATCGCCTGGCGGCGGCCGTCTCCAGCCTCCGGCTGCCTCTGGGAGCGGGCGATTTCGGCCTCATGAGCCGACGGGTCGTCGCGGAGCTGCGGCGTACTCAAGAGAGACATCGCTACCTCAGGGGATTGCGGACGTGGGTCGGCTTTCGTCAAACAGGAATCGAAGTGGAGCGACAGGCGCGTAGCGCCGGCTCTTCGAAGTACAGCGTTCGCGGACTGTTCAAGCTCGCGTTCGACGGTATCTTCGCCTTCTCAGTCGTTCCCATCCGTATCGCGATGGCTGTGGGCCTCGTGGCGCTGGTTCTCTCCAGTCTGTTCGGAATCTACGCTCTCTACGCGAAGCTCTTTCTCGACCGTTCTCCACAGGGATTCACCGCACTGATTCTCGTCGTCGTCTTCATGGCAGGAGTGCAGCTGCTCTTTCTCGGGGTCATCGGCGAGTACATCGGGCGGATCTACGATGAGGTCAAGGGCCGACCCGTATATATCGTCGCACGCAGAATCGGCGCGGCAGAGGAAAGCTCGAGCTCCGTCTCCGACGCCGCACGAGTGCAGCGCTAGCCGCGCAGTTCGCATCCGGGTCATGGACCGCGCCTATGCAACGACCTATCGCGAGCTCTTCGAGCGGCACTGGTGGTGGCGTGCCCGCGAAGACGTCGTCCTGCAGGCACTGCGCGACCTTCGTCCCCATCGCGCGGATCGAAAGATTCTCGACATTGGCTGCGGCGACGGTCTCTTCTTTCCGCGGCTGGCGGAGTTCGGCGAGGTCCAGGGAGTCGAGGCGGACGCTGCACTCGTCGCGGAGCGCGGTCCATACAGAAATCGTATCCAGGTCGGACCTTTCGACGAGACGTTCCAGCCGGATCAGCCGTTCGATCTCATCCTCATGCTCGACGTGCTGGAGCACCTCCCGGATCCGCGGAGCTCACTGCGGCACGCTGCAACGCTGGCCGCGAAAAACGCTTTCATGGTCGTCACCGTGCCGGCCTTCCGCTGGCTCTGGACGGAGCACGACCGGTGGAATCAACATCGCACGCGGTATACGAAACGCGGGTTGCGCCTGGAGGCCGAAGCGAGCGGATGGAAGGTCGAGCGGGCCTTCTACTTTTTTCACTGGCTGGTGCTGGCGAAGCTCGTCGCGCGCGCCCGAGAGGCGGCGTCATCGTCCCGAGCGCAACCGGAGGTCGTTCCGAGCTCCGGCGTGAACAAAGCGGCCCTCGGCCTCAGTCGCCTGGAGCGCCGGCTTCTGGGTCCGCTCCGGCTGCCAGTGGGGAGCTCTCTGCTGGCGGTTTTGTCGCTGACGGCGAAGAACTAGACGGCAGGCCGACCCAGCGCCCGGCCGCCCACCAGCTCCCTCCGGCGAGGAGCAACGCGGGGTAGAAGTCGACGACGTAGTGCCAGCCGAAGTAGATCGCGCTGGCGGCGATCGCGAGATTCCACGGCACCAGCAGAAACAGCAGCGGCCTCCAGGTCTTCCAGGCGAGGAGGATCCCGAGCGAGCTCGTCGCGAGGTGGAGGCTCGGGAAAGCTGCAAGGCCGAAGAAGGGAACCGCGGGAGCGAGCGGGTTCTGCACGATGTGGCGCAGCGCGCCGAGCATCGTCTGCTGCAGGGTGAAGACCGAGGTTCCGGCGAGGGCCGAATAGCGTTCGCGCTCGACCATCGCCGGACCGAGCGTCGGCAGCGCGAGATAGAGAAAAACGCCGACGATGTAGCAGAGTCCGAGTGCGGCGAGCGTCCGGCGCACGAGCGTTTCGCCGTCGCCCTGCCGCCGCGCCATGGCGACGGCGAGCGGAAGAGCGAGCGCAGCCCAGGCGTAGTAGTAGAAGTAGTAGGAAACGATCGTTCCCTGGTGCGAATGAAAAGTCGTCACCCAGGCGATGAAGTCGCCTCCTCCCGCGTGCAGCACATCGTCGAGCCGCTCGAGAATCTGGTCGAAGAGCCGTGGATGAAAAAGCAGCAGTCGGCACTTCAGGTTGGTGTAGGCGATGAGAACCACGAGCAGCGAGACGAGCGCGCGCGCGAAAGCGACGAGGTCGCGGCGCGTGGCGCCGGGCACGTGCGTTCCGCGTCTCCGGCGGACCGCATCGACGACGAGGCGCGGCGGAATGACGGCGAGCGCAATCACGCCGAGAAACTGCAGATAGGACAGAAACAGCGGCCAGATGGTGAACGGATAGAGCCGGGCCGCGAAGAGCGCCGCGATGCCGGCGAAAAACAGCGCCGCAATGCGCTCCTCCGGCCAGAGGCGGGAGAAGAGCCTCATGACGCCGCGGTCATCTGTAGGGGGTGACCTGCGAGGCGAGAAAGCGGCGCTGATCTTCGAGCAGCAGTGTGCGCTGATGCCAGAGCTCCCTTTCCCTGTCCTTCTGGTCCGGCGGCAGCGCCTCGAGGATCGCCGGCCACGGCTCGGCGGGTCGATGCGCGAGAAGCTGCGAGAAGGTCGCGAGCCATGTCCAGTCGCCGGCGAGGAGCGTGCCGCTTTCGTATTCGACCGCGGGCAGGTCGTCGACATGGGGCGGCGTTGCGCCGAGGTAGGCGTCGAGCTCCGGTCCCATGAGCAGTGCGCAGGCGAGAAGATCCGCCGGATTCCGCATGCCGATATCCGAGAGTGCCTCCTGCACCGCCGGATCGGCGAATCCGCGAGCGAGCGCCGTCGGATCCCAGGGACCGTCGCGCTTCCTTCCGGTCACGACCGTGAACGAGTTGAGCGCCGACGGCTCGTACCAGACCACGGTATCCGGAAAGACGTTCTTGAACGCGCGCACGATCATCGCGAAATTCGATGGCGTCAGGGTGTACATCGGCAGCCACATCGAAACCACCCCGTCGGGGGAGAGCCGGTCGGCGACGATCCGGAAATACTCCTCGCTGTAGAGCGAACCGTTGCCGGCGTAGCGCGGATGGATCGAATCCGAGAGGACGGCGTCGAACACTTCGGTCGTTGCGAGGAGGAAGTTGCGCCCGTCGTTGATCTGCACGTGCACCCGCGGATCGGCGAGAACGCCATGATTGATGTCGGCGAAATAGCGGCTCGACGCCGCGAGAACGGCCGGACTGATCTCGACGATGCGGATCTCCGACACGGGATGGCGTGACACCGCATAGGCAGTGCCGCCACTGCCGAAGCCGATGTGCACGACGCGGGCGTTCCGGCTGTCGCCGAGAAGCATCGGCAGATGCCCCTGAAGCTTCTGCACGGCGTAGAGGTCGGGGCTCGTTCCGGCGACGTTGACGCCGTTGAGCTCGAGGGAAAGGTAAGGACCGGCGGCTTCGCTCTTCTTGCGGATCGCGACGGCGGCGCTCGCATCCTCGTGAAAGTGAACGAGGTCTCCCGGGCGATCCTGGCCGAAGATCCCCGCAGCGAGAATCACGCGATTCGCGGGGAGCAGCGCGTCGAGGCCGAGGAAGAGCAACGGTGTCGCAATCGCCAGCGCCGTGACGCCGCGACGGAACCTCTTCGCACCGTCGATACCCGCAGACGAGCCGGCCTCTGTCGGGGCGCCCGCTCCGCGCACGAAGAGCCAGGCGATTCCGGCGCAGATGGCGCCGACGAAGAGAAGCGAGCGTTGCGTCCCGAGCGCGGGGATGAGCAGGAAACCGGCGCCGAGCGAACCGGCGATGCAACCGAGAGTGTTGGCTCCGTAGAGCGCGCCCAGGTCCGCTCCGAGCGTGCTGACGCTTTCGTGGTCGATGATCGCGCGCGAGCCCTGGCCACGCCGGTCGGTGTAGATGCGCACGAGCAGCGGAAAACTCACCCCCATGAGCAGTGTCGGCGGCAGGACGACCGGCAGGACGGCGAGGAGCTGCGCCAGCATGGCGACGCCGAAGCCTTGAGGATGAAGGGTCTCGGACAGGGCGAGCTGCCGCCCGTTCAACGTCGCGAAAAGCCAGATGGAGAGCGGTGCTGTCGCGGCAATCCCGAGCTCGACGCCGGCGAGAAGCGCCAGCGGGCGATCGAGTCGATCCACGACGCGCGCGATGGCGAAGCTTCCGATGGCCACACCGAGGAGAAATCCGAGCAGCATCAGGCTGAAGGCGTAGACACTCGATCCGAGGTAGAAGAGCAGGATTCGCGTCCACAGAACCTCGAACGCGAGACTCGTCGCGCCCATGAGCGCCGCAGCGACGAGCAGGTGCCGTTTCGAGGCGTCGTGCAGCGGTTCCCCTGCCGGTGCAAAGTTCGCGGAGGCATCCGTCGCGATCCGTGGAAAGGATCGGGCGAGCGCGAGGGCGCCGAGTGCCGCCGCGAAATTGAGCGCCGCGGAGAGCAGCAGTGTGGCGTGCAGCCCGACGAGAGGGATGGTGACGAAGCCGGCGCCGGCGACGCCGAGAACCGCTCCGAGGGTGTTGGCGCCATAGAGCAGTGCGACGTCGCGCCCGGGTCCCGCGGTGGAGCTCGCGGCACCCGCTACCGCTCGGCCGCGGAACAGACTGCGGACGACGAGCGGGAGCGTTCCTCCCATGAGGATCGTCGGGGGCAAGAGGCAAAGAGCGACGAGTGCGACCCGCAGCAGCAGAAAGCTCCACGGCGCCGAACCGGAGTGATTGGTGCTGCGGTCGACGGCGACGTAGACCTCGGTCATTCCGGCGAAGAACCGCGGCGAGAACATGGCGAAGAGGCCGATGCCGGCTTCGAGAAGGGCGTAGATCGTCAGCGGGCGCCGCGTCCGGTCGGCGATGCGGCCGAAGAGAAAGGCACCGAGTCCGAGCCCGGCCATGAAGACGGCGAGCAGCGTCGCCGTTGCGAGCGTCGTGTTGCCGAACACCAGCGAGAGGTAGCGCAGCCAGGCCACCTGATCGATGAGTCCGGCGGCGCCTGAGGCGAGGAAGAGCCAGGCGAGGAGATGGCGGCCGTTGCGACCGGTTTCCCGGGCGGAATCCGCCGAGGTCGCGGCCCGCGCGGAGTTCTCGTTCATTTCGGTCATCGATCGGATTTAAGGACCTTGAGGGTGGCGATGAATTCAGCCACCGTAGATCAGCACCAGAACCGCGACACCCCAGAGCCCGAGGTTCACGAGGAAGGGTGGGTCGTGGAGAATCGCGTCGGTGGGGCTCGCCGCACCCGGGCGCTGATAGAGAAGGAAGAGGAAACGGAAGATCCCGAAGAGCGCGAGCGGTACCGTTGCAATGAGGTACTTCGTCCCGAGTCGCGTCGCGGTCGCGGCGTCGACGGTGTAAAGAGCATAGGAAACGATGGTCGACGCTGTCACGACGTTGATCATCTGATCGAGAAAGGTGATGTTGTACTGCTCGAGAACGGCGCGCGTCGAGCTTCCTTTTTCGGGCACCAGCGCAAGCTCATGGCGGCGCTTCGCGAAGCCGAGGAACAGCGCGACGAACGTGGTGCACAGGAGCAGCCAGGAGGAAACCTCGACCGAGATCGCCAGCGCGCCGGCCTCGACCCGGAGAACGAAGCCGAGAGCGATCGTCATCACGTCGAGGATGACCAGGTGCTTGAGCCCGAGCGAGTAGAGTACGTTCAGCGAGAGGTAGATGGAGAGGCAGATCGTGAAGCCGACGCCGAGCGAAAGCCCGAGCATGAGCGCGGCTGCGGCGAGGGTCAGCGCGACAGCGAGCGCAGGGCCCGTAGCGAGCAGCCCGGCCGCGATCGGCCGCAACCGTTTCGACGGGTGCAGGCGGTCGGCCTCGCGGTCGCGGATGTCGTTCAGAAGGTAGATCGCGCTCGCGGCGGCGCAGAAGGCGACGAAGGCCTTTGCCGAGCTCAGGGCGAGATCCAGGCGATCGAGCCGATGAGAGAAGACCAGCGGCACGAGCACGAAGAGATTCTTCACCCACTGCGCCGGGCGCAGGGAGCGAAGGAGAGCGAGGATCATGGGCGGTATTCTAAGCGCGAGCGAGAACGGCCGTCGCGGCGAGCGTCTGCTGCTCATCGCCCTGGCGTCGGTATGGCTGCTGTTCTCGTGGCCGCTCCTCTCGGGCGATCGGACGTTGATCCTCCGCGACGTCCTGACGACCCACCTGCCGATGAAGTTCTTCGGCGCCGAAGCGCTCTCGCACGGCGTCGTTCCGGCCTTCAACCCGACCTGGGCCCTGGGACAGCCGTTCGCCGGCAATCCCAACGCGCTGCCGTTCTATCCCGGAAATCTGCTGTACCTGGTGCTGCCGTTCTGGAGCGCCTTCAACGCGCACTACTGCCTGCACTGGCTTCTGGCGTTCATCGGCTTTCGCAAGCTCGCCCGGGAGTACGGTCAGAGCGGACTGGGGGCGGCGATGTCGGCGCTGGCCTACGCCGGCTCGGGCTACGTCCTCTCCTGTCTCTCGTTCTACAACCTGATCGCGGTTGCGGCCTGGTTGCCGTTTGTCCTCTGGGGCCTCGCGCGCGGCGGCCGACGTGGCCTCCTCTGGGGCGGGATCGCCTGTGGACTCATGCTGCTCGCCGGCGAGCCGGTCACCGCGGCCCTCGCGCTCGGCCCGATGGCGCTCGTCGCCTGGGAGCGCCACGGCCTGCGGCGCGGATTTCTCGCCGGACTGGCGGTGGGTGCTCTCGGACTGCTCGTCGCGTTACCGCAGGTCGTCGCGACCGCGCGAATCTTCGGCTACACCTTTCGCGGCGCCCACGGACTGGTTTCGGCGCAGGCGTCGAACCATTCCCTGCATCCGCTTCGACTCCTCGAATTCGTTCTGCCCCTGCCGTGGGGCTGGCCCTCCGAGCTCGGCCGCTTCGGATACTGGTCGAACGTGACGCCGATCACGCCCTACATCTACTCTCTCCATCTCGGTCTCGTCGCTTTCGCTCTGGCGCTGTTCGCGCTCCGCCGGCACTGGAAATGGGCGCTGCTCGTCGGCACGAGCCTCCTCCTCGCATTCCTCGGCGGTCTCTCGGGCGAGCTCGTGCTCAAGCTTTCGGGCGGACTCTTCCGTTACCCGCAGAAGTTCCTTCTCTGGACGACGGTGGGCGGCGCGCTCCTTTCGGGCTGGGGTCTCGATCGCGTGCTGGATCTCTTCCCGGCCGGACAGGATGGGCATGAGTCGGACGGGTCCGCTCCCGGCCGCGATCGCGCCGTTCGTCGTCTGCGCGCCGGCGCTGCGGTCGCGGGCGCAGCGGCGCTGTTGCTCCTCGTCGCGCGCAGCTCCGTGCGCAGTTTCTTCGCGGAGGAACTCGGCGCTCGTTACGACTGGGTCGCCGCGACGCAGCAGGCGCAGTGGCTTCTCGGCTTCGTCGCTGCAGCCGTTCTTCTCGCAACCTGCGCCTGGGCGGTGCAGCGCCGGAGCGGCGTGGGACTGGTCGCGCTCGAGGCGCTCGCGCTGCTGCAGCTCGTTCCGATGATCGCGACGGATCGAGTCGAAGACCTCGCGCCACCGGCTCCCTGGGTCGCGAAGCTGGGCGACTCGCGCTCGGTCGTTCTCGTCGCGAACACGTTTCCGCAGTGGGCCGATCAGGTCGCGATGCGCGGCGTCGAGACCGTCGCCGAGGGCTGGCGCGACGTTCGTCTCGATCTCGATCCGGCCACGGGCGCCATGCACGGTCTCACCTACCCGATGGCGCCCGATCTCGACGGTCTCTTTTCGCCCCTTCAGGCGCTGCTGAACGACAATCTCGCGCGCTTTGGCTGGCCGGCACGGATTCAGTGGATGCGCCTGCTCGGCGTCTCCTGGCTCGTCCGGCAGGACGACGGAAAGCCGCCGCCGCCGCTCGAGCGAATCGCGGCGGAGGAGCGACTGCGCGTTCAAGGGGAGCTCTATCGCGTCGCGGATCCGGCTCCACCCGCATTCTGGCCGCGCGAGGTCCAGCTCGCGCCGTCGCCGATCGAAGCGCTCGCGATCATGACCCATGCGGCAGATCCGCTGACACTCGCCGCCGTGAGCCGCGCGGTAACGCACCATGCGGAAGGCAGGGTTCTCCATGTGAGCTCCCGGGTGGACGAGCTTTCGGTCGAGGTCGAAAGCGCCGGCGGTCTGCTGGTAGTGCAGCGCGACTACTTCCCGATCCTGGAGGCGCACCTCGAGAACGGTCAACGGTTGAACACGCAGCCCGTCGATCTGCTGTTGCTCGGCGTCGAAGTTCCGCCCGGGCGGCACGAGGTCCGGATCGGCAGTTCGCACCGGCCCGAAGCGATCGCCGCCGTTCTCAGCCTGCTCGGTGGGATCGGAGCCCTCGGGTTCGGGTGGCGGAAGGCGTGAAGCGGCTCTCGCTTCCGTACGTCCTGCCCGTCCTTCTTCTGCTGGGCTGGATCGTCTTTCCGCTGGTGTCGGGAGAACGAACACTCATCCTGCGGGACGTGCTCCAGACGCATCTGGTCGATCGCGCCGCGCTCGGCGACAGCCTGCGGCGCGGCGAAATTCCGCTGGTCGATCCGCTGCGTGCCGGCGGTCAGGCGCTGGCGGGAAATCTGAACGCCCTGCCGTTCTATCCCGACAACCTGCTGCTGCTCGCCGGTAGCGGAGCGCGCACGACGCTCTGGGCGCTGAATGCGCACTTCTGGCTGCATTGGTTCGTTGCGCTCGCCGCTGCCTTCTGGATGGGACGGGCCTTCGGTCTCCAGGCACCGGCGGCGTGGATGGGCGCGACGATCTACGCGCTGTCGGGCTATTTCGTCAGCCAGATGAATCTCTACAACACCATCGTCGCGGCCGCTCTCGCTCCGGCGCTGGTCGCCGCAGTTCTCGAGACGGCTCCCGGCAAGGCGCGAAGCGTGCGCCGCCGCGGCCTCCTTGCGGCGGGCATCGTCTGGGCGCTCCTGCTGGTCGGCGGTGAACCGCTTCTCGCGCTGCTCGGACTCGGGCTCGCGGCGAGCGCCCTTGTCGCGGTGGCAGGATGGCGCGCCTTCTCTGGAAGACTCGCCCTCGCCCTCGGCGCCGGGAGCCTGCTCGCGGCGCCGCAGATCGTCGAGATGGCGCGCATCCTGCCGCTCTCCTTTCGCAACAATGCCCTGTTCGGGCAGCCGCAATCGATCGTCGGCAGCTTTCGCTGGGCGCATCTCGCCGACGTCTTCTTCCCGTTCTTCTTCGGCCGGCCGAGCTTAGGCGAGGTTCTCGCGCCGGATCGTTTCGACGGCTATCCGCCGCTGCTTTACTCGCTCTATCCCGGACTGATCGCGCTCGCTCTGGCCGTCGTCGGAGCGGGCCGGGCTTTTCGAACGAGAGAGGCGGGGACAGAGCAGAGCTCGGACGTCGCGCCGCGGAGCTCCGGGCCGGCTCGCGCCGCGGCCTGGGGCCTGGGGGCCATCGCCGTAGCGCTCTTCTTCGCGCTCGGCCGATTCAACCCGATCGTCGACTCCGTCTGGGCGCTGCCTCTCGGGCGTCTGCTGAGATTTCCGGCGAAGTTCTGGCTGCCCGGCGCCGTCGGTGCAAGCCTTCTTGCCGGGCTCGGCTTCGAGCTCGTGCGCGAACAGGGACGGCGTCGGCTGCTGCGGATTGTAGGCGCCTTCACGATCGCCTTCGTTGCCGTGCTGGCGATTTCGCTCGTGGCGCGAGAAGGCTTCGCCCGAGTCGTCGGCGGAGTGCTTTCACCGGAGCTCCCGGCGGCGACGCTCGCACGCGAGCTCGTCCGTTTGCAGGGGCTATCTCTGCTTTCCGTCGGATCGCTTCTCATCGCTCTCGCGCTGCTGCGGTTCGGTCAGCGAGGTCCGGGTCTTTCGGGATTCGCGGTTTCCGGACTGCTATGGCTGCACGCCGCGACGCAGGTCTGGGCGATGCTTCCCGGGCTGCCGATGGACGAAAGCGCGCTTTACCTCGAAGCACCGCCGATCCTGGCGGCGATTCCCGCCGGGAGCGTCGTCGTTCACGGCGCCAACCTCGATCTCTTCCGACCGAGCACGATGACGCGAGGGACCTACCCCGACGGACGGCTGCTCTGGCTCACGCGGCGCTCGGCACGCGAGCTCTATCCGTTCGCGGCCCTGCTGCACGGGCTGCGCGTCGAGCTCGCCGTCTCGCCCGAAGGGCTCGACAGTTTTCTCACGCAGGCGATCACCGTCGGGCTGAAGAACTTCTCGGATGTCCGGCGCCTCGATCTTCTTTCCGTTCTCGGCGTCGACTATCTGCTGCTCGATCGCGAGCTCGCCGTCGATGCGCGCGAGCAGGCGCGCGAGATCTCGCGCGACGAGAACTTCGGTCAGACCGTCCATCTCTACGAGTTGAATCGGCGCGCAGGCGAGGTCGAATTCGCCACGGAAGTCGTGCGCGCGCCGCAGATGAACGCCGCGCTCGCGGCGGTTTTCGATCCTGCTTTCGATCCGCATCGCACGGTGGTCATACCGGCCGATGCAGTCGCCGCCGGCTTCTTCCTGCCGAAAGCTCCCGAGGCGCCCGCGAGCCCGCGAGCGCAGGCAGGGGAGGTCGCCGGCTCCGGCGTCGCGCGCCTGATCGAAAATGAGCGCGAATCCGTGGTGGTCGAGACGGACTCGCCGGTGGCGGGTGTGCTGTCGCTCCGCCGCGCCTTCCTGCCGCTCTGGCGGGTCAGGATCGACGGGCGCGAAGCTTCGACCCTGATCGCGCAGATTGCCCATCTTGGCGTCGCCGTTCCCGCCGGACGCCACCGCGTGGACTTCTCGATCGACCGCCGTCCGCTGTGGGCGTCCTCGGCGCTCGCCGGGCTCGGAGCGCTGGTGCTCGCGATGCTCGGGTTCCGGCAGAGGGACGTCGGCGAATCGGGTGCCGGTGGTACCATCCCGCTCCAGGAAACCCGCGAGACCTGATTGATTCCTTTCCGTAAAGTCCTGATCGCCAATCGCGGCGAGATCGCCGTGCGCATCCTGCGCGCGCTGCGCGAGAAGAACATCCGCGGTGCGGTGGTCTACTCCGACGCCGATCGCGAATCGCTCGCCGTCCTGGCCGCTGACGAGGCGTACCGGATCGGCCCGGCGCCGTCGCGCGAGAGCTACCTCAAGGCCGAAGAGCTGGTCGATCTCGCCGTACGGATCGGCGCCGATGCGATTCATCCCGGTTACGGTTTTCTCTCGGAGCGCGCCGAATTCTCTCGACTTTGCCGCGATCGTGGCGTGGTTTTCATCGGACCCTCTCCCGAGGCGATCGGCGCAATGGGCGGAAAGGTCGAAGCGCGCAATCGCATGATCGCCGCCGGTGTTCCCGTCGTGCCGGGCTCTCCCGGAGCGCTTCCCGATGTCGAAAGTGCCCGGACTTTCGCCGCGACCATCGGGTATCCGGTGATCATCAAGGCCTCTTCGGGCGGCGGCGGCAAAGGGATGCGGGTCGCGCGCAACGACGCTGAGCTCGCGGAGGGCTATCGTCTCGCGCGTGCGGAGGCCGGAGCCTCCTTCGGCGACGACGCGGTTTTTCTCGAGAAGTACGTCGAGCGTCCGCGCCATATCGAGATCCAGATTCTCGGCGACCATCATGGCAAGGTCGTGTCGCTCGGCGAGCGCGAATGTTCGCTGCAGCGGCGCCATCAGAAAGTCGTCGAAGAGGCGCCATCGACCGTGGTGACGCCCGAGCTCCGGCGTCGCATGGGAGAGGCAGCCGTGGCGGCGGCGAAAGCCGTCGGCTACACCAATGCGGGAACCTGCGAGTTCCTGCTCGACGCGACGGGAAACTTCTACTTTCTCGAGATGAACACCCGCCTCCAGGTCGAACATCCGGTCACCGAGATGGTGACCGGGCTCGACCTCGTGATCGCGCAGCTCGAGATCGCTCAGGGCCAGCCGCTCGGACCGGAGTTCGACGACGTCGTTCCGAACGGTCACGCGATCGAAGTGCGTCTCTACGCCGAAGATCCGTTCCGGCGATTCGCACCGTCGCCGGGAAAGATCCAGCGCCTGCGCCTGCCACAGGGTCCGGGAGTCCGCAACGATTCGGGTGTCTTCGGCGGCTCGGAAATCTCGATCCACTACGATCCGATGATCAGCAAGCTCATCGTCTGGGGGCGGGATCGCGCGGAATCTCTTCGCCGCCTGGGCCGGGCGATCGAGGAGCTGCGCATCGTCGGCATTCGGACGAACGTGCCACTTTTTCAGGCCCTTCTCGCCAATGCCGATTTCCTCGCCGCGCAGTTCGATATTCACTGGCTCGATCGCAAGCTCGAGAGTGGAGAGCTCGCGCCTCAGGGCGGCGACGAGATTCCGGAGATCGCAGTGATCGCGGCGGCGATCGCCCACTACGAACGCAGCCAGCGGCAGGCGGGAGAGTTGCCGCAGGGCGAGGGGCACCCCAGCGGTTGGCGCGCGTTGGCGCGACGTGACGCCCGCCGTGGCGGCGGGGGCTGCTGAAGATGCAGCTCGTCAGTCGAGCCGGCGGCAAGAGCGAGCGCGTCACTGTCGATCGTCAGCACGGAATCTACGTCGTCGAGATCGGCGGCGTTCGTCACGAAGTCGATACTCGCGCGCTCGGCCCATGGGTGATGAGTCTCCTGGTGGGCGGAGAGAGTCACGAAGTCGCGGTCGTGCGCGCCGGCGAAGGTGTCTATTCGGTCGACTGGCGCGGCCGGTCATTCGAAGTCGAGCTGGTCGATCCGCTCACTCATCTCGCCGAGATCTCTCGCGGGGCCGCCGGGAAGCAGGGGAAGAAGATCGTCAAGGCCTACATGCCTGGCCGCGTCGTCGACGTGCGCGTCAAGACCGGCGATCGCGTCGAAGTGGGACAGGCCATGGTCGTGCTCGAGGCGATGAAGATGCAGAACGAGATCCAGGCCGAGCGCTCGGGGATCGTCTCTCGTCTTTTCGTCTCCGCGGGTGAGGCCGTCGAGGGCGGCGATCCCCTGGTCGAGATCGACTGAGGGCCTGCTCGAGCGCCTCGTTCCGGCGCTGTGCAGGAGATTCAAATTTCGCGAGCGATCGGTTCAGAACTCCGCAGTGCGATTCGCGTACTCCGAAGTGTCGACGCTGCTGTCGACCTGAACTCGGAGAGCTCTCTCATGCGTCGACTCGAAGCCTCGCGCCGGTACCAGGTCGTCGCCGCGCTGGCGCTGTTCGCTGGCGGCGGATTCGCCCGGGCTCAGTCGCCGGCGGCCGCGACGCCATGTTCGGCAGCTCAATATCGTCAGTTCGACTTCTGGCTGGGGGAATGGGAAGTCGACGCCCCGGGCTCGCCGCCCAGCAAGAGCCGGATCTCACCGATCTTCGGCGCTTGCGGAATTCGCGAGGAGTACTCGGCGAACAGCGGCAACTTTCTCGGCACCAGCCTGAGCACCTACGACGCCGCTCGCAAGATCTGGCGTCAGGCCTGGGTGGACAACAAGGGAGGAACGCAGGTCCTCGAGGGTGGAATGCGCGGCGGCGCGATGGTTCTCGAGGGACGGAAGCCGCGCGCGCAGGGGGGAGAGCAGGTCAGCCGGCTGACCTGGACGGCGAACGCGGATGGCACGGTGCGCCAGCATTGGGAGGTCTCGACCGATGACGGCAAGACCTGGACGACGGCGTTCGACGGACACTACCGGCACACAGCGACGAAAGGCGCGATAGCGAAACCTTGAAGGTCCTGCGCTACCCTGCGGGCGGCGCCGGAAGCGCCTCGCTGCGATCCCTCCGTTCGACCGTCAGCGCAGCGGAGAGAAGAATTCCAGCGACCAGCGAAGCCGCGACGAGCAGCATCCGAAAGGCCGTCTGGATTCCCGGCACGACCTCCTGCGCGAGGAGCGCGGTCAGGCTGCGGTAGCCGATCGAACCGGGAACGAGCATGAGGATCCCGGGGACGAGCGTGATCGAGCTCGGCAACCGGCGCAGCCGGGCATAGATGCCGCTCGCGAACCCCACCGCGAGCGCGCCGACGAACATTCCGACCTCGGGCTCGAGAATTTCCGCACCGAAGCGACCCGCGAAGTAGCCGATCGCTCCGACAACGACGATCCACGGCATTTCGGCGCGCGGCGCGCGCAGGAGTACTGAAAGCGCCAGCGGAGCGAGGAGCAGCGCGGCGATCTGCAGCCACGTCGGCGGGCCGAAGGAGATCGCGCGGGATGCTGCGAATCCGGGTTCCGGACTCACCATCGCCGTCATCGTCGCCTGGGCCAGTCGCCCGCCGACGGCGACACCGAGACCGATCATCAGGAACGTGACGAGGGCACCGGCGAAGCGCGCCGTTCCGGACGACAGGTGACGCGCCGCGAGCTCCGACAGTGCCACGGTGAGCGTATAGCCGGGAAGAAGCACGATGAGTCCGGCGACGGTCGCGATGTAGACCGAAAGAGGCGGAGCCGTCTGCGCGACGACCGCGGCGGTGAAAGCCGCAAAAGCGGCGGCGAAGGGCTCGAAAAGACGCTCAGCGGACGGGCGGTGCTCCGCGAGATAGGCGAGGAGCCCCGTGACGAGGCCGACGAATCCCGCGACTGCGACCTCGCGCACGGAACCGCCGAGAAAGACCGCGCTGGTCGCCGACGCCAGTCCCCAGCAGAAGAAGGTGAGCTTGCGCCCGTACCGTCGCGGCTTCCGGGCGAGCGCTTCGATCTCACGGCTCGCGTCGTGGGGTGGCGTACGGCCGCTCTTCACCCGATCGAGAAGGTCCTCGAGATCGGCGAGCCGGCCGAGGTCGATTCCCGCCGGATTCACTCTCTCGAGATGCGTTCGTTGTGCGACGCCTTCGCCGAACGAGATGAACAGCGACGTCGGCGTCGAGAAAAACTGCGCCGGAATCCCGAGCCGGCCCGCGACACTCGCGAGCGCCGACTCGAGCTCTGGCGCCGAAAAACCGGCTTCGTGGAGCGCCCTGCCCAGCTGAATGAGGAATGTCTCCGCCGAGTCGGCCGCGATGTTCTCGCTCACCGCACTGCTCAGTGACCCGAGCCCTCTTCGCCCTTGAGCGCCGAGAGGATTCCCTGTACGACCTGTTTGGCGTCGCCGAAGACCATCAGCGTGTTGTCCATGAAATAGAGCTGGTTGTCGATGCCGGCGAAGCCCGGATTCTTCGACCGCTTGATGGCGATGCAGGCGCGTGCCTTGTCGGCGTCGATGATCGGCATTCCGTAGATCGGGCTCTTCTCATCCGTACGCGCCGCCGGGTTCACGACGTCGTTGGCGCCGATGACGAGCACGACATCGACCTGCGGCATGTCCGGATTGACCTCTTCCATCTCCGCGAGACAGTCGTAGGGAAGATTCGCTTCGGCGAGCAGGACGTTCATATGCCCGGGCATGCGGCCGGCGACCGGGTGGACAGCGAACTTCACTTCGATTCCGCGCTGCGTCAGCACATCGTAGAGATCCTTCACGCGGTGCTGGGCCTGCGAAACCGCCATGCCGTAGCCCGGCACGATGACGACCTTGCTCGCATTCTCGAGCATGAGAGCTGCATCGTCCGTCGTCGCGCTCTTGTAGATGCCCTGTTCGCCCGCGGCCGCCGCGGTCTGCACCTGGCCGAACGCGCCGAAGAGGACGTTCGTGAACGAGCGGTTCATCGCCTTGCACATGATGAGCGAGAGGATGAAGCCCGAAGATCCGTCGAGAGCGCCGGCGGTGATGAGCAGCTTGTTCTGCAGCACGAATCCCATCGCGACCGCCGCCAGACCGGCGTAGCTGTTCAGCAGGGCGATCACCGTCGGCATGTCGGCGCCACCGATCGGCAGGATGAGGAGGACGCCGAAGGTGAGCGCCAGAGCGACGAGCACGGCGAAGTACTGCCACTGCGAAGGATCGCGGATCAGCAGGACCACGCTGCCGATGGCGATCGCGAGCAGCAGAAAAGTCACCAGGTTCTGGTTGCGATAGGTGATCGGCCGGGTGGGGATGACTTCCTGCAGCTTGCCCGCAGCCATGAGCGCGCCGGTGAGCGTGAGAAAACCGAGCAGGACCTCGATGGCGATCGCGACCGTGCGGAAGGTCGTGAGCTCTCCCGGCTGGTGGCGCCAGAGCATGTACTTCGCGGTGCCGACGAGCCCGACGGCAAGGCCGCCGAAGGCCAGCGCGAGTGCCGTGCGCTGAGGAACCGCAGTGAGCGGCACCCGGGACAGCGGAATCCCGATGACCGTTCCCGCAACCAGCGCCACGACGATCCAGCGGTAGTCGACGATCTCGGGAAAAAGAAGCGTACCGGCGATCGCCGCAGTCATTCCGGCGACGCCGGCGAGGACACCGCGACGTGCCGTGGTGGGATGCGAGAGCCACTTGAGCGCCAGAACGAAGAGTCCGGTGGCGATGAGGTAGCAGAACTGGATCAGATGCGCGATCACGCCTTGGGACCCTCTCGGCGCTTGAACATCTTGAGCATCCGATCGGTGATGAGAAAGCCCGAGACGATGTTCGTCATCGAAGCGCCGACGGCGATGGCGGCGAGCGTCGTCGTCAGCGTGTCGTGATTTTCCCCGGCGAGCAGAATGGAACCGACGATGGCGATCGCCGAGATGGCGCTCGTCAGGGACATCAGAGGCGTGTGCAGGAGCCGACTGACGTTGCGGATCACCTCGAAACCGATGAATCCGGCCAGCATGAATACGAACAGCATCGACCAGACTTCCGCCCCGCTCATGTTGCCTCCCGGCTCGTTGAAATCAATCGAGCGATGCTACCCGCAGGCCGCCAGAGTGACAACCGACGCCTGCGGGCGCGGCTTTCCGGCGCGGCAGTCCCGTGCCGGAAAGCCGCAGGAATCGGGCTTCGATAGAATCCTCGGCATGAGCCGTCCCGCGCCGTGGGGAGAACTCTCCCTGCGGATCGCAGCACATCCACTCTTCACCGAGTTCTCTTCCCAACTTGCCGCCCGGCGAGGTCGCGCCACGCGTCTGCCGGCCTCCGCCGCGGCATGGGTTCTCGATCTCATCGCCGAAAAGCGGGGGAGCCCTCTCATCGTCGTCGTTCCGCACGAGGCCGATGCGCTCGAGTGGCTCGAGAGCCTTCGCCTGGTGACGGGAGAAACGTTGGGCGGCTACTTCGCGACGCCATCGCTTTCCCCCTATCAGGAAGCCGAAGCATCGCTCACCGTTCGCTCCCAGGAGGTCACGGCGCTCGCGGACGTCCTCGCGGGTCGATTGCGCGCCCTGCTGGTCACGCCGCGGGCGCTCTTTCGCCGCCTGCCGGACGCCGGTGCGCTCACTCCCATTTCGCTGCGACGCGGCGACGAAGTCGACCTCGAAGAGCTCGCCCGTCGCCTGACCGCGCTCGGATACCGGCGCGTCGACCTCGTCGGCGAGGTGGGTGATTTCGCTGTTCGTGGCGGAGTCTTCGATCTTTTCGCCGCCGGCGACGACGAGCCGCTGCGCCTGGATCTCTTCGGCAACGAGATCGAGAGCCTGCGCCGTTTCGAGGTCGAGTCGCAGCGCTCGCATGACGAGCTGCGCGAGGCGGCGGTACTGCCGCTGGCATTGTTTCCCGAGGGCCCCGACGATGCACGCCGTCTCGCCGGCGCGCTCAGGGAGGCCATCGGTGCGTCCGGCTTCGAGCCCGGACGGGAGACGCGGGACCACCTGATCGATCTTGCCGGTGGTGGTCACTTCCCCGGTTGGGAGAATCTGCTGCCGCTTCTCGCTCCGCGAACACTGACGTTGGCCGAGCTCGTTCCCGATGCGATCTGGGTCGCTCTCGATCCGCTGGCGCTCTCGGCGGAGATCGCACACCATGCACTGCGTCTGCGCGAGGAGTTCGCGGCGCGCCGTGAACATCAGCGATTCGCACTCGATCCCGAGCTGCTCGAGCATCCGGAGGAAACCGTGCAGGCCCTCGTGTCCGGTGCCGCAGCGGCCCTCGTACCGCTCGCAGCTCCAGGGGAAGCTCTCGACTTCGGCGTGACCTCGACCGATCTCTACCATGGGCAACTGCAGCGTTTTCCGCACGAAGTTGCAGCCACGCACTCCCGGGGCGAGCGCCTCCTGCTCGTCGCCCCCAGCGAAAGGCACGCGGCACTCAGTGAGTTGCTCGAAGGCCGCGACGTTGCGCTCGGAGCGAACGGCGTCGAGCTCGTCTCCGGCGATGTCGAGCGCGGATACCGGCTCCCGGTGGCAGGCGTCGCGATCTATGGCGAAACGCAGCTCCTCCCGCGACCGCTCGCGCGCAGCGGGCGACGCGGCAAAGGCGGGCGATTCGGTCCGTTTCTCGCCACGCTGCGCGATCTCAAAGTGGGCGATCATGTCGTCCACAACGACCACGGAATCGGCCAGTTCGTGGCGCTGCGATCGGTCGGCGGTCCCTCAGGCGTGAACGACGCCGCATCCTCGTCGCTGCCGGCGTCGATGCGGACCCTCGCCGGACCCGCGACCGCCGACAACGAGGTCATGGAGATCCTCTACGGCGGCGGGAAGCGCCTGCTCGTGCCCCTCGCCCGACTGGATCTCGTCCAGAAGTACAGCGGCATCGAAGGGATCGCTCCGCGCCTCGACCAGCTCGGTGGATCGTCCTGGAACAAGACGAAGTCGAAGGTCAGGAGTGGATTGCGCGACATGGCGGAAGAGCTTCTCAAGCTCTACGCCGAGCGGCAGCTCGCGCGCGCGCCGATCCTCGCCGGCTCGACGGACCTAGAGCGGCAGTTCGCCGCTGCTTTTCCCTACGACGAGACCGCGGATCAGGCGGACGCGATCGTGACGGTCCTTGAAGATCTTACGCAGTCGAAACCGATGGATCGTCTGCTCTGCGGTGACGTCGGGTTCGGCAAGACCGAAGTGGCGATGCGAGCGGCGTTCCGGGCGGTCGATGCGGGTTACCAGGTGGCGGTGCTCGCGCCGACGACGATTCTCGCCGACCAGCACCTTGAAGTCTTCACCCGCCGGTTCGACGGGTTTCCGGTGACGATCGAGCGGCTTTCGCGGCTGCGGGTCGGAAAGGACCTCAAGGACCTGAAGGCGCGCATCGCCAGCGGCAAGGTCGACATTGCGCTCGGCACCCATCGCCTGCTGTCCAAGGACATTGAGTTCAATCGACTGGGTCTGGTGATCGTCGACGAAGAGCAGCGCTTCGGTGTCGCGCAGAAGGAGCGCCTGAAACAGCTGAAGAAGAACGTCCACGTTCTGGCAATGTCTGCCACGCCGTTGCCCCGTACACTGCAGCTCTCTCTCGCCGGCGTGCGCGACATGGTGGTCATCGAGACGCCGCCGAAAGACCGGATGGCGATCGAGACAGCGGTGTTGCCGTTCTCGGCCGAGCTCGTGCGTGAGGCGATCGAATTCGAGCTCGGCCGCGGCGGTCAGGTGTTTTACGTCTACAACCGCGTCGAGTCCATCGAGCAGATGGCGGGGGTCCTTCGGGACCTGATTCCGGGTCTGCGGATCACGATCGGTCACGGTCAGCTTGACGAGCGCGAGCTCTATCGGCGAATGCACGCATTCACGGCACGAGAGTTCGATGTACTGCTCGCGACGACGATCATCGAGAACGGCATCGACATTCCGACCGTCAACACGATGATCGTCCATCGCGCCGATCGCTTCGGTCTGGCGCAGCTCTACCAGTTGCGCGGTCGCGTCGGCAGAAGCCGCGAGCTCGGATACTGCTACCTGCTCGTTCCGCCCGATGTTCCGTTGACCGATGAGGCGCGTCGACGGCTCGAGGCGTTGCGCGAGTTCACCGAGCTCGGTGCGGGCTTCCGCATCGCCGGACGCGATCTCGAAATCCGCGGCGCCGGAAACCTCCTCGGAGCCCAGCAGAGCGGTCACATCGCCGAGCTGGGGATCGAGACCTACTTGAAGATGCTCGAAGATACGGTGCGGGAGCTCAAGGGCGAGACGGTCGAAGAGGGTCCCAGCGTGGCGCTCGACCTGCCGCTCGTCATGACGATTCCCAAGGGCTACATCGCGGACGAGAACCTGCGCATGGAGATCTACCGCAAGCTTGCGACCGCCGAGCTGCCGCGCGAAGAGCTGCTCGCCGAGCTCACCGACCGGTTCGGCCGGCCGCCCAAAGCGGTGCTCGGCCTGCTCGATCTCGTGGACCTCAAGCGCACCGCGGAGTCGCTGCGTGTCCAGGCGATCTCGGCAAGTGCCGGGCAGCTGATCTTCCGGCTGCGTCGCGACGCGCGGATCGATGTCGATCGCCTGATCCGTTACGTCTCGACGAGAACGGGAGCGGCGTTCAGCCCGACCGGAGTCCTCACGCTCGAGCTGCCGCCTGGCCAGTCAGTCGTCGAGATTGCGCGCAACGTGCTGGCGGAGCTTGCCGCGTGAACTGGGTCAGAAATGCCTCCTCGCTCGCCACGGCAGCGCTCTTTACGGTCACTGTGGCGGGCGCGGTTGCGGCGGGTGGCTGCCGGCAGAAGGCCGCCCTTCCGGGCCCGGATGTCGTCGCGAAGGTCGGTGACCGCGAGCTGCGCGCCAAGGCGTTCGACGCCTATCTGCAGCGCAACCTCGGCGAGCCGGGTGGCGGTCTCGCCAGCGAAGTCCTTTCCCGCCTGTTCGATCAGTTCGTACGGGAGGAGCTGCTCGCGACGCTGGCTCGGGAGCGTGGCCTCATCGCTCGAGGGGTTCCGGCAGCCGCAGCGGTCGAACCGCTGCTTGCGGCGACGCCTGTTCCCGAACCGGGGGAGACCGATGTCGCGGCATACTTCGCCGCTCACGCCGCCGAGTTCACTCGCCCCGCTCGCGTGCACCTGCGTCAGATCCTCGTCGACGATCGCCTCGTCGCAGAACGTGCGCGTCGCGAGCTCGCCGCCGGCGTGGCTTTCGAGACTGTGCTGGCGAAGGTGACGCCTCAGGGTTCGTCTCCGGCCGGGGGCGACCAGGGTCTCCTCGCGCACGACGAGTTGCCGCCGGCGTTCGCCGACCTCATCTTTCGTCTGGATGCGGGAAAGTTGAGCGACGTCGTTCCTGCAGACTACGGATTTCACATCTTTCAGGTCGTCGAACGTCTTCCGGCCGAGAATCCGACTCTCGCGGAAGTCGAGCCGACGATCCGTCGACAGCTGCGCGAGGCGACCGCCGACGCCCATCTCAAAGCCCTGTTCGCCGATGCGCAGAGCCGCTACACTGTGGCGGTGTATGACCGCAATCTGCCGTTCAACTACCGGGGATCCTTCCCGACTTCGAGGCCGCATGAAGAGCGTTGACTTTCTGAAGCGAACCATCTGCGTCGCCCTGATTTCCTGCGCATTTCCCGTGACCGCATTCGCCGCCGAAAGCCTGAACGGCATCGTGCTTCGGGTCAACGACGAGATCGCGACCCTCTACGACTACAAGAATCGCAAGGAAGCTCGCCTGAGCGCGATCAGCGAAGACGACAAGCTCACGCCCGAGGAGCGTCGTGTCATGGCGGCCGACGCCGGAAAGGCGACGATGCGGGAAGTTCTCGACGAGTTGCTTCTTCTCTCCCGAGCGCGGCAGCTGATCATTGAACCTTCGAAGTCTGAGCTCGACGATGCCGTCGATTCGACGCGTAACCGCATGGGTATCCCGACCGAGGCCGACTTCCTCACCGCCCTGAAGGGCGCCGGCATGACGATGGATGATTTCCGCGATCGTACGGGGCGCTCGATCCGGGTCAATCAGGTGATTCAGCGTGAAGTGCGCTCGAAGATCGTGATCGACGACGAGTTTCTCCAGCACGCCTACCGGGAGCATCTCGAGGAATTCCGGGTGCCGGCACGCGCAAAGGTCCAGGAGATCGTGATTCCGACGGAGAAACTCTCCGGTGAAGAGGCGCGTAAGGTCGCCGAAGCGATGCGCGTCGCGGTCGCTGGCGGTGAGTCGATGGCCGACGTCGTCGCACGTCTCGGTGGCGGCGATGCAACCGGACCGGTCGACCTGGGTTGGGTCGTCAAGGGAGAGCTCTCTCCCGCGCTCGAGGCGGCCGTCTCGGGACTCGTTGCGGGTGCGGTTTCCTCGCCGGTCGAAGCGCGTGGCGGATTGCACCTGCTGCAGGTCGTCGAGCGGGCCGAGAGCACGATCCGTCCGTTGTCCGAGGTCAAGGAAGCGCTCGCGAGCCGCGAAGAGGGCAAGCGTTTCGAAACCGAGATGAAGACCTATCTCGCGGACCTCGAGAAAAAAGCCTTTCTCGTCGAGAACACGCCGGCGGACGCGATCGGTTATCGCGAAGTTCCACGCGACTCCGAGAACGATCCGCTCGCGGCTTTCGCGCCGAAGCGCGCCGCCGCGGCACCCCTCGCGGCACCCGCCGTCGAAACGCCGACGGGAGCAGGCTCCGGCGAAACTGCGCCGCCCGCCCCCCCGACAACTCCGCCCTCGCGCTAGCCGAATCCGTCGGACGCCTCGCGGGCTCGGCGAGGCGCAATCGCCGCGCTCCTTCTGATTAGTTTTTACGCTGTGTTTGCGCTGCTTTGCGGCGATGTCGAGCGCTCGGAAAGTGGTGGAAAAAAATGGACAAAAGTGGAACTCTCTTGTACATTGAACGCCTAACCCTTTGCCAACCCAGGGGCGAGAGATGTTTCGCGGAAGCGTTGTTGCGACGATCGATGACAAAGGGCGTCTGAAGGTCCCTACGGACTTCCGGCGGACTCTGGAAGATCGTTTCGGCGGCGAGTTCTTCATCACCTCCGTCGCCGGTGACCACGCACTTGTCTATCCGGTGCCGGTTTGGGAAGAGATCGAGTCCCGGCTTTCCGCGCTGCCAGCGACAGACCGGATCAAAGAGCGCTACCTCGAACGGGTGAGCTATTTCGGTCAGCAGTCGCGACTCGACGGTCAGGGTCGCCTTCTCGTGCCGACGATTCTGCGAACGAGCGCGGGCATGACCGGCGAGGTCGTCGTTTCGGCGCGCATCGACCATCTCGTGGTGTGGAATCGCGAGCGCTTCGAGAAGCGGCTGGCGGAACATCCGTTCACCGACGACGACTTCGCGCTTCTCTCGGAGCGGGGAATCTGATTCCCCATGCTGTTCCGCGAATGGCCGACGCTCAACATCGATCCGTACTTCTCGAAGAGACCCTCCACTGGCTCGATCCTGAGCGCGGCGGAATCTTCGTCGACTGCACGCTCGGTCTCGGTGGTCATGCTCACGCGCTGCTCTCCCGCTATCCCGACGCTCGCCTCGTCGGCATCGATCGCGATCCGCGAGCGCTCGCCCTCGCTCGCGAGCGGCTCGCCGAGTTCGGCGGCAGGGCGCAGTTCGTCGAAGGGAATTTCCGCGATCTCGAAGCGATCTGGGCTGAGCGGAGAGAGAACGCGGGCGAGCTCGCTTCTCCCGCGGGGATCTATGCCGACCTCGGGATGTCCTCGCTGCAGCTCGACAGCGCAGAGCGTGGCTTCAGCTTCCAACGCGAAGGACCGCTCGACATGCGGATGGGAACGTCCGGTGAAACAGCTTTCGATCTCGTGAATTTTTCAACGGAGGAGAACTTGGAAGAGATCTTTCGAGAATACGGAGAAGAGCCGGAGTCGCGTCGTGTGGCTCGTGCAGTAGTCGAGGAGCGGCAGTCGACGCCGATCGACACCACGGTGGCCCTCGCCAACGTCGTCCGGCGTGCGAAGCGGCGCGGCCGCGATGGCGGCGAGCGTCTCGATCCCGCGACGCGTGTTTTTCAGGCGCTGCGTCTGGCGGTGAACGAAGAGCTTCAGGCCGCCGACGAGCTGCTCGATCAAGCGGTGCGGATGCTCAATCCGGAGGGCCGTCTCGTGATCATCTCGTTTCACAGCCTCGAGGACCGGATCGTGAAGAACCGGTTCAGGAACATGGCGCGGGGCGAGGTCGATCCGACCACGGGCCGTACGCACTCGGAAACGCGCGTGCTCGAAGTGCTGACCAAACGACCGGTTCGCCCCGGCGAAGCGGAAGTTCAGTTCAATCCCCGCAGCCGATCGGCGCGCTTGCGCGCCGCACGGAGAATCTGAAGGCTTGCGCAACGCCTATACGGTCCACCGGCCGGTCGTCAACGCGTATCTCGTCCGGGAACGCGATCGCCGGAGGCTGCGTGAACTCGCGCTGGTTCTGCTTGCAGTTTTTCCCCTCGCTCTGGGTCTGATGAGCTACACCTGGCTGCAACTCGAGTCACTGCGTGTCGGCTATCGCATCGAGGCTCTCGAGCGCCGCGCGCACCAGCTCCATCAGGTCGAGCGGCAGTACCTTCTCGAATCGGCCTATCTCGCGAACCCTGAGCGTCTGGCCATCCGCGCCAAGGATGAGCTCGGTCTCGAAGCGCCGCGCCTCGACCAGGTGATCTTCCGCCAAGAGGCCGAGTGAAGAACCGGCTGCTGGTTTTCGTCTCGATCATCACCCTGTGGATCGGGGCGATCGCAGTTCGCCTGTATCACCTGCAGGTGAATCGGCACGACGAGTTCGAGCACCGCGCGGAACGTCAGCAGCAGCGAGTCATCGAGCTTGATCCGCCACGAGGAACCATCTACGACGCGCGCGGTCGCGAGCTCGCTGTTTCGGTGGAAGTCGAGTCCGCGTTCGCAGTTCCGCGAGAGATCGCCGACGCCAAGGTGGCTGCCCGGGCGCTGGCGAAAGTTCTCTCCGTCGACGCGCCGAAGCTCGAGCGCCTGCTCGACGCCGATCGGGAGTTCGTCTGGGTGGCACGCAAGCTCGATCCGCCGCAGGCGCGCGAGGTGAAGGATCTGCGCCTCAAGGGGATCTACTTTCTCGAGGAATCGAAGCGTTACTACCCGCTGCGGGAGCTCGGCGCGCATGCGCTCGGCTACGTCGGAACGGACAATCACGGCCTCTCCGGTCTCGAAGCGATGTACGACAAGGTCGTTGCAGGCAAGGCAGGTCGCCGCACGGTCCTTCGCGACGCGCGCCAGGGAATGGCGATTCCGGCAAATCTTCCGTCCGCCGCCCCGGTTCCGGGCAACGATCTCTACCTCACCCTCGACGCTGCGTTGCAGCAGATTGCCGAGCGTGAGCTCTCGAACGTCGTTGAACGTCTACACCCGAAGAGTGGCAGTGTCGTCCTGCTCGATCCGGCGGACGGCTCGGTTCTCGCGCTGGCGTCGTGGCCGACCTTCGACCCGAACCGTTTCACTCTCTCGAGCGACGAAGCGCGCCGGAATCGACCGGTCACCGACGCCTACGAGCCCGGCTCGACGTTCAAGATGGTCACCGCGGCGGCGGCGATCGAAGAGGGGCTCGTCGATCCCGACGAGGTATTCGACTGCGAGATGGGCGGCATAACGCTCGCCAACGTTCATATCGCCGATCACAAGCCCTTCGGACTGCTGACCTTCCGACAGGTGATCGCCAAGTCGTCGAATGTGGGAACGATCAAGACGGCGTTGCGGATCTCGAACGCGACCTTCTACGCCACGATTCGGGCATTCGGCTTCGGCCGCCTTTCGGGCATCGATCTTCCCGGTGAGAGTCCCGGACTGCTGATGCCAGTCGACCGTTGGCAACCTCTCGCCAAGGCGTACATCTCCTTCGGGCAAGGGCTTTCCGTCACGCCTCTGCAGCTCGCGCTGGCTTTCGCGACCGTCGCGAATGGCGGGCGACTGCTCGAACCGTACCTCGTCCGGCAGACGGGGAGCGGGGAGTCGGCCAAATTTCTGCATCCGCAGCCGATCGAGCGCGGACGTCCGGTCTCCGCCCGCACGCTGGCTGTCCTCACCGAACTGCTTTCGGGCGTGACGGCCGAGGGTGGAACCGGAAAAGCGGCGAATGTCGACGGCTATCCCGCAGCCGGGAAGACTGGAACCGCGCAGAAGGCGGTGCTCGGCAAGGGCTATCTGCCGAATGAATTCGTCGCCAGCTTCGCTGGATTCGCACCGACCGCTCATCCTGCGATCACCGCGGTCGTCGTCCTCGACGATCCACGCGGGATCTACCACGGCGGCGAAGCCGCCGCGCCGGTCTTCGCGGCCATCGCACAGCAGGCATTGCTCTATCTGAATGTGCCGCCGCAACGCGATCGGCCCGAGCGCTGGCCGGGCGAGGTCGAGATCGTGGCGGACAAGGCGACCTCCACGACGGGCGACTCCGGCGTCGCTCCGGCAACGGCGGCTGCAGGCGCAACGCCAGACATGCCGCCCGCGACGATCGCCGTTGCTGCAGGAGGCCTGCCGGACCTCGCGGGAATGACGGCGCGCCAGGCTCTCGCCGCCACCGCGGACCTGAAGCTCTATCCGATCCTGAGCGGCGCCGGAGTCGTCACGCGCCAGGAGCCGCCACCGGGCTCGCCGCTGCCGCCACCGGGCGCACGGCTCGAGCTGTATCTCACGAATGGAGCGGGCGGATGAAGCTTTCGGCGCTGCTCGCGAACGTCGCGGTGACCGGAGACCTCGGGAAGGACCCCGAGGTCTTTGGCGTTCGCCACGACTCTCGAACGGTCGAGCCGGGAGAGCTATTCGTCACCTGGAGCGGTGCGAAGTTCGATGGCCGCCTGTTCGCCGGGCAGGCGGCCGAACGCGGAGCGGTGGCGATCATCGCGGATCGCGATCGCCCCGCGGACGCCATCGGCGACATTCCCTGGCTGCGCGCGACGGACCCGAGAGCCATCCTGGGCGACCTCGCGGCGCCCGCCTACGGTCACCCGGATCGCGACCTGAAGCTGATCGGTGTCACCGGCACGAACGGGAAGTCGACGGTCGTCGAGCTCTGTGCTGCGATTCTCGAAGCGGCGGGTTTTCCGTGCGGACGCATCGGAACCCTCGGCTACCGCTTCGCGGGAGACGATCTCGGCGGCGTTTCGAACGGCCGGACGACCGAGCGCACGACACCCGAGGCCTCGGACTTCTTCCGTCTTCTCGCTGCGATGAGAGATCGCGGCGCGCGCGCCGTCGCAATTGAGGTCTCATCGCATGCCCTCGTGCAGGGCCGGGTGAAAGGGGCGAGTTTCGACGCTGCGCTGTTCACCAACCTGACCCGGGATCACCTCGATTTCCACGGCGATCTGGAGACCTACTTCGGCGCCAAGCGCCAGCTCTTCGATTTACTCAAGCCTGGCGGAGTCGGTGTCGTGAACGTCGATGACTCCTATGGCCGGCGGATCGCGAGCGAGCTCACGATCGAGTGGACTTTCGGCTCGACGGGCTCTGGCGCGGCGATTCGTCCCGCAGGGGTCGAGCTCGACGGTGAAGGAATCCGCGGGAACATCGCGACTCCGGGCGGAGCGATTCCATTCCGGTCGTCCCTGCTCGGGCGCTATAACCTCTCCAATCTGCTTGCGGCGGCGGCCGCGGCTCTGGCACTTGGCCTCCCCCCGGAAGCGGTGACTCAGGGGTTTGCGCGGACCCGCCCTCTCGCCGGACGCATGGAGGCCGTTCGCGCCGGACAGAGTTTCCTTGCGGTGGTCGACTACGCTCACACCGATGCGGCCCTCGGCGCAGCGATCCGTTCGCTGCGCGAGCTCACCGGGACCAAAGTCGCCGTCGTCTTCGGATGCGGTGGCGATCGCGATCCCGGAAAACGCCCGGTGATGGGCAAAGTCGCGGGCGATCTAGCGGACCTTCCGATCGCAACCTCCGACAACCCGAGAAGCGAAGATCCGCTGGCGATTCTCGCGGCGGTCGAAGAGGGTCTCAAAGCGAGCGCCAACCGCAACTACCGCATCGTTCCCGATCGCAGGGAAGCGATCCGCCGCGCAGTCGGCGTGGCGACGGCCGGAGGCTGGTCCGTTCTCGTCGCCGGCAAGGGGCACGAAAGCGAGCAGATCGTCGGGACGCAGCGCATTCCCTTTTCCGATCGCGCCGAGCTCGAAATCGCGATCGGCGAGCGTATCGGCTCCGAGGCGAGGAGCTGATGCTCTATCACCTGCTTTATCCGCTGCATGAGCGGTTCGCGCTGTTCAATGTGTTTCGCTACATCACCTTTCGCACCGCGGGCGCTGTCGTAACGGCGATTCTCCTCTCGCTGTTACTGGGGCCACGCTTTATCGCCACTCTGCGCCGGTTGTCTGTCGGACAGAGCATCCGCGAGGTCGGACCGCAAAGCCATCAGGTCAAAGCGGGTACGCCGACGATGGGCGGACTTCTGATCCTGTTCAGCCTGATCGTGCCGACGTTGCTGTGGGCGAACCTCAGCAATCTGTATGTGTGGATCGCAATCGGTGTGACTGTCGGCTTCGGCGTGATCGGTTTCCTCGACGATTTCCTCAAGATCCGCCGTCGGCGCAGTCTCGGGCTTTCTGCGCGCGCCAAGTTCCTGCTGCAGGTCGGCGTCGCTGCGCTCGCAGGCGCTCTGCTTCGCATCATGCCGATCGAAGGCGCCTTCGCTCCCACGCTGGCGTTTCCCTTCTTCAAAGAGCTGGTGATCAACCTCGGAATCCTGTATGTCCCGTTCGTCGTCTTCGTGCTCGTCGGAGCTTCGAACGCCGTGAATCTGACCGACGGGCTCGACGGACTGGCGATCGGTGCGACGCTGATCGCCGCGGCGACCTACGCAGTCTTCACCTACATCGCCGGAAATCGCGTGCTGACGCAGTACCTCCAGGTGGCGTATGTCCCGGGGGTCGGCGAGGTTACGGTTTTCTGCGGTGCGTTGGTCGGCTCGTCGCTGGGCTTCCTGTGGTGGAACGCTCACCCGGCCGAGGTATTCATGGGCGACGTCGGTTCTCTCGCGCTCGGCGGAGCCATCGGTACGGTCGCGGTTCTCGCGAAACAGGAGCTGCTCCTGGTTCTCGTCGGCGGCCTTTTCGTCATCGAGGCGCTTTCCGTGATCCTGCAGGTCGGCTCATTCAAGCTCCGAGGCAAGCGGATCTTCCGCATGGCGCCATTGCATCATCACTTCGAGCTCGCTGGCTGGAAAGAACCCAAGATCATCGTGCGGTTCTGGATCGTTGCAGTGATGTTCGCGCTGCTCTCTCTTTCGACGCTCAAGCTGCGATGACTCCGCGTGAATTCGATCCTGCGCGCCTCGAACGCGTTTTCGTCCTCGGACTTGGGCTCTCTGGAGTCGCGGCAACAAGGCTCCTGCGGCGCCGCGACATCGAGGTTGTGGCCAGCGACCGCCGTGGCGCTGAGAGTCTCGAAACTGCCGAGCTCTCGACCGATCCCGGGGTCGAGCTCCGGCTCTCCGATCTTTCGTCCGAGCTTCCGGGCGACATCGACGCCGTCGTGGTATCTCCGGGGATCGGTCTCGATCATCCGCTGCTCGTCGCGGCGGCGGCGCAGGGAGTTCCGGTCGTCGCAGAGGTTGAGCTCGCGTGGTCGTATCTCGACGGCACGGTCCTGGGGATCACGGGCAGCAACGGCAAGTCGACGACGACTGCGATGACGGGTGCTCTGCTTGCGGGTGCCGGTTTCAACGTCGAGGTCTGCGGCAACATCGGACGACCGCTGGCGGCGGTCGTCGACGGCGTTCCGGGCCGGTTTTTCGTCGTCGAGCTCTCGAGCTTTCAGCTCGAGACCATCGTTCACTTCCGCCCGCAGGCGGCGACGCTGCTCAACATTTCTCCGGATCACCTCGACCGCCACGGGGACCTTGCCGGCTACCTCGCCGCAAAGCAGCGGATCTTCGCCAATCAGCTCCCGGAAGATGTCGCCGTGCTCAATGCCGATGAGCCGGAGGTCGCCACGAGCCGGACGGCCGCCCGCAGGCGCCTCTTCTCGTCGACCGCGACGAGCTCTTTGGGAGCGGGTTGCCGCTGCGTCGGCGACCTGGTGTGCGAAGTGGCCGAAGACGGCTCAGAGCATCCGCTTTTCGCGCGCGCCGATCTCTCTCTGCCCGGTACGCACAATCTCGAGAACGCAATGGCCGCGGCGCTTCTGGCGCGCGCGGTAGGCGTGCCGCGGGACGGACTTGCGACGGCCCTTGCGGCGTTCCGTGGATTGCCGCATCGGGTCGAGCTGGTCGCTGAGATTTCCGGAGTCCGCTTCGTCGACGATTCGAAGGGAACCAACGTCGCAGCCACGGCTCGCTCACTCGAGGGATTCGCCGACGGCAGCGTCCACATCGTTCTCGGGGGCCGCAACAAGGGCGCCGACTTCCGCTTCCTTCGCGATGTCGTGGCGCGCAAGGCGCGCGCGGCCTATCTGATCGGCGAGTCGGCCGCCGACCTCGCGGGAGCGCTTGCGGGGGCAGCTTCGTGCGTGCACGCCGGAACGCTCGCTGTCGCGGTCGGCGCGGCGGCTGCGGCGGCAAGAAAAGGAGAGACCGTGCTGCTTTCCCCGGCCTGCGCCAGCTTCGACCAGTTCCGCGACTATGTCGACCGGGGACGCCAGTTCGCGGTTCTCTCTCAAGCGCTGGCCGCTTCCGCCGCGGGATCTGGAATGAAGGGACCGGGGCACTGATGGCGAAGAAACTCGTTTACGACAAGGTTCTCTTCACTACGGTGATGCTCCTCGTCGGCCTGGGGCTCGTCATGGTCTATTCCGCGAGTGCGGCAGTCGCACACGGGCGCGGTGCGACCTTTAATCCGTTCCTCGTGCGTCAGGCCGCGGCCGCTGCTCTCGGATTCGTGGCGATGGCGATCGTCATGCACATCGACTACCGCCGGCTGCGGGATCGGCGCGTTGTCTACGCCCTGGTCGCTGGCGTTCTGATGCTGCTCGTCATGGTGCTTTTCTCGCCGCAACTCAACGCCACTCGGCGCTGGTTTTTTGTCGCTGGAATCTCGGTGCAGCCGTCCGAACTTTCGAAGCTTGCGCTCGTCCCGTTCCTCGCATTCTTCATCGAGCGTCGAAAAGACGCCGTGAACACGCGAGAAGTCCTTTTGCCGGCGGCCATCGTCACCGGGCTCCTCGCGGGATTGATTCTCCTGCAGCCCGATCTGGGAACGGCGGTGCTGCTCGTGCTGACCTGTGGGTTGATGCTCTTCCTCGCCGGATTGTCGTGGCGATTCGTCGCGGCAAGCGCGGCGGTCGCCTTGCCGGTGCTCTATCTTCTCGTCATCTCCGTGCCTTATCGCCGCGCGCGACTGTTCGCGTTTCTCGATCCGGAGCGTGATCCTCTGGGCTCGGGGTTCCAGGCGATGCAGTCTCTGATCGCCGTCGGATCCGGCGGCTTCCTCGGCCTGGGTCCCGGCAACAGTCTGCAAAAGCTCTACTTTCTGCCCCATCCGGAGTCGGACTTCGTCTACGCGATCGTCGCCGAGGAGCTCGGAATGATCGGAGCGCTCGCCGTCGTGGCGCTCTTCGCGCTGGTGCTCTGGCGCGGACTGCGCGCAGGGTGGCGCTCGCCCGATCCGTTCGGCCGCTTTCTCGCCTGGGGTTTTTCGTCGATGCTGGTGATGCAGGCGCTGATCAACATTTCGGTCGCGATCGCGCTGCTTCCCACCAAGGGAATTCCCCTGCCGTTTCTCTCCTACGGTGGCTCATCGCTCGTGGTCACGATGGCGATCTGCGGCGTCCTGCTGAATGTGTCCCAGCATGGTTGAGACGCGAACCCAGGGCGGCTTCGGTGCGCGTCGCGCGCTGCTCGCGGGCGGCGGCTCCGGAGGGCACGTGTTTCCGGCGCTGGCCATCGGAGACGAGCTCGCCCGGCGCGGCTGGACCGTGAGCTTCGCCGGCTCGCCTTCGGGAATGGAGGCGCGGCTGGTCGCGGAGCGCGGTCTTCCCTTCGTTCCCTTCGAAGCTCGTCCGCTCCGCGGCAAGAGTCCGTGGGCCAAGGTGGCAGCGCTCCTCGCTCTCATTCCATCGGTGCGTTCCGCGCGCCGCCGAATCGAAGAGGAGGGTTTCAGTGTCGTCATCGGAACGGGTGGCTACGTCTCCGCGCCTGCCGTGCTCGGTGGGCGTTGGGCGAAGCGGCCGACCGTTCTCATCGAGCCGAACGCCGAGGCGGGGCTCGCGAATCGCTGGGCTTCGCGCTTCGCGACGGCGGCAGCGGTGGCCTATGAGCAGACTGCTGCTCGTCTTCATTGCCTCGTCTGGCTGACCGGCGCGCCGGTGCGTGCGGAGTTCTTCGATATCCCGCCGCTCCGAGCGGATGGCAAGCCGCGGCTGCTCGTACTGGGCGGCAGCCAGGGATCGCAGCGCATCAACCGCCTGCTGCCACAGGTTCTCGGACCGCTCTTCGATCGCCTGCCGGAGCTCTCGGTGCTGCACCAGTGCGGCGAGACGCATATCGAGTCGACGCTCACCGCATATCGCGAGGCGGGCATCGAAACGCCGCGACTGCGTGTGGTTTCGTTCGTCGAAAACATGCCGGCAGCGATGGCTGCCGTCGATCTGGTGATCTCACGCGCGGGCGCCATTACGCTCGCCGAAGTCTGCGCCGCAGGAAGACCGAGCGTCCTCGTCCCGCTTCCGGCAGCCGGCGCTCACCAGCTCGCGAACGCTCAGCTGCTCGCCGACTTCGGCGCGGCCAGCCTTCTCGAAGAGGTCTTTCTCGACGCGGATCGCCTCCGTGTCGAACTGGTGAACCTTCTCGGCGACCGGACGAAACTCGCGGCGATGGGATCGCGAGCCCGTCAACTCGCGCATCCCGGCGCGGCGACCGCGATCGTCGATCGTATCGAGGCGCTGCTTCCGCCTGTCGGTCAGTCTCCGGTCGGAAGGGCCGCCTGATGTTTCACCGCTTCGCAGGCTTGCGACACGCGCACTTCGTGGGCATCGGCGGCGCCGGAATGAGCGGCATCGCCGAGGTACTGCTGCAGTACGAAGTCACGGTCTCGGGCTGCGACCAGAGTGCCAGCGAGACGACGGCGCGCCTGCGCTCGCTGGGTGTCGCCATCGCCAGCGGGCATTCGCCGGAGCATCTCGACGGGGTCGACCTGCTGGTGACGTCGTCCGCGATCGCCTCGGCCAACCCGGAGGTCGTGGAGGCCCGACGACGCGGGATCACCGTCGTCCGCCGCGCCGAGATGCTTGCGGAGCTGATGCGGCTCAAGTACGGGATCGCCGTTGCGGGGACGCACGGCAAGACGACGACGACATCGCTCACGGGCGCGCTCATGACCGAAGCCGGGCTCGACCCGACGGTCATCGTGGGTGGGCGCCTGCGTGTCTCCGGCACGGGTGCGCGGCTCGGAAACTCCGACTACATGGTGGTCGAGGCCGACGAGTTCGACCGCAGCTTCCTTTCCCTGTTCCCGATTCTGGCGGTCATCACATCGATCGATCGCGATCATCTGGACACCTATCAGGACCTCGACGCGATTCGCGACGCCTTCGTCGCTTTTGCGAGTCGCGTACCGTTCTTCGGCCAGGTCATCGTCTGCGCCGACGATCCGAACATTTCGGACCTCCTGCCGCGTCTGGCCGATCGACGCGTCACGACCTACGGCCTGAGCGAAGAGTGCATTCTGCGAGCCGAGGCGCTCGAGATGACGCCGGATGGAACCTCCTTCACCGTCCGTCACCGGGTGCAGGGGGATCTGGGCCGTCTGAGCCTGCCGCTCGCCGGGCTGCACAATGTTCGGAACGCCCTCGCCGCTGTCGGCGTTGCGCTGGCGCTGGGCATCCCGATGCCGGTCGTCGCGCGGGCGCTCGCCGGCTTTGGCGGCGTGCACCGGCGATTCGAGCGTCTCGGCCAGTTCCGCGGCGCCGAAGTGGTCGACGACTATGCGCATCATCCAACGGAGGTCGCGGCAACTCTCGCCGCTGCTCGGCAGGTGTTTCCGCGTCGCGTGCTGCACGCTGTCTTCCAGCCGCACCTCTATTCGCGCACGCGCGACCTGGCCGAGGATTTCGGACGGGCTCTTTCGGCCGCGGACCACGTCATCGTCACCGACGTCTATCCTTCGCGCGAACAGCCGATCGCTGGAGTCTCGGGAGAGCTGGTGTCCCGCGCCGCGCAGGCGGTGGGGCACGGCCGGGTCGACTATTGCGCGGACTGGCGGGCGGTTCCGGAGCGGCTCGCGGGAATCGACGAAGGGGATGTCGTCCTGACGCTTGGCGCGGGGGACATTTATCGTCTCGCCGAGGCGCTGGTGAAGGAGGAGTCGCGATGACGACGCGCGATTTCGTTCCGGCGGCCGAAGCGCGCGTGCTTCCGTTCCGGCGCCCGTCGAGCGCCGTGCGCGTTCGTCGCCGGAGCCCCTGGCTCACTCTCGGCCGGCATTTCGCCCAGGCGCTCCTTCTCGTCGGCGGCCCACTGACCGTCGGACTCTGGCTGTTCTCGTCGCCGACGTTCGCCCTCTCTCGGGTGGATCTCGACGGCAACCGCTTCGTCGAGCGCGCCTGGGTCGACCGAGCGCTTTCGCCGCTCCTCGGGGTGAATCTTCTGACGCTACCGCTTCCCCAGGTAGAGGAAATGCTGTCGACGAATCCCTGGGTCGAAGGCGTGACGGTGGAGAAGCGCCTGCCGAACGAGCTCCGCATCTCGCTCGTCGAACGTCAGCCCGCGGCTCTGCTGCGCGCAGGTGCGACGCTCTCCTATCTCGACGCCGACGGACATTCGATCGCAGAGTTCGACGCCATCCGCGATTCGGCGCGGGGTCCGGGAGATCTGCTGCTCGTCTCGCTGTCGCCGCACTCGGACTCGACCCCTGCCGGCGCGTTCGAGATCGCGCGAGAGCTCGCGGCGAGCTCCCCGAAATGGTCAGCGACTCTGTCGGAAGTCGAGGTATTGGGCGAGGGGGACTTTCGCCTGTACCTCGGTGCGCTCGCTTTTCCGCTTCTGGTTCATGCAGGAACACTCAAAGACCGGCTGGCAGAGCTCGAACCGCTCCTGCCGGAGCTCGGCCGGCGGTATCCAAGACTCGCCTTCATCGATCTCCGTTTTGATCGACGGATCATTTTTCAACCCGCACTCTAGAGAGGGGTCACGGGAATGGCTAAGGCAGAACAGTATTTTGTAGGTATCGACATCGGCTCCTCCAAGGTCGCGGTACTGATCGGACAACGCGATTCGAAGGGTGCGCTCGAGGTCGCGGGGCGAGGAACTGCGCCCAATCGCGGAACTCGGCGCGGCAACATCGTCAACGTCGAAGCGGCGGTCGAAGCCCTCAAGGCCGCAAGTGAAGAGGCCGAAGTCATGGCTGGAGTCGAAATCTCGCGCGCGTACGTCGGCGTCGCCGGCGCCGATGTGCGCTGCGTCAATGCGCGCGGCATGGTGTCGGTGGCGAGAAAGGACCGGGAGATCACCAAACCGGACATCCAGCGAGCCCTGGGAGCGGCCCAGTCGGCGGCGCTGCCGTCGGATCGCGAGATCCTTCACGCCATCGCGCAGGAGTTCGTGGTCGACGAGCAGGGCGGGATCACCGACCCTCTCGGCATGCTCGGGGGACGGCTCGAAGTTCAGGTTCACCTCGTGACAGGTCAGGTTGCGCGCTCGAAGACGCTGCTGACGTGCGTCAATCGGGCGGGAATCGAAGTCGCGGAGATGGTGTTCGAGCCGCTCGCGACCGCGGAAGCGGTGCTGACGCCCGACGAACGCGATCTCGGAGCGCTCCTCATCGACATCGGCGCCGGCACCACCGGCTACGCTCTCTTTGCCGAAGGAGAGATCCAGCACTCCGCAGTCCTTCCCGTCGGCGCTGGGCACTTCACGAACGACCTTGCGATGGTGCTCCGGACTCCGTATGCCGAGGCCGAGCGAATCAAGATCAAGGAGGGCTGCTGCCTGCTCTCCATGGTTCAGGAGGAGGAAGGCGTCTCGGTGCCGGCCGTCGCAGGTGGCAGTCCGCGCGTCGTTCCGAAGCGCGAGATCTGCGAGATCCTGCAGCCGCGAGCCGAAGAGCTCGTCTCTCTGGTGCGCGAGGACCTGGGAAAAAACGGCTGGGATGGGCAGCTTCGAGGCGGCATCGTCCTCACCGGCGGTGGCGCGCAGCTCGACGGGCTGCTCGAGCTCTGTGGACAGGCGTTCAACGCCAGTGTTCGCTACGGGTTGCCGCATGGACTCGGCGGGCTCGTCGACGTGATCAATTCGCCGGGCTGGTCGACGGCTGCGGGACTTCTGCACTACGCTGTCGCTGCCGAGCAGAACCAGGAGCGCCGTCCGCGGCGCGGTGGTTTCTCGGTGCGAGGCGTGATGGGCAGCCTGCGCAACGTGTTCTCGGACCTGCTCTGAACGTAACGCAAGCATTTCGATAGGGAGAACAATCATGATTCTGTTCGACGACCGCGAAGAGACACGAAGAGTCTCGATGGCGATGCTCGATGGCGATATGGTGCCGGCGAAGATCAAGGTGATCGGCGTCGGTGGAGGTGGTGGAAACGCGGTGAACCGCATGATCGCGGCCAATCTGCGCGGCATCGAGTTCATCGCCGGCAACACCGACCTTCAGGCTCTCGCGAAGTGCAAGGCGCCCTTGAAGCTGCAACTCGGCAAGGGGATCACGCGCGGCCTTGGCGCCGGCGCGGATCCGGAGATCGGGCGCAAGGCGGCGCTCGAAGACACCGACAAGATTCTCGAAATGCTCGACGGCGCCGACATGATCTTCCTCACCGCCGGCATGGGTGGCGGAACGGGAACCGGAGCTTTGCCGATCCTCGCGTCGCTCGCGGCGGAGATCGGTGCTCTGACGGTTGCCGTCGTGACGAAGCCGTTCGGCTTCGAAGGCCGGCGCCGGATGCAACTCGCCGAGCGCGGCATCGAGGAGCTCCGCGATTCGGTCGACACGTTGATCACGATTCCGAACGAGCGGCTGCTGTCGTTCGTCGAACGTGGAACTCCGCTCGCGGAGGCCTTCCGCATCGCGGATGACGTTCTGCGTCAGGCCGTCCAGGGCATCTCGGACCTCATCACCGTTCCCGGCGAAGTGAATGTCGACTTTGCCGATGTCCGCGCGATCATGTCCGGGATGGGCATGGCTCTCATGGGCACCGGGATCGCGAAGGGCGAGAACCGCGCGCTCGAGGCGTCCCAGCGCGCCATCAGCTCGCCGCTTCTCGAAGAGACCTCGATCGAGGGCGCCAAGGGCGTGTTGATCAACGTATCGGGCGGCCGCGACCTCACTCTGCATGAGGTCGCTGAAGCGGCGCGCATCATTCAGGGTGCCGTCGATGCCGATGCCAACATCATCACCGGCATGGTGATCGACGAAAGTCTCGACGAAGAGATGAAGGTCACCGTGATTGCGACCGGTTTCCGCTATGCCGGCGAGACCGTCGAGCGGGCTGCGGCGTCGATGTCGATGCCCATCCCGCAGCGGGTGAGCGGCGGCGTCGCGGCGCAGCCGGTCGGACCGCGGTACGCCGCTTCCGCCGGGAGTGGCGCGGCCAGTCGACCGCCATCCGCCGAACCGAAGCGCGAGGAAGCGACGAACGAGGTCCCGTTCTACCGCAAGGTGCTCGCCCAGGGCTCACGCGGCGACGATCCGGGCGGATTCGGACCGAACTGGTCGAATGTCGACGACTACGACATTCCGACCGTGCTGCGCAAACAGATGGACTGAGGTGTTTCGGGGCCGGGACCGCGCAGTCTAGACTGCGCGGGTGCCCCGCTTCGTGAGCGATCGTGAACGGCGCCTGTGGATCGCCGTCACGGTCGCCGTCGCCCTCATTCTCGCCGCGCTTTATCCGCTGCAGTTCGTCTTGAACGCTCTCCGCTCGCGGAATCTCCTGCGGGCGGCGGTCGCCGCCTGCTTCCTCGCCGGCGCCGCGCTCGTGGTCCTCTTTCTTGCGAGACTCCGGGCACCTCTCGCCTCCTGGTTGATCCTGGCCGCGATCGGCGGCGTCTATGCCGCCTGCGCGCTCGCCATGGATGTGCCGCAGGAGCGGCTCCATCTCGTCGAATACGGTGCGCTCTCCCTGTTGATTCGCGAAGCCTTCGCCGAGCGTCGCCGATCTTCCCCGCCCGCCGCACGAAGCTCTAGCATCGATGTTCTCAGTCTCGGCCTCGCCACGGCGATCGGTTGGTTCGACGAGTGCGTGCAGGGGATCCTGCCGAATCGCTACTACGATCTGCGCGATGTGGCGTTCAACGCCTCCGCGGCGGCGCTCGCCCTGGGTGCCGCCGCGGCCCTGCGCGCGGCGGCCAAGCGATGAACTTCGACCTCCAGGCGACGCTCCTGCACCTTGCCGTGGCCGCGCTGGGTGGCCTGGCCGTCGGCGTGGAGCGCGAATGGTCGGCGAGTGTGCCGGGCGAGCCGGCGCGTTTCGGCGGTGTCCGCACCTTCCTCCTCCTCGGCCTGACGGGCGGGCTTGCGGCGGTGCTCTTCCGGCAGGTCGACCCCCGCCTGGGGCTCGTGCTCTTCGCCGCCGGTTTCGGACAGGTGCTCGTCGCCTATCTCGTCTCCGCCTGGCGCGGCAACATCGACGCCACCTCCGAGGTCGCCGGTCTCCTGGTACTCGGCGCCGGGGCCGCGGCGGGCTGGGGCCTGCTCACGATCGCGAGCGCGGTCGCGGCGACGACGGCGCTGGTGCTGGTCGAAAAGAGCCGCATGCACGCCGCCGTGGCGAAGCTCGAGTCGAGCGGGCTCGAGGCCGGATCGCGCTTCGCCGTCCTCGCACTGGTCATCCTCCCGATCCTGCCGCCCGGCCCGATTGCGCGTCTCGGGGGACTCGAGCCGCAGAAGCTCTGGGGGATCGTCCTGCTCTTCGCCGGCCTGTCGTTCGCGGGCTACATCGCCTTGCGGCTCGCCGGACCCGAGCGCGGCTACAGCATCGTGGGCTTCCTCGGCGGGCTGGTCTCCTCGACGGCCGTGACGTTCAACTTCTCGCGCGAGAGCCGCCGTCATGCGGCGGACCTCTCGACGACGAAGGCGCTCACCTTCGGCGTCTTGGCCGCCTGCGCCGTCCTGCCGTTGCGCGTCGGCGTGATCGCCGCCGTGCTGAACCCGGCGGTGGCGCGCGCCCTGCTCCCGGCCCTCTGGCTCCCATTCGTCGCTGCCGCCGTAGCGATCGCGCTCGCCTGGTTCCGGCCGCCGCGCGGCGGCGAGCCGCCGCGTCCGCCGGAGAACCCCCTGCGTCTCGCGGCCGCCATCCAGATGGCGGTGCTTTTTCAGCTCGTCTTCTGGGGAATCTCCGCCATGCGCGACCGCCTCGGGGCGATCGGCCTGATCGCGAGCTCCGCGGTGCTCGGCCTGACCGATCTCGACGCGCTGACGTTCTCGCTCACCAAGCTTGTGGGTCGATCAGGGGATGCGGCGGCCGGAGAGGCCGCAGCGCTCACGGCGGCGGCTGCGGCGCGGGGCCTGGTGGTCGGTATGCTCTCCAACACGATCTTCAAGCTCGGCGTCGCGCTGGCGCTCGGCGCGGCGGCGTTTCGGCTCCGCGTCGCCGCGGCGCTCGCCGTCCTCGCCGCCCTGTTCGCCCTCGGCCTGCTGTGGATCTGATCAGCCGCGCGGCGGTCGGGCGAGAAGGAGATAGACGCCCTTGTCCTCGTCGAGCCCGAATCCGAAACGCTCATAGAGCCGGCGCGCGCCGGTGTTGAAGACTTCGACGTGGATCGAGAGCGTTCGCCCCACGGCGTCCGCCTCGCGTGCGAGCCCGGCGAGAATCCGGCTGCCGAAGCCCCGGCCGCGGAACTCGGGGAGGAACGCCAGATCGATGATGCGCGAATCGGTCGTCCCGTGTCGGAGATAGAGACGTCCGGCGGAGACGCCATCGATCTCGATGACCCGGAAGACGCCGTCGGGATAGGCGCGATGGTACTCATGATCCTGCGCTTCGAACTGCGCGCGGAGGAAGTCGCGCTTCTGGGCCTCGCTCCACGGGACCGGCGCGAGCTCTTCGAGGCGCGTCGACGCGTACAGGTCGCGGAGGAAATCGCGATCTTCCGGAAGGACCTCTCGCAGCGTCAGAGTCGAGGCGGCGTCTTCCGCCGGGATCATTCGACGGCGCGGATCTCGATGGCGATCGAATCGAGGCCGTCGATCGCGCGCAGCTCTGCGAGAGTCCCGCTCCAGCCGTGGTCCCAGATGCCGCTTCCGAGGGCGAGAAGATAGACCCCCTCCTGCAGCTTCGGACATCCCGCCGCGCCGTCGACCGTGAATCGCGTCGTCCGCTCGAGGATCGTGGAACCGGTCGAGGCCAATCCCGCCGCCTTCGTTCCGCCGCCCTTGCGGACGGCATTGCGGATCTCGAGACCGAAGAAGTCTGCCCAATCGGGTCTACGACCTGCGCGACGTCGCGTTCAACTCGCTCGCCGCGGCGATGGCGCTCGCGACCTGGGCCGCGCTCAGGCGAGTGTCGGGCGCTCGAGCAGGAGGTAGACCCCCTTGTCCTCCCGTAGTCTGAAGCCGAAGCGCGAATAGAGGCGGCGAGCGCCGGTGTTCATGACTTCGACGTGGATCGAGAGTGAGCGGCCGAAGCGATCCGCGTCGCGCGCGAGACCGTCGAGGAGCCGGCTGCCGATCCCCAAACCACGCGCAAAGGGCAGGAGCGCGAGATCGACGATCCGTGTGTCGCTCCTGCCGGGATTGAGATAAAGGCGCCCTGAAGGAACGTCTTCCCGCTCGATGATCTGAAAGAGGCCCTCTGGATAGGCGCGCCGGTACTCGTGATCCTGCGCCTCGAACTGCTGGCGGATGAACAGCGCCTTCTGTTCATCCGTCCACGGAACCGGAGCCAGCTCTTCGGTCCGCGTCGCCGCATACACCGAAAGCAGAAACTCTCGATCGCCGGGAAGCGCGGGTCGCAGCGCGATTCCGCCTCCCGCGCGTTCGGTCATTCGAGGAGGCGGATGCCGATCGCGACGGAGTCGAGGCCATCGAGGCGGCGAAGTTCCTCGAAAGTCCCGCTCCACGCCTCGTCCCACAAGCCTCTTCCGAGCGCGAGCAGGTAGACGCCTTCCTGCAGGCGCGGCCGGCCGGCGAGCCGGTCGACGGTGAAGTTCGTGGTCAGGACGATCGCGTTGGATACCGTACGCGGAGCGGAACGGTCGAGAATCTCGCCGCTGGCTCGGCTGCCCTTGCCGGGTGAAAGAGGGTGCACTTCGAGCTCGAGGCTCAGAGCGCCGTCGGCGCCGGTCGGAAGGACGGGACGGACCTTCGCGGCCTGACTCGGCTGGGGATCGGAGCGTGCGCTCCAGGCGAGAAACGGCACGGGATCGGGGCCGAAGATCATCTCCGGTGGCGCCGGCATGGAAGCGAAGAGAAAGCATTTCTTCCAGGTCATCGCCTTGACGTGCGGCAGGCGCGGGAAGAGCCCATGCACCGTGAGCTCGATCAGCGCTCCTCCGAGCTCTGATCCGACATCCAGCGAAGTCGCCGGCACGATATCGAGCGCGAACTCGGCGAACGCGAGGTTGGGTTCGTCCCAGGGGAGGTCGAGATTCTTCACCCAGGCGTCGCTTCCAGCGACGTACCCGACCGAGATGGGTCCGCCGCCGGTCATGGTCACGCCGAGAGGAGAGGTCTCCGCGAGCGCTGCCGCAGGAAGCGTCGCCGCTGCGGCCACGGCCGTTCCCAGCGCGAGGAAGCTGCGGCGGTCGATGCCGCTCGAGTGGTCGTCCTTCGCCTTCATCGCTCGTTTCTCCTCAAGTGAAGATCGCTTCGTAGCGCATCCCGTCGGGACCCGGTCCGATCGGCACGACGAAGATCTCGTTCCGGCCGAGTTGCGGATGATCGAGCGGCAGCGTTGCCTGCGGGTGCACCGGCTGCGCCGGGCCGGTGAAAATCAGACGAAAGGGTGGGCGCGAGGTCCCGGGCAGAGACGTCTGCGGAGAAAGCGCCGACGCTTCCGTGAGAACCAAAGGAAGATTCCATGGCGCGTCGCGTGCGACGAAGAACGTCGATCCGACGAGCGGCAGCAGGCCGACGAGGCTCAGGCCGGGTAAATTCTCGATGGCCGCAGGGGCGCCAGCGATGCCCGCAGAATCTGAAGCGCTCGGGCCTTCAGGCCGCTCGCTGGTCGCTGTGACGGTTTCAATCATGAAACGAGCTCAGGTCCGTGGCGGATAAACGCCCTGCAGGGCGATGTTGAAGTAGAAGGTCAGGTATGGCTGCAGGTTGTTGTGCGGCTGGTCGCCGCCGGCAGGCGCCAGAGCCACATCGCTCATGGCCTGCAATCCCGTCGTCACCGATTGGTACGCAAACCCGCCGATCGAGCGACCGAGCACGCGATTCGGGTTCGGAGCTTTGAGGTCGCCGTCGTCGGAGGCACCGCGGAGGAAGTGACTGTGGGCGGGAATTTCGCTCTCGAGCAGCGAGACGGTTTCGCTGCCGCCGGTTTCGCCCAGGTCGTGCAGCGAAAGCCCCGGACCCTGACTCGGGTGCATGGGAGCGCGACCCTGAAGATCCGGAAGCGCGAAATTCGACTTGCCATCGCCGCCGTAAGTCGTTCCGAGCAAGGAAAAGAGAGCGGTGTTCTGACTCAGCGGCAGAATCTGACCATCGCACCACGCCCACCCTCGGGGAGCGAAGTTGAAGGGAAAGATGCGGATCTCGGCGACGAAAGGGTCCATAAGTCCTCTCAGGTGGGGCTCGGGAAGATCCCGAAGAGGGAGATGATGAAGTCGACGCACAGATAGGGCTGGAAATTCGAATGCGGCTGGCTTCCTCCGACGGACGTGATGGCCGAAGGGCTGAAATTGGAATTGCTGACGTCCTGAATGTAGATCGAGATCGTCGCACTCTCCGCCACGAGATTGCCGATGGGAGTGCTGGCAGTCGCCGGCCCCGAAGAGGCCAGGAAAGGGTGGCTATGAGCCGGCAGCTGATTCACCGACAGAGTGGTCTCCTCGGCTCCGCCGGTCTCCGCCAGGATGAAGCTGTTGCCCTGGTGGATCGGGATGCGCCCCCGCACGTCCGGCAGCGCGAAGGTGGATTGTCCGTCACCACCGTACGTTGTACCGATGAGATTGAAGAGCGTCTCGTACTCCGAGATCGGAAGCAGTTGTCCTTCGCAGAACATCCAGCCGGCGGGAGCGAAGTTCCCCGCGAACATCCGGACTTCTCCGACGTACGGTTGCGCCATCGTCGGCTCCTAGGTAGCGGAAGGAAAAATGCCCTGCAGGGCGATGCTGAAATTCAGGACGAGAAATGGCTGCATGTTCAGATGGGCCTGACTTCCACCCACATTGGCAACGGAGCTCGCACCGAGAGCGATCAGGTTGTCGGCCCCCCGGTAGGTGTTCGACGCGGCGCCGAGAAGATGGTTGAGGACCGGTGCCGAGTCCGCGTTCGTCGGCGACGCCATGGCGACATGGGTGTGCGTGGGAACCTCGGAGATCGAAAGCGTATGCGCCTGTTCTCCCCCGCGCTCTCCCAGCGTATGGCCGCTGCCGACGTGAATCGGCGCTCGACCGCGCAGATCCGGAAGGCCGAAGTTGACGCGCCCGTCGCCGCCGAACGTCGTTCCGAGCAGAGAAAAGAGTCCCTGATTCTGATTGATCGGCAGGAGCTGGCCGTCACAAAGCGCCCATCCCCGGGGAGGGAAGGAAAAGCTCATCAATCGAATCTCCGACAGGAACGGTTCTGCCATGGGTACTCCTTTCGTCTGAGCGACCTGCTTTCATCCTGCCACAAAGCGATCAAGGAGGGGTGGGGCAGGTAGCTCCGCCGGTGAAGCCTCCGCCCGGTGGCGAATTCACCGTTGCCGATCCGACGGTCGAGGTGTTGTTGCCGTTCACGAACGCGATGACGGCCGCGGTATCGGTAGCGGTGCCGCCGTAGCCCGGGAGCCGAATCGTCGAGTTGAATCTCTGACGCAGACGGAAATCGTCCGGGGCGCCGGGTCCATGAGTGAGCGTGTTCTTCAGCGCGCCCGCCCCGCCGAGCGCCAGGCAGGCGAAATGCCCGTCGGGCACGCCGAAGATGTTCGGGTCCGCCGAGCCGTTGTTGATGAAGAAACCTTCCCGGCTGTTCGTTCCGTCCGAGTGACTGGCATTGTTCCCGGTCACTGTCATGTTGATGGTTCCGTTGCCATCGTTCGCCAGCACCGAAATACCGCGATCGAAAGTCTGCCGGATCACGTTGTTCGTGACCGACGTGGTGTGAGTGCCGTTGCCGTGCGCCTCGATGTCGATTCCGGAACCCTGTGCCGAGCCCGATCGGACGATGCCGACGGTCCCGATCTGATTGTTGCGAATCTTGCCCTGCATCGTCGCGGTATTTGCCGACGTTCCGAGGTTCACCGTGATGGCGTTCAGGATCGCGCCGTTGATCGAGTTGTTGTCGATGTCGTAGATGACTGAGCCGGAGTAGCCGGGAATGCCAGTGGCGGCGTTGAGGGTGATTCCCTGGCCGAGCGCCGTCGCGTGACCGCCAGTCAACGTGTTGCCCGAGAAGATCACGTTGATCGCCGCGCTGTTGGCTGCTGCGGCCTGGAAGTGATCGTCGCGGTTGGCCGAAAATGTACTCGACATGATGCTGGCGGTCATGCTCGCCGTGCCGGAAGCGTCGATCAGGAATCCGTCGCCGCCGATCGATGAGTTGCTGCTGAACGTGCTGCCGGTCACCGTGAGCCCGGTCAGTGTGCCGGACGTGTTGCGGATCGCGACGTTGTTCTCGGCAGATCCCGTGACCGTGACCGCGGACCACGTCGAAGATCCGAGGAGACCAGAGAGGTCGATTCCCGTCTCGCCTGCCGCGTTTCCGTTCGACGCCACCTGAACGTCATTCAGGTTGAGACCAGTGACCGACGTGCCGCGGATGCCATCGTCGCCGCCGCTCTGAATCTTCATCGACGCGAGGCTGACCGCGCTGGTCGAGCTGAGCGAGATGCCGGGCCCGCTCGAATTCTGGACGGTTCCGCCGGATCCGGAAGAGCCGGTGCCGCTGACGGTGAGTCCGCCGGCGCTTCCGGTGGTGGTGAGCACGATTCCGCTCGCCGCTCCGTTGCTCGAGATGCTCTGGAAGTTCAATCCGCTGGCGCCGATCGTCGAGTTCGCGACGTTGAGCGCTGTCCCGGTTGTGGAGGTAATGGAATTGTTCGAGCCCTGGACCGTGATCGCGGTGGCACCTCCCGTAGCGCTGAAGCCGCTTCCGGAGCTGGTGACGATGGCCAGGCCCCCGTTGATGAAGTTGATCGTCGAACCTGCGTTCCCCGTGAGGGACACGGCCGAGTCGGCGCCGGTGGAGAGCGTCTTCGTCGCGCCCGAGAAACTGATCGTGCCGCTGGTGTTCGATGCCGCAGCGAGCCCGTTGCCGAGGGACGTGCTCGAGAGGTTTCCGGAAAGTGTTGTCGTACCGCCGGTGCGATTGGTGATCTCGACGAGAAGCGCGTTCGCCACATTGCTGATCGAGCCGGCATAGGTTACGCCGGAGGATCCGGCATTCAGGTCGAATGCGATGCCGGCGGGAGTACCGATCGAACCTCCGTTCATGGTCAAGGCGCCGGTCACGGTGTCGAGGTTCATTCCCTTGCCGGGCGAACCGGTGGATGTAGCGGTAGCGAACGTCGCGCCGCCGGTCAAAGTCACGGTCGTGAGATCGAGAGCCGGTCCGCCGGTCGCAACGACCGAGTTCGATGTTCCTCCAACGCTGAGCGTGCTTCCGGTCGCGAAGACGCCGGTTCCGTTGGTCGTCGAAACGGTCAGCGGAGAGAGACTCGTGGTCCCCGCACTGCCGGTCACCGATAGCCCAGTGCCGGCGCTCGCTTTGGTGATTGACGTCGAGCCGAAACCCAGAGCGGCGGTAGAGGTGGCAATGGTGATGCCGGCTCCCGTCGATGCACCGATGGTGGTGCTGGGCGACGTCAGCGTGCCGCTCACCTGGCTCAAGGAGAGCCCGGCCGCGGTACTCCCGCTCGAGGCAATGCTGGTGAAAGTTGCGGCGAGAACGCCGTTGGTGAGATCGAGTGCCTGTCCCGTACCGGAGAGGTCGATCGCGTCGGTCGCCAGGGTACCGAAGGCGCTGCCGAAGATCTTCGCCGAGAGCGTCGCGCCGAGGGAGAGGCCGCGGACGGTGCTGACTCCGGAGGTCAGCGTGAGGCCGCGGCCGTCGGCATTGACCAGTGTCGGCGCGGCGCCGGCAGCGATGACCGCCACGCCGTCGAGATCGAGCGCGACGCCTTCACCAATGAACTGTTCGTCGGCATCGAGCGTGAACCCGTTTACGAGGCCCGTGTCGTAGCTCGCATTGCCCGTGCGGACGTAGATGATGTCGTTCGCTCCCGACGCCGTCTCCGCCGGAGGGAGTGTCGTGAAGGGCGACGCCTGCGTCCCGGCGCCACAGCCGACCGTGCACGCGTTGTCGACGAACCAGACGACGCCCTGCAGATCGACGTAGGCGGTCGCGGTCGACGTATGCGACTCGCCGTCGTTGATCGTGTAGCTGAAGGAATCGACGCCCTTGAATCCCGCCGGCGGAACGTAGGTGAACGAGCCGGTCGTCGAGCTGACCAGGGTGACGGTACCGCCCTGCGCGGTGGGCGAAGCCACTGATTGCACGACAACCGTGTCGCCGTCCGGATCGGCGTCGTTGGCGAGCAGCGTGGGCGTCGGAGAGCCGGTGGCGCTCAAAGTCACGTTGCCGAACCATCCATACTGGTCGTTCCGGGCGACGGGATTGGAGGAGACCGAGCTCGCGTCGAGCGTCGTGTTCGGGTCGACGTTATCGTTGATATCGACGTTCACCGCGTTGTTCCCGGTGTTCGTGAAGGTGACCGTATAACGTACCTTGTCGCCCGGATCGACGCGGCCGTCGCCGTCGACATCGACGATCGGAACGGCCGAGATGGTCTTCGTGGCGGCGATGGCGGGAAGGCTGGTCCCGATCTGATCCAGGACAACCGTGATCTCCTTGCCACGCACCGTGAGCTCGATGGCACCGACGCTCGAAAAACTTGCTCCTGTGCCACCGGCGGTTCGGAACTCGGTGAACGGCAGCAGAAAATCGGTGGAGCTTGCGACGGCGGGAAGCAGGCGCGCCAGGCGGGAATAGTTGGTCGCGCTCGTGTAGACGGTGAACTCGAGCTCAGCCCCGGCGCCCGCACTTGCCACGCGAACGACCAGGCCGGAAGCGTTTCCTGCTGTGAGATTCATGCCGCCGAGCCCGGTCGCATTGAGGACCAGAGGACTGCTGTCGTTGTCCCAGGAGAGCCGGGCTTCCGCTCGGGAGTCCGGCGCGGTATTCGGTACCGTGAGCGTCAGGAAGCCGCCAGCCACGGCGGCTGTCGACGGCCCCGCGCCAGTGAGCGAATGCTGCACGATGCCGCGCTTCGTGCCGATGATCGCAGTCGCTGCTCCAGTCGCCGTCGAGCTCGAATCGGGCGGCGCGGAAAGTGAGGTCTGATTCACCGAGAAGTCGTCGATCGTCACCTGCGCAATCGCCGGAACGGCGAGCGCGGTGAACAAGAAGAATACGGCGAGGCGACGCGGATTCATACCTGCCTCCGGCGGATGGCGACGAGCGAGAGAGCGGTGAGGAGTGCGACGAAGCTTGCCAGACCCACGCTGTCGAGCGTGGGGACCTCGACGACCGACTGGCGGGTGCCGAAGGCGCGGATCATCCAGTTGCCGCCGCCGGGAACGAATCCGTCGACGAGGCCGATTGCCTGGTCGGGAACCGGAACGAGACTCGGCGGGTCGGGCGGATCGGTGCTCCAGATCGCGAGCCAGGACCGGGACTGGGTCGCGGTCGTGTCGAGCGCCGCCGGGCTGGTCGGGGCCGTGACCCCGCTCACGATGAAGCGCGGCACAACGCCGACCAGAATTTCTGCCGCCGCCGGGAAGCTCAGCGAGCTCGCCAGCGGGTAGATCGAGAAGGTGTTCCCGTCGGCAACCTGAATGGTGGTGTCGAAGCTCTGCAGCAGAGTCGCGCCGTTCGACGGGTCGCCATCGGGATCGACGTAGATCGCAATCTGCACTGCGCCGCCGACGACGACGTTCGCGGACTGGGGAAACAGCACCCAGATCTCTTCGAGATGAAATCCCTCGCCGGTCGAGAAGCGATTGAACCAGAGGAACTGCCGGGCCGTCTGTCCGGCGACGCCGAAGTTGCCGTCAGCGCTGTCATCGTCGAGGACGAGTTGAATCGGAAGCACGTCCGGCGAGGGCAGCGGTGGCAACGCCTCGACGACCGTGGAAATCGGTTCGAGACGCCACTCGACCCCGCCGGGACCGGAAGTGGAAAACGCGGTGGCGGCTGCAAGGCCAATCGCCAGCGAGGCGAAGGTCACGCGATGCATCGACGAGCTCTTCATGCTTCCCGATCCTCTCTGATCTTCGTCATCGCTCAAGGCACCGTCGCCGACCAGGCCGAGGTATTTCCGGACTCGAAGCCGTTCGCGAACAACAGCCCGCTGCCGAGGAAGCGGGCGTCGTCGAGGAAGGCATCGAAGGTTGCAGCCGTCGGAGACTCGAACTTGAAGTCGCACCGCGCCGCGATCGCAGCGGCCGGACGCGTCAGCGTGCCCGCGATCGTCAACGGCGAACCGCCGCTGTCCGAAAGCGCGAAAGCGGCCGTCTGGACGCTGAGGGAACCGGTGCAGCCGGAGGCGCTGAAGAACTCGCAGCGGCGGGTGAAGCCGACGAAGATTCCCGGGGACGCATCGAGGCGAACCCGCACGGAGGTGTCGAACAGCGCCGCGGACGGAATGTCGTAGCACTGCCAGAGGCGGAACGAAGTGTCCACACCCGGGGCCAGGTTCGTGAAGTGCGCCGAGCCTGAATCGTTGGCGTCCTCCGCGTCGACCGATGCCGTCCAGGTGATCTCGTTCGGATTGGCGGCGATGACGTTCCACTCCGACGCGTCGCAGTCGAAATGTCCGTTGGCGAAGACGTTGCCCGGATCCGACCGGAAGGCGCGCCGGAAGTCGCCGCCCGCGTTGGTGTCGGCGTCGCCGTCGAGCTCGTTGCCTGCGGCGTCGGTGAGGCTGTCGCAGGCGAAGAGCCGGATCTGGGCCGCCGGCAAGGACGCGGCGAGTGTGATCGTTGCGGTATTCGTTCCGCCATCGTAGGAGACGCCGGTGATCGCCTGAGCGAGATCGTCTCCGGCAGCGCCGCCGCAGCCGTCGGTCTGGAAGTTGAAGTCGCCGCCCGGCGTGACGACGAGATAGTTCGCCGGGTTCGTCACGTCGTCCGCGCCGGAGTCGCCGGCAGGATTCTTCATCGCCTCGTCGAACGTGATCCGCAGAGTCGAGATCGTCGCACTCGTCTCTTCGCATTCGGCGAGCGAGCCGTCGCCGGTCCCGGCGACGCTGTCGACATTCGTGACCGTCGGCGGCACGGCATCGAGGGTCGTGTTTTCTGTATCCGAGTTGTTTCCCGGCACAGCGTCGTTCGTGGTCGCTGCGACGGTCGCGGTATTCGAAATGGACGCCGGGGGCGTCGGATTGATCGACACCACCACATTGCAGGCGACCGTTGCACCGTTGGCGAGATTTCCAATCGTCCACTTCCACGGCGGAGTGTTCGTGCCCGAGCAGGTGTCGCTGACGTAGGTCACGGCAGCAGGCAACGGATCGGTCACGGAAACGCCAACGGCGTTCGACGGACCGTGGTTGGTGACGGTCAGCGTGTAGGTCAGATTCGAGCCGGCCGGCGGCGGGTCGGCATCGTCGATCTTGGTGATCTCGAGATCCGCGGAGACCGTGATCGAAGTGCACTCCGAGTCGCTCTCGTTGCCGATGCCGATCTGGGTCTCGTTGACGGTCGACAGTGTTGCCGTGTCGCAGATTACGTCGGTCCCGGGAGCAGCCGCTGCGGACGCGGTGACGACGACGGTGAGCGTTGCGCTCGTTCCCGAGACGAGAACTCCGGCGGTCCAGTTGGGTGCGGCGTAGGTACCCTGGCTCGGAGTCGCAGAAGCGATGGTCACTCCTGCCGGCAGCGACAGCGCTTCCGTCAGAGCCAGTCCGCTCGCGTCGGAGGGTCCGTTGTTGGCGAGCGTCACGACATAGGTCAGGTTGCCGACACCTGAACCAGCGACGACGGGATCGATCGACTCCGTCTTCGACACGGCGATGTCGACGCGCCGGGTCACGGACGTGCACTCGCTGTCGCTGTCGTTGCCGGTGTTGACCAGGGGTTCGGCGGCGCCGGTCACGGAAGCGGTGTCACAGACGCTGTCGGCGGCCGTGGTGGCGTTGCCGGCAGCCGTGAGCACGACGGTGAGCGTTGCGGAAGAAGACGGCGCGAGAGTCCCAGCGCTCCAGGTCGGCGCGGCGAAAGTACCCTGACTGGGCGTCACGGAGAGGAGGGTCACGCCGGCCGGCAGGGTCATGGCCTCCGACAGCGTCACGGCGGTCGCGGTCGACGGACCGGCATTCGACAGGGTGATGGTGTAAGTGAGGTTTCCCGCTCCGGAACCGGCGATCACCGGATCGATCGACTCGACCTTGGCGACGGCGAGATCGACCTGGGGTGTGAGGGTGTCGGAGTCGGTCGCGCTGTTGTTCCCGTTCACCGGATCCGCGGTCGCGCTGCCGACCGTCGCCGTGTTCGCGAGCGTCCCGCGCGCGGCCGGATCGATGTTGCAGGTCGCCGTGTAGGTCACGGAGCTGGTCGGGGGAAGAATCAGTCCACTCTGGCCGATGTTTCCGGCGACCGGGCCGGGACTGTTGCCGCTTGCACCGCCCGCCGCCACGCTGCTCCAGTTGCAGCCCGCGAGCGCGCCAGGGAAGTTGTCGCTGAGGGTGGCGCCCGTCGCGGTCGAGGGGCCCGCGTTCGAAATGACGATCGTGTAGCTGACGGGCGTCCCCGGGATCTCGGTCGCGCTGCCGTCGGTCTTGGTCACCGACAGATCCGTCGACGGAGTGAGCGTGTCGCTGTCGGTGGCCGAATTGTTGGTTGCATTGGGATCGAAGACACCGACGCCCGCAGCGATCGTCGCAGTGTTGACCAGAGTTCCCGTCGCTAGCGGCGAGATGTTGCAGGTTGCAGTGTAGGTGATCGAGGAACCGGCGGGAAAGCCGAGTCCAGGTTGCGCGATGTTTCCAGCGACCGGACCGGCTGAGTTGCCGGTGGCTCCGCCGGCGGAGAGGCTCGTCCAATTGCAGCCCGTGAGCGGGGCGGGAAAAGTGTCCGTGACGGTGACGCCGGAGACCATATCGGGGCCGGCGTTCGAGGCGACGATCGTGTAAGTCACGGGCGTTCCGGGAACCTCGTCCGTTGCGAGGTCGGTCTTCGTGATCGCGAGATCGGCGACCGCGACGGTCGCAATGGCATGGTCTTCGACTTCGCCGTCCGCAGCGAGCCCGGTGAAGGAGAGCCCGCCCGCTGTCGAGATGCGGAAGCGCGAGATCAGAGTCGAGTTGGAGTTCGCGCTGGCGGGAACCGCGAAGACGAGATTGTTCACTCCCGCGGCGACGATCTGGTCGACGAAGATCGCGTCGCCGGGAGTGGTGAAGTTTCCGTCGGCGTCGAAGTCGATCCAGGCCGAAAGCTGACCGGGGGCCGAGGCCGTGACGGCGACGTTCGCGCTCTGCCCCGGAATGAGTGCCGAGGTAAAGAGAACGCCGTCCTCGTCGTCGATCCCGGTGAGGTCGTCGCCGGTGGCTCCGGGGTTGGGAGAGGCGTTGGCGTCGGCGTCGCGCAGCGTCCCGAGAATCGGTCCGCCGGCGGTGACCAGGTGCCGGGCTCCGTTCGAAGCGAAGAGCGTCGGGTAGAGAGGATCGGGAGCGTCGCCGAAGTCGACGCCGATGATGCTCGTCGTGTAGTCCTCGACCTCACCGTCCGCGGCCACTCCGGTCGGCAGCAGACCGCCGGCCGATGAAAGGCGGAAGCGGACGAAGGTCTTCGCCACCGGAGCCGCGCCGCAGGGCACGATGACCGGAACGTTGTTCGAGCCCGAGAGCACCGCGAGGTTGTCGACGACCTTCTCTCCGGCATCGGCGAAATCGCCGTCGGCGTTGTAGTCGATCCAGGCATCGAGCTTCGCGTTCGGCGCTCCGGCGACGGTGACCGAGAAGTTGGCGGTTTCGCAGGCGACGAGAGGCGGAACGGAAACACCGTCCTCGTCGTCGAGCGCGGTGAGGTCGTCGCCATCGGCGCCGACGGTCGGCTGTCCGTTGGCTTCGTTGTCGATGAGCGCGCCGAGGCGGAGCGCTGTGATGCCGTGGCGCGCGCCGTTGTCTGCGAGGAGGGTCGGGTACCCCGAAGGCGGGGCCAACGCGCCGTTCGGCGCATCGCCGAAGTCGAGAGTGAGGACCGTGTCGGTGTCCGTCGCGCTGTTGTTGGAGGGATTGGTGTCCGAGACGCCGCCGCCGGAGATCGTCGCGGTGTTGGAAAGCGATCCCGAGGCCGCATTGGAGAGCGTGCAGACCGCGGAGTAGCTTGCGGCCGCGCCGGCGGGCAGGTTCACCGAATCGGCGATGTTTCCGCTGATCGGTCCCGCGGTGCAAGTGCCGCCGCCAGCGCCGACGCAGGTCCAGCTGATGCTGGCGCAGGCGGCGGGGAAAGTGTCGGCCACGGAAGCCGCCGTAGCGGTCGCCGGTCCGGCGTTCGAAGCGACAATGGTGTAGGTCACGGACATTCCGGGAACCGCGTTCGCTGTGCCGTCCGTCTTGGTGATCGACAGATCGGCGACCGGATTCACCGTCGTCGTGTCCGTGGCGCTGTTGTTGGCGGGGTTTCCGTCGGTCGTTCCGCCGGTCGCCATCACCGTCGCCGTGTTCGAAAGCGTGCCGGAAGCGGAGCCGCTCACGGTCGCGTTCACGGTGTAGGTGGCCGTGCCTCCGGGCAGCAGCGTCGGCAGATCCGCCAGATTTCCAGCGACCGGTCCTGCTGCGCAGCTCGAGCCGAAAGAGGCGGAGCAGGTCGACGTCGGCGAAAGCAGGCTGGCCGGGAAAGTGTCGTTGACCGCAGCTCCGACAGCCGCGCTCGGACCGCTGTTCGAAACGACGATGGTGTAACTCGTCGGGCTGCCGGCGTTCACCGAGGTCTGGAAATCGGTCTTCGTGATGGAGAGATCGACCTGCGGCGTCAGAGTGTCGGTGTCGGTTGCGCTGTTGTTGAAGAAATTGCACTCGGTCTGGTTGGCGTTCTTCGTCACGGTGGCCGTGTTCGCGAGGCTGCCCGTCGCCAGAGGAGAAACGCTGCAGGTCGCGGTGTAGGTGATCGATGCGCCGGGTGACAGATTCAGGTTGGGCTGGGCGATATTCCCCAGCACCGGGCCGGGTGAATTGCCGCTGGCGCCGGGGCTGGCAGCGCTGGTCCAGGAACAGGCCGAGAGGCTCCCAGGGAAGGAGTCGGCAAGATTTGCATTCGTTGCGGTGGCCGGACCGGAATTCGAAACCTGAATGGTGTAGGTGACCGGTGCCCCGGGGACGGCTGTCGTCGCGCCGTCGGTCTTGGTGACGCTGAGATCCACCACGTCGAGTCCGACGACGGTCGGATTGCTCGTTCCGGCGACGGCAGGATCGTCGGTGAGAAAGGTGGTGAAGTTGCTGCCGGTGATGGATCCCTGGTTGGAGATCGCAGTGGCGCAACTGTTCAGCGGATTGTCGACCGTGACTTCGAAGGTCAGAGTGAGCGAAGCGCCGGGCGGCAGATCGAACGGGTTCAACGGCACGGCTTCGTGCGCGGCTCGAAGGACCGTTCCGGCGGCCGCCAGCCCGCCGACCAGCATGGCTCCGACCGGGAGCATCCGCATTCGCCGCCGCGCAGACCGGTGGTACGTCATCGCCACACCTCTTCGAAGTTCGTTCGTAGTACGAGAGACCAGAAGACACCGCTCGCTGAAGTGATTCCAGGACGGATCATAGTGTGGAAGAGGAGCGAGTCAACCGCGATCGGAAGTGTCGGATGCCCTCACGGCGCCACATGCATGCGAAAGTGTCGGAAACAAACACAGTCAGGGGACGGTGACGCTCCAGGCGTCTGGATTTGCGTCCTCGAAATCGTCGGCGAAGATGGCGTCGATCCAGAAGGCCCGCGTTCGCGTGACGCCGTTCAGAGAAACGCTGAACGTCCAGCGCCCGGCCTGGCCGGCCGGAAAGCTCGCCCAGGTCCAGTACCACCAGACGGCGTCGAGATTCTGGTCGGTAGTGTGCTGCCAGTTGGAGAACTCCGAGCCGTCCGGGCGAAGGAGCCGCATCGTCTTGGTGAAGGCCGTGGTTTCGTCGGCCAGATACTCGACGAAGAAAATCGGGTCTCCGTCGGCGAACAGCCGCTTTTCGTGTGGCAGCTCCTCTGCGGGGCAGGTCGGGAACCCAGGAATGGCAGTCGCGGTGGCGAGATGGTTGACGCGCGGGTTGCGATAGGCGGGCTGAGTCACCCAGAGGCTTCCCGGAGTAAGAGTCTCGCAGGCGCCATCGAACGGATCGCGCAGTGGCCCCGGAAAAGTGCCGGCCTCATGGACCTCGAAGTGCAGGTGGGGGCCGCTCGAAGGGCCGGAGCTGCCGACGACGCCGAGGTACTCTCCTGCGACGACCGACTGTCCGACCACCTTGGGGGTCACGGAACCGTTCTTCAGATGAAGATAGCCAGCGATCGAACCGTCGGCATGCTGAAGGATGATCTGGTTCGGATTGGCGACGGTGTTCTGATCGCAGTTGCGGTCGAAGTTTCCGTCGACGCGCGAGAGGATCACGCCCGGTGCCGCCGCGACGACTTCGACCCGTTCCTCATCCATGTTCAGCCAGCCAAATGGCCAGGTGAAGAAGTCGGTGCCCGCATGCCCTTCGTAGGTGCGCGCCGTGCAGTTGTAGTCGAGGATTCCAGCCGCGGCATTCTGGTCGACGAAGTTCGAGGTCCCGTAGCCTGAGAAGTAGCCGATGCCGTTCATGCGCAGAGGCCACGAGAAGGTGATCGTCATCTCCGGCTCTGGCGCCGGCAAGATGCCCGCGAAAGCCAGCCAGTCGCGCGTCGCTTCGATCTCGCGTCCCAGCTGCTGGTAGTAGTCGGCTGGCAGGCGCTCGCTCGGCGAAGGAAGACGGCCGCCGCCGAACGCGGTTGGTTGCTCCTGGGCAGTCGCCGCAGCGCCGAGGAGAAGCAGAGCCGCAAAGCACGAGGAAGTTCGGATCATGTGGGTGTCCCGGAATGCGTTGCGAACCTGGTTGGAAAGGTGAGCAGGAGAATAGCGGTGCATGGTCAGGCCGAGCGCGCGACGCGATTGCGGCCACCCTGTTTGGCTTCGTAGAGTGCCTCGTCAGCGCGCCGGACGACCTCGGCGACGGGTTCGCCACGTCGCGCCTCGGCGACACCGAGTGAGATGGAGAGCTCGATCTCCGCCCCGTTCACGAGCAGGGGAACTTCAGCGAGCCGCACCCGGATCTTCTCCGCGGCTTCGGCGGCTCCGGCGAGGCCGGTCTGTGGCAGGAAGATCAGGAGCTCGTCGCCGCCCCAGCGGCAGATGGCGTCCTGGCCGCGCAGACTCGAGCGCAGGAGATCGGCCAGTCGCGTCAGGGCGAGGTCGCCGATCGCATGGCCGAAGCGGTCGTTGATCGGTTTGAAATGGTCGAGGTCGGCGAGAGCGACGGAATAGGGCTCGGTCTTCCGCCGGACGCGCTCCGTCTCCTGTTCGAGCAGCTGCAGCATCGCCGGCCGATTCAGCAGACCGGTGAGGTAGTCGCTCGTCGCCGCGCGCTCGAGGCGGAGCTCGGCGAGCTTGCGCTCTTCGATCTCCGCGAGCAGAGCCACGTTGAGGGCGGAGAGGTCTGTCGTGCGTTCCGCGATGCGTCCCTCGAGATTCAGATTGGCATGGGCGAGCTCGTCCATCGCCTGTTCCCGCCGTGTCTGGCTTTCGAGGAGATCTCGCGCCATCCGGTTCACCGCGAGCGCGAGGTCGTCGAGCTCGTCCCTCCGGCCCGGAGCGGCGACGGAGATTTCACCGGACAGCTCGCCGCGAGCGATCTCTCCGGTGCGGGCGATGACCTGGGTCAGCGGCCGCGTGATGCGCGCGGCAAGAATCCGGCTGAAGAGCGCTGCGAAGAGAATCGAGAGAGCGAGCGACACGAGGCCGGCGAGACGAATGCGGCTGAATTTCTTCTGCACTTCGTCGGCGCGCATATCGAGACCGACGAGATACTCGCCGGCGCCGTTCTTGACCGGGGCGTATCCCGAAAGGAAATAGCCCCACTGGTCGTGCATGATGGCGTCGTCCGCGGCTGGATGATCGAAACCCTCGCGCAGCTGGGCGACATCCTCGGGATAGCGGTCTCCGGGCAGGGCCTGTTCGCTCGAGGAATCGGAGTCGATCACGAAGCGGATGTCCTCACCGGGTGCACTGGCCGTTCGCGCCTCACGGCGCATGACATAGATGAAGGCGATATCCGGATTCGCCTGCTGAAAGTCGCGCACGAGTCCGAGGATCCGCCGGTACTCGGGCCGTTCGACATCCGCCGGTCCGCGGAGCGCCGCGAGCTCGGGAGCATCAATGGTGCGGGCGAGGAGGCCCGCGCTGTAGCGCAGACGGCTCTGCAGACTTTCGAGCAGGCTTGCCTGCGACTGCACGAAGAAGTACGTCCCGATACTGCCCGAGACGAGCAGCACGGCGAGGAAGTGGCTCAGAAAGAGCTTGGACCGGATCGGCAGCCGCACGGCCTCGGAATCCTCCTGAAACTGCGACACTTACGGCGAGGTGTGGAATTCTAACACCCCGCGGGCTGCCGGGTGACGGAGTTCGTTAGAGTCGCTCGTCGCGAAGATGTGGCCACCGCGGTCCTCTCCTGCCCGGGGCTGCAACGCTCTGGGGGCTGTCGCTTGTCGAGTTTCGAGTTGTCGATCCTGCTCTTCGTCCAGTTCGCCGTCATTCTCGGCAGCTGCCGCCTGGTCGGCTGGCTCATCCGGCCGCTCGGCCAGCCGCAGGTGATGGCCGAGATGATGACCGGAATCCTGCTCGGGCCGTCGCTTTTCGGCTGGCTGGCTCCCGGCCTGCAGGCGCGACTTTTCCCGCCGCAGAGTCTTCCGGTGCTTTATTGCCTGGCGCAGATCGGGCTCGTTCTGTATATGTTTCTGATCGGACTCGAGTTCGATCTCGGTCTGCTCAAGCAGAAGGCGCGAAGCGCCGCGTTCGTCTCGTGGGCGGGAATTCTCGCGCCGCTGCTCCTGGGCGCCGTCGCCGTCTGGGCGCTCCGCGACCGCGTTCCCCTGTTCGCTGCCCACGTCGAACCCTGGGTGGCGATGCTGTTCATGGGCTCCGCGATGGCGATCACGGCCTTTCCCGTGCTGGCGCGAATCATCGCCGAGCGTGGATTGACGGGAAGCGCCCTCGGCACTCTCGCGCTCGCTTCGGGCGCGGTGAATGACGCCGTGGCCTGGTGCCTGCTCGCCATCGTGCTCGCCGGCTTCACCGGCCAGACGTCGATCGCGGTGCTCGCGATCGGCGGCGGCATCGCCTACGCGCTGCTGATGTTCTTCGCCGGGCGCCCACTCCTCGTACGGCTCTACGCACGGCTGCAGGCGGCACCGAAGAGCAGCAACCTGCCGCTCGCCGTGACGTTGATACTTTTGATGCTGGCCTCCTGGTTCACCGACCGGATCGGCATCTACGCTGTCTTCGGCGCTTTCGTGCTCGGTGCGGTGATGCCCCGCGGCGAGCTGCAACGCCAGACGGAGGCTCAGATCGGACCCCTCACGACCGTGTTCCTGGTCCCGATCTTCTTCATCAACTCGGGCCTTCATACGTCGATCGCACTGCTCTCTTCGCCGGCGATTCTTGCTGTCGCGGTGCTTCTCCTGCTCGTGGCGACCGCAGGCAAGGGGCTGGCGTGCGCGCTGGCAGCGCGACTTTCGGGAGAAACGATGCGCGACGCGTTCGCAATCGGCGCTCTGATGAACGCGCGCGGACTGATGGAGCTCATCCTGCTCAACATCGGCTACGAGCGCGGAGTGATCACGCAGACGCTGTTCACGATGCTCGTGCTCATGGCTCTCGCGACGACCTTCATGGCGGTGCCACTGTTCAACCGGGTCTATCGTGCGGGCGTCCTGCCGCCGCCCTGAGCGCGCAATGAAGCGACGGATGACGCGAGCCGTCGAACGACAGAAGGCGCGAGCGCTTGCGCCGAGGCACGTCGCACTTCGGGCAGAATGGAGAGAATGAGCGAACGTCCGCTGACCGGTCTCCGCGTTCTCGAGCTCGGACAGATTCTCGCGGGACCCTTCGCCGGGGCGCTTCTCGCCTATTTCGGCGCTGAGGTCATCAAAGTGGAGCCTCCCGGCACCGGCGATCCGATCCGCACCTGGCGGCTGCTGGACGACGACGGGACGTCCTACTGGTGGAGATCCCTCGCCCGCAACAAGCGCTGCATCACGCTCGATCTCCGCGCGCCCGAGGGGCAGGCGCTGGCTCGCCGGCTGGCGGCGAGCGCCGACGTTCTGATCGAGAACTTCCGGCCCGGAACGATGGAAGCCTGGGCGCTCGGTCCCGAAAAGCTGCGCGGCGAGAATCCGCGACTGATCTACGCCCGGGTTTCCGGCTTCGGCCAGACGGGCCCGTACGCGGGACGTCCGGGCTACGCCGCGGTCTGCGAGGCGTTCGGCGGCTTGCGGCATCTCACCGGCAATCCCGGCGAGCTCTCCGTGCGAACGAACCTCTCGCTGGGAGATTCGCTCGCCGGCCTGCACGCGCTCATCGGCGTCCTGCTCGCCCTCGAGTGGCGCCGCAAGAGCGGAGCCGGTCAGGTCGTCGACGTGTCGATCTTCGAATCGGTTTTCAACGTGCTCGAAGCGGTCGTACCGGAGTTCGCTGGCGCCGGAGCGGTGCGCGGACCCTCAGGCCCGACGGTGAGCGGCATCGTTCCCTCGAATGCTTATCCCTGCAACGACGGGCAGTGGGTGGTGATCGGCGCCAACAACAGCGCAAACTTCTCGCGCCTGATGCGTGTCGTCGGGCGGGAAGATCTCGCGGCCGACGAGACGCTGGCGACGAATCCCGGACGTCTGCTGCGGCAGGCGGAAATCGATGCCGCGATATCGCGCTGGACGGGAACTCTCGACGCCGAAGCGATCGTCACGCGCCTCATCGCCGACGCGGTCCCCGCGTCGACGATTCTCAATGTCGCCGACATGTTCGCCGATCCGCACTATCGCGCCCGGCAGCTCTTCGAGACGCTGGCGTCGCCGCATGGCGACACCGTTCTCCCGGCAATGTTGCCGCGACTCGAGACCTCGCCAGGAGCCACCGACTGGCCCGGTGCGGGGCTTGGGGCGCACAACAAAGAGGTGTTCGAAGGGGAGCTCGGATTGAGCGCCGAAGCCGTTGCAGAGCTGACGGCTCGCCGGGTGATCTAGAGACCGCTCACTCCGGATTCGGGTCGCTGGGAGCGTCGTCCGGATCGGCATCCGCAAATCCGACGTCGAGTGGCAGCCGGAGCTGTGTGTTCTGCCACTCCAGCACGATCTCCGCGGCGGCTGACGCGGAGGGCTCGCTGTGGAAGGTGAGATTCTCGACCGCGGAATCGAGCTTGCGTGCGCGCGTTTCGAAACGCCCGACCTCCTGCGCAGCGACCGCCTCCGTGTACTCGGACTCGAGACCCCACTGTCGCGTCGAACGATTCAGGATGACTGTCCAGTCGCGCTCGCCGGGGACGGTGTAAAGCGAATAGCTACCGGCGCCGAGAACGATGTCTCCGAGACGAACCACGTGATCGGTGTGAATCGTCGTCGGCTCATTCGCGCCGGTGCGCCAGATTTTCCCGAACGGGATCGAGTTGCCGCCGATCATCTCGCGTCCGCGGAGCGCCGGACTGCCATAGCAGACCTTGACGTGAGCGTTGCCGACCTTGACCTTCATGGCCTGCAGCGGACTCTGTCGCGGGTGATAGCTGTCGGTCCATCCCCAGTTGCGCGGGCAGGGCGCCCAGGTCGCGATCGACGCGCCCGGAGTGAGCGACGTCACGGCGACCCATGCACCGATCGCGGCAGCGACGGCGAGAAGGAACAGCACGGCTCGGCGCAACATGCATCTATTGTAGCCGGACCCTGCGGAAGACAAAAAAAGAGGGCGCCGAGGTTATCGGCGCCCTTCCCAAGGAGAAACTGGAGGAGAGAGTTGGTGCTCTCACCTTCCACAAGTGATACGGACCTTCGTCGAGAAAGTTACGGCCGGCGAAGCCGGCGAGCGAAAGGCGAAGCGTCCGTGTCGAGCGCAGCACGGAATTCCGTGCTGCTTCAAATTCGCGTATCGAAACGGAGCGAAAATCAGACGGCTGGAGTGAAGAAATCGGGCCGTCGCGACCGCGCCGGCGCGCTTTCGGAGCCCCCTGCACTGCGGCCCGAATTCGCCTGGGCGTCGATCGCGGGAAGCCCCCGCTTCTCGCGATAGGCGGAGAGGCCCGCCGCGAAAACCTCGACCGCACGCGTCAGATCGGCCTTGTTCAGAACGTAGGCGATCCGCACCTCGTCGTTGCCGAGTCCGCGCGTGGCGTAGAAACCGGGAGCCGGCGCCACCATAACGGTCGACTGGTCGTGCGCGAACTCAGCGAGAAGGAAACGGGCGAAATCCTCGCTGTCGAAAATCGGCAGACGGGCGATGAAGTAGAACGCCCCCTCGGGCTTGCGCAGGAAAACTCCCGGAATCGCAGTCAGTCCGTCGAAGAGCAGATCGCGTCGCCCCTGATATTCGCGCGCAATCTCGTCGAAGTAGTCCTTTCCGAGCTCGACCGCGCCGCTCGCGACGAGCTGCGCGAGCCCAGGAGGCGAAAGGCGACCCTGCGCCATGCGCAGCGCCGCCTGATAAACCTCGCCGTTCCGGGTCGCGAGCGAGCCGAGGCGGATGCCGCACGCGCTGTAGCGCTTCGAGAGGCTGTCGACGACGATGACGTTGTCTTCGTAGCCGGGGAGCGCGAGCGCGGAGACGGACTGCGCGCCGTCGTAGACGAACTCGCGATAGACCTCGTCAGCGACGAGGAAGAGCCCGTGATCGCGGCAGAATTCTGCGACCATCTCGAGCTCGGCCCGCGAGTAGACCGTCCCGGTCGGGTTGTTCGGATTGCACAGCAGGACGAGGCGCGTGCGCGAAGTCAGTGCGCGTTCCCATGCCTCCCGCGGCGGAAGATGAAAGCCGTCTTCGCCCGAGCTGTGCAGCGGTACGAGCCGAACGCCCGCCATGGTCGCGAACGAGTTGTAGTTCGTGTAGTACGGCTCGACGACGAGTGCGTCGTCGCCGTCCGCAGTGCAGGCGAAGAAGGCGAAGAGCAGCGCCTCGCTGCCACCGGTCGTCGCGATGAGCTCGTCGAGCTCGAGATCGATACCGAGCCGGCTGTAGTAGGTCCGCAGCGAGTCGAGATACTCCGGCGTGCCGTTCGACGGGGTGTAGGCGAAGACCTTGTCGGCGCGCTCGAGGCGCGCCCGCATGACCGCAGGAGTTTCGAGGTCAGGCTGACCGATGTTCAGATGGTAGACCTTGACGCCGCGCCGCTTGGCCTCCTCGGCCACCGGCATGAGCTTTCGGATCGGAGAGGCCGGCATCGCCCGGCCGCGTGCGGAGACGTGTGGGGTCATGGTGTGCCGATCCTAACGCCCTGATTTCTTCGCCGCCTGGGCAAAGAAATCGCCGAACGCGCCGAAACCGCTACCGCCCGAGCCGGCGCGGGCAAGATCCTCGGGAGCGGCATCGTCGCCCTTGGCGGGGAGAGCGAGGGAGATCCGCCGCGCCGGGCGGTCGACGCTGGCGATCGCGACCTCGATCGACTGACCGATCTTCAGCATTTCGCGCGGATGCCGGACCTCGCGCCCGGTGGAAGCCGCGAGCTCCGAGATGTGCAGCAGGCCTTCGAGCCCCGGAGCGAGCTCGACGAAAGCGCCGAAAAGCTCGAGACGCGTGACCTTGCCCTGACGGCGGCTCCCCGCGACGAGCTTCGCCGCCTCTTCCTGCCATGGGTCGGCGACGAGCGCCCGTCGCGAGAGCGAGATTTTTTCGCGCCCCTTCTCGTCCGGCGGCGAGATCTTGAGGATCTGAACCTCGACCTCCTGACCGACCGCGAGCACGTCTTTCGGATGGTCGACGCGGCCGTGGCCGAGCTCGGAGACGTGCAGCAGACCTTCGACTCCTCCGAGATCGACGAAAGCGCCGTACGTGGCGAGGGAGGTGACGGTCCCGCGAACCGTCTTACCGACGACCAGTTTCTCGCGCGCGATGGCGGCTTTGGCCTCGGCCTCTTCGGCGAGCAGCGCCCGGCGCGACAGGACGAGATTGAGGTTGCGTCCCTTGCCCTCTTCGTAGCGCGTGATCCGGAACGACAGGCGCTGACCGATATACGACGCCGCGTCTTCGACGTAGCGCAGATCGAGCTGCGAGATCGGGCAGAAAGCGCGGACGCCGGAGACCGTCACTTCGACACCCCCCTTCACGACGGCGGAGACGGTGCCGTCGACCGGGAGTCCGTAGGTGTGCGCCTGCTGGAGCTCGGCCGGCGCTGCCGGTCCGCGTCCGGCCCGGACGCGCAGCAGCACGCCATCGTCGGAGATGGCGGCGACGATCGCTTCGACGGTATCGCCGACCGCGACCGTGCGCTGACCTTCGTCGTCGGTCAACTGGCTGAGCGGAATCTTGCCTTCGGATTTCCGCCCGAGATCGACGAACGCCGTTTCTTCTCCGAAGCCGACGATCTTTGCCGAGATGCGGTCGCCGATCTGCGGGGCCTTCGGAGGATTGCCCTCCCCTTCGGCCTGCTTCTTCTCGAACGCGTCGAGCAGCGACGCGAAATCTTGCCCGTTTTCGGGTGGGGTACGGTCCGACATGCTGTTCTCCTCGGGGATTCTGGGGGCCTGGCGCCTTGCGGGCCAGAAAGAAGAATATGTCCCGGCGCGCCCCGGGGCAAGGTCGATTTCGGGTACGATTTTCCGCGGCAGTCAGCGGAAGGAGGCAACATGAGCGGAGTTCGAGTCCTGGTGGGCACGCGCAAGGGCGCTTTCGTGCTGACCGCCGACGGCAATCGCGCGGACTGGAAGGTCGAGGGTCCGCATTTCGCCGGTTGGGAGCTCTACCACCTCAAGGGCTCACCGGCGGACCCGAACCGCCTCTACGCCGCGCAGTCGAGTGGCTGGTTCGGTCAGCTGATCCAGCGTTCGGACGATGGCGGAAGGAGCTGGGAAACCGTGGGAAACGAATTCGCCTACGAAGGACTTCCCGGCACGCACCAGTGGTACGACGGCACGCAGCACCCCTGGGAATTCAAACGCGTCTGGCATCTCGAGCCCTCCCTCACCGACCCGGACACGGTCTATGCCGGCGTCGAGGACGCCGCGCTCTTCCGGTCGACCGACGGCGGCCGGACCTGGCAGGAGCTTTCCGGCCTGCGCTCCCACGAGAGCGGTGCGGCCTGGCAGCCGGGGGCGGGCGGCATGGGGCTGCACACGATTCTCCTCGACCCACGGATGCCGGGACGGATCCACGTTGCGATCTCCGCGGCCGGCGTCTTCCGTTCGGACGACGCCGGAGTGAGCTGGCGACCGATGAACCGCGGCCTGCGGTCCGAGTTCATGCCCAATCCGGAAGCCGAGGTGGGGCACTGCGTGCATCGCATCGCTCTGCACCCGGCTCGTCCCGACGTTCTGTTCATGCAGAAACACTGGGATGTGATGCGCAGCGACGATGCCGGCGAGTCGTGGAGCGAAGTGAGCGGCAATCTGCCGAGCGACTTCGGCTTCCCGATCGACGTCCATGCGCACGAGCCGGAGACGATCTATGTCGTTCCGATCCAGAGCGATTCGCTTCACTACCCGCCCGAAGGCAAACTGCGGGTCTATCGCAGTCGCACCGGCGGCAACGAGTGGGAACCGTTGACTGAAGGATTGCCGCAGCGCGATTGCTATGTGAACGTGCTTCGCGAAGCGATGGCAGTCGATGCGCTCGAGGAGTGCGGGATCTACTTCGGTACGACCGGCGGGCAGGTCTACGCCTCTTCCGATTCCGGCGACCACTGGATGCCGATCGTCCGCGACCTGCCGCCGGTGCTGTCGGTGGAAGTGCAGACGCTCGATTGATTCATCCGATCCGGATCGCACTCCCGGCGCACCTTCGCACGCTCGCCGGCGTCGAGGCAGAAGTGACGATCGACGTGGCGTCGCCGGTGACCCTCCATCGCGCGCTCGAAGCGCTCGAAACGCGCTTTCCCATGTTGCGAGGCACGATTCGCGACCACGGAAGCCATCGCCGGCGACCCTTTCTGCGCTATTTCGCCTGCGCTCGGGACCTCTCCCTCGCAGCGCCGGAAACGCCGCTCCCGGAGGCGATCGTGCGCGGTGAGGAGCCTTTTCTCGTCATCGGAGCGATCGCCGGAGGCTGATCCCGACGCTTTCTGCACCTTGCGCGTGGTTTTCCAGCCCCCTTTCCGGCGGCGATTCGACGCCGGCGCGCGCAGTTCCGGGCTACGGCGTGGTACGCCTCTTGCTCCCCTTGCAGGCATGAGAACTCCAAACCGACTTTCGTTCTGCGGCAGCGCGTTCGCTGCCGCCCTCGCATTTTTTGCCTTCGGGCTCACCGGATCCGCGCCAGCGCGGGCTCAGCTCGATCCGACGCAGCTCGCCAAGGAGCGCTGCGCCGATCAACTGACGTTCCAGATCAGTCAGGAAGCGGGCGGGCGAGAGCCCGACTCCGGGATCGATTCTCGCCAGTCGCGCATTACTTCCATGTCGAATGTGGAAACTGGAGTGACCGGAAACGCCTGGTACCGCCGGGACCGCTTCGATCGCGGACGGCCGTACGAGTACCACTGCGTCTTCAATCTGCGCACGGGTGTGACGACGGCGGACTACCGCTGGAGCGGCGTCGCGGAGGGTGGCAATGACGACTTTCGGCCGCGCCCGCCCTATGGTTCCGGCGGTCCCGGCCACAACGGCGGTCCGGCTGGCTCCGCTGGCTCCGGCGGCCCGGGTGGCCCGGGAGCGCCGGGTGTCGGGGACGTTCCGAATGGCCGGATCATCTACAGCGGCTCCATCCTGAACGTCGGCAGCGACAAGGCGCTCGACGTCTCCGGCGGCAGCAAGAAGGACTCGGCGAATGTCATTCAATACAAGTTCGTCAACAAGCCGAATCAGCTCTGGGACGTCGTCGACACCGGCCGTGGACGTTTCATCTTCGTCAGCCAGGGTAGCAACAAGGTGCTCGATGTCGCGGGCAGCAGCGAGGCGAACGGCGCCAATATCCTGCAGTACCGCTACAACGGAAGCGAGTCGCAGCTCTGGCGCATCGAGCGCGTCGCCGGCGGTGCCTACCAGATCGTCAACATCGGCAGCGGCAAATGTCTGGATGTCGACGCCGGGCGCAAGGACGACGGGGCCAATGTCCTGCAATGGCCCTGCGTCGCCAAGCCGAACCAGGCCTGGCGACTGGGCCAGTAGTCCACTCAACCTCGAGATCGCCGAAATAATCGCCGGCGACAGTCTCTGACAGTCGAATGGAGACTGTCGCCGCAGCGCGGGAACGGCCGGTTCAGTGCTGCGGATTCATGTCCGGCATGCGCATGCCCGGCGCCAGGAGCTCGGTCTCGGTGTAACCGGCAGGGATGGCGAACACCGAATTCGGCACCTTCTCCTCCGACAGCTCCTTCACTTCCATCGTCACCGTGTGCGGCTGATCGTTGGCGCGCGCCATGGCGCCCCCGGCCATCCTCGCGAGTGGGCCGGAACCTGTCGATGTCGTCTTCGAGCTCGTCACGGTGACGACCTTCAGCGGAAAGCCCTTCTGGGTCACCTTGGCTGCGGTCACCAGCTTTCGGAGGCCCTCCGGGATCGCGCCGCCGCCCGCCAGATTTTCGAATGCGTGCATGATCTTGGGATCGATGGCGATGTCGGCGGTCCACAGGTCCTGTGTCTGGTCGGTGGCGATCTCCATGCTCATGCCCATCGGCAGATTCATGGCCACCGTGTAGCGCGTGCGCCAGCGATAGTGGCGCGTCGCGCGGCCCAGGATTTGCCCGCCGTCTTCGTCGAGCAGCTTTTCGACGACCGGATCTCCCTTGACCTCCATCGAGACGCCGTTCTGACCGTTCGCGCCCATCATCTGCGACATCGAGCCCATCATCGCGCCGAAGTCGAGAGTTGCGTACGTCTTGTCTTTCGGATTGACGAGCAGGAGCGCGTCGTCGTCCGGCCGAACGAGCATGTAGTTGCCTTCGCTCATCATCGGATTGCCGGACGAGAGGATCTCCATCTTCGCGCCGCCGGTGTCGATCGAAGCGCGCATCGACATGTTCTGGTACTTGGCGGCATCGCCTTCGCCGCGAACCTCCTGGCGCATGACGATTCCGGCGGTGGCCGGAGCCGCGAGCGACACCCCGGCGGCAGTGGCAAGAAGCCATACGGTCCATGCGCCGAACGCCGTGGAAGCCGTACGAACCGGGAATGCTCTGGAAGGGACGAATCGGGTCATGAGTGGAGTCTCCGTGGAAGAGAGGGATTCTATTCCTTCGCTCGCGCCAGTTTCTGCGCAGCCTTTCACGGGGTCTAAGATGATTACCATGCGCCGCTCCCTGCTTGCCGTCAGCCCTCTCGTCGCCTTCCTCCTGGCCGGATCGTCCGGTTGTCAGCGGCTCGATGCCGAACCTTCGCGGGAGAATCTGGAGGCGATGTCGAGGCTTGCTCATCCGCCGACGGTCGACCGCAGGTCGGCCTGGAAGGAGATCGATCGACTGCTCGAAGAGGCCAAGCTCCAGGAAGCATCCGATCGCCTCGTGCCGCTGGTCGCGGCCGCCCGCGCGTCGGGCGACGACGCGGAGCTAGCGAAGGCCCTGGTCCGGCAATCGCAGGTGACGATGGCGCTCGGCGGCATGGAAACCGCCGTCATCAAACTCAAGGCAGAGGCCTGGCCGAAGGAATCGGTCGCGCGCGCCGCGGTCGAGCTCTATTACGCGCACGTGCTGCTCGACTACTTCTCGAGCTACGACTGGGAGATCCGCGAGCGCGAGCGGGTCATTTCCGACGACACGGTCGATCTCAAGGCCTGGACCGCCGACCAGATCGCCGGCGAAGCGGAGCGGAGCTTCCTCGCGGCCTGGGATCGCCGCGCCGGACTCGCCGCGGTACCGGTGGTCGACTTTCCTTATCTCAGAAAGAACGACTACCCGCCTGGAATCCGTGACTCGCTGCGCGACGCGGTGACCTACCTCTTCGTCGAGCGGATGCTCGGCGACACGAGGTACTGGTCAGCGGCGGAGAGCAACAACGTCTGGCAGCTCGATCTCACGAACCTGCTTGCGGACACCCCCGACGTCTCCCCGACCGGCGGCGTCCCGGGCATCTCAGGCCCCTCCGGCCCCTCCGATCGACGCGTCCATCCGCTGCTTCGCGCCGCGAGCGTGCTCGCGGATCTCGAACGCTGGCATCGCACGCGGAAAGAAGCGGATGCAGCTCTCGAAGCACGGCTCACTCGCCAGCGGCTGCTCTTCGCGCATCGCACCTCCGCCGCCGACCGGCAGCAGCTCATCGCCTCGCTGCGCTCCCGCCTCGATCGCGAGCGCGCGACGCCCTGGTGGTCGGAAGGCATGGCCGAGCTCGCCGGAGAGATCGATCCCGGCG
>JBDTQG010000014.1:0-67206 GCA_039932315.1 Thermoanaerobaculia bacterium
TCGAGGGTGCGGAGCTTGCGGTCCTTGGCGGCGAAGAGCCGGGCCGCGAAGAGCGCCGAGGCCGCGTGCGCCGACAACAGATCGAGGAGATCGCGATCGTCTCCGCGCAGGACCGGCTTGTGGTCGAAGAGCTTGAGAACGACCAGCGCACCGACAATCTGATCCTGGATCTTCAGTGGAACGGCGGCAACGGTTCTCGAGTCCGCGCTCGGTCCGAGCCGGAGCGAACCGTCGGCCAGTGCGCCGTCCGCGAGCGGATCCCCACCGGAGTAGGTCTCACCCTCGAATCCGGGCGTCTCCTCCGACGATGTCCCCTGCGAGAAAGCGATCTCGTACTCGACGCCGTCATCTTTGAGGAGGAGGAGCGCGAACCTCTCGGCGCCGAGCAGATTGACTGCGATATCGGCGATCGCGCTGCTCACCTGGCGGGGATCGAGGAATGCATGGAGCTGATACGTCGCGACATACAGACTCATCAGACGATCGAGCTGATGTTCGGTGTCGACGAGGCGCAGCGAAATCTCCTGCATATCGACACGCACTTCGTCGAGCTCGCGTTCCAGCTTGTCCGTCGGCGGCGGCAGCTCGACCGTATCGTCCTCGTTGCGGGCAGCGACGGCGAGCGTCGTCGACAATCGCGCGACGAGCTCGCTCGCGCGCCCGAGAGCGTCGCGGAGCTGATCGACAATCGGCTCATGAGACGCCCCGGCGAGAGGATCGGTCTCGGGATTCACGGTGCCGAAAGCGCCGCGATCGCCGCCCGCACCTCGTCGGCACGGAACGGTTTGGTGAGGTAGGCGGCTGCGCCGGCAGCGAGACCCCGCGCGGCGTCCTCTTCCCGCCCTTCGGTGGTGACGACGATGACGCGCAGATCGGGAATGAGACCGCGGGCTCCGAGCTCGCGCAACACGTCGAATCCGTTGAGCTTCGGCATGTTGATGTCGAGCAGCACGAGATCGATGGCGGGCTCGGCGGAGATCCGCTCGAGCGCCTCCTCTCCGTCCCGGGCATAGAGCAGCGTCGCGCCGCGCAGCATGACGCCGTACATGCGCTGCATCAGATCGGAGTCGTCGACGACGAGGATTCGCTTCGGAGTCACGGCCGGGGCGAGTGTAGACGATGGCTGGGGGCCGTTCAACCGGCGGCTCGTCGCCGCACGGTGGGCGCAGTTCCCCGACTCCCGCCTTGCATCCTCCTGCATTCTGGGAAACGATGCATCGAAATCGACCGAAATTTCGAAGGAGCCTCGAGGTTGCCCTTGTCGAACGCCCCGGAATCGATCCTTTGAAAGGCGCGACCCGCGCCGGGAGCGACACGGGATTCGCCGCCGGGCCGGCGCTCCTTTTCGCCGCCGTCTGGGCGGGCGGCGGACTGCTGCTCGCCGGGGTGCGCGACGGCGCCCCGTCGGCGATTTCACTGGCGATCTTCCACGGCCTCGCAACGCTCGGGGCCCTGCTCTTCGTTTTCGACGCCTTGCGAAATCGCGGTGGCGGCCTCGCCGCGCGATCCGAGAAGCGGCTGCTCGAAGCGTTCGACCAGCTCGGGGACGGCGATCTGGTCCGCGCCGGAGAGATCGCGCGCGGACTTGAACCAGACCTCGCTCGCGGAGTCGAGGGCGCGGCCTGGGGCCTCGCGAGCCGCGTCGACCTGCTGCAGGCGAATTCACACTCGGTGGCCGGGGCGGCCGAAGGGGTCGAACGTGGCGCGGCTTCCCTTGCCGCGAGCTCGACGCAGCAGGCCGCAGCTGCGGGCGAAGTGACGGCCGCGATGGAAGAGCTTTCCCGCACGGCGGCGGAGATTTCCGACCACGCCGAACGCCAGACGCTTCTCGTCCTGGCGGCAGAGAAGGACGGCGCCGCCGGAGCGCTGGCTGTGGCCGACGCTGTCGAAGGCGTGGACGCGGTGGAGCGCCGCATCGCCGACGTGACCGTTCGCGCCGACACGCTCGGAACGCGCTCGCGCGAAATCTTCCAGGTTCTCGAGCTCATCAGCGAGATCGCCCAGGAAACTCATCTTTTGTCGCTCAACGCCGCGCTCGAAGCGACGAGCGCCGGAAGCCGCGGCCGCCGTTTCGCCGTCGTGGCCGGAGAGGTCCGCGTGCTCGCCGAGCGGGTCCGGGACTCCGTCGCCGCAGTACGCAGCCAGGTGGAGGAGTTCGCGAGCGCGATCCGCTCGACGGTTCTCGCCACCGACGAAGGAGCGAAGGAGGCCGCACGGGTTCTCGCGGAGACCAAGGCGGCGACCGGAGCGCTGGCGAGTCTTCGCGCATCGCTCGGCGAAAGCTCCGAGGCCGCCCGCCAGATCTCCGCCGTGACGCGCCAGCAGAACTCGGCAACGGAAGAGGTGCTCTCGACGCTGCGGGAGCTCCACCAGGTGGTCGATCGAATGTCGCGCGATCTTTCCCAGCTCTCCGGCACTTCGCGCCGTCTGCGCTCGATCGGCCTCGATCTCGAGCTTCTCGGCCAGACTTTCCGGCTGGACTCGCCGCGCTCCCTGAAGCGCCTCATCCACTCCTGGGCCGCCAGAGTTCCCGAACCGCCGGGGGAAGAGGCGCAGGAGCTGATCGACGAGCTCGTCAATGCGGCGCGCTACGTCGAGTGTGGCTGTCTCATCGATCTCAAGGGCAGAGTGATCGCGACGCAGATCGCGCGCGAGCTCCGGACGACCTCCGCAGAAGCCGTGCAGGAGCTCCGCCGCAGAAATCTCGCCGACCGCCCCTGGTTCCGGAAAGCGCTCGAGAGCTCCCGCGCGGTCGTCATCCCGCCGCAGCGCTCGGTCATGTCGGGCGAACCGTGCATCATGGTCGCGCTCGCCCGGCGCACCGCCGATGGCCGCGCTCTGGGAGTCGTACAGTTCGACGTCAACGTGCGCCACTGGACGGAGATCGGGTCGTGACCGTCGGCGCTTACCTCCTCGTTCGTCTGGGTGAGACGGTGGCCGCGCTGCCGGCAGCCGCCGTGCGCCGTGTCGTGCGGGGCGCACGCCTCCATCCGCTTCCCGGCGGGGGCGCCGGCATTCTCGGGCTGGAGGAGTTCGCGGGAGAGCCGCTCGCCGTGCTCGATCTCGCGCACCTGCTGGGCGGAGAGGCGCGGACGTCGCGCCCACCTGTCACCGTGATTGCCTGGCTCGGCAGCGAACCGCGGCGCGATCTGGTCGGCCTGGGGGTCGATGACGCGATCGAGGTCGCTGATCTCGAGACGGACGACTTCCTGCGCGGGCAGGCGATGCGGAACGGTCTGCCGGTCGTGATCGTCGATACCGGCCGGCTGGGCCAGAACGTCGGAGACGCTCCGGCTCCGGCGGCGGCGCGATGAGCGACCGTCTCTCTCTGCGCCGGCTCCTCTGCGGCGCGCCGATCCTGCTCGCCTGTCTCGCAGTGGTGCTGATCGCCACCGGCGACTTCGCCGGCTTCGCCTCCTGGCGTGCGACCGCGAGCCTCCTGGGTGCGGGTGTCGCGAGCGCGCTCACTCTCCCCGCTCTGCTGCGCGAAAGCCGGGAGCGCGCCGCCGGCCGCGCGCACCGGAACGGCCTCATCGCCTCGCTCGCCGAGCTCGCCTCTGCGGACCTCGTCCGCGCGAAGAGCCTGGCCGGGAACCTGCCGCGATCGATCGCCATTCCACTCGGTGAAGCGCTCGCCCCGATCGAAGTTCTGGCGACGCGGATCCAGCGTTCTTCGGTCGAAGTCGCCGGCGCTGCGGGCGCGGTCAAGCGCATCGCGTCGGAGCTCGCCGCCGGTTCGTCGCAGCAGTCGGCGTCCGTGGTCGAGATCACGGCCGCCATGGAGGAGCTCGCCCAGACGGCCACGCAGATCGCCGGCAACGCATCCGCGCAGGCCGAGCTCGCGCGCGTCGGCGAGCAGACCGGCAACGACGGTGCCGCTGCCGTCGACCGGGCCGTCGCGGGGGTCGAGCGTCTGCGCCTGCGGATCGCCGCGATCGCGCAGCGCTCCGCCGAGCTCGAACGCCGGGCGGCCGAGATCTTCGGCGTTCTCGCGCTCGTCGAAGACATCGCGCGCGAAACCCATCTGCTGTCGCTCAGCGCGGCCATCGAAGCCGCGGGAGAGACCGGCGATGTCGGCCGGCGCTTCGGAGAGGTCGCCGAGGAGGTCCGCCGGCTCTCGGGACGTTCCCGCGATGCGGCCGCTTCCGTTCGGCGTCTGCTGGAGGAGTTCTCGTCGTCGATCGCTGCGACGGTGGAAGCGACGCGCATCGGAGGTCGCGAGGCCGAACGCGTCCTGCAACGGGTCAGCAGCACGGCCGGCGCCATTGCCGGTCTGCGCGACGCTCTCGTCGAAACGGCTTCCGCGGCGCGCGAGATCTCGGCCGGCACTGCCGAGCAGCGTACGGCATCGCTTCAGGTCGTGCAGACGCTGCGTGAGGCTTCCACCGTCGTGCAGCAGATCGCCGATGGCCTGCGGAGCTTCTCGGGAACGGCGCGCAGACTCGAAGAGGCGGCGGTCAACGTGCATCTTCTCGCGCAGGGATTTCGCCTCGAATCGCCGAGCTCGCTGCGGCATCTCGCGGAAACCTGGGTCGGCGAGCTCCAACTGCTCCTCGCAAGTCCCGACGCGCTCGAGCGCCGGATCGAGACCCTCGTCGAGAGCCGGCCGGACGTCGAGTGCATCTTCGTCCACGACCGGCGACGGATGCGAACGACCCTCGTGGCGCACTCTTCGCTCGCGGGATCGGTCGAGATCTCCGACGACATCCGCTTCGGGCAGGACTTCAGCGATCGCGGCTGGTTCCGGGCCGCCGCCACGGAACGCCGCGGCGTCGTCACGCCGGTCGTCGTCTCGACGCTCACACAGGAAAGAGTCGTCACCGCAGCCGCGCCGTTTCTCGACGGCGATGAGCTCGTGGCCGTCCTCGGTATCGACGTCAATCTCGAGCGCTGGACTTCCGGATAGCCCATGGACGACGAGCTGCTCGAGCTCGTTCCGATCTTCGTTGCCGAAGCCCGTGAGCGCCTGCAACGGCTGATCGACCTGCTGCCCGATCTGACGGAAAGCTCCGCCACCGAGGTCGAAGTCAAACGCGAGCTCCACACGCTGAAGGGGGCCGGCCGGATGATGGCGATCGCGCCTTTCGCGGACGTCTGTCATGCCGCGGAGGAGTTGTTGTTCGCTCGCCCTCCTGACCTCGAAGACCATCTCCTTTCGGCGCTCGACGCTCTCGCGGCCATGGTCGAGGCGGTCGAGTCCGCACGCCCGCTCGCACCCGCGACCGCGCTGCTGAACGAATTCGCGCGGGCGACCCGAGCCGCCGAAGTGTCGCGAGAAGCCGGAGCGCCGCTGGAGTCGGACACGAACCGCGCCGCTCCGGCGCCCGCTCCGCCGCTGCGCGAGACCGCGGCCGCCGGAGAGAACAACGGCGAAATTGCCGGCACCACCCTTCTCGGACTCGAAGCCTTCGCCGAACGCGGCGTTCGGGTGCGCGCGGCCGCGGTCGTCACCGGCCGGCTGCTCGCCCGTCTCGCGGAGCTCGCGAATCTCGCCGAGGACGGCGTGCGCGACCCGCAGCCGGCACAGGCGCTGGCGGTTGTCGCGGCCTCGCTGCGGCAGGCGGTCGTCGAAGCGGGAGCCCTCGAAACGCGACTCGCACGCACCGGAGAGGAGCAGATCGAGGCGGTGCTCGCCATGCAGATCGTGCCGCTCCGGCCGACGATGAGCTCGCTCGCGCGTTTCGCGCGAGAGCTCGCACGTCAGCTCGGGCGTCAGGTCGACGTCGAGCTCCAGGGAGAGGAAACGCGACTCGATCGGCGCATCACGCGCGAGCTCGATGGCGTTCTCCGGCATCTCGTCGCGAACGCGGTCGATCACGGCATCGAGTCGCCGGAAGACCGGCGCCTCGCCGCCAAACCGCCCACGGGCCGGCTGCAGATCTTCGCAACGACCGGCGGGCGCGGCGTGGAGCTCACGATCCGGGATGACGGCCGCGGAATCGATCCACAGGAGATCGCGCGCCGTGCGGTCGCCGGCGGTTTCCTCGGCCGGGAGGCTGCCGACGCGCTCTCGGACGCCGACGCACTCCGGCTGGTCTTCCTTCCCGGGTTCTCCACCCGCGAGTCGGCGTCGGGCGTTTCGGGCCGCGGCATCGGGCTCGATGCCGTCGCCGCCGCCGTCGCTCGGCTCGGCGGCGAAGCGCGAGTCGCATCCACTCCCGGCAGCGGTCTCGAGCTCGTGCTCGATCTGCCGGTCGCGCGCCGCGGCGAACGCGTGGTCATCGCGCGCGTCGGCAGCGCGCAGCTCGCCATTCCGGCGGTCGCCGTCCGGCGAATTCACGCGCGCTCGGGAATCGTCGTCGAGAATGCCGATGGCCAGGCGCACGCACGGATCGGAGACCAGGCGGTGCCCTTCGTGAGACTCGACGGGCTGCTGGGAGCGGAGGCTGCGGTTTCCCGCGGTTCATTCGCCGGTGCGGATCAGGGCCTGCTTGTCGAGGCTTCCGTCGCCGGACGCCCTGTCGCATTTGCCGTCGACCGCGTGGAAGGCGAGGTCGAGCTTCTCGTTCGCCCCCTGCCACCGAGCGTCCTCGTGTCTCCGCTGATCGAGGGCGTCGGGCTTCTGCCGTCGGGGGATCCGATCGCCGTGCTCGCGCCGCAGGCTCTGCTCCGGCGCGAGTTCTCGCTGAATCGCGAACCTTCGGCCTCGCCGGCTTTCACCACCGGGCTCGCGCGCGAGCTCACGCGGCTCCTTCTGGTCGACGATTCGCGCGTCACCCGGGAAATGGAACGTCGGATCCTCGAAGACGCCGGCTTTCGCGTCGAAGTGGCCGGGGACGGCGCGGAGGCGCTGCGTCGCCTCGCGTCCGAGCCCTTCGACTGCCTGATCACGGACATCGAAATGCCCAATGTCGACGGGCTGGAGCTGACCGCCGAGCTCCGACGCTCCGGGCATTTTGCCCGTCTGCCGATCGTCGTCGTCTCGACCCGTGAGCGCCCCGAAGACCGTCTGCGCGGCCTGCGCGCCGGCGCCGATGCGTACCTCACCAAGCAGAGTCTGGTGGCCACGGATCTCGTCGAAACCGTGCGCCGGTTGACCGGCAACTGATCGCGCGACGATGACCGCGCGCGCGGCAGGAGAGTCGATCACCGTCGTCGTCGTCGACGACTCGTCGTCCGTGCGAGCGGTGCTGCGCAGATTTCTCATGCGCGCTCCGGGCGTGAAGGTCATCGGCGAAGCGGCCGACGGCGAAACCGCCGTCGAGCTCGTCGAGCGACTGCGTCCCGACCTTCTGCTGCTCGACATCGTAATGCCGGTCCTCGACGGTTTCGGCGTGCTGGAGCGTCTCCGCCGCAGCTGTCCGGTGCCGACGATTCTGCTCACCTCCCGCGCCGACCGTGCGGAGGTCCGGGCGGCGTTCCAGGCGCTCGGCTCCGGAGCGGTCGAGCTCTTGCCGAAACCCGACGATCCGGAGAGCTGGCGTCTTCTCGCCGAGACGCTGCCGGCGGTGATCCGCGCTGCGGCGAAGGCGCGCATCCCTGCGACGACGACGTCGGGTATGTCCGCAGGCGCTGGAACGTCCGCGCGGTCCGCGATCTCCGACGCCGGAAGTCCGGTCGCTCCGGTGACCCGACTCTCGAGTCTGCCGCGCTTCGAACGCAGCGGGAGTGACCTCGTCTGGCTCGCAATCGGCGCGTCGACCGGCGGGCCGGCGGCGTTGCGCGACCTGCTCGCCGAGCTCCCCGTGCCGTTGCCGTTCGCGGTTCTCGTCGTTCAGCACATCGCGACGGGCTTCGAGAACGGGCTCGCCGACTGGCTCGCCGCAACGCTCGGTCTGGACGTCCGGGTCGCTCTTGCCGGCGAGCTGCCGGCACCCGGAACGGTACGGATCGCTCCGGCCGGTGCCCACCTCCGCGTCGGCGCCGATGGGCGCCTCGAGCTCGACACGAAGACGCCGGCGCGACGCGGCCATCGCCCGGCGGTCGAAGAGCTTTTTCGTTCGCTGCGGGAGGTCGGCGCGACGCGTGTCGCGGCCGTCCTCCTCACCGGCATGGGTACCGATGGCGCGGAGGCTTTGCTTGCCCTGCGCCATGCCGGGGCGCTCTGCTGCGCACAGGATGAGGAGAGCTCGGCGGTCTTCGGCATGCCGCGCGCCGCGATCGAGCTCGGCGCCGCGGAGATCGTGCTTCCACCGCGGGCGATCGGAGCGGAGATCGCGCGCCGGGTGCGCGAGGGACGGGACGGTCGATGAGCGTGCACGGAACTCCCGCTTCGCATCTCCTCGAGCTCGCGGCTCTCGTCCGGCGCGAAACCGGGAATGAGCTGCCGGAAGGGCGCCTCGCGTTTCTGGGTGAGGCCGCCGAGCGTCGCCGTGACATCACCGGCTTCGCCGATCTCGCGGCCTACATCGCCGCCCTGGGAGCCGACGAGCTTCCCGGAGAGTGGGAAGTCCTCGCGACACTGCTGACGATCAAGGAGTCGAGTTTTTTTCGCGTGCCCCTGCAATGGGAAAAGCTCCGCGACCGGCTCCTGCCGGAGCTCCTCGAACGACGAAGCGCGACGCGCCGCCTGCGATTCTGGAGTGCCGCCTGCGCCGCCGGAGAAGAACCGGCGACGCTCGCGCTCGTGCTCGATCAATCCCCGTTCCTCACCGGTTGGGACTGGCGGATCCTGGCGACGGATCTCGACCCCGAAGCGCTCGCTCACGCCCGGCGGGGGCTCTACGGCGAACGTGCGATTGCCAGCGTTCCGGAGAAAATGCTCGCGAGCTCCTTCCGCCGTCAGGGAACGCTCTTCGAGCTCGAGCCGCGACTGCGCGAGCGCATCGAATACCGGCCGCTCAATCTCGCGCGCATTCCCTTTCGCCTGCCCGAGCCGGCCTTCGACGTCATCCTGCTGCGCAACGTCCTGATCTACTTCCGCCAGGATCTGCAGGCCGCGGTGGTCGCCGAAGCGTCGCGACGACTGGCGCCGGGCGGCGCACTTTTTCTCGGCGGTTCGGAGACGCTGTGGCGCGTTCAGGAGCGCCTGCGGGCGGTCGATCTCGGCGGCTGCTTCTGCTACCGCCTGCCCGAGGCCGCGATGGGCGGCGGGAACGACGGGAACGACGGGAGCGCAGCTCGAGAAAAGGATCGCTCCATCGCAACAGCGCAACGGAAGGACTCCGGTCGACCGTCGACTGCGGTGAGAGCGCCGACATCTGCGGGCGCAGCGGGAACAACCGGAGCGGCGGCACCTCCGGAGACCGGGGAGATTCACCTGCCGGTCCGTCGCCGCCGATCCGGGATGCACGAAAACCGGAACCCGTCGCCCGCGCCCTCGCCGGCACCGAACAGTGAGCGCATCCTCACCGCGATCCGGCATCTCGAGGCGGACCAGATACCGGCCGCGGCGCGCGAAGCCGAGCTCGCCCTGGCGAGCGATCCCGCGGACCCGGCGGCCCATGCGCTGGCCGGCCTGGTGCACGACATCTCGGGGCGCGTCGAGGAGGCGGCGGACGCCTTTCGCGCCGCGCTCTACCTCGAACCGGACCTGCCGCAGGTGAGATTTCTGCTCGCGGCGAGCCTGCGGCGAGCGGGAAAACTCGAGCTCGCGCTGCGTCAGGCGCGCGAGGTCGTCATGACGCTCGAGCGCGGCCCGGGGCGGCGGCTGCCGGCTCTCGACGGGCGGCTGCTCGCGAGTCCGGCGGAAACGCTCCGGCTGGCACGCGCTGCGCTCGAGCGCTGGCCTGCGGGAGAATGAAGGGCTCGGGGCGAGCTTCCTGAAATCGCGTCAGCGCGCGAGCTGACGGCGCAGCAGCTCGTTCTCGAAGGCAATGCCGACCTGCTCCGCCGCAAGTTCGAGCAGATCGACGTCACGCAGCGGCCGCGGATTGTCCGCGTTGTCGGCGTAGACCGCGGCGATGACGCGCTCGCTTCCAGCCACGGGGAAGACCACGACTTCGTCGTTCGCCGGTGGCCCCAGAATCGCGGCGAATCCGCCCGGCAGATCGGCTTCGCTGAAGCGCGCCGTCCGCACCTGGGACGATGTCAACGCTTCGAGGAGGAGGCCGCTCGGCGGAATCTCCAGTCGGCGCACGGAGTTCGCGAGCGGCGCGCCGTTGCGCCCGAAGCCGAACGCACCGAGGGGCGCGAGCCGGTCCTTCTTGACCAGAAGGATCACTGCGCGCTCGTAGGATTCCGACACCAGCTGCATCAGATTCAGCGCCACCGTCGCGCTGGCGAGACCCGACTTCAGATCTCCGAAGAGCCGCTGCAAGCGGCGCAAGCCGGGCTCGCTGCGAACGTCGCCACCGGCGACGCGTGGCGCCGGAGCGTCGAGGAGATTCGACAGGCAGGCCCGCACCGTTTCGAGCTCCGCAGGAACCGCCGAAACGACGCCATGACGATAGGCGGTCTGCATCGCCGCGCTCGTATCGACCAGCACGACAAGGCGCGCTTCCGGACGCGCGCGGCGAAGATCTCCGAGAACGTCCGCGTCGAGCGCGCCGGCGCGAGCGTCGAGCAGCAGAATGTCGCTCTCGCCCTCTTCGGCCGGGTCGCTCGCCCGTCCCAGAGCCACGCGCCGCAGCGTCGCCCGGCCACCGAGCGCCTGCCGCAGCTGACCGACGAACTCGCGATCCGGCGACAGGACTCGCAGCAGTGGACCGACGCTTGCAGCCGCATCGTCGACGAGGAGCCCGTCGAAAGCATCGTCGGTCGCCTCGGCGACGGATTTCGCTGATCCTTGACGATCGCGCTCGTCGAAGATTCGCGCGGCTTCGAGGAGCACCACGTTGCTCGCGAGACCGGCGCGCGAGTCCCGGTCGAAGAGCTCGGTGCCGATATCGTCGATCGGCCGGATCTCGTCGAGCGCGAAGTCGAAGCTTCCGCGTTCCCAGCGGAATACCTGTTGCACCGCGCGCTCGAGCTGAATGCGCACGGTGCTCTCGAGCTCGTTCTGGCGCAGCAGGCCGTCTTCGACGAGCATCCGGCCGAGCGAGCGCCGACCCGTCCCTTCCATCTGGCGGTCCATCGCCGAAGTCAGCGTCTCGGCGTCGAGCCGCCCGCTTTCGACCAGCAGTTCTCCCAGGCGGGGCGCGCCCGGCGCACGTGCGGCGATGAGCACGCCTTCATGGAATCCGAAGCGCGCACGCTCGCCGTCGCGTTCGAGCTCCAGGGTTCCGGTGCGTTTACCGAGATGGATGAACTGGAGGACGTCGCTGACGGCGACATCCTCGAGACTGCCGGAGATCGACATCGATTCGAGACTCTATACCCGCCGTCGCAGGGCCGAAGTCTCGAGGTGCACAGCTCGCGCGAAGAATTCAAACTCCCCGCCGCTTCCTGCGTAGACTTCGATGATGGAGAAGAGCGTTCTTCCGAAACTCGCCCTGACCGCGGCGATCCTCCTGGGAACGCTGGCGTCGCCCGGGGCGAGTCCGGCGGCCGTCGGACCGTGGGTGAAGAACGAGCAGGCCAGAGTGAGGCTGGTCGGCGCCGGCAACGAGCTGGGTCTCGAGTTCGAGCTCGCTGCCGGATGGCACGTCTACTGGAAGAACCCGGGCGACGCCGGCTACGCGCCGCGGCTCGATTTCTCGGCGACCCCGGCGCTCCGCAACGCCACGCTCCTCTTCCCGGCGCCGCACCGCATCGATCTTCCAGGCGGGCTGGTCAGCTACGGTTACGAAACGCACGTGCTCTATCCCGTCGCGGTCGAGCTTGCGGCGGGTGGCGATCCCGTGATCCCGGTGACCGCCCGTCTCGACTATCTCGTGTGCAGCGACCAGTGCATTCCCTATACCGCGACACTCGAGCTCTCCCTTCCGCGTTCGCCGAGAGCGGCCGATGGCGAGAGTGCCCGGCTTCTCGCGGCGGCACGAAGCGCCCTGCCGGTCGAGCTCGCGAAGCTCGAGGGCGCTCCGGTCGTGACGCTCAGCGTTCGCTCCGCCCGCGCTTCTGCGGGTGGCCGGACCGAGCGGACACTCGAGGTGCTCGTCGCTGGCGGTTCGCTGCATGCCGCGGCGGTGGAGATCTTCTTTGAATCTCATCCGCTCTTCACCCTCGACCGGCCGGTGATGACGGCAGGGCGAGAAGGCCTGCGTTTTCGCGTTCCGCTCCACGTGCTGAACGAGACCCGGCCGCTGCCGGCAGCGACAACCTTCGCCTGGACGCTCACCGGATTCGAGACTCCGGTCCCGGCAGGGGCAGACGGAGCGGCGGCGACCGCCGGAACGGACGGCACCCTCGCGATCACCGGGACGGCCGAGGTCGACCTGGGCGCTTCCCTGCCCGCGGGCGACACGACCTCGGTGTTTCGCGGAGTCCCGCGAATCGGGCTCTTCGTCGTCGCCTGCGTGGGCGTAGCACTCTTCTTGCTTCACCGTTTCCGCCGGCCGAGCTAGGCCGCCAATTTGACCTGCACGTCGTCGGGAAAGCACGCAGGAGTTCCCAACAGTTCGCCCAACCTGGCCAAAGGAGCTTTCGATGAAATCGTCCGCCTCGCTGTACCGCACTCTTCTGCTTTCTCTTGTCGTTCTCGGCTGCAGCGGCTCCGCGCATGCCGATCTCGCGGTCGGCGCCGTCGCACCGGCTTTCGAGCTCAAGGATCTCGACGGCAAAACGGTTTCACTCGCCGACTTCCGCGGCAAGACCGTCGTGCTCGAATGGATCAACCCGAACTGCCCGGTATCGCGTGGCTATGCCGAGAAGAAAGTCATGGTGACGACCGCAGCGGCGCATCCGGAGGCGGTCTGGCTGGGGATCAACAGCACTCGCGCGAGCCACGAGGACTTCATCGCACCGGCCGCTCACAAGGCCTATGACGAAAAGAACGGCATCGGCTACGCCGTCCTCTACGACAGCTCGGGAACCGTCGGACACGCTTACGGCGCGAAGACGACGCCGCACATGTTCGTGATCGACAAGGCCGGAAAGGTGGCCTACAACGGCGCCATCGACAGCGGCCCGGGAGCGACTTCGACGAACTACGTCGACGCCGCGCTCACGGCGCTCGCCGCCGGCAAGTCGCCCGATCCGGCAACCACGCGACCGATGGGCTGCTCGGTCAAGTACTGACCAAGACGGCGAGAAGCTAGAACGGTCCGCCGAGCTCGCGGATGGTCTGCCTGCGCTTGACTCCCAGGCCGACGCCGTCGCCGAGAGGAAGCAGCACCGTCGCGAGCTGCGGATGAATCATGAAGTACGGATTGAACCGTTCGATCTCGCGCGCGCTCTCGTCGTTCTCCGCGCGCAGTTTCGGGTCGGCGATCGAACCGTGCCAGAGGAGATTGTCGACCACGACATATCCACCGACGTTGACCATGGGCAGCGTGAGATCGAGCGCGCGTCGATAGTCGCGCTTGTCGCCGTCGATGTAGACCAGGTCGAACGGTCCCTGAACGCCGCGCAGCACTTCGAGCGCTTCGCCCTGGAGAAAGTCGACCCGCGGCAGGACACCGCCGGTGGCCAGATACTCGCGGGCGATCGCCAGCCGGGCACCGTCGCGTTCGATCGACACCACCCGGCCTTCGCGCGCACCGCGCGCGAGCCGCAACGTTCCGTAGCCGATGGCGCTGCCGATTTCGAGACATCGGCCCGCGGGCTTGCTCGCGGCGAGCGCTTCGAGCAGGCGCCCGAGCTCGGGCATCGCGATCGGAACGTCGTTGTCCAGAGCGTACTTCTCCATCTCCGCGACGAGTACATCGCGCAGCGGGCGCAGGGAATCGATGTATCGGGCCTGCGTGGGGCGCAGGATCGGCGACGGCCGCTTCACGACGCGCTCAGTCCTGCTCGTCCGAGGCGCCCGCTTTCCAGGCGAGGATCTCGATGCTGATGGAGCGGCTCTCGGACTGCTCGCCGTTGCGCACGACGAAGTTCGGCGCCAGTTCGACGTCGCACTGGACCGGCCCGGCGGTTGACGGAACCGGGACGAGCGTCTCGACGCCACCGTCGGCGCCGCTGTCTCCGGAGAGCTCCGCCTGAAAGTCGCCGCAGGACGAGTGCAGCCGGACTTTGGTCGTGGTCTCCTGCGAGAGGCGTTCGAGTCTTCCGCTGCCGGTCGCCGGCATCCCGAGTCTCAGAAAAATTTCTCCCGGCCCCTGCAGCGGACCGATCTGAAAGGTACCCGGGCCCGCCCCCTGAAGAGGTCGCCGCGCGAGAATCTGGCGGTCGCGGCCCGGTTCGATCGGCAGCCAGCTCGAAGAGAACCGCACTCCCGGGAGGGACTTCGACGGCTCGGGCACTCTGACTTTCGCCACCGCGTATTCGAGCCGCGCGATCTCCGGGCTCCCCGTGCGCAGGGGAAAACGGCCGTTCTGCCCGCTGTAGAGCCCGGCGGACAGAGTGTAGACGCCCGGCGCCAGCGGCTCCGCGATTGCCGACTGATAGACCCGCACCTTGAAGTCGATCTCCTTCCCGACTTCGAATGGCACCGGCAACGCATGATCGAAGGTGAGCAGAACCGAGCCGGGCTCCTCGATGAGATGCAGGAACACCTGCGGCACGACGCCGGACGGCAGATCGACCAGCGGGTGAATCTCCACTCCGAGCTCGACGAACGAGCCGAACTCGAGAAGGAGCTCGGGAGGCGAGGTCGCAAGCTCGGCGACCGGTTCGGTCGCTCCGCGGCAGCCCGAGAGCCCGACGGCGAAGGCGAGCGCCACCCATCCGAGGCCGGAACGAATCATCAGGCGAAGCCCGCCTCTTCGTCACCGATATAGGTCGCGCTGCAGTTCGGGCCTTCCCAGACCGTCGCGGAACGGACTCTTGCATCGGGGAGCTGCGCGCACAGGCCGTCGTAAAACCAGCGTGCGAGGACTTCGGTCGTCGGGCTCACCACGTCGAACGGCGGCACGGAGTTGATGTCGCGGTGATCGAGCTGCGCGACCATCTCGAGGAGCACCGCTCGCGCCGCGATGAAGTCGAACGCCATGCCCTCGCTGTCGAGCTCCGTCGCCACGATCTCGATGCTGACGCGCCAGCTGTGCCCGTGCACGGCTTCCGTCGCGCCGCGATAGGCCCGCAGATGATGCGCGGCCTCGAAGGCAGCATGAACCTCAACCCGGTATCGACCCACGGTTGCATCGTAGTCGCTCGCTCCTCCCGCTGCAATCCGTATTTCTTCGTTTCCCACCTCGCCGACTCCGGCATCGCAAGCAAGGTCGCCCGGACCGGCCGCGGCCCTCGCGGGGCGCTGCTAGACTCGAATCCAGGTTCATGGCCGCAATCGACAAGCTCCTGCAGGCGGCGATCTCGAGTCAGATGGACTCCGTCTACCTCGAACCGGGACGTCTGCCGCGCTTCCGCCGCGCCGGCAACGATCAGGACGTCACGCAGACTCCTCTCGACGCGCGCGCCATCGAGCGCCTGCTTTCCGAGGTCGCCCCGGGCCGGCGAATGCCCGACCCTGCGGCGACACCGCGCTGGGAGTTCGACTACGACATCGACGGGCTGACCGTGCACTTCGCCTGCCTCGCATCGGGCGCCGGATGGAGCGCGCTCGCTTCGCTCAAACTCGCGGGGACCGTCGGGGCGCCTTCGATGACAACGACCGGTGCCGCCTTCGCATCGGGCACCGCGGCGCCGGCGACGCTTCCTGGACTCGGCGCGCTCTCCGACAAGGGCCGGCGCCCCATGCCCCCGGTCGAAACGCTCATGCGCTCGATGCTCGAGCTCGGCGCGAGCGACCTGCATCTCGTCGCCTACCAGCCGCCGCACCTGCGCCTCCACGGAGAGCTGCAGCCGTTCGAGATCTACGAATCCGCGACGTCCGCACGACTGAAGGAGCTGCTGTTCGAGATCGCCCCCGAGCGCCATCGGGCGGAGTTCGAACGGATCAACAGCGCCTGCTTCACGCATGAGATCCCCGATGTCGCCCGCTTTCGCGTCCGGCTGTCGCGCGATCAGCTGGGCGTCGGCGCATCCGTGCGACAGATCCCGCTCGCCGTTCCGACCTCGGCCGCGCTGGATCTGCCGGCAGCGGTCGAACGCCTGGCCGAAGAGAAGCAGGGCCTCGTCCTGGTCGTCACACCTGCGAGCGGCGGCCGGTCGACGCTCCTTGCGGCGCTCGTCGATCTCGTCAACGCGCGCCGGCGATGTCTGATTCTCACTCTCGAGAGCCCGGTCGAATTCGTGCACGAGCGTCAGCGGGCCCTCGTTCGCCAGCGCGAGATCCCGACCCACGCGCCATCGATCGCCGCCGCACTGCGCGACGCCCGTCAGGAGAACGTCGACGTCGTCGCGATCGGCGACCTGGTGGACCGGGCGGACAGCCTCGCCGCTCTGGAGCTCGCAGCCAGTGGAACACTCGTTCTCGCCGGGGTGCGCGCGAGCTCGATCGGCACTGCCCTCGCAAGTCTCGCGGGCGCAAGCTCCGCCGGGTTCTCCGAAGGCGCGCTGGACGCCGCCTCGGTCGACGGCTCTTCGGAGTCCGCGCGCCGGCGCCTCCTGCTCGCGAGCGGGCTGCGCGGCGGCGTGGGGCAGCTTCTCGTGCCACGGAAAGATGGCGGCAGAGTTGCCGTCCGCGAGCTCCTCTTCACGACGCCGTCGATCTCACGGCTTCTCGGCGAGGGCCGCTTCGAAGAGCTTGCCGCGGCACAGTCCCGAGGCAGCGGTGCCGGTGCGGTGCATCAGAACGAGGTCCTCGCCGAGCTCGTTTCTCTCCGTCAAGTGGCGGCCCGCGAAGCCCGGTTCGCCGCCGCCGATCCCGCCGCGCTGGTCGAACGGCTGCGGGTCATCGATCCGAGCGGGCAACTGGCTCGCGAGGCCGAGCCCGCGAGCTAGCCGGTCCGATCCCGTTCAGGGCGCGACGGAGCTCCAGGCGCCGGTCGATCCGCTGGCAAAGCCGTCGACGAAAATCGTCAGCGACAGATCGTCATCCGTGATCGTCAGGGTTGCCGTCGCCGGCGCGCCGATCGTTGCGCCGGTCACCGTCTGCAGCTGTACCGAGATGGTTTCGTTCGGCTCATCGCTGCCGTCGTTGAGAATCGGAATCGTGCAGGTCTTCGTCGACGTGTCGCCGTTCGCCCACGAAAGCGTCTGATCGGTCGTCGTGTAGTCGGAGCCTGCCGTCGCTGTCCCGCCGGCGATCGTCCTGCAATGCACCGACGCCGCACCCCCGCCGCCGCCCGTGCGGCTGACCACGAGCTGCGCGGAGCCGGCGCCTTCGGCCACGGTGACCGAGGTCGCGGTGAACTGGAGCGTCCCCGGAGCATCGTCGTCATCGGTGATCGTGACGGTCGCCGCAGCGGGCGCGCCGATCGCTGCACCGGTCGCCGTCTGCAGCTGGAGGGAGATCGTTTCGTTCGGTTCGTCCGTGCTGTCGTTGAGGATCGGAACCGAGCAGGTCTTCGCCGCTGAATCTCCGTTCGCCCACGAAAGCGTCTGGTCCGTCGTCGTGTAGTCCGCGCCTGCCGTCGCCGTGCCTCCGGCGATCGTCTTGCAGTGAACCGACGCCGCACCGCCGGCGCCTCCCGTCCGGCTGATCGAGATCTGCGCCGAGCCTGCACTTTCGGCGACGTTGAGGGTCGTCACGGTGAACTGCACCGTGCCCGGAGCATCGTCGTCGTCAGTGATGGTGATCGTCGCCGTCGCCGGCGCTCCGATCGTCGCACCGGTCGCCGTCTGCAATTGCACGGAGATCGTTTCGTTCGGTTCGTCCGCCGTGTCGTTGAGAATCGGAATCGAGCAGGTCTTCGCCGCTGCGTCGCCGTTCGCCCACGAGAGCGTCTGATCCGTCGTCGTGTAGTCGGAGCCTGCCGTCGCCGTACCTCCGGCGATCGTCTTGCAGTGAACCGACGCCGCGCCGCTCGAACCGCCCGTTCTCGTCACCGAGAGCAGCGCCGTGGCACCGCTTTCGGCGACGGTCAGCGTGCTGCCGGAGAACTGCAGCGTTCCGGCTGCGGCGTCGTCGTTGACGATGGTGCCGGTACCGGATCCGTCACCGATCACGGCGTTGGCGGAGACCGAGGTCAGGTTGAGCTGGAACGTCTCGTTCGGCTCGACCGCCGTGTCGCCGACGATCGCCACGTTCTCGACCCGCGACTTCGCGCCCAGGGGAGTGAAGCAGTTCGAGCAGGTCGCCGAACGCTGGGTGTAGTCCGACGGCTGCGTCGCCGTACCATCCTGTGTGGCGATCGAGTAGGTGACATTGTCGAGCGGAGTCCCGTTGAGGCTCACGTCGAAGGCGAGGTTGTGCGTTCCACTGTTGCCCTCGTTTCCCGAAACGTCGCCGATCGAGACGCGCGTCACCGGATCGACCACCATGACGAAACCGGCGTCCCCACCCGGGTTCGTCGGATAGGCCGAGCCCGGCGTCGTCGCGAAGCCGGAGCCCCCGACGAGTCCTCCCATCGCCAGCAGCCCCGCGGGGCCCGCGGCGAGCGATGTCGACTCGTCGGTCACGCCCGCGACGGATCCGAACGTATATCTGAAACGGAGAGCTGAAGGTGACGTTGCGAGCTGCAGAAGAAAGGCGTTCGCAAGCGTCGTCTGCCCGCAACTCGACGCGCCCGGCTGGGTGCTTCCCGCGAGGGCCACGACGGTGTCTCCGGTCAGCGCGATGCCCTTGACCCGATCGCAACCCGGCGACCCGGCATAGGTGCAGTAGTTCGCGGCGGTGAGGCCGGCATTGAGACGAAACGCGAAGCCGTCCGACGGTTCCGCGAAATCCTGGTCGAAGCCGGGAAGCGGCGGCGAGGAATCGCAGAAATTGGAAGAGAAGGTCTCCCCCGCAATCCACACCTGATTGGCGGAATCGACGGCCACTGCCCAGGGGATGTCGGTTCCGTTGTTGCCCTCCACGAGCACCGCGGTCGGCGCCGTCGTGAGACTCGCAGCGAAGCGCTTGACCGAGATGTCGCCGAGAACCTGGTCGGTGCCGAAGTCCGTTCCCACGGCGACAATCGAGCCGTCCGTTCCGCGGGCGATCGCCTGGACGTCCTGCTTCAGTCCGCCGCCGACATAGGTCGAAGCGACGAGGGCGTTGGTCGTCGCAGACTGCGAGTACTTGCGCAGAAATCCGTCGCCGCCGCCGCCGTAGCTCTGGTCGAAACCGGGAACCTGGTTCGGCGGCGCCGGGTTCAGGCCCGCCGATTCGGTGTATCCGGCGAGGAAGACGTTCTCTGCCGGATCGAGCAGGACATCGGAGGCGACATCGCTCGCTCCAGCATCGCCGAAGATCGTCGCGAAGAGCGCTCCTCCGCCGTCGGCGCGCATCCGGACGAGAAACGCCTGCCCGGTGGTTCCCGGCGAGAAGCTGTCGAACTGCCGTCCGGCGACGTACGCCTCCCCCGCCGCATTCACGGCGACAGCGTTCGCGATTTCGGACAGCGGACCTCCGAGGTAGGTCGAATAGAGCACCGTCGCTCCGTCAGCGGCGAACTTGGTGACGAAGGCGTCGAACTGGTCCTGACCCGCCGCCGATCCGCTGCAGCTCGAAAAGGTCGCGGCATCGTTGAGCTCGTTGTCGCAGCTGCCGGCTCCGAAAACGGGAAAATCGAAAGCGTTCGTCTGTCCCACCGCGTAGACGTGTCCCGCCGCGTCCATCGCGACATCGCGCACCATCTGCCCGCCGAGAAAGGAGTCCGAACCGCCGAGATAGGTCGAATACACGAGCACGGGATCGATCACCAGCGCCCTCGCCCGGTCGTAGGCGCCGACACGAAAGCCCAGGCTTCCTGCCGTGGGATCGATGACGAAGGCGCTCGCAACCTCCTCACGTCGGCCGTCGGCAGCGACCTGATAGGCGAACGGGGGGTGCAGGCGAAGCGGATCGCGCGACGTCGAGAGGCGCAGTGCGCCAGAAGAGTCGAGGGTCATCGAGCTCGCCCCCACGACTTCGAGGCGAACCGCGCCGAGGTCCGCTCCGGGAGCGAGCTCGAGGTCGAACTCGAGCTCTCCATCGCGACCGTAGAACACGAGGTCGGCGCCCGGGGCGACACCGCGATAGCGCAGGCGCTCGAACGCCGCGATCTCGCGGCCGGCGATCCCGCTCCGACCCAGGGCAACGTAGCGGATGCCGTTCTCGGCCGGAACCTCTCCCGCGACGGTGGCCTTTCCGCTCGCAGACACAGCGAGCGCCAGGACCACTCCGGGATTCGCTTCTCCGAGCTGAAGGACGACCCGGTCGTCGGTGAAGTAAGCACGGTAGCCGGTGCCGCGCGCCGCGAACCGGACCGAGGCGTCGGTTCGCCCGCCGTTCTCTTCGAAGATCCACTTCGACGGAGCGGTGGCCGCATGGACCGATGACGTCACAGCGAAGATGAGACCTGCGAGTTTCAATGCGCGCATGATGAACCTCCCTGATTCGCACTCCAGATGCATTCGTTTCCCGATTCGAAGCCATCGCCGAAGAGAGTCCGGCCCTTGTCGTCTTCGATCTCGATCGTCGTCAATGTCGCGGCGCCGGGCACGGCCCCGCCGCTCAGTTCGGAAAGCCCCACCAGAAAGGTTTCGGTGGGCGACTCGATAAGGTCGTCGTCGAGCAGCGTCACGAGCACGATCTTCGTGTCCGAGTCGCCGTCCGCCCAGGTGAGAACCTCATCGAGGGGGGCGTAGTCGGCACCGGCCGTCGCGTCGCCACAGCAGGTGGTGACCCGAACGCTCACTTCGCCCGCGGAACCCTCGGCGCGGGTGACCGCGAGCGCGATCTCGCCCTCCTGCTCGGGAACCCGATAGGCGATCGGGCCCGAAAAGGAGAGACGGCCGTGCACCGTATTGTCGTTGTCCCGGAGAGTGACCAGGCCGGAAGTCACCGCGCCGTACCAGGCGCCTCCCGAGGCGCTCGACAGCAGCACCGAGAAGTTCTCCGTCGGGTTTTCCACGACAAGGTCGTCGTGGATCGCAATCTCGACGTTCCGCGGCGAACCGTCGCCGTCGCCCCACATCAGCACCCGATCGACAGTTTCGTAGTCGGATCCGGCCGTGGCGTCTCCGCAGCAGGTGCGGAAACGAACCGAGACCGCTCCGTCCACTCCTTCGGTGCGCTGGACGATGAGGGTGACCGAAACTTCTGCCTCGGTGAGGAACGGATTGCTCGGACTCTGCAGGGTGAAGCGGCCATGCGGCGCGACCTCGTCGTCGTCGACATCGACCGCCTGCGTGGTCCAGGTTCCGAAAACGGCGCCACCGGTGAGGCCGGAAAGACTGACGAGGAAGACCTCCGTCGGGAGCTCGACCTGGAGATCGTCGTGAAGGGTGACCTGCACCGTTCGCGGCGAGCTGTCGCCGCTCGCCCAGACGAGGGTTTCGCTCACGGATTCATAGTCGGCTCCCGGAGTGGCGTCGCCGCAACAGGTCACGAGGTCGACCGATACCGACCCGTCCGCGCCGTCCGTCCGCAGGACGGTGAAGCTCACCGTCGTTTCCGCTTCGACGACGCGCACCTCGCCCCCGGACTGCAGGGAGAGGCGACCCGGACCGGCGAGCGCTGGCGCCACAGCGGCGACCATCAGGGGAAACGCCGCCCGGACCGCCCAGACGAAAAGCCGCTCCATGCGGAGTGGCGATGGCAGGCGCGAAGCATCGGTCGATGGGGGGATTTCGAGTTCCATGGGGTATCTCCTGCTCCCTACAGCGCATTCCGGGCCGATAACCCTTCACTCGTTTCGCGACGGATCCGGGACCCTGGCCCGCCGATCCACTACAATCGCGCCCGAAAGCCTGGAACGGAGCGTTATGAAGGAGTTCGAAGAGCGGGAACTGGCGGCGAGCTCGACTTCGCGCGACGAGGTCTCGCAGCTCCTCCGCCGCTGGAGCGGCGGCGAGACCGGCGCCGCCGACGAGCTCTTCCCGCTGGTTTACGGGCAGTTGCGCGCGATCGCCGCCGCCCAGATGAAGAGCGAGCGCGCCGACCACACGCTCCAACCGACAGCGCTCGTCCACGAGCTCTTCCTTCGCCTCGACCAGGGAGCTCCGGTGCCATGGGAGGACCGCCGGCACTTCTTCCGCCTGGCTTCGCAGGCCATGCGGAGGATGCTGGTCGACTTCGCCCGGCGACGGCTCGCCGACCGGCGGGGCGCCGGAGCGCCGCACGTGACGATGGACGCGGCCCAGGAGATCGCGGCGTCGACGGACCCCGAGGGCACGCTCGCGATCGATTGCGCGCTCGAGAAGCTCGCGGCTCTCGACCCGCGTCAGGAACAGGTGGTCGAGATGCGCATCTTCGCCGGGCTTTCCCATGAGGAGATCGCGAGCGCGCTCGAGATCTCGCTTTCGACCGTCGAGCGCGAATGGCGCTCGGCGCGTGCCTGGTTGCGGCGCGAATTCCAGCCGCCGGCGCTGGGAGCGACGACCTGAGCCGCGAACATCATTCCCGGGTGAAAGAGCTCCTGCTAGCGGCCGCCGACCTCGCTCCGGCGGAGCGCGCTGCCCTGCTCGACCGCGAATGCACGACCGCACCGGGACTGCGCGCGGAAGTCGAAGAGCTCCTCCGGCTCGATGCGGTCACCGGCGAGGATTTTCTGCGCGGACCCGAGCGCGCTCGAGCCGTCCTGGCCAACGAACCGGACACCGGCGACCGGCTCGGCGGCGAAAGGAATTACCGCCTCCTCCGGCCGCTGGGCGAAGGCGGCATGGGACGCGTCTTCCTCGCCGAGCGAGCGGACGGCGAGTTTCGCCAGCAGGTCGCGATCAAAGTGCTCTCCTGGTTTCTCGGCGGCGACGAAAGCGCCGCACGGCGCTTTCGCTCCGAGCGGCAGATCCTCGCGCGGTTGACGCACCCGAACATCGCCCGCCTCCTCGACGGAGGAACGACCGCAAAAGGACAGCCGTTCCTCGTGATGGAGCACATCGAAGGCGTGCCGGTCGACCAGTACGTCGAAGAGAAACATCTGCCGCTCGACGCTCTGCTGCGGCTGTTTCTCGGGATCTGCGGGGCCGTTCAGGTCGCCCACCAGAACCTGGTGGTCCACCGCGACCTCAAACCCGCGAACATCCTGGTCGATGCCCATGGGCAACCGAAGCTCCTCGACTTCGGAATCGCCAAGCTCCTGAGCCCGGACGCCTCCGGAGACGCCGCCGAGACCCGACGCGGGGAAACCCTGCTGACGCCCCGCTATGCATCTCCGGAGCAGATCCGCGGCGAAGCGATCGGAACCTCGAGCGACATCTACTCCCTCGGCGTGATCCTCTACGAGCTCCTTTCCGGACGGGCGCCGTACCACGTCACGCTGACCGCACCGGCGGAGCTCGTGCGCGCGATCTGCGAAACGGAGCCGGCGTCGCTTTCGTCGCTGCCGGCCCGCCCGAACATCCTCGGCAGCGACCGGATTCCGCGCGATCTCGACGCCATCGTGCTCAAGGCGCTGCGCAAGGAGCCGACCGAGCGCTACGTCTCGGTCGAGGCCTTCGCCGAGGACATCGAGCGCTTCCTCGACGGCCGGCCGGTCGAGGCCCGGCGCGGCGGACGCGCCTATCGCGTGCAGCGCTTCGCGCGCCGCCACCGCTGGGGTCTTGTCGCCGCCGGCGTCTTTCTGCTCACCGTCACGGCGTTCATCGTCGGTCTCGAACGCCAGCTGCGCGAAACCGCGCGCCAGCGCGACGCCGTGGCGCGCGAGCGCGACCGGGCAACCGCCGTGACGAACTTCATGGTCGGTCTCTTCGCCGCGTCCGACCCGTCCGAGGCCCGCGGGCATCCGCTGACGGCGCTCGAGATCCTCGAGCACGGGACGGCGAATGTCGAAACCGAGCTCGCGTCGGAGCCCGAGCTTCGCGCCACCGTCTTCGATTCGCTCGGCCGCATCTACAGCCATCTCGGCGAGCCCGCGCGAGGTGTCCCGCTGCTCGAGAAGGCGCTCACCCTGCTGCGTCAGGCGAGCCCGGAGCCGCGAGAAGAGCTCTACGTCGCGCTCCATCACCTCGGGCTGGCGCGACTCGAGGCGAGCCGGCTCGACGAAGCCCAGGCGCTGTTCGAGGAGGCCCTCGCCATGCGGGGAAAGTTCTCCCCGTCCCCGAACGTCGACTTCTCGTCGGCGCTCAGCGATCTCGCCATGCTCCATACGCAGCGTGGAGAGTTCGCGCCCGCGGCGGAGCTGATGGCGCAGGTCGTCGCGACGAACCGCACGCGTCTCGGTCCTGAGAGTCCCGAAGTCGCGATCTCGGAGCTCAATCTCGCCTCGCTATATTTCCGTCAGGGCGACATGTCCCGCGCGGAGCCGCTCTGCCTCGACGCGGTGCGCGTTCTCAAGGCGAAGTATCCGGGCGACCATCCCGACGTCGCCTTCGCCCTCTCGAATCTCGCGGCGGTGACGAGCGACCGGCGGCGCGCGCTGCCCGTCCTCGAAGAGGCGCTGGCGATGCGCCGGCGCATGCTGGGAAACAGCCATCCGGACGTCGGAACGTCGATCAACAATCTGGCGGTTTCGCTTTACTGGCTCGGCGACTATGCGCGCGCCGAGCCGCTCCTCCGGGAGGCTTTGTCGATCTGGCTCGCGACCTACGGCGACGAGTCCGCGGTCACGGCCGCAGTCAAGCACAATCTCGGACAGACGCTGCTCGATCGCGGCGATGCCGCCGCGGCCCGTCCCTGGTTCGAAGCCGCGCTTGCCGTGCGCGAGCGCACGAACCGCCCGCGCGACCCCGATCTCGCTCTGACCCGGACGACATTGGGACAAACCGTGTGCGCGCTCGGCGAGGCGGCTCGGGGAGAAGCGCTCCTGCGCCAGGGGATCGAGGTGCAGCAGGAGGTGCTCGCCGCCGACTCCCAGTGGCGGACGAAGCTTTCACGCCTACGACTTGCGCGCTGCCTCGAGCTGCAGGGACGCGGCAGCGAAGCCGCCGCGCTCGTCGCCGAGAATCTGCCACCGATCCGGCAACGACTCGGCGAGCAGCATCCTTTCGTACTGCAGTTCTCGACGAACGGCGGTTGAGGCAGTCTCAGCGCGCCGCGGCGGGCACACGCACGAGAAGCTGTTCGACGTGCGCCACGACCATCTCGAGCGCGACGCGATTCTCTCCGCCTTCGGGAACGATGATGTCCGCCCAGCGCTTCGACGGCTCCACGAACTCGAGATGCATCGGACGCACGGTGCCCATGTACTGACGCAGAACGTCGCCGACGGCACGTCCGCGTTCCATCATGTCGCGACGGATACGCCGCACGAGGCGCACGTCGGCGTCCGTGTCGACGAAAACCTTGAAGTCGAGCAGGTCGCGGACTTCCTTGTCGGCGAACAGCAGGATCCCTTCGACCAGCACCACCGGTCGCGGCTCGATGCGCCGGAACTCGGCGGTACGCCGATGATGCACGAAGTCATAAACCGGCAGGTCGATCGCGATGCCGCGCTTGAGATCGCGCAGGTGAGAGACGAGGAGCTGACTGTCCAGTGCATGCGGATGGTCGAAATTGTGCGCGAGAAGTTGCTCGGGGTTCGCCCAGTCGACGTCACGGTAGTAGTTGTCCTGGGCCAGGAAGGCGATCCGGTCCTCTCCGACGGACTCGAGAATTTCGCGCGCGACGGTCGTCTTGCCGGAGCCGGTACCGCCGGCGACTCCGAGAATCGTTGCAGTCATGAAAGGGCTCGGTTTCTTCAGGCTTCTTCCGGGTTTTTGAAGATCCTTCGAGGTCATTGCGGTGGATCGGCGGGCGCTTCGTCGGCCGGCCCGTCTTCCGCCTGGCGTACCGTCTGCTGCTGCTCGTCGACGAGATCGCCGGCCGCCCGCGCTTTTTCTTCCGCCGACATGTCGCTGTTCTGGATCTCCTTGAAGCGATCGTCGTAGCTCGCCGACTTCTCCTCGAGATCCCGCGTCTTCGCGGCCTCGGAGGGCGCGCTCGCAGCCGCAGGCTCGCTTTCGACGGCGGCAGGGCGTCTTTCCGCGGCCGTCGCCTCGGGCTTCGAGCAGCCGGCAAAGCTGCCCGCCAGGATCACGAGCAGCAAGGCCGTCCCAGTCGCTCCGTTCGATCGCTCCGCCGGCTTCGCCATCGCGCTCTCCGTGGTCAGTGGAAGCCGCGAGTGCATCTGCGGCTCGACTTCGACCGCTACTCTACCGCTGGCAGCGCGGACAGTAGAACGAGCTCCGTCCGCCCTGCACGATGCGACGGACGATCGCGCCGCAGGTCGGACACGGTTCCCCGGCCTTGCCATAGACGGCGAGCGCCTCCTGGAACTCTCCTTCGCGGCCGGCACCGTCGGCGAAATCGTTCAACGTCGTTCCGCCGTCGACGATCGCCTGAGAAAGAACCGCGACGACCGCGTCCGCCAGCCGTTGCCAGCGTTCCGACCCGATTCTCGCGACGGAGCGCGCCGGGTGAATGCCGGCGCGGTGCAGAGACTCGGTGGCGTAGATGTTTCCCACTCCCACGAGAAGCCGGCCGTCCATGAGAAAGCTCTTCACCGGACCTCGCCTTCCGACGGCCAGAGCGGAAAGCTGCTCACCGGTGACTTCGGGAGCGAGCGGCTCCGCGCCGAGATGGCGAAAATGCAGGTCGCGGGAGAGGGTCGCCGTCGGGGCGACGAACGCGATGCCGAATCGCCGGGGATCGCGCAGGCGAAGCCGTTCGCCCCCGTCGAGGCGGAAAGAAAGATGCTCGTGGAGCTCGCGCGCGGCGCTTTCCGGCGCGAGCGTCAGCCGGCCGCTCATGCCGAGATGAATCACCAGGGTCACGCCGCCCGAGACCTCGATGAGCAGGTATTTGCTCCGCCGGTCCAGCCGTTCGATGGTCTGACCGGCGAGCTTCTGCAGCGTCTTGCGGTCCAACGGCTCCCGCAAGGCCGGCGAGAGCACGTCCACCGCGAGCACCTTCCGGCCGGCCAGACGCGGCTCCAGGCTTCGTTTCAGGACCTCGATCTCCGGCAGTTCGGGCACACCTCCATTCTGACCGCTTGACAATCTTTCCGGGATGGCGTAAAACAGGCGTAAATGAACCAGACAGCCACCCTCCCGCTCTTTCCCATGTTCCCTGCGGCAGGACGCCCGGCGGCAGACGCCGAGGCCTTGCGCCGCCGCGCCGGAGTCGATTATTTCGATCTTCTGGTGCGCGAGATCCTCAACAAGTCGCAGGCCTCTGCCGCGGCGCGGCTCCCCTTCGACTGGACGATCAATCCCTATCGCGGCTGCGAGTTCGGCTGCGTCTACTGCTACGCCCGCGGGACGCACAGCTTTTTCGAGTCGACGAGCGCCGAGGATTTCGAAACCCGGATCTTCGTCAAGCGACGCGCCGCGGAGAAGCTCACCCACCGCCTGAGGAAGACCGATCTCCGGGGACAGACGATCGCCATCGGCACCGCGACGGACCCGTATCAGCCGGCGGAGAAGCATTTCGGCGTCACCCGGTCGCTGCTCGAAGTCTTCGCCGGTGTCGAAGGGTTGAACCTCTCGATCACGACCAAGTCGCCGCTCATCCTGAACGATCTCGATCTGCTGACCGAGCTCGATCGGCGCCACGCGGTCGAGGTCCGGGTTTCGATCACGACCGTCGACCGCGAGCTCGCGCGAAAGCTCGAGCCGGCCGCACCGGATCCGCAGGCGCGCCTGCGCGCGGTGCAGTGTCTCTCCGAAGCGGGCATCGATGTCATCGTCAACTGCATGCCGGTGATGCCGGGAATCAACGACGGCGACCGACAGCTCGAACCGCTCTTCGAGGCGGCGATGGCTGCGGGCGCCGTCGACATTCACCAGTCGGCGCTCTTCCTCAAGTCCGCGAGCCGCGACAAGTTCTTCCCCTGGCTCAAGACCGAGTTCCCGCACCTGGTGGGCATGTATCAGCGCCTGTTCGCGCACGGCGACTACATCGAAGGCGGCGCCAAGGATCAGCTGCTTTCGAACTTCCGCCGCCTGCGACTGCAGCACGGCCTGCCGCGCGCGCAGGCAGCGCGGGCCTGAGGGAACGTCGAAGCGGGACGAGCCGTCAGGCCTTCGCGAGAGCGAGGACCAGGGTCGCGAGCGCGGCGTCGGGATCGCCGGAGTCGCCCTTCAGACGGCGTTCGGTCTCCAGCACACGTGCCGCGAGCGTATCGAGGAGCGGTAGCGGAATCCGAGCCGCAGCGAGGTAGGCCTTGTGCAGACGGAACGGGTGCAGACCGGCGAGGGGATTTCGCGCCAGACCGGCGATCTCTCCCTGCATCGACTCCGCCCAGCGCGTCTTGAAACGGTTGTAGTCCCGCTCCGTCAAGGGAATGCGCGCGGCCACCGCGATGCCGCGGATCGCCACCAGCTGCCGGCAGAACGCCGCGAGAAGTGAAAAAAACTGCAGCCGCGCCGCCAGCGGATCCTCGGCTCCGGCGGTGTATCGCGCGAGACGCGTGAGCGCCTCCGCCGCGCGCCCGGTGCCGATCGCCTCGAGGAGCTGAAACACGTCTTCCTGTCCGCGATCCTCGACGTTGTGCTCGACGAGCGCGAGCGAGATCGATGAACCCCCGGAGAGCGCGGCGAGCTTGCGATACTCGCCGGCGAAACGGGCGGTCGAATCCGCGTCGATCCCGGCCTTGCCGAAACGCGCCTCTTCCGCCCGCAACGTCCGTTTTGCCAGCGCATCGAGCGCCGGGCGCTCGATCCCCGCTCCGGTCTCGCGTTTGAGCTCGGCGGCAAGGTCCTGAACGCCCTCGAAGGCGCCACGCTCGGCGGTGATCTCGCCGGCGAAGACAACGGCTTCTCGGCGCTTGAGCGCATCGACGATCGGATGCCCCTCGGCGACAGCGCTCTCGATCAGCACCAGCGCATGCTTGTCGGGCAGACCGTCCCGCACGAGGTCGGCGATCATCGAAGCTGCGCTATCGCCGAGGCCGCGCAGACCCGAGGCCAACGCGGCTTCGAGGAGCGGGACCAGAGACGTCCGGATTTCGTCCGCAGCGCCCTTGCTTTTCGCTCCGCCCCGGGTCGACTTCCCGAGCAGCAAAGCGTCCGGCAAACCCGCGACGGCGCGCCCGGAGCCGAGCTGCGCCGGATCGAGGTCGAACAGCCGCAGCACCTGCAGAAGGCGCGCTGCCGCATCTCGCGGTTTTCCCGAGAGATCGCTCGCCGAGCCGCTCCAGGGGAGCTGTCCACGGACCTCTTCGAAGAGCGCTGCCGCCGTTGCTCGGTCCGCAAACACTCCGCTCTCGAGAACCGCGACGACCTTGCCGTCGGCAAAGAGCGAAAACGTCCGCAGGTCCGCGGCGACGTCGCCGAGCTCCTCGGGACGGCGAACGATCTGCGGCGCGCAACCGAGCGCTTTCCCGAGCGCTTCCGCGAGACGCAGACCTGCGGGCTCAGCAAGCGCCCGGCTGCCGTGCACGAGATAGACCGGGGAAACGCTTCCGGCCGCAATGGCCTTCAGGATCGATTGCAGGATTTACTTCTCCGGCCGGGCCGTCGGAGACGCTGCCGCCGGAGGCAGAGCGGCAGTCATGCCGGAGATCGCGGCAATCGCCGTCAGCGAGAACTCTCCCGAATCCTCGGTCGGACCCCAGACCGGAACCTCGCGGACGCCCAGCTCTTCCGCGGAGATACGCTCTTCCTCGAAGTTGAGATCGATCGAATTCCACGAACCGCAGCGTGAACAGGAATCGCGCCAGTCGCCGTATCGTTCGTGGCAGACGCGACAGACGAACTCGGCGCTGCCGATATCCAGCTGTCGCAGACAGGCGCCGAAAGACTCGACCGCTTTCGGCAGATCTCCGCGCCGATGATGGATCCGGCCGAGCAGGAAGTGGTAGGTCGGCGAAGAGCGGATCCGCTCTTCGATCGCGCCGAGCTGCTTCGTCGCTTCGTCGAGCATCTCGAGCCGGTAGTAAAGACGGCCGAGATAGAACCGCGGCAGCAGGTCGTTGTCCGCAGCGGCAATCAACGCGCGCAAGGTCTCGATGGCGCGGATCGGCTCTTCCTGTTCGATGAAGTAGTCCTCGATGCGCTGCAGGAAGACCGGGCTGCCGGTTTCCTGATAGCCCTCGCGCCAGGCAGCGATGGCCTCGGCCTCGCGGTCCTCGAGCAGCTCCGCCTCACCGAGCATGATGCGCGCCGGAATGAACCGCGGCTCGTGTGCCAGGAGACCGCGAAAGAGACTCCCGGCTTCGCTTGCCCGGTCGTCCTCGAGCAGACGAACTCCCTGCTGGTAGGCAAGTCCCTGGGCGAGGCTCGATTCGCGCGCCAGCGCGGCGGAGTCGCCGCTCTCGTTCAGCAGCTCGGTGATCCGGGAGTGGAATCCACCGGCGACGTCGAAATCCCGTCGAGAAAGCGCGCCGGCACGACGATCGCGCAGAACCTCGAGTCCGAAACCGGGGAAGTCGCGCAGGATTCGCGCTTCGATTTCGCGGGCGACCTCGTCGTCGCCGCGCTCGCGATGATCCGCGGCGAGGTGGTAAAGCAGGCTCACCGAACGCGGATATGCGGCGGCGGCGCGGCGATGCACTTCGATCGCTTCCTCGGTACGTCCGAGATGGCGCAGGACCTCACCGTAGCGCAGCTGTCCGGTGAAATGGTCCGGCTTTCCCGCGAGGTAGTTCTCGAGCTCGCCGGCAGCTTTGCCCCACTGTCCGTCCGCCTGAAAGTCGACCGCCCGCCGCAGCATCCCTTCGAGGCTCTCCTCTTCGCGCTGTCGGCGCCGCCGCCGGCGTTGGCCGAGGTCGGAACGCAGTGTGTCGACGACGAGCGTGATCGCGGTGGGCAGAAAGCCGGCGAGGAAAATCGCCAGCAGCGCGCCCCAGAGCGGGATCGAAGTTTCAGGACCGAGATGAAATCGCTGCTCGAAGAGCTCGCGATTGTTGGTGTGCAGAACAACCGCGTAGACCCCTCCCGCGATGGCCAGCAGAAGCCCGATGAAAGAGCGGACGCGCATGGGGAGGTCGGCGCTCGCCCTCGGGCCGGAAGCCCTCGGTCAGGCCTCCGAGAGCAGCCCCTTCTCGAGCAGCTCCTGGGCTTCGACGCTGTACTTCGCCCACGGCAGCGCCTCGAGGCGCGCCAATCCGATCTGCTGTCCGGTATGCATGCAGTAACCGTAAGCGCCCGAATCGAGACGCTCGATCGCGAGGTCGATCTGGTGCATCAGCTCGCGCTCGTTGTCGGAGATCGAGAACGCGAGCTCCCGGGTGTAGGCGTTGTTCGCACGATCGACGAGATCTTCGGTCGGGCTGTCGTTCGACTCCTGCCCGCTCTTCAGATCCTTCTGGTACATCGCGAGGATTTCCTGCTTCTTGATCAGGAGACGCTGCCGCTGGCTCTCGAGGAAATCCTTCTCGAACGCCGGCCGGTTGGCGATCGAGACCTGATGCTTCGATTCCCCAACCCGCACCGACTCGCGCGAGAAGGGACGCTTCGGCGCGGGAGTCCGCAAGGCGCCCATCGGACGGGCGACAGGCGCGGGAGAAGGTGCCGAAGACGACGGGGCCATCGGTGCGCGCGGGGGGCTCGCCGGCTTCGAGCTCGGGCTCGCCGGTTTCGCCACCGGTTTCGTCGCCGGTTTCGTCGTCGGCGGTGGCGCAGTTCGCGCCGAAGTTTGCGGAGCCGCATTGAGGGGAGATACGCGGACCGCCGTCGCGGAGGGCTTTGCGGCACCCGATGCGGGCGATGCCGGCGACGCCGATCCGGTCGGACGTTTCGCCGCGCTCTTCACCCCACGTTTCGCGGGCGCGACCGGAGCGACCGAAGCCTTCATCGGCTTCGCCGCCGGCCGCTTCGCGGACGACTTTGCAGGCGCCTTGGCGGTTCTCGCCGGGCGAGCCACCTTCTTCGCGGCTGCCGCCGGTTTCCGGATCGGCTTTGCCGCAGGTTTCGCCGGCTTCTTCGCGACCGGCTTCGCAGGCGTCGCACGCACCGGCTTCGCCGCGCTGCGGACCTTCACCGGCCGCTTCGCGTTCTTACCGGATGCCTTGACCTTTTTCACCGCCACCCATCGCCTCCTCGTTGCCACCGGAAAACCGGGGTTCTGGAGCTACTTCAACGTCGGGCGATGATAGTTGATTCCTGCAACGATCGAAAGCGCGCGATAGAGCTGTTCCAGGAGAACCAGTCGCGCCAGGTGGTGCGGCAGCGTCATCCTTCCCAGCGCCAGGCGAACGCGACAGGAAGCGGCGAGCTCCGGATCGAGTCCGATGTCACTGCCGAGGAAGAAAACCACGGGATGCGGCCACTCGGCGCGCCAGCGCTCCATCTGCCGCGCGAGCTCCTCGGAGGTCCACTCCGTCCCATGCTCGTCGAGCGCGATCAGAAAGGACGATTTCGGCGCTGCGGCCGCGAGAGCGCTCCCCTCGGAGCGCCGCCTCGAACGATCGTCGCCCGCTGCGGGAACCCGGATCGCGCGCTCCCGGACCGGCACGAAGGCCTCGATCCGTCGGCGATAGTCGGCGGAGAGCGATTCCCACGGCTCCGGCGAATGCCGTCCGGCCCAGAGGAGATGGAGCTCGAAACCCACTACTCGGCTTTGTCGCGGGCGTCGAAATCGGCCGGTCCGCGCAGGAACCCCTGCCACTCGTCGAGAAAGGCGAGCGACGAGAGCTCCGGCATCCGGTCGAGAAACAGCACCCCGTCGAGATGGTCGAGCTCATGCTGCACGATCCTCGCCTCGAAACCTTCGAGAGCGCGCTCGAACCCGACTCCGTGGCGATCCATGGCGCGCAGCCGCAACGCCGCGTGGCGCGGAACCAGACCCCGCAGATCCGGGATGGACAGGCAGCCCTCCCAGTCGACGACCGGCTCTCCCGCGACCGGTTCGATCGTCGGATTGATCGCCACGCAGAGCGGTATCCCGTTCTCCGGCACTTCCTCGTCGTCGGCCTGGTAGACGAACAGGCGCAAGGCCAGCCCGATCTGCGGCGCCGCGAGGCCGACCCCTTCGGCATCGTGCATCGTTTCAACCATGTCGTCGATCAGCTGCTGCATCGCCGGCGCGGCGAGCGCCTTCGGGGACAGCGGAATTGCCGGTGTACGGAGCACGGGATTGCCCATGCGAACGATCGGTAAAGTGGCCACGGAACCCTCTCGCGGCGCATCCTAACGTCTCCGGAGGACCACAGTCGCCATGTTATTCTCGCCCGCTCATGGCTGCCTGGACCTCCGAAGAAGAACAGCGCCGGAGACGGCGCCAGCGGATCCTGCGCGGCCTTCTCCTCGGCGGCGCCGCCATCGGTCTGCCGGCGGTCATCAACGCCACCATCGCGCGCAAGGCACGGCGGATCGAACCGACGGTATGGGGCCGGCGCCATCGCTACGCCTGGGATCTCGCCGACGTGACCTTTCAGCGCCTCGGAGCGGGCGATCCCGTCGTTCTGCTCCACTCCTTCGGCCCCGGGCACGATTCGCTCGAGTGGCGGCGGGTCGCCGAACGGCTCTCCGAGAAATTTCAGGTGTTCGCTCCGGATTTCCCGGGATGGGGCCGCTCGGAACGCCCCGCGACACCACTCGATGGCGAGCTCTACATCGAGTTTCTGCTCGATTTCCTGGACGACGTGGTCCGCCGCCGGGCGGTCATCGTGACCTCGGGCCTGAGCGCCGCCTATGCAGTCGAAGTCGCGGTCGATCATCCTGAGCTCGTTCGCGCCCTCGTGCTCACCTGCCCGGTCGGCATCGACGACGCGAGCGAGGAGCCGGATCTCAAGGACGCCGTGATCCACCGCCTGCTCAAGCTGCCGGTCTTCGGCACCTCGGCGATGAATCTCTACACCACTCGCAAGGGGATCCAGCGCTATCTCGCGCAGGAGATCTACCACGGCGTCGACGGGGTCACGGATTCGCTCGTCGACCACCACTACCGCGGGGCGCACGAGCCGGCCAACCGTGCCGCGCTCGCCGCCTACCTCGCGGGCTACCTCAATCACCGGATCGCTCCGGCGCTCACCCGGCTGCACACGCCGACGCTCCTCGTGTGGGGCCGGGAGGCGGTCAGTCCGCCCGTCGAATCCGCCGACCTCTGGCTCTCTTCCGTCCGGGATGCCGAGCTCGAAGTTCTCGACGGCGCGGGCGTGCTGCCGCACGACGAGGCGGCCGAGGTCTTCTCCGAGCGCATCTCCCGGTTCATCGCCGCGCTTCCCGCCGGATGACTTCTCCCAGCTTTCCCCGCGTTCCCTCCGGCTACCCGTTCCCGGAGCTCGAGGGCAAGGTTCTCGACTTCTGGCGGCGCGAGCGGATTTTCGCGCGCTCCGTGGAGCGCAATGTGGGCGAGAAGGAGTTCGTCTTTTTCGAAGGACCGCCGACCGCGAACAATACGCCGCACGTCGGTCATGTCCTGACCCGGGTCGTCAAGGATCTTTTCCCGCGCTTTCAGACCATGCGCGGTCGTCACGTCGCACGCAAGGCCGGTTGGGACACGCACGGACTTGCGGTCGAAATCGAGGTCGAAAAGCGGCTCGGCCTCGCCGGGAAGAAGGACATCGAACAGCTCGTTCCGGGCGATGCGCGGGCCTCGATCGAGACGTTCAATCGCGCCTGCTTCGACTCCGTGATGACCTACGAAAGCCAGTGGCGCGCGATGACCGAACGCGTCGGCTACTGGGTCGATCTCGACGACGCCTATTTCACCTACTCGAATACCTACATCGAATCCGTCTGGTGGTCGCTGGCGACCCTGCACGACAAGGGCCTCCTTTTCGAGGGCCACAAGAGTCAGCCCTACTGCGCGCGCTGCGGGACAACGCTCTCTTCGCACGAGGTCGCGCAGAACTACAAGGAGGTCGAGGATCCGTCGATCTGGGTTCTCTTTCCGGCCCGGCCCGGCCGCCGCCTGAAGACGATCGACGGCGGCGAGTATCTGGTTCCGACCGACTTCTATCTCGTTGCATGGACCACGACGCCGTGGACCATGCCCGGACACTCGGGCATCGCGGTGCATCCCGATCTCGTCTATCGCGTCGTCGAGCACCCGACGCGTCCGGGGGCACGCGTTCTTTTCGCCGATGCGATCGCTGCGCCCGTGCCGTACGAGATCGACATCGACGGCAAACGTCAGAAGCGCGACCTCCGCGATATGCCGGCGCTCGCGCGCATCGCCGGAGCCGCCCTTCACGGCCTGCGCTACGACCGCCCCTACCGGACAACCCCAGCGGACGCCCAACCTCCGAGCGAAGCTTTTGCCGAGCCGCCTTCGGACATCTCCGGCTGGCTTGTCGTCGCGGCGGACTACGTCACCGCGACCGATGGCACCGGACTGGTCCACACCGCGCCCGCATTCGGCGCCGACGACTACGCCACCGGCCTGAAGTACGGGTTGCCGCTGTTCCAGACGATCGAGCCCTCGGGCAAGGTCGCGGAACGCGCCGGCATCGAAAAGTTCGCCGGAATGTGGTTCAAGGATGCGGACAAGGAGGTCGTTCGCGATCTCCGCGATCGCGGACTGCTTCTTCACCACGAACGTTTCAAGCACAGCTACCCTTTCTGCTGGCGCTGCGACACTCCCCTGCTGCAGTACGCCACGAAAAGCTGGTTCGTGAAGACGACGGCGATCCGCGATCGCCTGGTGGAAAAGAACGCGACGATCGATTGGCATCCCGAGGCCATCGGCAAGGGTCGCTTCGGCAACTGGCTCGAAGGCGTCGTCGACTGGGCCCTCTCGCGCAGTCGCTACTGGGGCACGCCGCTGCCGGTGTGGAAGTGCGACGGCTGTCCGGCGGAGCCCGTCGTCGTCGGATCCTTCGACGACCTGTTCGAGCAGGCGGGAATCCCACGCTCCGAACGTCCGGCCGATGTCTACGATCGCACGCAGTTCGATCCTCACCGCCCCTACATCGACGACATCACCTGGCCCTGCTACGCCTGCAACGGCGGCACTTTCCGCCGGATACCCGACGTGATCGACGCCTGGTTCGATTCCGGCGCGATGCCTTTCGCGCAGCATCACTACCCGTTCGAGAATGGAAGTCTCGTGGCACCCGGCGGAAAATTCCGTGCGGCCGACTTCATCTCCGAAGCGATCGACCAGACACGCGGCTGGTTCTACACCCTGCACGTCCTCGCTTCCGCTCTTTTCGATTCGGTGGCCTTCGAGCACTGCATCGTCATGGGTCATGTCACCGACGAGAACGGGCGCAAGATGTCGAAGCGCCTCGGCAACGTGGTCGAACCGATGGCGGTCATTGCCGAGACCGGCGCCGACGCGATGCGCTGGTATTTCTACGTCAACGACCCGGAGCAGAGCTCGCGATTCTCGGCAAAGCTGGTGCGCGAAGCCGCGCAGGGACTGCAGCTGCCGATCTGGAACGCGCTCTCCTTCTTCACGATCTACGCGAATCTCGATGGCTGGGTCCCGGGCGCGGAGCACGCGATCCCCGTGCAAGACAGGAGCGATCTGGACCGCTGGATTCTCGGCAGGCTCGATTCCGAAATCGAGCAGATCACTCTTCTCCTCGAAGGCTACCGGATCGCCGAGTCCGCTCGTCGCCTCGAAGGCTTCGTCGACGACCTCACGAACTGGTACATCCGTCGCAGTCGCGATCGTTTCTGGAGTCCGGATGCTCTCGCCACCTCGGACTCGAAAAGCGCGGACAAGGAGGGGGCCTATCAAACGCTGTATACGATACTGACCACTCTCGCCCGGATCATCGCTCCGTTCACGCCGTTCTTCGCCGAGATCCTTCACGAGCACCTGTCGCGCTCCGTCGCGGCGGACGCAGCGCCGAGCGTGCATCTCGAATCCTGGCCCTCGTCGTCCGGCATACTTCAATCCGATCCCGCGCTCCTCGGACTGGTGAGCGCAATGGGACTGGCCAAGCGCATCGTGAATCTGGGCCGCGTTGCCCGGGCTTCGCACGATCTCAAGAATCGCCAGCCCTTGGCCTCCGCGACGCTGGTCCTGGCGCCGGAGATCTTCGGCGTGGACGTTCGTCCTCACCTCGAGCGCGTGCGCGCCATCGTGCTCGACGAGCTCAACGTGAAAGACATCCGCTTCGCCGAGAGGCGCGGAGATTTCGTCACCCACGAGGTACGACCGAATTTCCGCGTGCTGGGGAAGAAAGTCGGCGGCCGGATGAAGGCGATCCAGTCGGCGCTGCTGGCTGCGGACGGCGACGCGCTTGCCGAGAAGCTTTCCGCCGACGGCAAACTCTCTCTCGAGGTCGAAGGCGCCACCTTCGACCTTCTGCCCGAGGATCTCGAGGTCCGCCTGGTCGAGAAGGAAGGCATGGCGACGGCGAACGACGGCGAGCTGCTCATCGCCCTGGATCCGCATCTGTCGCCTGAGCTTGTCGCCGAGGGCCGGGCGCGCGAGGTTGTCAACCGCCTGCAGACCGCGCGCAAGGACGCCGGGCTCGACTACGCGGATCGCATTCGCGTGCGGTTTGTCGCGGCGCCGGAGCTCGCGGCGGCGATCATCGCGCATGGCAAGTGGATCGCCGGTGAAACTCTCGCCGTGGAGCTCACGCCGATCTCTTCGACCACGGTTCCTGCCGCGGATCTGAAGTCCGCCGCGGTGGACGAGCTCCCGTTCGCTTTCGTCATCGAACGCGCGGGCTGACGAGTCCGGCGCGGGCGGAAAGACCTTGAGCGCGCTCGCGGAACCGCTCGGGTACGAAACCAAGTTCATTTTTCCCGGAGAGGCTCTCGCACCGGCGCGAGTGATCGTCGCCGCCGCCTGCCGCCCCGAGTTGCCTTTCGGATCCAGCCATGTCGAGACGATCTACTTCGACGGGCGCGGTCTCGAGTCGCTCGAAGAGAAACTGGCCAGCGATTACCACAAAGCCAAGATTCGCCTGCGTTGGTACGACAGCGCGGGCACCGTCTGGCTCGAAGTGAAGCGTCGTGTGGGAACCCGCCGCGAGAAGTTCCGCACGCCGTTGCCGATCGACGGACGCGAGCTCTCCCGTCGCGGTCTTGAGCATCCGGATCTCGTCCGCGTGCCGGAGCTGCTGTCTGCCCATGGCGAGAATGCCGCGGCCGATCTCATCGCCGTCGTCCACCTGACGTATCGGCGCGAGCGCTTCGTCGCGGCGGGTTCGAGCCTGCGGATATCGATCGACAGCGCGATCCGCGCACTGGAGATCGCACCCTGGACGGAGCGCATTCCGGGACGGTCGCAGCATCGCCCCGGTGCCGGTACGCCGTTCCTCGTCGAGATCAAGGGCGAGAGTCGCGACCTGCCTCCGGAGCTCCGTGCACTTGCCGTCCTCGGAGGCCGCCGGGGCTCGTTTTCGAAGTACAGTTTCTGTCTGCTCGACGAATTCGATCCGGGGAGGTAGGGCATGGGGGAGATGTTCGGAAAACTGACGGCAGCGTGGCAAGGGAAGGGTCCGGCGCTCGGAGTCGGCTCGTTTCTCGTGCTGCTGGCGATCTCGGCGCTGGCGGCGATCGTCGTCGCACAGCTCTACGTGCGCTTCTACGGTCAACGCGCGACCGGCAGTGAAATCCATCGCGCGTTTCCCCTCATCGCCATCGCCGTCACCGCGATCTTCATCTGCATTCAGTTCTCGCTGCCGCTCTCTCTCGGGCTCCTCGGCGCGTTGTCGATCGTGCGTTTCCGAACGCCGATCAAGGAACCGGAAGAGATCGGTTTCCTCATGGTCGTGATCGCGACCTCTCTCGCCGCGGCGACGGGTCTGCTTTCCTTTCTCGGTGGACTCCTGGCGGCGGCCGTGATCGTTCTGCTGGTACAGGACTTCGCCCGACCCATCTTTCGCCGGCGCGCGTCCACCGGCCTCGTCATCGCGACGTTCGACGGTGCCGGCTATGCCGCGCACGGAAAGGACTTTTTCGCAGCGCTCACGACTGCGGGCAGGTCGGGAATTCTCGAAAGCCTGACCCGCCTCGAAGGACGGGTGACCGTGACCTGGCGGTTCGCCGGACTTCCGAGCTCCGAAGCGCCCGAGGTCGAACGGGTACTCCAGGAACACGGCGCACCGGAAAGCCTGACGATCGTCTACCCCCCGAGCACCAGCGCCCGTTGAATCGCCGCAGCCGCTGGGCCGCCGCACTTGCCGCGCTTCTGGTGGCGGCCGGGCTGATCGCCTTCGGCAGAACCGCACCCATCCGGCACCTCGAGAAGCGTCTCGCGCGCACGCATGCCGTGCGCCGAGATCTCCACTCGGCACGTCTGACGCGTCTCCTCGCCCGCGCCGGAGAGCTGGTCGTCCAGCCGCCGTTGGCGACGTCAGAGATTTCGAGGGCATCGACGGCACTAGAGACATCAGAGAAATCAGAGACCTCGCTGCCAGCGGAAACATCGGCGACACCCGATGACCCGGCGAGCTGTCCCGATCTCGAGCTCTCGGGCCGGCAGCTCCCGCTGGGAGAGCTTCCGAGCAGCGCCTCGGCTCCGTCTCCATGGAAGACGGCCGGACCTCCGCTCGTGTCCCTCTGGCTCGACCCATGCCGGTCCGCGCGGGTCCACGCGCGGCCCTGGAAGCCTGGCCGGGAGACCGAGGAAACCGGCTGGATCTCGTTCTACGAAGGCGGCGCGCTTCGCTTCGCCACTCCGGCGGGAATCCGCATTCACGGCGGCGCCAGCCGGAAGCACCCGCCGTATGGGTATCGCCTGTCGTTTCGCAGTGAACACGGATCGAGCGGATTTCCGGGGGAGCTCCTTTCGACGGCGCTCTCCGCTCCGCTCTCCCGCCTGATCGTGGCCGAGAGCGACGATCAGGATCGCGATGGCTCCCTGTGGTCGTTTCCCGGCGACGTCGCCTACGACATCGGTCGCGCGCTGGGAGCTCAGGTTCCCTTCACGCGTCCGGTCTGGGTCAGCGTCAACGGCGAGCCCGCCCGCATCGCAACCATTGAAGAGCACATCGACAGCGACTACATGCTGCGTCACTACGGGCACGACAACTTCGAGCTCGTGCGCGGCAAGCGATTCGAGAACGATCCCCGGTCCGACAACATCGCGGCCAACCAGACATGGAAGAGCGAGCTCGCCTGGATCGCCGGTGCCCCGGCTCCTTTCACGCTGCGCGCAGCGAACCAGCGCTACGACATCGACAAGCTGACCACCTGGCTGGTGACGGTTCTGTTCTGCGCCACCGGCGATCTCTATCAGGATGCGATGTATCGCGACAGGACGGGTGGCGAGATCGACGGGCGATGGAGCTGGATCCACTGGGATCACGACATGAGCTTTCGCACCCCGCCGCTCAACTCGCGCTTCGCGAACAAGCACGACCTCCTGCCCTACGTCCTCGACGGCCGCCGCGCCATCGTCGCGCCGCAGCAGGCGCTGCTGCTCCGGCTCGTCCAGGAGGATCCCGCCTATTCCGCGGAGATCATCCGTCGAACGACTCTGGCGCTCAATCACCAGATCACACCGGCGTTCCTCCGCGCGCTGGTCGAGCACTACGAAAAGGTCGCGATGGAGCTCGGTATCCAGGATCTGCACTGGGTCGGCCGGTTGCAGGAGTTCTTCGACTCTCGCCCGGGTGCGGTCTACGCGCAGCTCACGAAGATTCTCGACGCCGGGAAACCCGTGGCTGTCGAGCTTCAGGCGCCGCCCGGCACCGTCCGGGTCGACGGCTTTCCCTTGGGCTCCCGCTACGCTGGGCTGTACCCCGCGGGTCAGGCGATCGACGCCGAGGTCGAGCCCGCAGCGCGGGGCCGCTTCATCGGCTGGAGCATTCCCGGCGGAGACGCCGCGAGCGTGAGCGCTCCCGCGCTTCACATCGTCGTCGCGCGACCGATGGCGATCGTCGCGAACTTTCGCGACTGACCTGCATTCTCACTCCGGATCAGGGAAAGACACTCGACCAGCGGCTGGTGTCGCCGGACTCGAAGCCGTCGCGGAAGCGGCCGTTCTCGCGCTGCGCCTGAATGCTGTCGTTGTCGTCATCGTCGCCCACGGAGCCGCGGCTCTTCCAGACGACCACGAAATCTCCGGACGGCGCGGCGGCGATCGCGACGCCGTCCTGATAGCTCGTCGTGTAGGTGTTGACCTGGAACTCGCCGCCGAGAGGCGCGCCGCTCGACGCAAAGCGACGCGCATGCACGCTGGTGAGGTCGTCGTCCGTCCCCGCCGAGCCGCTGCCTTCCCAGGCGATCGTCGCGACCCCGTTGCCGTCGACCGCAACGGCGACCTGACGCTGATTCAAGGGCGTGTAGGTGTTGACCTGAAAATCGGGTCCCAGGGGAGCGCCGCTCGAATCGAAACGACGCGCCTGCACGCTCGTCGGGCTCGTGTCGGTGCCGGCGGAGGCGTACCCGTTCCACGCGACGACGAACCCTCCCGCCGGATCGATCCCAACGGACGGATAGGTCTGGCCGTTCACCGTGAAGCTGTTGACCTGGAACTCGCTTCCCCAGGTGCCCGCGGTGACCCGGCGAGCCTGAATGCTGTAGGAGTCGCTGTCTGTTCCCGAAGACCCCAGGCTCGTCCACGCGACGACGAAGTCTGTCGGAGCTCCAGCGGCCACTCGCGGACGGAGCTGGGGACCGGTGGTGAAGGCATTGACCTGAAACTCCAGGTTCAACTGGTTCCCCGCGGAGTCATAGCGCTGCGCGTGAATGCTGTAGGTCGCCGAGTCGGTCCCGTAGGAACCGGTGCTCGTCCAGGCGACGACGAAGTTCCCCTGCGCATCCACGGCGACATTGGGCTGCACCTGCAAGTTCGTGGTGTACGTGTTGACCTGGAACTGAGCACCGTCCGGCAAGCCGTTCGCCTGATAGCGTTGCCCCTGCACGCTCCTCAGGCTCGAATCGTTCCCGACCGACCCGTAGCTCTCCCAGACCACGACGAAACTTCCGAGAGTGGACATCGCCACCGCCGGCAGCCTCTGATTGCCCGTCGTGTAGGTGTTGACCTGAAACTCCACTCCAACCGGCGTTCCTGCGACGTCGAAACGCCGGGCCTGAATGCTGTGCGAGCTCGTGTCATCGCCCGCCGAACCGGTACTCTCCCAGACGACAACGAAGTTGCCCTGCGCGTCGGAAGCGACGCGCGGCTCACTCTGCTGGTTTGTGGTGTAGGTATTGACCTGGAACTGGAGGCCGTCCGGGAAGCCCTCACCGCCCAACCCGCCGGTACCGAAAAGCGCCAGCGCGAGAGCGCGCCGGAGGCGCTGGCCCAGCGGAATCGACGGCCGAATCAGAAGCAAACCGCGCACGTCCATACCTGATGACTACGCTTTTCGAGGCGGACAACGGACACGATCGTTGCGCCGGCGACGGTCGATGCCTGGGGTTCCTAGGGCGCCGTGGCGCTCCAGTGAGTCGAGAGGCCGCTGTCGAAGCCGTCCGCGAAGAGTGTCGGACCGCACAGCAGCTCGACATCGTCCACTTGGGCGAATCCACCTTCCTGTCCACCGTAGGAGAAGGTGGAATGATAAAAGTCGAGCTCGACCGGAGGGCTGGCACCGAACAGCAACTGAAACTCGAGTGCCTCTCCCGGCCCGCTGGCACCGCCGTGGCTGGTGTCGAGCCAGAAGATGAAGCTGTCCCCGCTGGTGTCGGCATTGCGCTGGTAGATCGAGAAGTAGTCGTGCAGGCCGCCGACCTGGAAGTTCGCCAGGAGTCGCACGGTGACCGCAGTCTGACCCGCGACGGGCAACGGCATGCGCAGCAGTGCATCCGCCCGGGCACTCGTCTCGAGCGCCGTCGAGACACAGGCGGCGGCGCCCGCGCCTCCGGTCACGTTCTCCTGACAGAAAACGGGGTCGGCGAAGACACTGGACTGCAGCCAGCCCTGGCCGGTTCCCATCGCCAGCTCGCTCGTCCAATCGAGAGGCAGGCCGACCTGCGGCAGTCCGGAGCCGAACGGTTCCGGTCCCGTGTTGCAGCCGCGGGAGGCGAGAACGAGATTGCGGAAGTCCGTGACGTTCGCGACCGAACAGGTCGGCAGACAGCCCACCGGCGCGCCGTTCCGGTAAAGCTGCAGCAGGAGTCCGAATCTCTGCCCTGGACTCGCTCGCAGCGGCGCCGGACCGTCGAGCGGGATCGCCGCCTCGTAGGTGACACCTTCCGGTCGCGCCACGATGCCAAAGGAGAGACGATCGTTCACCAGCTGCGCCGGGCAGTATCCGCCGGCGTACTCGCGATAGTTCGCATGCGGACCACTCGCTTCGTTGCGGAGATCGATCCATCCCTCTCCGACCTGCGGCATCGCGTGACACGGAGTGCCGGGCCAGGAGCCGTCGTCGAGCACCGGCGCCGTGCCCCCTTCGTCGTCGAACAGCAGTTCGAGCGCATCGTCCGGAGTCGAAACCAGATCGTTGGCATCGAGCACCGCGAGATAGAGCGTCCGTCCATCGTTGCCGATGTAGAGCTCGACGCCGGCACCGAGATCGATCGCGGTCGCCGCGCTCCATTCGCCGGGAGAGAGTCGCCCGTCGATCCGGGGCGCGCGGCTCATCCACGCGGAGAGAGAGCGGCCGGTCCCGGCGACCGCGACCTCGTTGAGCGCCAGCAGTCCGCCGATGAAGGCCGCCGCTCTGAGAGCTCCCGCGCCTTTCACCCGCAGCCTGGATTCGGAGGGCAGGTTCCCGGCGGAGTCTGAGGAAGGACCTGGTTGCAGGCGGCGATGTTGAAGAAGGTGTTGGTCGACGTGAAATCGATCAGGCCGCCGATCCAGGCGCGGAAGACGCCGTGCAGGCTGGAGTTCGAGATCGTCGAGTGGGTCAGGAACGACGACGGTGGCTCGGTGAAGAGCTTGAGCGCCCCGCGCGTCTCCGCCGAAGCGATGGGCGGGCAGCCGAACAGCGAGTCGCCACCGGAAGCGCCGGCGCCATCGATGAGAATGTGATCGAGGAGATTTCCGGCGGCGACGGCGCCGGCAAAGGTGACCCCCTCCCAGCTTCCCGCTCCGGGCGCGATTCCGGAGGCCACCATGACGATCGGCGCCGTGCCCGTGCCGGTGGCGACGATGCGCCCTCCGGCATTCGGCGCGTTCGATCCGATGAAGAGCCCGCCGACGTTCGAACCCGCGCTGAAGAACTCGAGCGCCACGTTGGGCTCGACGGTCATCGTCGCGAGGCTTCCCTGTCCCGCCACCTGGAGCACTCCGGCGGAGCCACCGGAGCTGCCGATCTGATACGCCACACCGCGATCGCGAAAGGTCACATCCTGCTCGATCGTTCCGCCTTCGACCTGGATCAGGTCAGTGGCGTTTCCGGTATACGAACCGGTGGGAATCGTTCCCACTGCGTTGACGAAGAGATGCAGCGGATACGGATGGGTCGCCTGCGTCGCTCCGGCGCCGGAAATCACGAGATTGCGTGAGCCGGCGGCGAGCGCTGCGTGTCGGGTCAGGTTCAGCCCGTAGCCGGCGGAGCCGGTCAGCTTCACGTGATCGACCTTCGCCGGAAATGCACTCGAAGAATCGTTGCCCTCGACCAGGAGATCGGCGTTCGTGGTCGACGCGCCGCCGCCATCGATGTCGAGAAACGCGAGATCCGCGAAGCCGGGGCTGCGCACCCAGATCGCCTGGAAAGCCTGGGACACATTGTCGCGGTGAACGGTAATCCGCGAAAACGGCGTTCCGCGCGCGATCAGCGTCCCGTTCACCTCGAGATAGAAACCGGGACGGATCCGCACTTCCGCACAGGGAGAGATCGTGAGCGTCACGCCCGCGGGAACCTGCACGTTGGTGGTGAAGATGTGCGGACTGCCATTCGCCGTCCAGACCTCGTTCGCGGCGACCGCGTTGCCGTGCATCGTCGGTCCTCCGGTCGGCGCCGGGCAGGGTCCCGTCGTCGTATCCGTCCAGTTGGACGTGTCTCCGGGCTCGAAGCCGTCGTTGAAGATCATCGCCAGAAACACGACGTTCCACCGCCCGTTCTCCGACTCCGCCGGGAGCGCGGAATCGTCCACGTTCCAGGAGAGAGCGGCCGAATCCGCGCTGAAGCCGAATCGATCGATGGCGGGTCCTGACGGACCGCTCTCGGCGATCGCGCGTGGAGCGCCCCCTTCGACCGGCAGCGAAAAAAGTGCTCGGCTGCCGGAAGGTTGAATCGTGAGAAAGGCCACCTGTCCGCCGTCGGGACTGAGCTTGAAGGCCGCGATCTCGGAGCCCGGACCGTCCGGTGAGACCAGCCGGATCGGCGCGCCCTCTCCGATCGGCAGGCTCCAGAGCTCCTCTACGCCCAATCCTTCGCGATCTTCGACCGTAACGGCGTAGCGCCCCGAACTGTCGACCTTCTGTCCCCTGTCCAGCGCTCCGTCGCGGTCGGGCCATGTGAGAAGCGAGGTGACGTGCGGTAGGTCGGCGGCAGCCGTCGGCAGCGGAGCGAGTCCAGCCAGCAGGAGAGCAAGCAGTGGCGCGCAGAGCGCGACGTTCGGACGGTTCGGAGCACAGTGAGTCGGGGCGAGGCGTGGGTCAAACATCGGTTCCTCCTGGGGAGATCTGCGGATCGTCCGCCTCCCTTCCCTCTTCCGTGCGGGCTCCGCTAAAAAAGGATCACTGCCGGCTTCCGAGACGCCCTGTCGCTCGCCGGCGAGAACCCCGACAGCGGGTCAGGGCGAGATTCCGAGCTCCGGATCGAGCGCCGGCAAAGCGTCGCCGGCGCGGACCCGGTCGAGCATCCGCTGGAGATCGGAAAGAAGCGGCGCATTGCGGTCGTAGTCCGGATGGCCGCTCGCGATCGTCCGCCGGAGGGCGATCGCCTCGCGAATCCTTGCCTCCGCTTCGCTCCTGGCACCCGCTGCCGCGTCCCATCTCGCCTGCTCCGAAAGCGCCTGCGCGAGAGCATCCAACCAGCGCACGTTGTCGGGATCGGTGTTCACCAGGTCGCGCCATCGCCGGATCGCTTTCGCGGCCGGGGCGACACTCTCGCGGGCACGTCCGAGCGCGGCCAGCACCTGGGCCTCCTGAAACTGGCTCTCCGCTGCGTCGGCGATCGCCCGGACGTCGCCGGGCGCACCCGCGAGCAGGTGCTCGCGCAGCGCTGAGCCGCGGCGGAAGGTCTCGAGGGCGGTCTCGAGCTCGCCTCCGGCGCGGGCGATCACCCCCATCCGCGCGTAGTCGACGCCGAGGTCGCGCAGTGTCTCTGCACTCTCGGGCGCTCGCCGGCTGAGCTCTTCGTCGATCGCGAGCGAGGCGCGATAGTGCGCCAGAGCAGCGCCCCAGTTCTTCGCCGCGACTTCGCCGTCGCCGAGTCTCTGCTCGATGACGCCGCACTGCCGCAGCGGCACGTTCTCCTGCGGCTCCAGCGTTCGGGCGGCGCTCGCGTAGGCGAGCGCCTTGCGAAAGTGCTCCATGGCCCCGGCGCGGTCGCCGAGCTCCCAGCTGTCGTCGCCCAGCGCCACCTCGACGACGGCGAGTTGCCGATCGAGGTCGGCGTTCGTCTCCCGCGGCTTGCCCGCCGCGATCCCTTCGTAGATCCGGCCGGCGATCCGATGGTGATCGAGCGCCGCTTTCGTCTCTCCCCGCGTCGCCAGAACGTCGCCGACCTTGAGCTGGGTGTCCGCGAGCTTCACCTGCTCCTGGGCCAGCACCGCGCCGGATACCGCGCTGCCGGCGAGACGTTCGCGCAGCGCGAGCGCACGCTCGAAACTCGCGAGCGCATCGCCGCTCTTGCCGGCGGACGACCAGTTGGGCGTCCCCTGGAGCTCCCCGACGCGTTCATAAGCGCTCGCCAGCTCGCGGAGGAGCGCCGGTTCATCGCCCGCTTCGCGCGCCAGATCGTCGAGGTAGCGCAGGGCGTTCTCGACCAGAAGCTGGCGCGCCGCGAGCGCTCCCGGCACGTCGGAGAGCGAATCCTGGACCTCGAACAGAACGACGTTCGCGAGGCGCCTCACGTCGCCGAAGCGGCGTTCCGCAAGCTCGCGCTCCCGATTGGCGATCGCTGCCTGACGGACGCTCACCGCCGTCGCCGCGACGAGACAGCCGATCGCGACGGTGAGCGCAGCCGCCGCGGCGCGGTGCCGGCGAAGGAACTTTCCCAGGCGGTATCGCAGATCGGGAGGGTGCGCCTCGACCGGGCTGCCGGCGAGAAAACTCTCGAGATCGATCGCCAGCCCCGCCGCCGTGGCGTAGCGCCGGGAAGGTTCGGGCGCCAGCGCACGTTGCGTGATCCAGGCGAGATCACCCTGCAGCCTCCGCTCCTCGATTCCGGCAGCGGCGCCCTCGAGACGTGGCGGAGGCGAGGCGTCGATCGCCGCAGCAAGCGCCTCCGTGGATGCACTGTCGGCACTGTGCGGACGAGCTCCCGTCAGGAGGACGAACAGAAGAACGCCGAGTGAGTAGACGTCCGACGCCGTGGTCAGGAGCTCGCCCCGCAGCTGCTCGGGACTCGCCCACTCGGGAGTCAGGAGTCGCGCACCACCGAACGAGGTGAGCTCCTCACCTTCCGTCTCGGACGACAGGAGCTTCGCGATGCCGAAATCGAGGAGTTTCGGAACACCGTCCGCGGTGACGAGAATGTTCGCCGTCTTGATGTCGCGATGCAGTACGAGATTGCGATGCGCATGGTGGACCGCACCGCAGACCGCCGCCATCAGACGAAGTCGCTCCTCGAGCGGGAGACGGCGCGCTTCGCAGTAGAGATCGATCGGCTCGCCGGACACGAACTCGAGCACGAGAAATGGAACCCCTTCGTTCGTCGCGCCGCCGTCGAGAAGGCGGGCGATGTTCGGGTGGTCGAGACTCGCGAGAATCCTGCGCTCGGCGAGAAACCTTCGCCGGAGCTGCTCCGATGCCAGCTCGGGGCGGACCAGTTTGATCGCCACGCTCTGCGAGAAAGCGCCGTCGTCCCGCTCTCCGAGATAAACGGTGCCCATGCCTCCGCGGCCGATCTCTCCGACGATCCGCCAGGGTCCGATTCGCGTCGGCGGTGCCGCGCCCGTCTCATCGTGTCCTTCACCACGTGTCGGCCGGATGCGATGCGGCGCGGGCGTCTCCAGAAAGGAAGTGACTTCGCCCGCGCCGTCGAGGAGCGAGTCGACTTCCGCAGCGAGCTCCGGATCCTCCGCACGCAATCGCGTCAGAACCTCGCCGCGAAGGGTTACCGGCAGCTCCAGAAGCGCGGCAAGCTCCTCCTTGACGCGCTCCCAGGCCGGCGGACTCATGGCGCCGCGAGCTCGCGCCGCAGCCAGGCCTTCGCGACCGCCCAATCGCGCTTGACGGTGACCGCGGAGAGGCCCAGGGCGGCGGCGATCTCTTCGTGCGAGAGGCCGCCGAAGTAGCGCATCACGACGACCTTCGCCGCGCGTTCATCGATCGCCGAGAAGCGATCCAGTGCTTCGTCCACCGCGGCGATCTCTTCGCAGCCCGCGTCGTCGATCGCAATCTCGCCGATGCGGTCTCCGAGGTCGATCGCCGGCAGCCCTCCTCCGCGCTTGAGGGCCGCACGGCTCCGCGCATGCTCGGCGAGAATGCGTCGCATCACGAAAGCGGCCACGGCGAGAAAATGGGAGCGACTTTCGAAGCGGGCGCGCTTCTGGCCGACGAGCTCGAGGAATGCCTCGTGGACGAGAGCTGTCGTCTGCAGGGTGTGCCCGGAGCGCTCGCCCCTCAGCTGGCGGCCGGCAAGGCGCTTCAGCTCGGGGTAGAGAACCGGGAAGAGCTCTTCGAAAGCGTTGCGCTCGCCCGCACCCCAGCGCTCCAGCAGACGCGTGATCTCGGGGGCCTGGTCCTTGTCCGGCGGGTCGTTCTGGCGCATTTCGAGGGTCTCGCCCGGCGATTGTCGCACGTTGTTGCCGCACGTCGTTGGGACGACGGGCTGATAGCCTTGCCGCAACCGAAACTCTCCCTTAGCGAGGAAATATGGGCGGAATCTTCAAGGCATACGACGTTCGCGGAATCTATCCCCGGGAGATCGACGAAATCATCGCGCGCAAGATCGGCCGGGCCTTCCTTTACGTGCTCGACGAAGACGATCTCTCAGCTGGAAATCAGGTCGTCGTTTCCCGCGACATGCGCCCGTCGTCGGCGCCGCTCGCGAAAGCGCTGATCGAAGGGCTGACGACTGCGGGGCTCGACGTGATCGACATCGGTCTCGCGACCACGCCGATGAACTACTTCGCGATCGGCTATCTGAAGACGGCGGGCGGAGTGCAGGTCACGGCCTCGCACAACCCGGCGGAGTACAACGGACTCAAGTTCAGCAAGCGCGATGCACGCCCGGTTTCCGGAGACCACGGGATTCCGCTCCTCGAAAGCTCGGTAAAGAACGACGATCTCCCGGCTTCCACCCGGCCGGGAAAGGTGACGACTGGCGACGTTTCCGCCGCCTATGCGGCGCACGTCCTCTCGTTCCTCAAGCGTCCGGAAGGCGCGCGGAAGCTGAAAGTCGTCGTCGACGCAGCGAACGGCATGGCGGTCGTCGATCGGGCGATCTGGGACGCTCTCGGCCTGGATCTCATCCCCCTCTATTTCGAGCTCGACGGAACATTTCCCAACCACGAAGCGAATCCCCTCAAGCTCGAGAACCTGCGCGACCTGCAGGCCGAGGTGCTCGAGGTCGGCGCCGACCTCGGCGTCTCCTGCGACGGCGACTTCGACCGCGCGGCGTTCGTCGACGAAAAGGGCGAGCCGATCGGCAGTGATCTCGCGACCGCGCTCATCGCCGGCGTGCTGCTCTCGCGCGATCCCGGCAAGCACGTCCTGTTCGATCTGCGATCGTCACGTGCCACCGGCGAGTGGATCACCGAGCACGGCGGCATTCCGGTGCGCGAGCGGGTCGGCCATTCGTTCATGAAGGCGACACTGCGCGAGAAGGACGGAATCTTCGGCGGCGAGCTCGCCGGGCACTACTACTTCCGCGACAACTACCACGCCGATTGCGCGATTCTCGCCGTCGTCGAGATCCTGAATCTTCTCTGGAGCTCGGGACAGAAGATGTCGGAGATCGTCGCTCCTCTCCACCGCTACGCCAAAAGCCCGGAGACGAACTTCGAGGTCGAGGACAAGGCGGGCAAGATGCGCGAGCTCGCCGCGGCCTATCCCGGCGGAGAGATCGACTGGCTCGACGGCGTCACGGTGCAGTTTCCCGACTGGTGGTTCAACGTCCGGCCGTCGAACACCGAGCCGCTCCTGCGCCTCGTCGTCGAAGCCCGGACCGCCGCCGATCTCGACCGGCGCTTCAACGAGCTCGTCGGCCGCATCGGTCACCCCGTCGACCACTGACCGGCAAATCTGAGCTGGGCGAAACCTGGAACGGGACGAGAGCGTAGGGTCGGGGAGAGACACTTCTCCGGAGGAAACCGACATGCGCATCCGCCCCCTGATCCTTTCCGCCCTGCTCTTCGCCCCGTCGATCGCGCTGCCGCGGCCCGCTTCGGCCAGCGGACCCACGGTGCGGGTCGACGTCGACTCCGACAAGGGCAAGGATGTCCACCTCAGGCTCGAGGGCGGCCTTCTCGGCCACTTCCTGCGTGCAATGGCGCCGGTCGATATCGACTGTGATGGGAGCGACGATCCGAAGGTCCGGCAGCTTTATCTCTCCCTGGAGCACGGTGGCGACGGTTCGCGTGGCACCGTCTGGGATGAGCGCAAGCGCATTGACGCCCGCCGCTCCGGCGAGTTCCTGGTGCTCGCGGTCGGCGAAGAGGATGGTGACAAGGTCGACATCAAGATGCCCTGGTCGCTGGCGCGCTGCGTGCTCGGGGGCGAAGATCTGTCGCGCAAGGAGATTTCGAGCGCCATGGAGACCGGCGAATTCTCGATCCACGTGCAGGATGAGGACTCGAACGTCCACATCTCGTTCGACTGACCTCCGCCTTCTCCGCGGCACGCTCTACGGCACGACCGTCGACCAGTCTCCGGCGGTGCCCAGCGCGAAACCGTCGGAGAACAGCGAACCATAGACCACGACCTCGTTGCCGACGTGCAAGCCGATGCCGGAAACGGCGAAGCTCGGTACGCCGATCGCGAGATCGGAATGACCGTCGCCGTCGAAATCTCCCGTCGAAAGTGTGCTGCCCAGACCTGCATGATCCTGGGGAGTTCCGGGAAGCACTCCGTTCTCATTGGTCAGGAAGCGCCAACCGCTGAAGAGACCGATGCCAGAAGCTCCCGACAGAACCGTCACCGCGCCTCTCCCTGCACCACCGGCGGACTGCCCCCCCTCTCCCACGGCCAGATCGGCCCGTCCGTCGCGATCGAAGTCTCCGCTGGCGAGCGCATGACCGAACCCATTGCCCGTCTGCGCAGTCGCTGAAATCGGGTAGATGTCGCTCTCCCGCAGGAGCGTCGTTCGCGACATGTCGAACCAGTTTGGAGCGCCACTCGCGCCACCGTAAAGAACCGCGATCTCTCCCGCGTTCGCGATCTTGCCGTCGGGACCGAAATCTTCTCCGGGTAAACCCACGACGAGGTCGTCATGTCCGTCGGCGTCGAAGTCTCCGGTTGCGAGAGCCGATCCGAACCGCTCGTTGCCTTCGCTGACCTCTCCGACGGTCTCCGGAAACAGCACAATGTAGTTCGCGAGGACCAGTCCGGAGCCGCCACCGAAAATGGCGTAGACCCTGCCGGTCTGGTTCTCGCCATCGGCGCCCACGACGAGATCGTCGGCACCGTTGCCATCGAAGTCGCCGCTCGCGAGAAGCCTGCCGAAGGGCTTGCCGGAGGCGGGCGCCTGCGGCAGGTCCGCGGTTTGAAAGCGATAGCTGCCGGCCGAGGTGACTCCCGCGGAGCTGCCGTTCAGAACGGTGACAGAACCGGCGTAACAGACCGCTCCCCCGAGGTCGAACGGCGCTCCCACAGCCAGATCGTCATAGGCATCACCGTTGAAATTTCCCTTCGTCAGGCTATAGCCGAAACGATTGCCGCATGCCGTCTGGGCTCCGGGAACTCCGCCCACGCCCTGCACGAAGATCGCACCCGCCGCAATCTGGATCCCGGTCGCCGTCCCATAGTGAATCTCGACCGCGCCGTTTTTCTCCGGGAACGACGGCATCGAGTTCTCCTCGACTCCGATCGCCAGATCGTCGCGGCCGTCGCCGTCGAAGTCTCCCGCCGCCAGGGCGTAGCCGAACCACTCGTTCGGTTGGGCGGGGTCCGGAGATCCGGGCGCCAGCTGGCTCAGGTAGGTCGTCGCGAGTCCCGGCGTCAGGCCCTGGCGTGGAATGCCGTAGCGGACGATGACCGCTCCCATGGACTGCACCGGCGCATCGATCGGTCCGCTGTCGCCCGGCATCGCGGTCGCAAGGTCGTCGGCGCCATCGCCATTGAAGTCGCCGATCGCCATTGCGAAGGAGAAGTTATCCTCCGCTTCCGGTAAGTAAGGCGGCAGCGCATCGTTCGAGAACAGTTGCGCCCGTACGGAAGAGAGGGAGACCGCCCCGGCGGCGTCGGCTGGGCAGCTGCACACGAGAGCCACGGCGAGCGCGGCAATCCCAACACCTGCGTTTTCAAAGAAAGTCTGCTGGCCGGTGACGGAAAAGCCGTGAGGATCTCGCATGTCCACTACGCGCCGGAAAAGGTTGACGCAGCTCAGCCGGGTGCACCCGTCAGGGGGAGGCGGCGGACCAGAGAATCGCGCTGCCGTAGAAGAAGCCGTCGGAGAAGAGCGTGCCATAGAGGACGTTCTCACGTCCGACGTCCAGAACCCACGGCCCTCCGGGCACATCGTAGTAGGGAGCGCCGATCGCAAGATCGGCATGACCGTCGCCGTCGAAGTCGCCCGTAGCCAGAGAGCGGCCGAGGTCCTGCGAGGACTGAATGCTTCCCGGTAACTGGCCGAGAGTGGTCACGAAGAGATCCGCGCCGTTCCAGGTGCCGGTTCCGGAAGCGCCCATGAGGATCGTCACCGCCCCCGCGTCGATCCATTCCGAGAAGTCCTCGCCCGGATGTCCGACGGCGAGATCGTCGTTCCCATCATGGTCGAAGTCGCCGGCCGCGAAGGCCCAGCCGAACCGGTCGCCCGTGTGGTCGGCGCCCGCATCGAGAAAGATGTCGCTCTGCCGGAAGTGGCTGGTGCGGGCGAGGTTGAACCAGTTGGGGGCACCCGCGCCCGAGCCGTAAAGCAGCGTGAACTCCCCGGCATCGACGATCGAGTTGCCGGCGCCCAGGTCTTCGAACGGCGCACCGATCACCAGATCGTCGTAAGCGTCGCTGTCGAAGTTGCCGGAAACGAGGGCCTGGCCGAACCGGTCTCCGCTTTCGTTCGTGCCGCCGAGATCCCCTTGACCCCACCAGACGCGATCGGCGAAGAGCAGGCTGAAAGGGCTGCCGAAGAGCACGAGCACGGCACCCACGTCGTCCTCCCCGGGTGCGCCGATCGCCAGATCAGAGATGTAGTCCCCGTTGAAGTCGCCTGTCGCGAGCGCGGCGCCGAAATCGTCCCCGTTCTCCGGGACGTCCGGGAGTCCCGAGTCGCCCTGGACGATCCGGTAGCCGTCATAGGGAAGAAGACCGGCCGGACTGCCATGCAGCACCGTCACCGAGCCCACGTAGGCGCTGCTCAGGTAGTCCCCCGGAGCGCCGATCGCCAGATCGTTCGGCCCGTCGCCGTTGAAGTCCCCGACGGCGAGCGCTTCCCCGAAGCGCTCAAGGTTGAAGCCGTTTCCCGGAACGCCGCTCGTCCCCTGCTGGATGTACTCCCCCGCCGCAAGCTGGATTCCGCCGGGGAGCCCGTAGTGAATCTCCACCGCCCCGGCTTCATAGTCGAACGCGTTGTGGTCCCGCGGGATACCGATCGCGAGATCGTCGATGCCGTCGTTGTCGAAGTCGCCTGCGGCGAGCGACCAGCCGAAGCGCTCGCCGGCATGGGGAGGGCTCGGGCTCCCGGTCTGGGACTGGCTGAGCCAGGTGTCGGCAACGCCCGTCGCGAGACCGCGACCGGGGATGCCGTAGCGCACGACCACCGCGCCCATGTCCGGCGTGGGAGAGCCGAAAAGACCGTCGTCGAGGGGAATTCCGGTCGCCAGGTCATCCGCTCCGTCGCCGTTGAAATCTCCGGTGGCGAGCGCATAGCCGAAGAGATCGCCCTGTTCCGGCTCGTAGAAGAAAAGGTGCTCGTTCTCGAACGCTTGCGCCCGAACTGCGGAAAGCCCGACCGCGCCTCCCGGGGTCGCCGCAACCAGTGAGCCCAGAATCAAGGCAGCGCTCGTCAGCGGAAGGAGGGATTTTTCGATCATGTCCACTCCGCGACAGATCCCGGCGAAACGGCTCATGCGGAGGCTCCTGGACCACCGGTTCACGGCACGTCTTCGAAACGACGGAGGCCGGTCTGTTCCGCACTTCCCGGAACGACGCGAGCGACCCGAGCGACCCGAGCGACCCGAGCGACGCGATTCAGGGGGTTACCTGCGTCCAGAACGCCGGGTAGCCGTAGAAGAAACCGTCCGAGAAAAGGGCGCCGTAAAGGACGTTCACGCGTCCGACGTCGTTGCCGACGCCGGAAATATCGCGATAGGGCGCACCGATCGCGAGATCCGCGTGTCCGTCGCCGTCGAAATCGCCGGTCGCAAGAGACCAGCCGAAGTCCTGCCCGTTCTGCACCTCTCCGGGCACCTGCCCCACGCCGGGCGAATAGATGTCGGCGCCGTTCCAGATCCCGGTACCGGGAGCGCCCGCGAGGACCGTCACGGCCCCGCGGTCGAATCCTCCCAGGTCCTCTCCCGGGCAGCCCAGGACGAGGTCGTCGTGACCGTCCTTGTCGAAGTCTCCTGCGGCGAGCGCTTCGCCGAAGCGGTCGCCGGCATGATCGGCTCCGGGATCGAGAAAGATATCGCTCTGCCGGAAGTGGCTCGTGCGAGCGAGGTTGAACCAGTTGGGTGCGCCAGCGGTCGAACCGTACAGCAGCGTGATTTCGCCCGCATCGACGATCGAGTTCGCGGGGCCGAGATCTTCGTTCGGAGTTCCGACCACGAGATCGTCGTAGCCATCGCCGTCGAAGTCGCCCGCGGCGAGCGAGAGACCGAACCCGTCGCCGCTCTCCCCCACGCCGCCGGTGTCCCCCTGTCCCCACCAGACCCGGTTGTTGAAGAGGAGCCCGAAGTCGCTCCCGAAAAGGACGAGGATGGCGCCGACGTCGTCCTCGCCCGGCGCTCCGATGACCAGATCGTCGCGACCGTCGCCGTTGAAGTCGCCGGTGGCGAGCGTCGCCCCGAACTCGTCGCCCTCCTCCGATACATCGGGAAGACCGGAGCCTCCCTCGCGAACGAAATAGCCATCGAACGGCAGCAGTCCGCCCGGAGCGCCGTGGAGCACGAGGACCGTGCCACCGTAGTGCGCGTCGTGGAAGTCGTGCGGTGCACCGACGGCGAGGTCGTCGAATCCGTCACCATCGAAGTCCCCGGCGGCAAGCACCTCTCCGAACCGCTGACCAGCGAATCCGCCTCCCGGGACGCCGTTCGTTCCCTCGGCGAACCAATGCTCTGCAGCAAGCTCGATTCCGCCCGTCAGGCCATAGTGGATCTCGACGGCTCCTGCGGCTTCTCCATCCGGGTTCGTGTCCTGCGAAACGCCGATCGCCAGATCGTCGATGCCGTCGCCGTTGAAGTCGCCCGCCGCGAGCGCCCGGCCGAAACGCTCCCCCGCGTGTGGAGCGCTCGGGCTGCCGGACTGGAGCTGGCTGAGATAGGTGTCGGCGAGGCTCGGGTCGAGCCCCTTCCTCACCACTCCGTAGCGCACGACGACCGCTCCCATGTCCGCGATAGGAAAGCCGGCAAGTCCGTCGTCGAGCGGAATTCCGGTCGCGAGATCTTCGGCGCCGTCGCCATTGAAGTCGCCGGTGGCGAGCGCGAAACCGAAGAGGTCGCCGGTCTCGGGTGCGTAGAACAGCAGGTTCTCGTTCTCGAGAGTCTGAGCGCGGACGGAGGAGAGGCCGATCGCCGCAGCACCATCGGCGAACGAGACGCAGAGCAGTACCGCTTCGGCCAGCGTGCAGGTCGCACGGCGGAAAGCGGAGCGGAGTCGAGGAGCGCGGACTTCGGAGTTCGCCGTCATGACCTCTACGCGATGTCCGCCCGCGCCACGGCTCATCCCGGCATAAACTGACCGGCATGTCCCGGGAGGAGCAGGAGGCAACGGACGTGACGGAGCTCCTGCACGCCTGGCGCGGCGGCGACCCGCAGGCGGGCGAGACTCTCTTCGCGCGGATCTTCCAGGAATTGAAACGCATCGCCGCAGCACAGCTCCGCGGCGAGCGCGCCGGCCACACGCTGCAGCCGACAGCGATCGTCAACGAGGCCTATCTGCGTCTCCTCCGCCAGCAGCATGTCGACTGGCGCGATCGGGCGCACTTCTTCGGCCTGGCTTCGACGATGATGCGCCGCGTTCTCGTCGACCACGCGCGGGCACGCCACCGGCTCAAGCGGCAGCACGACGATGCACCGATGGGGCTCCTCGTGACGACCGGCGACGACAACACGGCGGAGCTCATCGATCTCGACCGGGCGCTCGAGCGCTTTTCCGCGCGCTTTCCGCGGCAGACGAAGATGGTCGAGATGCGCTACTTCGCCGGCCTCGAGATCGCCGAGATCGCCGCCTGTCTCGATCTCTCGCCGGCCACGGTCAAGCGCGACTGGCAATTCGCACGCGCCTGGCTGATCGCCGAGCTCGACGGAGATCGTTCGAAATCGCTTTCCGAAGGCACCTCCGAAGACCCGGCGTGAACGACGAACGCCTCGCCGAGCTTTTCGCTCAGGCTCTGTCCCTCGACGAGCGCGGGCAGCAGAAACTCCTCGGTCAGCTCGCCGCTGGACCGCCGGAAGAGAGCGCTCTCGGCCGGGAGCTCGGCCGGCTCCTCGCGAGCTCCGGCCTCGCGAGCCCCCTGCTCGATCGTCCCCCGGCGTGGATCGCCCTGGCAGCCAACACCGATACCGATCCGATGACCGCGATGGAAACCCCCATGCCGGCCCGGATCGGCGCCTATCGCATCGTCTCCGAGCTCGGGCGCGGGGGCATGGGCCGCGTTTTTCTCGCCGAAGAGGAGACTGCCGACTTCCGGCGGACGGTCGCGCTCAAGATCATCGACTCTCCCGCCGCCGATGCCGTGCGGCGATTCCGGGACGAGGTCCGGATTCTCTCTTCACTCGAACATCCCGGCATCGCGCGCTTCATCCATGGCGGTCGCGCCCCCGACGGCGTCTGGTTCATCGCTCTCGAATACATTCAGGGCGAGGACCTCCTGCGCTTCTCCCGCACCCAAGGCCTCTCGACCGCCGGCCGCATCGAGCTTTTTCTCTCCGTGCTCGAGGCGGTCGACTACGCTCACCAGCGCGGCGTGGTGCACCGGGATCTCAAACCCGGTCACCTGCTCGTGGGTGCCGACGGGCGCCCGCGACTTCTCGACTTCGGAATCTCGAAGCTCCTCGATCCCGAAACGCGGGAGAGCCTCGCGGTCACGCGTACCGAATCCCGCGCGCTCACACCCGCCTATGCCAGCCCGGAGCAGTTCCGCGGCGATCCGGTCACGCCGTCGTCCGACATCTATTCCCTCGGAGTCGTTCTTTACGAGCTTCTCGCGGATCGTCGTCCGTTCGCCGGAACCGACGAATCGCGCGCCGATCTCGAACGTGCGGTTCTCGAGACGGATCCCGAGCCACCGAGCCACGCGGCGAGGCGAGGCTCGCCGGAGCCTCTCCTCCCGGGACGTCAGCTGCCGCGAGACCTCGACGCGATCTGCCTCAAAGCCCTGCGGAAGGAGCCGGCCGAGCGCTTCGCCTCCGCGGCCGAGTTCGCCGCCGACCTGCGACGTGTTCTCGCAGGCCGGCCGGTCGAAGCCCGGCGCGGTGGCCTTCGCTATCGCCTGGCGCGCTTCGTTTCGAGAGAGAAAGGTCGACTCGCGGTCGGCGCTGCCCTCGCCGTGGCTCTTCTTGCGGTGGCCTTCGCGCTGAGCCGGGACCATCGTTCCGCTTCCCTGCCGCACGCCTCTCCTGGTCCAGCGATCTCTGCCGCGCAACCGGCGACCGGCATCGAGCCCGTGCGCGACCTTGCCGCCCGTTTTGCCGCGGCACCGGAAAGTCTCGATGCCGGCGCCGCACTAGCGAACGCCCTGGTGCGGGACGCTCGCGTCAAGGAGGCCGAGGTCGTCATCGGACGCCTTCGGCAGTTGCCGGGCGCGACCGACGATCCCCTCGTCGACCACACCGAAGCGCTGGTGGCGATGAATCAGAACGAGTCACAACGTGTTCTGGCGCTCGAAACGCGCGCACTCGCGAATGCCGCGGCGCGTGGCCGCGCGAACCTGATTCCCGCGATCCGCGGATCGCGCGCTTTCGCGCTGTCGTCGCTCGGGCAACCGGACGAAGCTCACTCCGAGCTTCTGCGCGCCCTTCGCGAAGCCCAGGACCTCGGAGATCGCGCCACCGAGGCGATCGTTCTCAATGACCTCGCCGTCGACGAGCTGATGCACGGCGACCTCGATGCAGGAGAGAGGCTCCTGCAGCAGGCGCTCGTCCCGGCGCGAGCGCTCGCCGACACGACCCGCCTCGGCTACGTCCTCGACAATCTCGCGGGGATTTCACTTCAGCGCGGCCGGCCCGACCTCGCCGCGGAAAGCTACCGCGCAGCGATCGACGCCTTCCGCAAGATCGGCCGCAAGCGCCGCGCGGCCATCTCGACCGGCGCTCTCTCGGAAGCTCTGCGCGATCTTGGCGAAGGAAAAGAGGCGGCAGCCCTCCGCGATTCGGCCCTCGTCGATCTCCGCACGCTCGACGACGCTTCGCTCATCGCCGATGTCCTCTTCTATCGCGCGATAGCGGCGCTCGACGCCGGAGAGATCGCCGGCGTCGAAAACGACGCCGCGGCGATCGAAGCGACGGCCATCACGGGTGGCGATCGCAAGGCGCTCGCTCTGGCGGAAACCGTTCGCGGCCGCGCCGCTGCGCTCGCCGGAGACGTCACCGTCGCCCGGCGCCGGCTCAGCGAAGCGACGCGACTGCACGTCGCCGACGGCGACCTCGACCTGGCGAGCGAGATCGAAGTCCTGCAGGCGGCGGAAGAGAAGGCTGCCGGCGACAGCGAGGGCGCTCACCGCTCGCTGGTCGCGGCATTGGCGAGGCTCGACGGCGCCGCCGGCACGACGACGGCACTCCTCGCGGAGGCGCTCGAAGCCCGCATCGCCGTCGCGACCGGCCATCTGACGGCAGCGCGCGCCCAGCTGGCGCTCATCGCCGACTCCACGGCCACGAGCCCCAGCCTCAACCGGCGTCTGGCTTTTCTCGAGGCCCGCGCAGCCTTGGCCGCTGCGGAAGGACGCATCGACGCCGCGCGCGACGATCTCGTGCAAGCGATCGCGGCGGCGGAAGCCGGCAGTCTCGAGGTGCGCTCCCTCGAGCTTCGCCTCGCGCTCGCCGCCACGGAAACCCGCCAAGCAGGCGACCTCCGCCGCCGCGAAGTCGAAGCCGAAGCCGATCGCCTCGGCCTCCGCGCCATCGCCGAACGTTCCCGCCGTTCGCGCACGGTCGACTAGAACCGCTTTCGACAGCGGCCGGGGCGACGCTGCCCGCGCCAAGCGGCCGACCAGGACTGAACCGGCGGCCCGGAAAACAGTCAGGGCCGGTCGTGGCGACCGGCCCTGAGGGTGAAGCGTGAACGTGAGCTGGCTTAGTTCCGGCTGCGGCCGCCGCCGAGGATTCCGGCGCGCATCAGGAAGTAGAGCAGGGTGAGGAGGCTCGAGATGGCGGCGGCAATGTAGGTCAAGGCCGCGGCGTTCAGCACTTTGTCGACGCCCTCACGCTCCTGCGCGAGAACGATTCCGTTCTCCACGCACAGTTTCTTGGCGCGGTTCGAGGCGTCGAATTCGACCGGCAGGGTCACCAGCTGAAAAAGAATAACCGCCGAGAACAGGATGACGCCGACGCTGAAGAACTTCGTCGAGTGCAGGATCAATCCGAACGTCATCACGAGATAGCCGATCGAGGAGCCGATGTTCGCCGTCGGCACGAGCATCGAACGGAGCCAGAGCGGCTTGTACGCTCGCGCATGCTGAATCGCGTGCCCGGCCTCATGGCAGGCAACGCCCACCGCGGCGATCGATGCCGAGCCGTAGACCGGCTCGGACAGGGCCAGCGTCTTCGTGATTGGATTGTAGTGGTCCGACAGAGTGCCCTGGTGCGGCACGATCTTGACGTCGGTGATTCCCGCCGCCGCCAGCATGCGCTCCGCCGCCTGCGCGCCGGTCAGACCGGTGGCGACGCGGATCTTCGAGTACTTGCTGAACGCCGACTTCGTGCGGAAACTCGCCCACAGCGAGAGCAGCAGCCCGGGCGCCAGAAACAGGAAATACATCGGGTCGAACATCATGGAACGGGACCTCCCTCTTCGACGTTTCCAACCGGAATCCGCGGGCAAAGATTCCCGCCGGACTCCCGCCCGGATTCCAGAAGAACTCCGGCAGGCCGGAAGTCTATCGGAGCGCGGACGGAGAGAGGTCCCGGCTCGACGGCGGCCCGATCAGGCGGCGCGAGCGAGGCGCGCGGCGCGCCACTCGGTGAGCTTGGCGAGCGCGAAGGCGGCGATCGCCATGACGACGTCCCGGACCGCGAGATCGAAGTAGGCGCCGGTCGCGAGCAGTTGCAACGCGACCGCCACCAGCCAGGCGGCAACGACGTAGGCGCCCAGACGCGTCAGTTTCGAGAGGACCAGAATTCCAGCGGCCATCTCGATCACCCCGACGATGTGCATGAAGGTCGTGGCTGAAAACGGCAGCAGTCCGGCCATCGTGGGCGAAAGGTAAGCCTCCCAGTTCGCCAGCAGGTTGAAGAACTTGTCGAGGCCGGCGAGAAACGCCGTGGCGCCGATGGCCACCTTCAGCAGTCCCCAGCTCGTCGTCAGTCCCTTCTCACTTTCGTTCATGTGGATCTCCTTTCCCTACCAGAGTCGCTCGAGCTCCAGGCGTTACAGGTGAGCGCCGGAAGACGCCATCCCGCGGCCGGTGCGGGCGCGGGGTGTAACCTTTATGGCGCTGGCGACTCAGAGAGTGACAGCGATGAATCCGACACCTTCGAAGCGCGCCGCCCGTGATCCGCTCGCCGAGCGCCTGCCCCGCCTGCCGGAGATCCCCGACGAAGAGATCGCGCGCCGCGTCGTCGCCGGCGAAGTCGAGCTCTTCGAGCTGCTCCTGCGGCGTTACAACCAGCGCCTCTTCCGCGTCGCGCGCGGAATCGTCTCGACCGACGCCGAAGCCGAAGATGTTCTGCAGGACGCCTGGGTGCGTGCGTTCGAGCATCTCGCGAGCTTCCGCGGAGAGGCGCTGCTTTCGACCTGGCTTTCGCGCATCGCGACGCACGAAGCTTTCGCGCGTCTCCGTCGCGGCCGGAGATTCTCCGCGTTGTCCGCGGAGGCGGAAGACCGGATCGAAGAGGTGGCGTCCGCCGGACCTGAGGCCCGCGCCTTCACCGGCGAGCTCCGCGACGCCCTCGAAAGCGCGATCGCGGCCCTGCCTTTTCCCTATCGCTCCGTCTTTCTCTTGCGCGAGATCGAAGGCCTCTCGACCCAGGAAACGGCGACATCGCTCGAACTTTCGGTCGAAAACGTCAAAGTGAGGCTGCATCGGGGAAAGGCGCTCCTCCGCAGGCAGCTCGAAGCGCGCTTCGATCTCACCGCTCGAAAGCTCTTCGGGTTCGATGGCGAGCGCTGCGATCGCACCGTCGCCGCCGTACTCGCGCGCATCGCGGTGACGCAGAGCGCGCCACGCTGAAGCGGTTTTCAGGACGCCGGCTTCCTGGGCGTCCGAGGCCTATTTCCCGGGATCGATCTCGCGCTTCTTCGGATCGGCGTGCGGACGATAGAGAATCGCGATGAGACCGACGACCCCAGCGGAGCCGCAGCGCGCATCGCGCTCGATCTCGGCGACGAGCTCCCGCTTGGGAACTTTCCCCACGAGATCCGCCCCGGAGGGCAGCCGCACCTTGACGAGCTCGTGATCGGCGAGCTCTTTGTCGATCTGCGCCAGAGCCGCAGCTGTCAGGCCGGCCTTGCCGAGGCGAACGAGAGGCTTGAGGTCGTGCGCCAGGCCGCGCAGGCGCTTGCGCTGCGCGGAAGTCAGGGATTCTCGGGCAGGCATCCGAGGGATTCTATCGCTGCGCACCGGGATTCGCGATCGGCGGCACGACTTCGGCGGGCCGCTGCGCGCGGTCGGTGCGCTTTCGGGCCGACCCGTCCCCCACCTCCCAGTGCACGCCCAATCCCGCACCAGGGGCCGTACGAAGAAGCCCTTTCTCGAGAACGAAGCCGCCCGTCGCAAGGTCGCGGGCCAGGTCGAAGCTGCCGTCGAGATCGAGATAGCGCGTCGCTGGCGACGCGAGAGCGACATGCAGCGCGGCCGCGATCGAAATCCGGCTCTCGTCGTTGCATCCCCACATGAGCTCGATGCCCGTCGCCTCGGCGAGGTGTGCGATCCGTCGTGCCGGGGAGATTCCGCCACACTTCATGAGCTTCAGATTGAAGATGCCGTAGGGACGAGGTTCGTCGAGCAGCCCGCCGGCGTCCGTGAGACCGAGAATGCTCTCGTCCGCCGCAAGCCGGGCCCGTTTGGACACCGGCAGCTCGGACAGCGCAGCCTCCGCACCGCGCATCACCGGCTGTTCGCAGAACTCGAGCGCGAGGTCGCGCGTCGCGGAAAGGTAGCGACGGAGCTCCGCGCCGTCGTAGCCGGCGTTGGGATCCGTTCGCAGAGCGATCGCCGGCCCGACCGCAGCGCGAATCTGGCGCAGCCGGTCGGCATCGTCGTCGACGTCTCTTCCCAGTTTCACCTTGAGCGCACGGAAGCCCTGCGCGACCGATTCGCGCGCCAGGGCGACCGCGGCGCCCGTCGACTGAATACCGATTGTCACCGAGGTCGGCAGTGCCTCGTGAGCGCGCCCGAGAAGATCGACCACCGGAGTTCCCAGGTGCTTGCCGAGAAGGTCCCACATGGCCATGTCACAGGCCGCCCGGGCCGCGGGTGTCGCCGGAAGCTCCCGTTCGAGCTGACGCGCCAGATTGCCGATCGCGCGGCTGTCTTTACCGGCCAGCAGATCGGCCGCCGCATCGAGCGCTGCGTGGCAGTCCGTAGGCGACTCGCCCGTGACTTCGACGGCGGGAGACGCACAACCCGCTCCCGACAGCTCGCCGGCATGAATGCGGACGAAAAAGAGCTCGACATCCGAGATCGTCTCGCGCGAGATCGTGTACGGCTTCGAGAGCGGCAGATGCTCGCGCCAGACTTCGACCGCGTCGATTCTCACGCGCGCACCGCACGTGCAAACGCTTCGAGCGCCGGAAGGAGCGGAGCGCAGGCGTCGCGGAGCGGCAAGGACACCGGCACTCCGAGAAGCCCGCGCAGGCGGTACGCTTCCGCTGCGAGCGCCTGATCGTCGAGTCCTTCGCCGTTCAGGGAAATTCCCAGCACTCGAGCACCGTAACGCGCAATGAGCTCGACCTCGTCTTCCACCGGCGGGATGCGCGCGCCGATCTCCTCGCTGCCGTCGAAGAAAACGCGCCCCGGAGCATGCTGCAGCACGACTCCCCTGGTGCCGGCCGCGAGCAGCAGCTCGGCGCCGCAGGGTCCGCTCGGGTTGCGCAGCGCCGACTGGCCTTCGATCAGGATGAGCTCCGGCTTCTCGTCGCGGGCGCAGGACAGCAAAGCGCGCTCGAGCTCGCCAGTGACGAAATCGTTCGGCGTCGCATCGAGAATGAAGCCGTGCTCGTGTCCCTGGAGCCACCCGGTCTGGCCGGTCGTGAGGAGCTCGGTGCGCAGGCCGCGCTGCCGCAGTCCCGCGAGCAGAAAGGTTGCCGTCGTGCGCTTTCCCAGCGCGCAGTCGGTGCCGAGAACCGCGACGCGCGGTACTTCGAGGCTGAGCGCCTCACCGGTCCAGAACCGCAGCTCGTCGAAGCGTGGCGTGCGGCGAATGTCGTGAATGCGAGCCCCGGACGCGGCCGCCGCCGCGGCGATCTCGGAATCCCCGGACAGCGGCTGATGAAGACCGTTGATCGCGCCGATGCCCTGGCGAACGCCGGCCAGCAGAATCTCGCGCAGCGCGGTCGGCAGCTTTCCGCCGTGCACCGCGACGCCGACGATCAGCCAGTCCGGCCGGCGCCCGAGCGCGGCGAGCGCCTGATCGAGTGACGCGAAACAGGGCAGGTGCCTCACTCTGCCGTCGACGACTTCTCCGGCGTCGCGACCGGCATGACGGTCGTCGATGACGCCCAGGAGCTCGAAGCGCGACGGCCCGCGAATCAGACCGTGCGCCGTCTTGGCGTCGCTTTCACCGAGCATTCCGCCGGTGAGAAGTAGTGCGGTGCCTTTCATTGCGTGTTCTCCGCGGCGATCGCGGGGGTGCCGGGCCGCCGCAGGACTTTCCCCGGGCGCGCTCCGGTCGCCTTTCCCTGCTCGTAGACGACGGCGCCGTTCACCCAGACGCGCTCGATGCCGCGCGAGATCGCATGCGGCTCGTCCGTCGTTGCGCGGTCGATCACCGTCGCCGGATCGAAGAGAACGAGATCCGCAGCCTGTCCCGGGGCAAGGCGCCCGCGATCGCGGAACCCGAGATGATCCGCGGCGAGACCGCTCGCCTTGTGGATCGCCTCGGCGAGGGACAGCACATGCCGCTCGCGCACGTAACGGCCGAGAATCCTCGGATAGGAGCCGAATCCCCGCGGATGGCTGCCATCCAGCTGGCCGTCCGTGCAGAGATTGGTTTCCGGCCAGGCGAGCAGTTGTTCGACGTCCGCCTCGACCATGCTGGTCGCGATGATGTGCTCGACGCCGGTCTTTCCGTCGGCCCTCATCTTCTCGGAGCGACGGATCAGTTCGATGAGCGTGCGCGCCGGGCTCTCCTTGCGCAGGCGGGCGATCTCCGCGAGCGTCTTTCCCGCATAGGACGGCTCGGGAAGATAGCCGGCGACGATCAGTCCCTCCGGCGGGGCAATCTCGCGCAGGGCGAATTCGGCGGATTCGAGATTTTCAAAATCGCGCTGGGGAAAGAGCACGGTGAGCCCGGCATGCCAGTAGAGATAGGGGTAGATGTCGGCGGTGACTTCCACACCGCTCCGGCGGGCATCGTCGAGAAGCTTGAGCAGACGCGGCGCCTGGCCCCAAAGCGAGCGCATCGCAAGCTTGACGTGCGAAATCTGCACCGGCAGATGAGCTTCGCGGCCGATCGTCAGAATTTCGTCGATCGCCGCCCAGAAGTCGCGATCTTCGCTGCGCACGTGACTGATGTACCTGCCACCCGAGGCCCCCGCGACCCGCGCGAGCTCCACCAGCTCGGCGGTCGTCGAATAGATCCCGGGGTCGTATTCGAGTCCGCTCGAGAGACCGAGCGCACCCGCGTCCATTTCGCCTTGGAGAAGCGCACCCATCGCCGCGATCTCCGGCGCAGTGGCGGCGCGCTTGTAGTCCTTGCCGAGAACCCGGTCGCGGAGAGTGCCGTGCCCGGCGTAGGACGCGAGGTTGACCGCCGCCGGCTGGCGACCGAGATGAGCGAAGAACTCCGCGAGCGGCAGTTCGGAGTCGCCATCCTGTCCACCGACGATGGTGGTGATCCCCTGACTCACCGCAGCCAGTGCATCCGGGTGATCGAAGATCTCTCCGTCGCCGTGCGAGTGGGTGTCGATGAAGCCCGGAGCGAGAGCGCGGCCGTTGCCTTCAACGATCGACTCGCCAGCGAGCGGCGCGAGATCTCCGACTGCGACGATCCGCTCGCCCGCGATGCGCAGGCTGCCGAGGCGCCCCGGCGCGCCGCTGCCATCGAAGATCAGCACGTGGGTGATGAGGGTGCTCGCGAGCGGCGCAGCCGGAGGGGGCTCTGCCCCCGCGGCGGCCGCGACTCCAAGGAGGGCGGAGAGAAGCGCAAAGCGGCGGCTGGGAACCCGGGCCATGATGGCGGCGAGCCTATCAACCGGAGGAAGCCACCTCGGCGGGCGAGAGTGGAGATGTTCCCGATGCGACGCGCGATCCTGAGTTCTGGGCGGGCTCCTCGAAGAGAGAAGCTGAACGATCTATCGAAGTGCTTGCTGTGGGAAGAACTGTCGACATTGCGCCACGATATGTAGAAAGCGAGGAAGGACGAGCGAGTCCAGCGCCCAGCCGGCGCTCGCCCCAGCACCCGCACTCGCCGACGCCCGCGTTGTTTCCGGGCCTTTCCTCAGTTGGCGGCTCGATTGCAGGAGCCCGTCATGGACTCGACAGTCAAGGAATCGACTGCAATGGAATCCAGTCGATCGGAGTGCATCAGCCCTCGCCGCAGAGTGGCAGGCGCTCTCCACCGAGCCAGGCACGACCCACCGCAGGACCAGGAGAACACCATGACCCGAATTTCGACCTGTTTTGCCATTCTCGGCACTTTCGCGCTGACCGCGGGCATCATTGCGCAGACTCCCGCCGCGACCCCGGCTCCGGCCTCCCACGCGACCATGAAGAACGATACGCACGACGCCGGCATGATGGCGGAGTGCCAGGCCATGCAGGCCAAGAAGAAGGCCATGGACGAGAAGATGACCGCCATGGACGCGAGCCTCGACAAGCTCGTCGCCACGATGAATGCCGCCGCCACCGACAAGACGCCGGACGCGATGGAGAAGCCGATGGCCGCAGTGCTCACCGAGATGGTCGCGCAGCGCAAGGCGATGCACTCCATGATGTCGGAGATGCAGCCCGAGATGATGGCGCACATGATGAAGCACATGGAGATGCATGGCGAGGGCAGCGCCATGACGGGCATGTCCAACTGTCCGATGATGAAGATGGACGCCCCGGCAGCGAAGCCGGTCAAGAACTGAATCGATGCCGAATATGGCCAAAGACCCCGTTTGCGGAATGACCGTCGCCGAAAACTCCTCTCTTCGGAGCGAGCACGGCGGCAAGACCTACCTCTTCTGTTCGGCAGGCTGCAAGGCGAAGTTCGACCAGACTCCCGGCGCCTACACAAATAGCGACAAGACCGGCGCGTAGCGCCGCAAACGTGACGCGGTAGCGCACCCAGCGAAGGCGCTTCCACATCATGCACGACAGAGGCTTGTTCGGAATAGGCGCGCGAGACACTACAACGGGACTCCCGTTCGGGTGGTTGCCGGCCCGGTTCTAGTGGGCAGCGTCGGCACAAAGCGCATCCGCTGATCGCCGCGGGTGCGCTTCTCGCCTATCCTGGTCGCCCGCTAGCGCCGATAGCGGCGGCGAGCGGGAGATCGCATCCAGGCTCGAAGCTCGCCGCCGGGCTCAGTGCTCGGTCAACCTGCCGTCGATGCCGAAATCCGCAGCGATGCGCGGTGCTGGTTCCCCCTTGTCACTGGGCGGCCGCACCACTTCGATTCTGCGATCGCGCAGCTTTACCACGGCGGCCCTGGAGTGAAGGCTGATTTTCATGCGGCTGATCATAACCACCCGTTCGCAAAGCCGGCGCGCCGCAGTCCCTTGACCACGTAGGGGCACGCCCGCATCAGCCGCCAGAGCAAACCCGACCGGTAGTTCTCGCACATCAACACCACCGGACCAAGGTTGATCCCGAAGTGGTACGGCGAGACCCAGCCAGCACTGGGATCGGCCTCGTCCGCAAAGGTCAGATTGACGCTGCACCGGAAGCAGTATTCGCCGGTGAGCTGCGGATAAGCATCCTGGAGGTTCCGGACTGCCGGCAACACGATCTCCGGTGCGAACGGCAGCGACGCGACCA
>JBDTQG010000015.1:0-66542 GCA_039932315.1 Thermoanaerobaculia bacterium
TCATCGACTCGCAGTCGCGGCCGACGTAGCCGACCTCGGTGAACTTCGACGCCTCGATCTTGAGGAATGGAGCCTTCGCGAGCTTGGCCAGCCGGCGCGCGATCTCGGTCTTGCCGACGCCGGTCGGTCCGATCATCAGAATATTCTTCGGCACGATGTCGTCGGCGACTTCGCGCGGCAGCTGCTGGCGGCGCCAGCGATTGCGCAAGGCGATCGCCACGGAACGCTTGGCCGCCCGTTGCCCGACGACGTATTTGTCGAGCTCGGCCACGATCTGCCGCGGCGTCAGCTGGTCGAGGGACGGTTCTCCGCGCTCGGAGGCGCCGCGCGAGGCGGCTGCAGAAAAGGCGGGAGGAGCGGAGGTCACAGCTCTTCGAGGGTCAGGCGGTCGTTGGTGTAGATGCAGAGAGCGGCGGCGATTTTCATCGACTCGCGCGCAATCGTGGCCGCCGGCAGAGCCGTATGCGTGAGGAGCGCGCGCGCGGCGGAAAGCGCGAAGTTGCCGCCCGAACCGATCGCGAGCAGACCGTCCTCGTCGGGCTGCAGCAGATCGCCGGTCCCCGACACGAGAAAGCTCTTTTCGGCATCGGCGACGATCATCACGGCCTCGAGCTGTCGCAGAACGCGATCGGTCCGCCAATCCTTGGCCAGCTCGACGACCGCGCGCTCGAGATTCTGGTTGAACTCCTCCAGTTTGTTCTCGAAGCGCGTGAAGAGGGCGAGACCATCGGCCGCGCCACCGGCGAAGCCGACCAGAACCTTCCCCTTCCCGGCCCGTTTCACTTTCGCCGCGCCCGATTTCATCACCGCGTTGCCGAGAGTCACCTGGCCGTCCGAAGCCATGGCAACACGTCCGTCGCGGCGGACGAGCACGACGGTGGTGGAGCGCATGCGGGAACTCTCGGTCATGGGACCCGGGATTGTATCAACCGGCAAACGCCGCACTCAGGGGACCGGCGGCGGTGCTTCGGCGAAGTAGATGCGGAAATGCGTCCCGGTCTGGGCCGTCGACTCGACGGAGACGCCGGCACGATGTGCGCGCAGGATGCCGAGCACGGAAGGAAGCCCGAGGCCGCGCCCGCGCTCCTTCGTGGTGAAGAACGGTTCCCAGAGTCGCGCGAGGGTTTCGCGATCCATCCCGGGGCCGTCGTCGATGACTTCGAGCAGAATCGCCATCCCGGGCTGCATCCCGTCGCCGAGAAGCAGCGTGCCGAGGTCGGCGGCGCGGAGCTCGACACGTCGAGTGCGCACCCGTACCCGCCCGGCGCGCTCGCCGCCAGGCGCAGCATGCGCTCCCGAATGCGCCCCGCTCCGGGCACTGTTGCCGGCCTCCGCAGCGCCGATGCCGCTGGTGGCGCCGCCGGCGATCGCATCGTGGGCGTTGGTGAGGAGATTGAGGATCACCTGCCGGAGCTGGCTCGAGTCGCCGGCGATCGGCGGCAAGTGCGGTGCGAGATCGAGCCGCGTCTGACTGGCCACGGTCTCCAGCGCGCGCAACAGATGGACGACGTCTTCGACGAGCGAGTTGAGGTCGATCGCGCGGCGCTCGATCTCTCCGCGGCCCGCGTAGGTGAGCAGCTGGCGCGCGAGCTCCGTCGCCCGATCGGCGGCCGCGGCGACGGCGAGCGCGCGTTCGCGGACGGGCGAGCCCTCGGGCAGCCGATCGAGCACGAGCTCGATGTTGCCGACGATCGGCGTCAGCAGGTTCGAGAAGTCGTGGGCGATTCCACCGGCCAGAAGTCCCAGGCTCTCGAGTCGTTCCGTGCGTCGCAGGAGCTCTTCGCTGCGTTTGCTCTCCGTGATGTCCTGTGCGACGCCGAGGATCTGCTGCATGCGTCCGTGCTCGTCGCGCAGAAAGGGCGTGTTGTGCGACCGGAACCAGCGCCATTCGCCGTTGCGGTGCCGGAGGCGGAACTCGATCGTGAGAGAGGCGCCCTCGAGGACGCCTCTCCAGCGCTCGTCGCGATCAAGCGCCGCTGCCTTGTCGTCCGGGTGGCAGAGGTAGTCGAACGGATAAGGACCGAAGGTCAGGGATTCTGCCGCCGAGTATCCGAGCGCCACGGGGACGGAGCGATTGATGTAGACGTCGCGTCCGAGCTCGTAGTCGTAGATAAAGAGGAAGTACGGAGCGACCTCGGCGATGCGCGCGAGGCGCCGGCTCATCTCCTGAGCGTCGCTTTTGACCTGCTCGCGATCGGTGACGTCGCCGAGGAAAGTCAGAACCGCCGGCCGGTTCTCCCATTCGATCGGCATCGAATGCGCTTCGAGGACCGCGACGCCACCGTCCGGGAGCAGAAGGCGCGCGACCATCGTGCGATCGGTGAGGTCGCCGGCGAGCCGGCTGGCATAGAGCTCCTGGACGAACGTCCGGTCGTCGGGGTGGATCAGGTCGAGAAACGGCTTGCCGACGAGCTCGTCGATCGGAATCCGGGTGATTCGCGCCGCCGAGGCGTTCGCGACCTTGAGAAGCCCGTCCTGGGCGATGACGATCGCTTCGTGGCTATGATCGAAGGCGATGCGATAGTGCGCACCGCCCTGCGCACCGGCCGCAGAGCTCGCCGCGTTTCCGTCCATCGCGGAGCCCGTTCCAGGCGGCCCGGCATCGTCCATCTGACCCGCTCCTGTCCAGTTCCCGGGAAGACTACTCGCAATCGCTTCGATGGCGGCGAGGCTCAGCGGAGGGCGGAATCCGTCCGCCGCCCGGATCCGTTGAGCCGCTGGCCGAGGGCTCCGACCAGCCGGGCGAGGCCGGCCGGAGCGTCGGCGAGAAAGAGCGTCGGTTCCGTGAGCTCGAGCTCCAGGAGCAGCGGCCGTCCGACGTCGTCGCGAGTCAGGTCGACTCGCGCGTAGAGCGCTCCGGCGGAGTCGCTCCCGATACCGGCGGCGTCGAGAATCCGGCCGGCGATCGCGAGCTCGTCTTCCGCCGCGGCGACGGGGGCGCCTTCGGGGAGATCGGTCCAGCGCCCGCCCTGGGTCAGAGCGTTTTTCCGCACCGCATGCGAGAAGCTGCCGTCGAGGAAAACCAGGCAGCGCTCGCCGTAGGTTTCAACCGAGCGCAGAAACGGCTGGACGAGCATGTCGCGCTCGGGGGCGAGGCGCGCGAGGTGGGCCTCGCCGCGCTCCGATTCGGCGGCAGGGACGAAGATCGTCTCCCAGGAATCGGCGGAGATCGCCGGCTTGACGACGGCATCGCTCCACCCGCGCTGCGCGAGAAGTTGGGCGTAGAAGCCCGGAGCGACGGTGTCCGTGCGCGGCACGAGCGCCGTCGGAACGACCGGAAGTCCCTTAGCGGCAAGCTCGACGAGGTAGCCCTTGTGCAGATTCCAGCGCACGAGCTCCAGGGGATTGACGAGCGAGGTGGCCGCGTTCGTGCGTTCGGCCCAGGCCAGAAATTCATCCGGCCGCCGGTAGTAGTCCCACGGAGAGCGCAACAGCGCGATCTGCGCTGTCGACCAGTCGAAGTCCGGGTCGTCCCAGGCGACGATTCCGGCGTCGATTCCCGCCGCGAGAAGCGCCCGATGCAGCGGCTGGTCGTCGGGAAAGAGATCGGGAAGCTCGCGATAGGTCACCAGGGCAACGTCCATCAAGGTCCTCGTCTTTCAGAGCTTTCGTCATCGGACCCGCTGGGGACGGCAAGGGCCGGAACCTCCGCACCGCGAGCGCGGGCGCGCGGGTGAGCGTCGCGATAGACGCTCTGCAGCCGTTCGATGTCGACGTGGGTGTAGCGCTGCGTCGTCGAGAGCGAGCTATGCCCGAGGAGCTCCTGGATTGCGCGAAGGTCGGCGCCGCCCTCGAGCAGGTGTGTCGCGAAAGTGTGCCGGAGGGTATGCGGATGAACCCCGCGCGCGGTCGCGGTGGCGATGACGTAGCGATCGAGAATCCTGCGCACCGAGCGATCCGTGAGGCGTTCGCCGCGCAGGTTGACGAAGAGCGGGTCGTCGTCGCCGAAGCTTGCGGCACGGCCTGCACGCAACGCCGTCCACCCCTCTCGCCAGGCGCGGAGCGCAGCCTGTGCCGGCCGGCCGAACGGGACCATGCGCTCTTTGTCGCCCTTGCCGACGGTGCGCAGAACGCGCTCCTTGAGATCGAGATCGCGCCAGTCGAGGCTGACGAGCTCGGCGACCCGCAGGCCGGTGGCATAGAGCAGCTCGAGGATCGCGCGGTCCCGCAGCGCGACCGGTTCGTCGCCGGCCGGTGCTGCAAGAAGCGCTTCGATCTCGCCCGGACGAAGGTGGCGCGGGAGCGTCTGGGGGACCTTCGGCGTGCGAACGCGCTGCGCGGGATTCTGCGTTGCCTCGCCGACGCGGCAGGCCCAGCGGAAAAATGTCCGCAGCGCCGAGAGCGCACGGCCCTGGCTCCTGCGGCTCCGTCCGCCCGACGCTCGCGAAAGGGAGGCGAGAAATGAGCGCACCGCGACGACGTCGATCGCTGCGAGATCGATCGTTTCTTCCGCCCGGCTGAGGTATTCCGTGGCGAGGAATTCAACGAAGCGATCGAGATCGCCGGCGTAAGCGCGCACCGTGTGCGGCGAAAGCGCCCGTTCGCCTTCGAGATGCGCGAGAAAGCGGGCGGTCAGAGCCCGCACGCCGCCTGCCAGCCGGCAAGCGCCGACAACGCGCGCTGGGCGTATGCCGCGCGACGCTCGTCCTTCCGCGGCAGCGGCTCGATCGCGGTGAAGAGTCCGTAATGGATGTTGGCGGGCTGAAAATGTTTGGGGTCGGATTCGGTCAGGTGTCGCGCCAGAGCTCCAAGTGCGGTGGTCGCAGGAAGGAGCGTCGGCGTTCCACTGCCGTCGAGTCCCGCCGCTCCGCGGCGCTCGAGGATGAGGTAGAGCGCCACCGCGAGACCGGTCGCCGCGGATTCGAGATAGCCCTCGACGCCGGTGATCTGGCCGGCGAGGCGCAGGCGCGGGCGCGGCTTGACGCGATAGGCGGCGTCGAGATGCTGCGGAGAGTTGATGAAGGTGTTGCGGTGAATCTGCCCGAGGCGGACGAATTCCGCATTCTCGAGTCCCGGGAGCATCCGGAAAACGCGCTGCTGATCGGGCCACTTCATGCGCGACTGAAAGCCGACCAGATTGAAGTGGGTCTTCGTCAGATTCTCCTGCCGCAACTGCATCACGGCCCACGGCCGCCGGCCGTCGAGGCCGCGCAAGCCGACCGGCTTCATCGGACCGAAGCGCAGGGTTCCCTCGCCGCGCCGCGCGAGCTCTTCGATCGGCAGACAGCCTTCGAAAAAGAGCGCACGCTCGAAGTCGTGGAGCGGCAGAACCTCGGCGTCGAGAATCGCCTGATGAAACGCGGCGTACTGCTCTTTGTCGAGGCCCGAGTTCAGGTAGTCGTCGCCGTTTCCCTTGCCGTAGCGCGACATCCAGAAGAGCTTCGACATGTCGAGCGACTCGCCGTCGACGATCGGTGCAATCGCGTCATAGAAGTAGAGGTATTCGCCGCCGAGGAGGAGACCCAGCTCTTTCGCGAGCGCCGGCGATGTCAGCGGCCCGGTCGCGAGGACCGTGTCGTGTTCCGCCGTCAGCGCGGCGAGATCCGTGACCTCTTCGCGCCGGATTTCGAGGTTCTCGAGCCCTTCGAGCCGGGCGGAGACGGCGGCCGCAAAGCGATCGCGGTCGACGGCAAGAGCGCTTCCCGCCGGCACCGCAGCCTCCCGCGCCGTCCCGATGATCAGCGAGCCGAAGCACTCCATCTCGCGTTTGAGCAGGCCCGCGGCGTGCTCGGGATCGTCGCTGCGCAGTGAGTTGGAGCACACCAGCTCTGCGAAGTCGCCGCCCTTGTGCGCCGGTGTCGACTGGCCCGGCCGCATTTCGTGGAGCACGACGGGAACGCCGCGGGAGGCGAGCTGAAAGGCGCATTCGCTGCCTGCGAGGCCGCCGCCGATGACGTGAACCGGAGAAAGGGCGTTGGCCATGCGTCCATTGTAGCCGGGGGCGAGGGGCGGAATGTCCTCTTGGGGTGCTGGTTTGCGCTTAATAGAGGTGGAAGCCGATCCGTTCCCCAGGGAGAAACGCATGAACTCGCCGATGTCCATTCCGCACTTCACCAAGCGCCCGAAGCTGGGCGAAACGCTGCGCTTCTTCGGTCTGCTTTCGGGCGCCGAGCTCGACATCGCGCTCATCCGGCAGGAGAACGAGGGCGGAAGGCTCGGCACCTGCCTGCTCGACACCGGGCTCCTCGACGAAGCGACGCTTCTCGCCGCGCTCGGCGCGCAGCAGAACGTCACGACGGTCGATGCCGCGACGCTCGATGCGCTGCCTCAGTCCGCTGCGGCATTTCTGCCGGCGCGTGCTGCGCTCGTGGCGCGCGCAGTGCCGATCGCGCGCAGCGGCAAGTCGTTGGAGGTCGCGATGCTCGATCCGTCTTCCATGCAACTCATCGACGAGCTCGCCGCCGTCAGCCGCCTGGTGATCGTGCCGCGCCTCGCGCTCGAAGTGCGACTGACGCAGTGTCTCGAGCGCCTCTACGATCTGACGATTTCCGGCCGCTTCGCCCGCACCCGCGAGCGCATCAGCCGCCGGCTCGCGCACGGCGTCGCGGTCTGATTCACGGGACGGTGTCGCTCCACGCTGCGGTGCCGTTGATTTCGAATCCGTCGTCGAAGAGGAAAGGGGCCGTCGCCCAGAGCTCGTCTCCGCTGCCGTCGCTGGCGGCGAAATAGATCAGGCCGCCACTCGCGACCAAAGGCGTCTCGCCGACGCGCGACCGGTTGGCGTGCGGATTCGAGGATTCGGGTCCGGGGTGGATGTCGCCGGCGCGCCGGGTGCGCTGCGGCGTGCCGTCGCTCACCCAGAGCTCGCAGCCCGCGGCGCCGTCGCAGGCGGAGAACCAGAGGTCGTTGCCGGAGACCGTCAGGTGCGTCGGATTGCCGCTGTCGGGACCCGGGTCGAGATCCTTGAACCGCTGCGTGCCGCCGGCCGAGCCGTCGCTCGCCCAGAGCTCGCAGCCGGAAGTCGCGTCGCAGGCGTGGAAGAAGAGCCGGCCGGCGAAGCTGGTGAGCTCGGACACCGCGCCGGACCCGGCTCCGGTGAAGGTGTCCTTCAAGAGAACGGTGGTCGCGGCGGAGCCGCCGGTCTTCCAGAGCTCGCGGCCGTGGCTGCCGTCGTCGGCGGTGAAGAAGATCGTCCCCACCGCGACGGTGAACTCGCGCGGGTTGCTGCCGGTCGTTCCCGGGTTCAAGTCGCCGAGGGCGACCTTGACGAAGCCGCCCAGGCCGGCGTCGACGATCGCCCACGGCTCGGTGCCGGCGGTCGCGGTCTGGGCGCTGAGCAGTACCACCGTGCCTGAGATGTGGAAGTTCGAGGGCGAGGACGAGTCGCTGCCCGGATTCAGGTTCGCGACCAGGTCGGTTCCCGGCCCGGTACCGTCCGAGGTGTAGAGCTCGGTGCCGGTCGCGGTGGTGAAAGCGCCGAAGAGAATGCCGTTGCCGAAGACGCCGGAATCGGCGATCGGGAAAGCGCTGCCGCCGAGCGTGCCGGGCTCGAGGTCGAACACCAGGTCGGTATCGGCGGCGGCACCGCCCGACTTCCAGAGCTCCCGCCCGTGCGTACCGTCGTCGGCCGAGAAATAGAGCGTGCCGTCGATGTCCACGAGGTCCCTGGGAAAGGAGTTGCTGAACGTCGGGCGGATGTCCTCGACCAGGACCGCGCCGCCGGCCGTCTTCTTCCACAGCTCGTTGCCCTCCAGACCGGAGGCCGAGAAGAACGTGCGATTTCCCGAGACGGTGAACTCTGCCGGAGACGAGTCGGCGCCGCCCGGGTTGATGTCGAGGATCAGGGCGGTTCCGGCGGCGGTGCCGTTCGAGCGCCAGGGCTCCCGTCCGTGCACTCCGTCGTCGGCGTTGAAGACCAGCGTCCCGCCCGAGTCGGTCAACTCGAAGAGTTCGCTGGAGGTGGTGTCGGCCGGCGTCGGATCGACGAGAGCGAATGTACCGCCCGGAGTGCCGTCGGTGCGCCAGAGCTCGCGGTCGATGTCCGAGGTGCTGAGAGTCATCAGGGCGACGGAGCCGATTGCCGAGAAGAGAAACGGCCTGCTGCCCTCGCCGCCGGGTAGAAGGTCCGCGACGAGCGCGGTGCCGGCGATCGTCCCGTCGGTCCGCCAGAGCTCCGATCCATGGGTTTCGTCCGAGGCCTCGAAGACCATGGTGGAGCCGAGGACGAGGAAGCCCTCCGGGAAGGAACCGTCGGGCCCCGGTACCAGGTCGGAGATCTGAAAGGTCCCTGCGGCCGTGCCGTCAGTACGCCAGAGTTCCTCGCCGGTGACGCCGCCGTCGTCGAGACTGATCATCATCACCGATCCGAGGACCGCGACGCCGTCGCTCTCGTCGTAGGGCGAGACGCCGCCGGGCCCGGGGGCGATCTCCTCGATCGGGACGGTTCCTCCCGCGGTGCCGTTCGACTTCCAGAGCTCGTAGCCCGTGGTTCCGTCGTCCGCCAGAAAGAAGAGTTGCGTACCCACGGCGCGCAGAACGAACGGAAAGGAGCCGGTGGCGGGGTTGATGTCCTTGACCAGCACCGTGCCCACCTCCGTCCCGTCGGACTTCCAGAGCTCGCCGTCGTCGACGGACCCCTTGGCCTCGAAGAAGAGCGTCGATCCGACCACCGTGAGCTCGCGCGGCTCGGAGCCGTCGGCGCCGGAGAGGATGTCCTTCACCCGCACCGTTCCGGCCGGGGTGCCGTTCGACTTCCAGAGCTCCTCCCCGGCGACCCCGTCGTTGGCGTTGAAGTAGAGGGTCGATCCCACCGCGACGAGACGCTTCGGGAAAGAGCTCGCCGTCCCGGGTTGGATGTCCTTGACCAGGATCGTTCCGGCGGCGGAGCCGTCGCTCTTCCAGAGCTCGACACCGTTCGCGGGGGTGTTGGCAGTGAAGTACAAAGTGGAACCGACGACCTTGAAGGTCGTCGGCCTCGAGTCATCCGGCCCGGGTTGGATGTCGATCAGCCGGAAGGTCCCGGCCGCGGTACCGTCCGACCGCCAGAGCTCTTTCCCGCCGGCAATGTCCTCGGCCTGGAACAGGGCGAGCGGGCCGAGCTTGATGATCTGGCCGAACTGTCCGCCGGTCTCGCCCGGGAAGATGTTCTTGATCCGCGCGGTTCCGGCGGCGGTGCCATCGGAGCGCCAGAGCTGCAGACGATCTGCGCCGGTGCCGAGGCCGAAGACCAGGGCGCTGCCGAGCGCGACGCCAGGAGCGACCGGAAGGCTGTCGGGTTGGATTTCGGTGACGTTGATGTCGGCGACGCGGAAGGCATCGGCGCCGGCGAGCGTGGCGCAGAGGAAGGCAAGGGCTGCGAAAAGGACGTACCTGAAGCCGCGGTCACGGTGGCGCATCGACATCTCCTTGTCAGAATCGAACAGGGAGACTCTGCGCCACGTCGTTCCGCGCGACGACCCGCGCTGGTCAGCGCGCGGGACTGACCTTGGTCAGGTGGCGACGCTGTCTGTGGACTCGCTGCCCTCGTACGGCGCGATGTAGTCGCAGGCCTCGTTCGGGCAGACGAGCTCGGTGCCCCGCCGTTTGGTCGTCTTCAGCGTGAGCAGCGGGTAGGCGCACTTCGGACAGGCCTGCTGGACGGGGGGATTCCACAGTGCGAACTTGCAGTCCGGGTAGCGGCTGCAGGAGTAGAAGATCTTCCCGCGCCGCGACTTCTTCTCCTGGATCGTGCCCTGCTTGCACTCGGGACACTGCACGCCGGTGTCCTTCGGCGGCGCCGCAGGCGGCCCGGTCTTGCGGATGTTCTTGCACTCCGGGTAGCCCGTGCAGCCGAGGAAAACGCCGAAACGACTGCGCCGCATGGCCATCGGCTTGCCGCACTTCTCGCACGGCGGGATGTCGGAAGGCTCCGCGGAAGCCGACGCTCCGCCGTCCGCGGGCGCATTGAGATCGCGCGTGTAGTCACAGGGCGGATCGTTGCGATACGTGCTGCAGCCGAGAAATGCACCATAGCGGCCGAAGCGCATCACGAGGTCCGCGCCGCACTTCGGGCACTTCTCATCCACCTTGACGCCATCACGCTTGACGTTCGGCATCGTCTCGGCAGCGGTGACGAGATCCTTCGAGAAGCGGACGTCGAACTCTTCGACGGCGCGCTTCCATGGCATCTCGCCCTCTTCGATCCGATCGAGCTCCTCTTCGAGCTGCGCGGTGTAGCCCTCGTTCAGGATGTCCGAGAAGCCTTTCTGCAGCATGTCGTTCACCATCTTGCCGAGAGCGAGAGGATTGAAACGCCCTTCGACCTTCTCCGCATAGTCCCGGGTGGTCAGGGTCGACAGGATCGAGGCATAGGTCGAAGGGCGGCCGATGCCGTTCTCTTCGAGCGCCTTGACCAGTGTCGCTTCGCTGAACTGCGCCGGCGGCTGGGTGAACTTCTGTTCCTTGTTGAGCTTGACGAGCTTCAGGGTCTCGCCCTCCCGAAGCGCCGGGAGCAGCCCGTCGGACTCGTCCTCATCGTCAACGTCGCCCCGCTGCGCGGCGCGACGTTCGGCGGCTTCCTCTTTGGCCTCCTGATAGACGGCGAGAAAGCCGGGGCTCTTCATCACCTTGCCGGAGGCGCGCAGCGTGTAGATGCCGTTCGCGATGTCGACCTGGGTGACGTCGAAGACTGCCGGCAGCATCTGACTGGCGAGGAAACGATCCCAGATGAGGCGGTAGAGCTTGAGCTCGTCGGCTTCGAGGTACGGCGCGAGCTCCTCCGGCGGCAGATCGAGGAACGTCGGCCGGATCGCTTCGTGCGCGTCCTGTGCACCCTTCTTGGAGGCGTAGACATTGGGCTTCGCCGGCAGCTTGTCGGCGCCGTAGGTTTTCGTGATCGTTTCCCGCACCGCGTCGATCGCCTCGGCGGCGACGCGCGTCGAGTCGGTTCGCATGTAGGTGATGAGACCGATCTGTCCGCGGTCGCCGATTTCGCGCCCTTCATAAAGCCCCTGGGCGAGCCCCATCGTGCGCTTGACCGAGTAGCTGAACTTGCGCGCCGCCTCCTGCTGCAGCCGGCTGGTGATGAACGGCGGCAACGGCTTCTGCTTCGATTCCTTGCGTTCGATCGCCGCGACCTTGAAGGCACCGGCGAGGAGATCCTTTTCGATCGTCGCGGCCTGGGTGCCGTCCGTGACCCTCGCCTTCTTGCCTTCGACCTGATGGAGCCGCGCCGAAAACTCGGGCGGCACCGACGCGGTGAAGCGCCCGCCGACGATCCAGTACTCCTCGGGATTGAAGGCGTCGATCTCGGCCTGGCGCTCGCAGACCATCTTGAGCGCAACCGACTGTACGCGGCCCGCCGACAGACCGCGTTTCAGCTTGTCCCAGAGGAGCGGCGAGAGCTTGAATCCCATGAGCCGGTCGATGACGCGGCGAGCCTGCTGCGCGTCGACGCGGTTGACGTCGATCTTGCCCTTGTTCTCGAGCGCCTTCAGCACCGCGGTCTTGGTGATTTCGTTGAAGGTGACGCGGTGCATCTCGCCTTCGACGTCGCCGAGAACCGCCGCGATGTGCCACGCGATCGCCTCTCCCTCGCGGTCCGGATCGGGAGCGAGATAGATCTGCTTCGCCTTCTTGGCGGCATCTTTCAGCTTCTTGACGACATCCTTCTTCGTCGCGAGGACCGCATAGGTCGGCTCGAAGCCCGGACCGAGGCCCATGTCCTTCTTCGGCAGATCGCGGATATGTCCGACGGACGCTTCGACGGCCCAGTCGCGACCGAGAAACTTCTTCAGGGTCCGCGTCTTGGCGGGGCTTTCGACGATGATCAGGTTTTTGGCCACAGGAGTCCGAGAACGGCTTCAGGGCGGCAGAAATTCCGCACTGCTCAGCGGCGGGTGACCGGCGGCATCCGGTTTCCTACCGGAGGATTACCGGTGCACTTCGCTTCATTCCAGCCGCCAGCGCCAGCCGCCAGCCAACCGGCCGGCGCCAGCCGACGGCCGCTTTTCGAGGGGGCGGACGCTACCACAGGCGTCAAGGGGCCGCCCGGTCGCGCGCCCGGCGGTAGCCACCGCCGGCGCCGCGTACCGCCCAGCCGCCGAGCTCCATCTCGAGCAGTGCGGCGACGACGCTTTCGATGGAGAGCCCGGCCGCGCTCGCGAGCGCCTCCGGAGCGCGATCGCGCAGCCCGTCGAGCTCGGCGTAGAGCGTCAACTGCGCCGGCGGGAGGTCCGGCCGGAGCGTCGCGCGAGTCTCGAGCGCGCCCGCGCCTCCGGACTGGGGCAGGCGTTCGATCGCCAGGCCCAGCCGGTCGAGGACGTCGGCCGGATGGGTGACGGGACCGGCGCCGTCGCGCAGGAGATCGTTCACGCCCAGAGCCTGCTCATCCGTGATCCGTCCCGGGACGGCCAGCACTTCGCGTCCGAGCTCGAGAGCGAGCCGCGCGGTGATGAGGGAGCCGGACTGCGCCGCGGCTTCGACGACGACGGTGATGTCGGCAAGCGCGGCGATGATCCGGTTGCGCACGGGAAAGTTGCCCGCACTCGGCGGCAAAGCGCACGGATACTCGCTGAGCAGAGCGCCGTGCCGGCGGATGCGTTCGCCGAGCTCGCGGTGTCCTCGCGGGTAGTCGTGCTCCAGTCCACATCCGAGGACGCCGACGGTGACACCGCCGTCGGCGGCGAGTGCGCCGAGGTGCGCGGCGGCATCGATTCCCCGGGCGAATCCCGAAACCACGACGACGCCGCGACTGGCGAGCTCCCGCGCCAGCCAGGTGGCGACCTCGACGCCGTAGGGCGTTGCGCGCCGGGAACCGACGATGGCCACGGCGGGCGCCGGGGCGATCGCAGAATGCGCCGCGTCGGCGCCGTTCAGCCCCGGGAAGAGATCCTGAAGCGGCACCTGGAAGCCGCCGGAAGCCTCTCCTGGGTGGGCCTCGGAGCCCTTCCCGGGGCGGATCTCGGAGGATCCGCACGCCAGGTGCGAGCTCGAGAAGTCGAAGCGAGCGAGTGTTCCGGCGAGGGTGAGGACGGGCGGAGGAAGAGCAAGGTCCAGCAGTCGGGCCGGATAGTCGGCGTCGAGCCGGGTGACGAGGCGGGCCGAGAGCCGGCTCGCCGCCTGCTCCTCGGCGCGGAAAACCGCCCTTGCGCTCGAGCGGCAAGCCAGGGCGGCCCGGATCGAATCCAAAGAGATGGAGAAGTGGGCGCAGACAGATTTCTCGTCGGCAGCGTGGATTCCGTCGCGCCAGAGCGACAGTTCCGCAGCCAGCTTGCACAGAGCGGCTCGCGAGAGACCGGCGGTGCGGTTCATGGCGACGAGGAGCGCGCGGTCGGATGGGCGGTCTGGGCCTTGCATCTCGGGTCGACCGTATAGACGTCGTTTGCGCGGTACATCTGGCGGCTTCGGCGGCCGGACTTCTCATGCGAGAAGGCTGGAGTCGGGAAATGCGTCGTATATTCTGCGGACCGGTTCCGCGGGGCTGGTATCGATCCTCGAAAGCGTGAGGCGCCCCCCGGCCGGCGAGATAAGGGGAACTATGAACCGGCTCTCAGTCCTCACCGTGGCGCGCAGGACAGTCACGGCCTCGATCCTGTTGTGGAGCGTTTCGACGCCGATGCTCGCGAAGTCGGCGACGAGCGGCAAGTCGCAACTGGCGTTCGGCGTCGACATGGCCAAGCGCGGACTGTGGAGCGAAGCGCTCTTCCGCTTCGAGCAGGCCCGAAAAGGCGATCCCGAAAGTCTCTCGATTCTCAACAACCTGGCGATCTGCTACGAGGCCGGCGGCCGCTTCGACGAGGCGCTGGCGACGTACAAAGAGGCGCTGAAGCTGAAGCCGGACAACCGCGTCCTGAAGCAGAACTACACCCGCTTCGCTGAGTTCTACCAGGGCTTCCGCCCGAAGAAGGCGGCACCGGCTGCGGCCATGACCGTGACCGCGGTCGACGGCTCGACGCCCGGAACGAGCGTTCCGCCTGCGGATGCGCCGGCACCCGGCGGCATTCCGCTGCAACCGGTTCCGCCGGCCCCCGCGCCGGGCGAGCCGCCGTCTCCGACACCGCCGGCGCCGCCGACGGGCAGCGCTACGCCTCCCGGAGGTGGCCGTTGAACTTTGCCGTGAGCTCGTCGTCCCATGTTTCCCGTCATCGTTCGCGCCGATGTTTGCGCAACACCTCGCTGGCGTTCCTGGCGTTCCTGCCGCTGCTTCTCTCCGTCGCACCGCTCTCGGCCGCCGTCGAGGTCAAGCTCCGGCTGCCCGTGCGTGCGCGCATCGATCTCACCGGCAAGAAGTCGATCACGCCGGCGCCGTTCATCGTGGTGACCCGTGAAGGGGCCGGAGAGACTCCCGGTGGCACCTCCCTCAACGTGCAGCGCGAATTCGAGCACTATCTGGTGAAGGTCCTGCGGCGCGAGACCTCGCTCAAGATCATCGAGTCCGGACCGGTCGACTATCCTTCGTACGATCTCGACCTGCTGTCGCGGAACCGGGAGTTCTGGCGCGCCGTCGGCGAGCGGACGCAGGCCGATCTCATCGTCGCCGGCAGCCTCGATTTCGACGTCCAGGACAAGAGCGGATATCGCACCGAGGAGTACGTCTCGCCGTACGACGGCCGGATCTACTACCGGCAGGTTCTGGTCGAGCGCACCGGTTTCGACTACGACATCGCCATGATGGTGTTCGACGGCAAGACGGGCGAGCGGATCTTCTTCGACAACTTCAAGGACTTCAAGCAGTTCGAAGGCGAAAGCGCCGATCCGCTGCAGGGGATGTTCGAGAATCTGGCCTCGCTGGAGGATCGCATCGTCGGCGTGTTCACCCAGAAGACCGTCGAGACCAGCCGCTTCCTGATGACCGATTGATTCGAAAGGAGCCTCTCTTGGCTGACCTGGATCTCCTCGCCCCGCAGGGCGTAGTGGCTCGACGTGCAGCTCGCCCCGGCCGACGCACGCTCTTGTGCACCGCGGCGGCGGTCGCCCTGCTTTCGCTGGCGTTCGCTCCGGCGGCTTCGGCCCAGTTCGGCAAGAACAAGATCCAGTACCGGGACTTCGACTGGAAGCTGTACAACTCGCCGCATTTCGTCTTCTATTACTACGAGGACGAGAAGGACTCCCTCGAGAAGGTGGCGTCGCTCGCCGAAAGCGCCTACGACCGGCTGACGCGTGAGTTCGATCATCAGATCCAGGATCCGATCCCGATGATCTTCTACGCCACGCACTCGGCGTTCGAGCAGAACAACATCATGCTGAACTTCATTCCTGAGGGTGTGGGCGCGTTCGCGAGTCCGGTGCGCAATCGCATGGTGCTGCCGATCGATCTTCCGGATGGCGAGCTCTTCCAGCTCATCATGCACGAGCTCACGCACATCTTTCAGTACGACATCCTCTACAAGGGCAAGCTCGGCCGCGGCGTCGGCGGAAACGCGCCGCAGTGGTTCATGGAGGGCATGGCCTCGTACATGGCGAAGGACGAGTCGACGTCCGACAAGATGTTCCTGCGCGACGCCGTGGTGAACGATTCGATTCCTTCGATCCTGCAACGCGGAACGTCCGGGTTCCTCGCCTATCGCTTCGGCCACGCCGCTTTCGATTTCATCGAGGAGCGCTGGGGCAAGGAAGGATTCCGCGATTTCCTGTTCGAGTTCCGCAACACTTTCGGTGGTCGCGCCGAGCGCGCCGTCGAGCGCTCCTTCCGCATCGATGCTGAAGACTTCGACCTCGACTTCCGGCGCTGGCTGCGCAAGAAGTATCTGCCGGAGCTCGTCGCGACCGGCGAGCCGTCGGATTTCGGCCGGCCGTTCCGCGACGAACGGAATGAGATCCAGCAGGTCATCTCCCCGGCGGCATCGCCGTCGGGGGATCTCGTCGCGGCGATCGCCGTCACGAGCGGCGATCTCGACATCGTTCTCTACGACACGCGGACGCGCCGTGCGATCGCCAACCTGACCAAGGGCTACACCGGGAGCTATCAGTATCTGGTGTCGCAGTTCATCACCACCGGCGCTCGCGTCGGCCGTGACCTCGCGTTCTCCGCCGACGGCAACTATCTCGCCGTCTTCGCGAAGCGAGAGCGCGGGCGTAGTCTGCTGATCTTCGATGTCCTCGCCCGGAAACTGGTGAAGACGATCGCGATGGATGTCGAGCAGCAGATGAACCCGGCATTCAGCCCCGACGGCCGGAAGGTGGCCTTCGCCGGAAACCGCAGCGGACGCTTCGATATCTACACGGTCGATCTCGAGAGCCGCGAGGTCGCGCACGTAACCGACGATGAGACCTACGACGGTTCGCCGGTCTACACCGCCGACGGCCAGTCGATCATTTTCAGTTCGACCATCGGTGAGAATCACAACCAGCTCTTCAAGGTCGATCTCGCCGACCCGACCAAGCGCACCCGCCTGACGCAGGGCGACTGGAACGACAAGGACGCGACCTTCAGCTCCGACGGCAAGCGCATCGTCTTCACGTCGGACCGCTCCGGCACCGACAACATCTACGCCATGGAGCTCGCGACGGGGAAAACGCTGCAGCTGACCAATGCGGTCACCGGCTGCTTCATGCCGGCGGTGCTGAAGCGCGACGGCTCGACGGATCAGGTCGTCTACACCGGTTTCTGGCGCGCGACCTTCGATCTCTATCTCGTCGACATCGACAAGCCGGTCGCGGAGTCGACCGTGGCGGTGCCGCCGGCGGAAGCGACCGACGCGCAACCTCTCGCACAGTTCGAGCCGGACATCCGCGTGACGCTCGACGATGCCAACCGGTCGAAGTACCGCGGCTTCAAGCTCTTCGTCGAAGATGCCGGAGCGTCGGTCGGGGTGACCAGCGATCAGACGTTCATCGGTAACTCCTACCTCTCGCTGTCCGACTACCTCGGCAACCACCGGGTGATTCTGAATTTCAACTCAGTGTCGAGCTTCTCCGATTTCGACTTCATCTACGTCGACCTTTCCCGCCGCTGGAACTGGTCCGCAGAGCTGTTCGATCGGCGCGATTTCTACGTCCTGGGCGGCAACACCGGAAACGTCCTCGCCCGGCAGGAGCGCAAGCAGGCGATTCAGCAGACCGGCGCCGCGGTCTCCTACATCTATCCGCTGTCGCTCTATCACCGGGTTTCCGCGGGCGCCGGATACATCATTCAGAAGGCGACACTGCTGCAGTTCGACGGCACCTTTGACGGATCGGGGCGGCCGAACTTCGACAGCCAGGATTTCAAGAGCGACTATCCGTACGCGCAGTTGTCGTTCACGGGCGACAGCGCGGTCTTCGGTCAGGATGGTCCGGTATCAGGGCGGCGTTGGACGCTGGGCGGCATCTACGCCTTCGACCAGAAACGGAGCGGTGCGCTGTACACGCAGTACCGTGCCGATCTCCGGCAGTATCTCCAGGTGAGCCAGCGGAGCAACCTCGCGCTGCGGCTTTTCGGCGGGTACGCGAGTGGCAATCAGATTCTGCCGTTCTACTTCGGCGGGCTGGACGACCTTCGCGGCGTGGATTTCCGATCCATGATCGGTGACCGCGCGTTCTTCACCAACCTCGAGTATCGGTTCCCGCTGATCGACATCCTGGCAACGCCGGTTCTTAACTTCCAGGGTGTGCGCGGACGCGTCTTCCTCGACGTCGGCGGCGCCTGGTTCGATTCCGCGGGACAGGGCTTCAGGTTCTGGAACGGTGACGAGAATCGTCTGCAGGACGCCGTTTCCTCTTACGGCTTCGGCTTCACGGTCAACTTCATCGGCCTCGACCTGAACTGGGACTTCGCGCAGCTCTGGGACTTCAAGGACACGGTCTCGGACAGCTTCACGACGCAGTTCTGGATCGGAGCGCGGTTCTAGCCGCGCGGATCCGGTCCGCGGAGCCACAGGGAGGATGACGACGGAGACATCGGGCGAGCTCGAACGCCGGGTCCTCGAGCAGGAGGCACTGCTCGAGATCGGCCTGGAGCTCGCGTCGACCCTCGATCTTCGCCGCGTGCTCTCGGTCGCCCTGACCAAAGCGGAAGAGTTCTGCCGCGCAGAAACGAGCTCGATCTGGGAGCTCGACGAGCCTTCGGGTGAGCTCTTCTTTCGCGTCGTGCATGGGCGCGCCGCGCCCGAGATCGTCAAGCTGCGAATCCCCGTCGGCCAGGGCATCGTCGGTGCCGTCGCCGCAAGCGGCCGCGCCGAGACGATCAACGACGTCGCGAGCGACCCGCGGTGGCGGGGTGACTCGAGTGAGCAGTTCGACACGCGCGCCATACTCGCGGTCCCGCTGACGGCGCGCGGCCGGGTGATCGGCGTGCTGCAGCTCCTGAATCCGATCGGCAAGGATTCTTTCTCGGAGCTCGATTCCCATCGCATGCAGCTCTTCGCCGGGCCGCTCGCGCAGGCGCTCGAAAACGCGCGGCTCTATGCGGCGCAGCAGCGCCTTTTCGTCGAGACCGTCACGGCTCTCGCCGAGGCGGTGGAAAAGCGCGATCCGTATACCGGCGGACATCTTCATCGCGTCGTCGCCTATTCGCTGCTACTGGGGCGGGAGCTGCGCCTGGATTCGGAGGCGCTCGAGAGTCTCGCGCTCGGTGCGACGCTCCACGACATCGGCAAGATCGCCGTTCCGGATCACGTGCTCCTCAAGCCGAGCGCTCTGAGCGACGAAGAGGCCGCGCGGATGCGGCGTCATCCGGAGGACGGCGCCGAGATCGTGGCGACGATCGAGTCGCTGCACGAGATCCTGCCGATCGTCCGCAGCCACCATGAGCGGATCGATGGCAAAGGCTATCCGGACCGGCTCGCTGGCGATGCGATTCCGCTGGCGGCCCGGATCGTCGCCGTGGCCGACACCTTCGACGCCATGACGACCAGCCGTCCCTACCGGACCGCCTTGTCGCCCGAGATCGCCGCCCGGGAGATCATCTCCAACGCCGGTGTGCAGCACTGCGCAACGGTGGTCGCCGCTTTTGAGAAGCTCTACGCGTCGGGCCGCTTCCGGGTGGAGCTCGGCGAGCTGTTAGCTCGTTCCTTGTCGGCGAAAATCGAGCGAGAGTACAATGACTGGTAGGCGATGAAAGTAGAGATTCTGGGCAGCTACGGCGGCGAAAGCATCGACTGCCGAATGACGTGCCTACTGCTCAACGACACGATTGCGCTCGATGCCGGCTCGCTCTCGCAAACCCTGCCGATCGAGCGTCAACGGCTCGTGACCTCCATCGTGCTGACGCATTCGCACATGGACCACACTTCGTCGCTGCCGTTCTTCATCGAGAACGTCTTCGGCAAGCTGCGCGAAGCGGTCGACATCTACGCCTCGCCGGCGACGATCTATGCGCTGCGCCGCCACCTCTTCAACAACGACACCTGGCCGGATTTCACCCGCCTGCCGAACCACCTTCTGCCGGTCATCCGTTTTCATGAGCTGCACGATGAAGTGCCGATCACGATCGGCGCCGTGAACGGCGAAGGTGGAGTGCGCTTCACGCCAATTCCGGTGAATCACGTCGTCCCGACGTACGGCTTCCTGATCGAGAACGGCGGTTCGAGTTTTCTCTGGTCGAGCGACACGGGTCCCACGCAACGTCTGTGGGAGATCGCGAACCGGACGCCGAGCCTGAAAGGCATCTGGGTCGACGCGAGCTTCGACAACGCCATGCAGGGAATCGCCGACGTGTCGGGGCACCTCACGCCGGCGACGGTCGCGGCCGAGCTGCGGAAGCTGGAACGCCGCGTTCCGATCCTCCTGCATCACCTGAAGCCGCCGTGCATCGAGCAGATCCAGCGCGAGATCGCGGTGCTCGAGAATCCCGACATCGGATTCCTTGAGCAGGGCCGCGTCTACGAGCTCTAGTTCCTAAGGCTTGGCGGTGATGCGTGCGGCGAGCCGGAAAGCGGCCCGCCGCGCCGCACTGCGCGCTGCCTCGGCGTTGGGCTTTCCGGTCGCAGTGGCAAGCTCTTCGTACGACAGCCCGAGATCGACGCGCCCGACGAGCAGCACCTGATCGTCCTCGTCGAGCTGGAGAAGCGCCTCGCGATACTGCTGCTTCTCCTGCGACTCGATCGCCTCATCGAGCGGCGTGTCGCGCGAGTCCGGCGTTTCGGAAAGGCCGCCTCCACCGCGCACTTCCCCCAGGCGCGCGCGCCGGATCTCATCGCGGATGCGATTGAAGATGCACTTCAGCACATATCGCTTGACGACCTCGGGCTCGAGCGCGCTGTCTTCTCCGAGCTGCCGCAGAACGTGAACGACAGCCTCCTGCACGAGATCGCCGGTGTCCATTCGCCGGCGCGCATAGGTCGGCAACTTTCCGTGCGTCCAGCGTTGAAGATGCGGCAGAAGCGATGAAAGCAGCCGCTCGATCGTGTTCGGCCGTGAACGCGGCGGAGCGGAGATCTCGTCCGTGGCGCGCAGAGCGATGCTGACGAGCGAGATGTAGGCGTCGACTTCGGGCTCGGCGATTTCCGCTCTCTCCGATCCCTCGGGAAAGTTCGCAGCGAGCGCAGCGATCGCAGAGTCTGAAAGATGCGGCACGGCGCGCGGATACTCTCCGGCCGGCGCGGGGTCGAGCCGCATCGCCCCAGAGTTCTTTCCCCCGCCCGCCGAATGCGACATTGACAGCCTCCAAACGCGCGTTCAGCTTAGGACTGCTGCGGCCCGGATTCAAGCGGCAAGAAGCTCCGGAAAATGCGCTTCGGACCTCACCCGGACGGGGGAGGGCGCGGGGATCTCCAACGTCTCGAACGAAGCCAAACGACGCGAAGGTCGCGACGATTGCGAAGGCCGCAAAGTTCGCGAAATGCGCGGTTCAGTCCGTGGGGCCGCCCGGCGTGCGTCCCATCGAACGCGCGAGGCGCATCGCCGCGCGCCGTGTCGCGTTGCGCGCGGCGTCCGGCGATGGCCGTCCGCTCATGATCGCGAGCTCCTCGAAGGAAAGCCCCATGTCGATGCGACCGACGAGCAACATCTGGTCGTCCTCGGGAAGTTGAAGGAGCGCCGCGCGATATTGCCGCCGGTTCTCTTCGTCGATCGCGTCCTCGAGTGGCGAGGGTCGGCTGTCCGCAGGGTTCGAAGTGTCGTTCGTCACTTCGCCGCGCGTCGCTCTCCGGACCTCGTCGCAGATGCGGTTCTGGATGGCGACGATCAGGTACTTGCGCAGCGCGATCGGATTCGCCGCATCGATCTGACCGATGTTGCGCAACACACCGACGATCGCCTCCTGCACGAGATCGCCGGAGTCCATCCGACGGCGCGCGTAGCGCGGCAGTCGCCCGTGCGTCCAGCGTTGGAAGAACGGGAGCAGCGCGGCGATGGCGCGCTCGACCGCGGCAAAACGCCCGCGCGCTTCCGTCTCGACGCCGGCGTTGGCGCCGGCTCTGCGATCGTCGAGCATTCCGTCCCCCCGGAAAGAAGGCCGGAGTGTACGCCAGTCATTCGGCGGAAGCGCCGCGCCCCGGCGCCCGGTTCGGGCGCGCCGTTCGTTCTCTAGAAAACGACGAAGTTACTGACGCCCGGAGGGCGCAAAGATGAGCCCATCGATCCGCGACGGTCCGACGTTTCTCAACGCGCGACTCTTCGCCACGCGAGCGTCGAGCCTGGCTCCCTCCGAGCTGCCCGAGGTCGAATCCGGCGACGCGAACTTCGGTCCGCCCTGGGCCGGCGTGTGCATCTCGGGCGGCGGTTCGCGCTCGCTCGCCGCGGCGATGGGAGAGCTGCGCGGGCTCGACGCGCTCGGTCTGCTCTCCCGCATCGGCTGGATCTCCACCGTTTCCGGCGGCACCTGGGCGGGGACGCTCTTCAACTGGTCTCCGGCGGAGATCGATGACGGCACGCTTCTCGGGCCGCTCCAGCTCACGCCGGAGAACCTCCGATGGGATTCCGGCCGAAGCGTCGACAATCTTTCGGTTCTCGATGCGCAGGCCATCGGCTCCGCGGCCACCCGGCTCGGTCTCGAGGAGATGCTGGCGAAAGCGATCGAGCTCTACGATCGCGGCGTCCCCGCCGGGGAGCTCTGGCCGCGGGCGATCGGCGAGCTCGTCCTCGAACCTTTCGGGCTCGGCGACTCGCCGGCGCAGTACTTCACCTGGACAGCGGGCTGGCTGTCGCGCGCGATCCTTTCGAACAATCCGGGATTGCGCGCCAGCGACTTCGTCACAACGCGTACCGGCCGCCCGTACCTCATCACGAACTCGTCGCTCTTCTATCCGCCGAATCCGCCGGCGTCGCTCGAGACTCCGCAGCGTCCGGCCGGTGGAGGCGGACCGGCAAACCCCTGGGAAGTCGGCTACGACTTCGAGACCACGCCGATTTCGGCGGGGATTCCGCCCGGATTTCCGCGAGCGGGTCCGCCGAGCCCGGGACAACCGGCGAGCTCCGATATCGGCGGTGGCTGGATCGATCCGTTCGCGATGGGCAGCGTGGCTCCTGCAAAAGTGGCCGAAGACGGCAGTTTCCGCGTTCCCACGCCGCCGCTTCGATTCCGCCTCTCGGACGCTGCGGGCCTCTCGAGCGTCGCGTTCGTCTACGACGTCCTCGACCTCGCGCACGCGAGCGGCATTCACTATCTCGACGACATGGTTCCGGAAACCGTCTGCTGGCCGGTTCTCAATGCCGGTGCCCTGCCGCGAAACGCCGCGCGCTCGTACCTCTTCGGCGACGGCGGGAATCTCGAGAACCAGGGAATCATGGCGCTCCTGCGGCGGAACCTCGAGAAGATCATCGCCTTCGTCAACACCGAAACCCAGCTCTCGCTGAGCGGCACGGAAGTGATCGTCGACTCCGATCTGCCACCGCTCTTCGGCCTCGAGTGGAGCGACTCGGCGGGAACGTACGTTCCGATCTCCGCCACCTCGCCGTTCCGCTTCAACCAGGTTTTCGACCGCGCGACCTTCGACGATCTGCGCACGCAGCTCTGGGCCCGTGCCCAGGCCGGCGCCACGGCGATGGCGGTCCAGACCGTCGTCGACGTTCTCGCGAACCCCCACTACGGCGTCGCCGGCGGCACGACCGACATCCTGTGGATCTACCTCAACCCCGTCAACCAGTGGTACAGCGAGCTCCACGACACCGTCCGCCTCGCCATGGAGCTCGAACCGCTCGACTACGAAATGTTCCCCAACTACTACACCGTCGATCAGCTGAATCTCAATGCCCACCAGGTGAACCTGCTGGCGCATCTGACGAGCTGGAATGTGGCGAGCACCGCGAAAGTCGGCGGCTTCTCGGCGAATGCGGAGGTGGTGAAGGGGTTTCTACAGGGCCTAAGACACTAAGAAGCGAGCCGGCATTTGCTGAAACAACTCGCCGAAGTCGAGGCTTTTGGTTGAGGAGCCTGGGTGCTTGTTCGGTTCATCCTCTTCATTCGTTCACCTAGATGAGCTCCATATCGTCGAGATGATCATGCTCTTTAGCGAGGGAAAATGTGGCTCGGACCTGCTTCCATCTGCGAGTGAAAGGTACCCCAATGCAAAGCCGCCATAGGTAAGGAGGCGCCGCCGCTCAGCAGCTGACCGCCGTCGATCGAAGGCGTCCGGCTCACGGAAGTGGCCGCGCAGATGCTCAAGAGGGCGCTTACCTTCGAGTGGACAACAAACGAGAGTTGAAACAAGGAAGCCCAAAAGGAGGTACCAGAATATGCAAGCTAAGGAAAGAATGCGGTTCGCGATGCTCTTCCTATTCGTGTGCTTAGTTACCCTGCCTTTGAAGGCGTGGGCAAGGTCGGAAGGGCGGCAGCTGCCGCCCTTTGCGGCGGGGCGCATGCCCAATGAGACACCTAAGACTTTTGCGGAAGTTCAAGAATTTTTGAAAGACGAGAAGAATAACAAGAACCGATTGGTCGGTTCGACGAAGGGCGACGACGTTGACGTGTTCGTCGTTTATTGTAGGTGCAAGGACAGCACATGCGCGCCCGAGGTGGCCTTCAAAGAGGAGACGCGGAAGACCCGCCTCGAGGAAAGTTTTGGGGAACTCAAGAAGCTAGCGAACGCACTCGATGCAGAAGGCTGCAACCCGGACTGGGCCGTGGCGAGGAAGAAGCTAGTTGAGCAACGCGCAACCCTTTCAGTAGAAGCGAAAATGGCCAAAGCGCCACCTAGCCCGGAGGCACCGAGCCCCCTGCCAGCGCAGTGGCTAGTGGTTATCGACTTGAGAGATGGAGACAAGAAAGGTGCCAACCTCGCGAGCCAATCCGTCACGATATTGACGGGCGCAAGAGAGCCCTGGCTCCTCTCCGCAGCAATCCCGCTTAACAACGTCGATCAGCTGAAGTACGACCTCGCGTCGGATCAGATCAAACTCAAGGAGGAACAGAAAACCTTCTATGTATCGCTGGACTACACCCTCGGTGACGCTCTTCTTGAACACCCAAAATTTCATGAAGCGCTGACGTTGAAGCTTCTGGTCGCCGCTTCCAAAGATCCGCTTCACTCGGTCGGCGCTGGACTTGGTTTGATGCCGGGCTGGTTCTCGACTAAAGACAATCGGTTAAAGATTCTTGACACTCTTTCCCCATGGGTAGGTGTTACGTTCACACAGCAAGACGAAGTCGCGGCCGACGGTACTGTTGATCATCGCGGAAAGAGGAATCACGAATTTCGCGCAGGAATCTGCCTCAGTCTCACGGAAGTTACCGGCTGGTTCAAGAAGGCAAACTAGGCACGGTGCCAGAACAAGCTCATGACTGCCGGAATTGCGCGTCGCATTTCTAGTGATATCGGGATATTTCCTTGAAGCGCTCTGGGATCTTGTTCGCTGGAGTAGTTGGGATGACTTGCGTGTGGTGGCCATTGGGGGCTCTCCCTCAAGGCACTCCGACCTTGGGTATTGGGGGGCCAGCGGCTGACTTCCTTACGACCTTTTCGACGATTTCGGTCACCGGCCAAGTGTCCTGCGGAGGCGTAGGTAGCGAAGTCTCGATCAGTTGCAGTGCCGTGAGTGTTGCCGCCGCGCTGGCAGGAGAAAGTTGGTCGGCAAGTGTGCCCTTGACGCTGGGCGCAAATATGCTTCATATAAGCGCCTGTCAAAATGCGATAGCGAAAGACGTCTTCGTTACAAGAGCTGAACAAGTCGTCGCCGGCTCGCCACAGAAACTCTTCCTTCTATGGACGCCGGAAGCAAATCAAGCCGTAAAGCAAATAGCGCGAGAGACCCTCACGATCAAGCTTTCAAAGAAAGAGCTTGAAACCTTCGCAGAACGAGTTCGTGACGGCGTCCTTGCTATTTTGGCGGGGAGGTTTCCCATTGGGACGATTGAGCTCGTCGATTCGAGTGGACCAGACGTCCACACAGTTCGAATGATCGGAGCGAAGGGAGGTGGCGTCTTCGGACAGACGCCAGTCTACGATTGCGGCAATCTTAGTCACGAGGGCCTGAGCGAGGTTTGGGTCGGTAGCTATGAAGAGTCGATGCGGAACCTCCCGCTATGGACACCAATGCTAATGAGCGATTCTGTAGGAGACCGAACTGAAGACATCAGCCAAGCGCTGGCAAGAGGCGCTGCGCACGAGATTGGCCATGGGCTCGGCATGGTGGGGGGTGCGCCATCTGCGACCTGTGGCTGGATGAACGGATGCGATGACCTGCATGACTGCGAGTCATTTCAGGCGACTTACGGTAGCCTCGTCAATCGGTTTGAAAAAGGTGGCTACATCATGGACCCGGGAGACACGACGTTGCGACCTTGGCGGATTGCGCTTCCTCTAGGAAGGGCACATTCCCGCAGGCCTTCTGCTTTCTCGCCGTTCGACCAAGCCTACTTGGCCTTGTTGGCGGGAGGGGCGGTGCCGTGAAGCGAGCGCTAGTCCTGCTGCTCGGACTCATTGTTCTCGTCGAATCGAGCAAGGCCTCGGATATTGAATACGGCGCCAGCGGGCTGGCCGGCCTCTCCAGCCGCGCAGATTTGGTAGTCCGCGCAATCTCATTGCAGAAGGTGCCGAGTGCGAGTTCAAGATTTTCAACGTATAGCGTCTCTGTCGGCGCCGTGTTGCGCGGAGTTGTTGACCCGGATCAGCCTCTACTAGTTAGAGTTCCCGCTGGACTGGATTTCTTGAGCGCCTCTTTAGTTCACGACAGTCTTCTCTTCCTGGATACCGATCCGAACGACGCCGGATTTATGGAGGTCTCGGTCGGCGGAGTAAGGACATCCCTACTGATTGCAGGTCGGCTTGGCGCTGTCGATGTCTCAAGTTCCTCTCCGCCAAACCGAGAGAGCAAGATCAAGACCTTCCTTTCAATCGCTGGTCTGCCCGAGCGATTGAGCTGGGCCCGAGATGCCATTGGGTCTGACGACGAGTACCTTGAAAGGTCAGCTCTGTTTGACTTCGCGAGCCCGGGCGCTGTGGGTGGCGATGTGGTCGTTAAAATTTTGAAGGATGCGATCGACAGACAGCAGGTTGCAGCTGGGAACCTCTCGGTCGTAGTCGATGCGCTCCGAAATTCAGGCAGTCCCGAAGCACTTGAAGTACTCGGGGACCTGGTAGATGACGCCAAGGCGCAAATGTTTGTTAAGAACTCTGCCATCGAGGCAATGCCGGCGCTGCCGGGAGGGCTGGAGATGCTGAAGGGCATTTCACTTGGAAATGGCCAGTTGAAGGATAGAGCGCGGCTCCAGCTAGATCAGATGCAGGATGAAGCGTCGCTGGTTTTTGCGATGAAAGACGCCGACAGGCTCATACCCTTGTTGGATTCGCCAGACGTGAAGCTGCGCGACGATGCGCTAGGTAAACTAATAGCAGGCGAGCCAAGCAGCGACCTGGTGGCGGCGTATCGACGCCTTCTGCAGAGGGATTCTTGGGCTGGAACAACAGTGAAACTCCTCATTGTTGAAGACCTCTCGACATTTGACGGAGCGCTGGCCGCGACCCTCTTAAAAGATGTCGCTGCCGATAGCGATCAAAGTGATCTCGTTCGACGGCGCGCGATCATCAATATAGGAAAATTCGAGAGCGCGATCAGCAAGCCCATACTTACTCGCCTCGCTACAAAGTTGGAGGATGCGAAGCTGAGAAATTTGGCGAAGGCATCTGTAAACCAGTAGCGGGAGCGAAGGCGAAGGTCGAGCGGCGGCGCTGGTTACTTGGTCGTAGATGAACTTGCTCGCCAATATCTCAGAGCCGATTGTGGCGAAGAGTGTCTACGTTTCGTTGTTCACCGACACCCGGCTTCCTGAGGTTTTTCTAGGGGTTGAAGCGGGTGGCGCCGACTTGGAAGTCGACACGAAGAGCTTCGGCAAAGGCTTGAGCCGCGTGCGGCGGTTGAGGCGAGAGTCCTGAGGGGTGCGCCGAAGGTTGTAGTACTCGAGGAACCGATCGAGATCAACCTGAAGCTGCGCCGTGTCTTCGTACCAAGTCTTCGTTCTTTCGACGTGGAAGCACTCATCGAGCAGCGTTCGATTTACACTTTCGACGAGGCTCTTGGTGCGCGGTGAACGGGCGCGGAGTTGCTATGGTCGATGCCCTCAACAGCGAGCATCGTCGAGGACGACGTTGACGAGCGGCTTTCAGGCAATGAACTTCCGGCGACCATTCGAGGCAACTCTCGGGTTAGTCCACAGCGGTCTTGCAATTGGTTCCGAGAGCCTTTCCGAGGACTTATTGGGAGGCACCGCCGGCCATTTCTCCCGGAGGCCGGCGTCGCGACCGGTCCGCCCCGTTCGTTCGTTTACTAAGCGTGCCCTTCTCAGCCGGAGCCAGGCGCAGGAAAGTGACGAACGTATTCGAGAGGTTCTCGTGAGCGGGCGAAGATCTCTCGCCCTGCTAACTGCTCTCGCGGTCCTTTCGGGCTGCACCGCCGGTCACCGGATCACGCGCTTTCAGCCCGACGAGCGGGTCTCCTCGAGTCATCGCGGTGTCTACTACGCGCTGCCGCGAACGGTGCTTCAAGTGACGGTCGAGGCGAAGCGGACGGAGACACTTGCGAGAGGCTGCTTTGAGGCGTTGATTGGGTCGCCCGTCGCGGGACCGCTTGCCGGGAAATTGCTCTGGGAGTCGTTGAAGTTCGCCGAGGCGCCGGAGGCGGGCGGGGCTTTCTCGGTGGAGGGCGTTCCAGCGGTCAGCGCGCTTGCGGAGCCGGATCCTCGTCAGATCTTCAAGGCGGACCTCGATTCGAGCTTCTGGATCCAGCGCAAGATCGAGCTCAATTTCGGACCGTTGGGGGTGCTCGAGTCGGCGAGTTCGCTGGCACAGAGCCAGGCGCTCGATTTCGTCGCGGGCGTCGTGAAAGTGGCGGGAGCGGCTTTCACGATGGACTTCTCGCCCACCGTCGGCATCGCTCCGAACCTCGCAGCGAACCTCGTCGAGCGTTGCCGGCCATACGCGGAGCAGATCGTCGAGGATCGCGAATTTCTCGAGTCGATTCCGAACAGGGTGAGGGACGGTCTGTTGCCGCGAGCTTCGGCGGATTGGCTCCTGGAGGCGCTGGACTCCCGTATTCAGCGGAACCTGGGCAAGTTCCTCGTCGAGAGGGAGAGCTCGGGGACGGTCTCCTGTTTCGTTCGCCCCGCCACGCGGGCTGAACCAGGGGCGCAGGCATCTGCGGGACCGCCTCGACCGACCGCCAAACCTCTGACGGAAGAGTTTGATGTGCTGAAGGTCTCCGCGAGCGGAGGATTCAGCTCCGGCGTCGACGCAGATTGCCTCATCCCCGGTGAATTTCAGGCAGCCCGGCCGAAAGTGTCGATCGGAATCGAGAATGACTTCTCGCTTCACCTCGGAACGAAGGTGCTCGCGGATCAGGTCGTGAACGGTCTCTATGGGGCTCGCCTCGATCTCGCACAGGACCCGGGCGACGAGCAGAGCTTCTACTACCGGATTCCGGCGGTCGCGCGGGTCACTCTCGAGAGTCGGCCGGTGGACAAGGGAAGTGTCGGCAGAGTCGTCGCCGTCCGCGACCTGATCGTGGCGCAGTACGGGATCGTTGCCTCCCTTCCGCGGCAGCGCGCGATGGAATCTCAGTATGCGTTGACCCTCGATCCGATGACCGGCGCGCTCGTCAAGCTGTCGTCCGATCGCGAGGCGCTGGATGCGAAATTTCTGGGAACCCTCGAGGGGGTCGTGGCAGATCGCGTGCAAGCGCGCGACGCCGCGGCCGCCGCGAAGGCGGAAGCGGAGGATGAGCTGACTCAACTCGAAAGAGAGCGCAAGCTTCTCGACGAGCGCAAGAAGATCCGCGACCTGCGACTGGACCTTGGGGAGGACGCGCCGTAGTCGAGGCGCAGTGGAGGTTTTCATCGTGCCCAGGTATGTGATGAGTCATCGCCGGGCCGGCCGCTTTCTCGCGACCGAGAAGCTCGCTTCACGGGCGGCATTGGCTTCGACGTGGAGTCGCGTGCAGCAGCTCGCTTCGACGAATGTGGTCTTCGACGGCCGGCCGGAGGACGAGCTCGCGCGGCGGGTCGTGGTGTTCGATGCCCAGCCGGGCGAGCTCGCCGGGATCGCGGCGGCGGCAGGTCCGGATGTGCTCATCGAGCCCGAGCTTCTGCGCTGGCCTTCGATCGTCTACCCGCCGCAGTTCCGCGGGCTGCAGAAGACGGGGAGTTTCGCGCCGCTCGCGGCGGCGCCGGCGGGGCGGGGGCGGACGTTCGAGGCCGAGGCGTTCTCGCACGGTGAGCCGCTCGCGCATGCGACGGTCTATCTCTTTCTCCAGGGGAGCGACGGCCGGCAGACGTCGGTCGAGCGCGAGACCGGTGCGGATGGCAAGGTCGCCTTCGAACACAGCGCGTTCTGGACGCCGGGTGCCATTCTCGTGCTGCCCTACTGTTCGGCCTGGGGCACCGTCGTGCGCGGGCCACGGAGCCCCATCGCGATCGATTGTCCGAGCCTCGATCCCGGCACCGGCGCGCACTCGTCACCCTGGTGGCATGCGCTCTTTCACCTCAAAGAGTCGGACCGCAAGCGCGGCGATGGAATCCGGGTCGGTATCTGCGATACCGGCGTGGGGCCTCATCCGGACCTCGCGCACGTCGTCGACGCCGGGGCGTTTCTGGACGGGGCGTTTCTCGAGGGCCAGGCGGCGGACGTCGACAGTCACGGGACGCACGTCGCGGGAATCGTCGGCGCGCATTCGCGGTCCGAAGGACGGACCGGTATCGCGCCCGCATGCGCGCTGTTGATGGCGCGCATCTTTCCTCCCGGGGGCGGCGCGAGTCAGGCGGACGTTGCGAACGCGATCGACGCTCTGTCGAAGACGCACGAGTGCGATCTGCTCAATCTTTCCCTGGGCAGCAGCTACGCCTCGGAGATCGAGCGCGATGCCCTCGAGGACGCTTTCGAGCGCGGGACGCTCGCGATCTGTGCGGCGGGCAACGAGGCCGGCGCGGTCTCTTTTCCCGCGAGCTACGACGTCACGGTGGCGGTTTCGGCCCTCGGCCTCTCGGGCTGGGGGCCGGCCGACTCGGATGCCAACCTCGATCTGCCGCAGGACGCCGACCGCTACGGCGACGACAATCTCTATCTCGCCGGCTTCAGCTGTTTCGGGAGGGAAGTCGATGCCGCCGGTCCCGGAGTCGGCATCGTCTCGACCGTTCCGGAGCGCCACGGTTTCATCGCGCCGAGGGCGGAGATGTCGGGCACCTCGATGGCGAGTCCGGCGGTCTGCGGCGCACTCGCAGTGCTGCTCGCCGCCGATCCGGTCTATCGCACCCTGCCGCGCGATTCGAGTCGCGCGGCACGGGCGCGCTCCCTCCTGCGACAGGCCTGCCGCGACGTCGGGCTCGATGCCACCTACGAAGGCGCCGGCGTTCCGGCGGTCGGTTGAGATGAGCGTCGGAAACGAGTGGTGCTTCCGCCAGGTCCGTTTCAGCGCCTGCTCATGATCGGCGAGATCGAAACCTATGTCGTCGCACTCCGGCGTGAGCTCCGCGAGTGGGCTCCCGCCGACTGGCAGCAGCAGGTGCGCGCGCTGGTCGACGAGATCGTGCCGATCCAGGCCTCTGCGGAGCGGATGCAGGTCGTCACCGACCCGGAATCTATCGCGCGCATCCGCGCGGCGCTTGGCGGCTTCCTGCATATCGAGACGCTCGACCCGCGCTTCCCGTCGGCCTGAATTACCTCGAAACGACCGATTCCTGCCAGAAGGGTTACGTCGAACGGAGAAAGGGCGCGCTGATGCGCTACTTCGCCGGATAGCCGGTCGGCCTGGGCAGCCGGATCAGATCTTGCCGGCGTCGAGATCGCGGAGAAAAGCGAGCAGGCCGGTGAAGTAGGTCTGTTGGTCGTCGTACATCGCGCAGTGGCCGCCGTTCGGACAGGCGAGGAGGCGTCCGTGCGGGAGCTGCTGCGCCATCCACGCCATGTGCTTCGGATCCATCGTGTCGTGGGCGCCGGAAATGACCAGCGTCGGCACGGCGATCTTCGGGAGATCGCCGCTGCGGTCCCAGCTCACGAGCTTGCCGGCGGCGCCCATCTCGCTCGGCCCCTGCATCGGAACGTAGATGGAGCGATTGATGTGGCCGAAGGCGCGGAGGACAGGGTCCGGCCACTGGGCGAACGGCATGCGCAGCAGATGCTCCTCGTAGTACGGCGTGAGGAGCTCCATGTAGCGCGGAGACTCGTTCTCCTTGCGGCGTTCGAGCTCGAGGATCTCGTGCAGCACCGCGGGATCCATCGCCGGCATCAGGACTTCATGGGCGTACCTGTTGTAGGCCGGAATGCTCGACATCATGTTCGAGATCACCAGCCCCTTGAGATTCTCGCCATGCGCGAGCGCGTATTCGATGGCAAGCAATCCGCCCCACGAGTGTCCGAGGAGAACGAAGTTGTCCCGGTTCAGGCCGAGCGCGACGCGCACCTGTTCGACTTCGTCGACGAAGCGGGGGAGCTCCCAGAGCGCGGGCTCGTTCGGTTGATCGCTGTAGGCCGCGCCCAGCTGGTCGTAGAAGTAGTACTCGACGCCGGCGCCTGGAAAGTAGCTGTCGAAGGCTTCGAAAACCTCGTGCGTGGCGCCCGGTCCGCCGTGCAGGAGCAGCACCTTGAGCCTCGGGTTGTTGCCGACCCGTTTCGTCCACACGGTGAACGTCCCCTTGGGCGTTGTGACCGGAATGCGCCGCACACCGCCCGCGAGGAGATCAGTTCTGCCCCGGTTGTCGAAGTAGCTTTCCGGCGCGGGAGCCGCGGTCGCGCTTCCTTCCGATGCCGATGCCCCTGCCGATGCCGCTGGCGGGCACGGCGCCGCGGTACAGGCGAGAGTCAGCAGCGCACACGAAACCATCCCGAGCGATTTCATCCCGTCCTCCGCGAATCCGAAGAGTTCGACGGGAGTTTAGACGGCTTTCGAAGCGCCGGCGCGCCGGACCGCGAGCTCAGGTTCCGGACGTCGAAGCGCCGATGTCGACGAGCGGACGGCTACGGGGCTGCCGGAGTCCATTCGGAGAGATCGGAGCTCTCGAAGCCGTCGCAGTAGAGGCATCCGTAGAGGACGAGGGCCGAGCCCGAGTTGTCGGGGAACGGCGCCACTTCATCGAGCGGTACGGCGACGACGAGATCCGCGTGGCCGTCGCCGTTGAAGTCCCCGGCGCCGAGGAAAGCGCCGAAGAGGTCGTTCTGTTCGGCTTCGCCCGGCACTCCGGGCCGTTCGAGGTTCCAGCTCGTCGCGTAGGTCGCCGTGAGGTCGTTCGCGGAGCCGCGAAGAATCGTCACGGCGCCGGCACCGGTGAGCAGCGAAACCCGTTCGCCGAGGACACCGATCGCGAGATCGTCGAAGCCGTCGCCGTCGAAGTCCGCTGCGACGAAGGCGCTGCCGAACCGCTCATCCTCGGCCGGGTCCCCGGGTACACCGGTCGAAGACTTGGTCCAGTATTGCGGCGTGTGCGCAAGCAGGACGCTCGAATTGCCGTAGAGAACGTGGACGGCGCCGGCGTTCTGAACCTCGCCCCCTTCCGGCCCGAGGTCTTCGTAGGAGACGCCGATGACCACATCGTCGAAGCCGTCGCCGTTGAAGTCTCCGGTGCCGAGAGTTGAACCGAACCAATCGAACTCCTCCTGCTGATCGGCGATTCCCGTGGTGTCCTGGGTGAGGAGCACGTCGCTCACCGCGTTCGGCCCGGACGCGTTGCTGTAGATGATGTGGACGCCGCCGCTCCTCGCCACGGCGCCCCAGTGATCGACGCCGATCGCGAGGTCGTCGAAGCCGCTGCCGTTCCAGTCACCGGCGACGACAGTCCGCGCGAAGTGGTCGTTGCCGAACGAGTCGGAGTTGATCCCGGTCGTGTCTTCGTCGAAGGTCTGAGCGCCGTCGACGACGATGCCGACGTTCGAGCCGTAGAAGACGAAGAGGCGGCCGGCATCGCCGTTGCCTCCGACGCTCTCCGACGGCACGCCGACGAGGAGCTCGTCGAAACCGTCGCCGTCGAGATCTCCTGTCGCCAGGACTTCGCCGAAACGGTCGTCCGTCCCTGCCTGATCGGGCACTCCCGCGATGTCCTCGTGTAGCAGCTTCCGGCGGGTCTCGAGCGCCTGATCCCTATTCGCGGCGCCGTAGCGGATCTCGACCGCTCCCGCATTGCTGATCGCCCCGAGGTCTTCGCCGGGAATGCCGACGGCGAGATCGGCGAAGCCGTCGTGGTCGAAGTCGCCGACGGCGAGCGCGCCGCCGAAAAAGTCCCCGGACTCGGGGTCGTCGACCGAGCTCGTGCCGCCCTGCCAGAGGTATTTGACGACGAAGCCGTTCGGGAGTCCGCTGCCCGCAGCGCCCCAGCGGATCTGCACCTGTCCAACCTCCGAAAGCGCGAAAATCGGCTGGTCGTCGTAGTGAATGCCGATCGCCAGGTCGTCGACACCATCGCCGTCGAAATCCCCCGCGGCCACCGCATTGCCGGAGAACTCCTGCCCGTTCGTGGGGCCATGCAGCGGATAGTCGGTGCTCTCGTAGAAGAGCTGCGCGTGCGGCGTCGCGGGACCGACGGCGGCCTGCGCCGCGGCGGAAAACAGCACGAACAGCACGGTACAGGTCCATCGCAGGAGCGAACGGCCCTCCTGAATGGGGCGGAGACGATCCGGTCCTGCGGAAAGCGACGGGCGAATGGCATTCATGGCGATCCTCTTTTCTGTGAGCTCTCGCTACGCGCAAAGGCGTGCCGCCAGGGGCCAGATATCATTCGCTCCGTGTCCGCACCCCGCCTTCTCGTCGACTATCCGCGCCGTGCGCACCTCGAATTCTTCCGCCGGCATCCCAACCCGTTCTATGCCCTGACCTTCGAGCTCGACGTGACCCGGGTGCGCAGCCGCGCGAAGGAGGTCGGGGGCTCGACTTACGCGGCGATGGTCTGGGCTTACCACCGCGCCCTGATCGGACTCGACGCTTTCCGCACGCGTCTCTCGGGTGACGAGGTGGTGCTCCATGACTCGTTGCGGATCGGCATGACGGTGCCGGCGCCGGGACGGACGTTCTCGTTCGCGAGTCTCGAGTGGCAGGCGGAGGCGGAGGAATTTCTCGCCGCGGCGGCGATCGAGATGCGCCGCTCTTCCGCCGTGATCGATCTGTCGGGCGGCGCCGCGCCGGACTTCGCGTACTACACCTCGCTGCCGCGCATGCCGTTCACGAGCTTCACGCATGTCGCACTGCCCGACCGGGAAGCGGGCCAGCCGGGAACCGCATTCGGAAAGTTCCGCGAAGAGAAAGGACGGACGCTGGTGCCGGTGGGTCTGCAGGTCAATCACCTCTTCATCGACGGCGCCGACCTGGGCGACCTCTATGAGGCGGCGAGCGACAGCTTCGAGCGCGCCTTCTGACGGCCTCCGGCTGAATCCGCAGTCAGTGCGGACGCGATCCGGGGAGGCCAGGAAGCGTCAGGCGTGCGACGGCACCTGCTGTCCTGCCATTCTCGAGCGTGATCTCTCCACCGTGGCGCTGAGCGATCTCCTGGACCAGCGTCAATCCGAGACCCCTGCCGTCCCGCTTGGTGGAAAAAAATGGCGTGAAGATCTGGGCCGCGGCGTCGATCGTGAGGCCGTGTCCGGAGTCGGCCACCTGGACGGCAACGGAGCGGTCCGCGGGAAGGAGCGTGATCTCGACCAGTCCGCCGTCGGGAGTCGCTTCGAACGCGTTGCGCAGAAGATTGAGCAGGGCCTGTTCGATCTGCTCGCGGTCGGCGAGGGCCGCGTAGCTCGTGGCGGGGAGGTCGAGCGTCAAGCGGAGACTCCGGCGCTCGGCTTCCGGACGGTGCAGCGTCACGAGGTCGGAGAGAATCGCGCCGAGGTCGAGCGATTGCAGATTGGGCTCGGGAATCCGGACGACCTCCGCGAAGCCGTCGACGAACGCCGCCAGATGGCGGACGCGCCGTGCCGCGACGTCGAGGGCGTGGTCGACCTCCCCGTCATCACCAGCTCCGCCGCGAGGTGCGGCGCCGGCTCCTGCGGCTCCCGTCGCGCGCAGGATCTCGCGCGACGAGTCAAGGATCGAACTGACGGCGCCCGCCGAGTTGTTGACCTCGTGTGAGACCAGCCGGATCACCTTTTCGTAAGCGGCGCGCTCGCTGGCGCGGAGCTCTACCGTCATCTCCTCGATGAGGAGAAACGTGCGCTCGAAGCCGCGGTCCTGGAACTCAGCGCGCGAGAGGCGGGCGCGGCGACCGTTGCCCAGGGAAAGGACCCGCACATCTCCGGGAGTGAGCGCCGCAGCGACCTCACCGAATGGCGAGGGCAGTGCTTCGACGAGCTTGCCGACGAATCCGCTCGCGTCCGAGGCCAGAAGACCGGAGGCCAGACCGGAAGTCATCAGTCGCGCGGCGGCCGGATTCACCAGGTCGACGCGCGAGTCGAGGTCGAGCATCACGACGCCGGCGGGCGATGCGGCGACAAGCTTGCCCAGCAGGAGATCGCGCTCTTCGAGCCGCAGCCGTTCGCGCTGCAACTCCTCGGAGAGGGAGTTGAAGAGCTGGACGAGGTCGTCGACATCGCGCTGGCCGAAGAGACGGAAGCGCGTAGCGAAGTCGCCCTCGGCGAGGAGCTCGCGGCCGCCGCGGGCAAGCTGGCGGGCGGCACCGCCCAGACGAAGAAGCCGCCATGAGACCGCGAGGGATAGCAGAACGGCGAGCTCGGCGGCGACCAGTCCCGTCGCAGAGGTTCCCGCAGCGAACCCGGCGAGTCCGGCGAGCGGTACGTGCAGCAGCACGACGAGGAGGACGACACGCCGGGCGAGGGTCATCCGCCGGCGTCCCGGAGATCGCTCCGTCCGGCGAAGCCGTGTTTCTCGAGACGCCGGTAGAGTGCCTGCCGGGTGATGCCGAGCTCCGCCGCGACGCGGGTGAGATTGCCGCGCTGGCTGGCGAGAGAGCGCTCGATCGCTTCGCGTTCGAGCGCGTCGAGATTCCCCGTCGCGCTGTCGATCGCGCCTGGCGTTGCGCCGTTCCCGCCGCCGCCCGGGCGGTCGCCCGGAGGCGCCGCGAGCAGTGCCGCGGTCAGGTGCTCCGTCGTCGAGATCAGCGCGGCGCGTTCGATCGCCTGGCGGAGCTGCCGGAGATTCCCCGGCCAGGGCTGACGCGAAAGCCAGTCGATGGCATCGGGAGCGAAAACGAGCCCCGGCCGGTTGAAGGTTCGGGCAGCGCCGGAAAGAAAGGCGGAGGCGAGAAGGGCAATGTCGCCGCGACGGTTGCGCAATGCCGGCAGGTGAAGCGTGATGAGGTTGAGCCGGTAGTAGAGATCCTCCCGGAACGTGCCCCGCGCGATCGCCTCGCCGAGATTCCGGTGCGTCGCCGAGACGATGCGGACATCGGCGCGACGCGTGACACTCGAACCGAGCGCTTCGAAGGTCCTGTCCTGCAGTACGCGCAACAGCTTCACCTGCGCCGCCGGTTCGAGGTCGCCGATTTCGTCGAGGAAGAGTGTGCCCCCCTGGGCGAGCTCGAATCGTCCCTTGCGATCGGCACGGGCATCGGTGAAGGCGCCGCGGACATGGCCGAAGAGCTCACTCTCGAGAAGCTGGGTCGGCAGTCCGCCGACATTGACCTTGATGAACGGTCGATCTCGGCGAGGGCTGTTGGCGTGAATCGCTTCGGCGAGGAGCTCCTTTCCGGTGCCGCTCTCGCCAGTGATCAGCACCGAGGCGTCGGAAGGCGCGACGCGTGCAACGAGCTCGAGCAGAGCGACGAAGGCCGGATCCTCGCCAAGAAGAGCCGTGAAATCGCCGCGCTCCGCCAGAGCATCGCGCCGGCCGCTCGCCTCGCGGGCGACGGCTGCCCGCGCCTGGGCAAGTCCGAGAGCGGTTTCTAGGGTGGCGACGAGAGCGTCGTTCTCCCAGGGTTTGGTGAGGAAGTTCGCGGCGCCGGCGCGCATTCCGGCGACCGCCAGAGGGATCGATCCCCAGGCCGTGAGCAGAACGACCGGCAGTGCCGGGCGCAAAGCGCGCAGACGCTGCAGCAGCTCGAGTCCCTCGTCGCCGGTTGTCGAGCGCGAGAAGTTCATGTCCTGGAGGACGAGCTCGACATCGGCGCGCGCAGCGCCGGCGAGGGCTTCTGCAGCGGTGGCCGCCTCGATCACCGCATAGCCGCGCTGGCGCAAAAGGAGGCGCAGCGACGCGCGAACCGTGGCGTCGTCGTCGGCGACGAGAATCATTCCCAGCGCAGCGCCGCGGTCGGCGTGACCCGGCTCGCCATCCGGCTCGGCAACCAGGCCGCGAAACCGGCTAGAAGCAGAAGGGCGACGTTCGCGGCGGCAATTCCGCCCAGTACGACGGAGAGAGGTATCCCGCCGAGGAGATGGAGCAGTGGGAGCTGCAGGGCGACGAAAGTTCCGGCGACGAGCGCGACCGTCGCGAGAAGCAGCATCTCGGCGACGAACTGACGATGGACTGCTGCAGCAGTCGCGCCGAGCGCTCGGCGAAGGCCGATCTCGCGCCGCCGCTCCGTCACGTTCTGCCAGACGACTCCGATGAGGCCCAGGGCGACCATGGCGAGGAGAAAGCTTCCCACAATCCCTCCGGCGATGAGCGGCGCGGCGCGCAATCGTCGGTTGTCCGCACGGTATTCCGCCAGTGGCCGGACCTCGATCGACCAGCCTGGAGCGACTTCGCCGAGCCTCTTCGCCAGACGCTCCTCGAAAGCGATACCGGTGCCCGGATGAACGCGGATCAGCAGGTGCCGGGGCGAACGGTGTTTCGTGTCGCCGATGCGCACACGCTCGAAGAAGAAATTTTCCGGCCCGGCGAACTCGCCGCCGGCGCGATACTCGGCGACCACACCGACGACCTGACGTCGCGCCGCTTTGGGGTCGGAGGCCTCGTTGTCATCGAGGAACTGGCCGACGGCTGCGGAATCTGAACCAAAGACGTTGCGCGCGAAATCTCCGTCGACGACGAGCGGGGTGACGGCTGCGCCGTCGTCTTCGCGGCCGAACCAGCGACCCGCAGCCATCTCGATCCCGGCGGTGCGGGCGAAGTCGTCGGTGACTTCGTTGAACGAGCTGTCGATGTGCCGCCCGCCGTGGTCGAACGAGGATTCCATCAGGGCGAGAGAGAAGGGAACGACGTGGGAGCCTGCGACGGACTCGACCTCAGGCAGCGCTTTAGCCTCCTGCAAGAGGCGCGCGAAAAGCTCCATGTCGTGGGGATCGAACGTGTCGTCGGAGGAGCGCTGCGAGTTGAGCTCGGCGACGAGCATGTTGTCGACCGTGAAGCCGAGCGGACGCCGCCAGTTCGTCGCCTGATAGATGGCCGTCGTCGTGACGAGCGCGACGACGAGAAAGGTGACGAAGAGCTCTAGCAGCAGGAGCGCGGTGGACCGTTTGCGGTTCCAGACCAGGCGCAGGAGGTGGCGGGTCATCGCGGTCCTCCGGCGAGTGCTGCGATGGGAGAGATGCGCGACATGCGGTAAGCAGGCCAGAGGCCGGAGAGCAACCCGAAAACGACCGCGCCGGCGAAGGTCCAACCGGCGACAGCGAAATTGACGTGCAGGTCGAGGTAGGGAATGAATCCGCTGGCGTTGATGACCGCCAGCGCGAGAGTCGACAGCATGAAGCCGATCGCTCCGCCGGCCAGGGAGAGCACCAGGTTCTCGAGAAGAAACTGACCGAGGAGCGCTCTTCTCGGCGCACCGAAGGCGCGGCGCACGCCGATTTCTGTCGCGCGCTCGGCGACTCGTGAAGCGTTGAGGTTGATGAGGTTCACTGCCGGCAGAAGCATGAACAGCACCGCGGCTCCGACGAAGAGGCCGAAGAGACCGGCGGGCCGCGCACTGTCGAGGTGATCGGCGAGCAGCATCCGCGACTGCGCCTCGAACTTGGTGTCGGCGCCGCCGCGCATCTCCGGGAAATCCGGATTCGGCGACGGCGTCGTCAGGATCCGGCGGCCGATCTCCGCGCGGATCGCCCCGAGGTCGGACCTCGAGCGGGCGACGAAGATCGCCAGATACGTTCCGACGAACTCTGTCTTGTAGAGCTCTGATCGCGAGGTCGAGAGCGGCACCCAGACGTCGGCTCCCGGGAGCAGCTTGACGATCGGCACATTGTCGACGACGCCGACGACCCTGAACCGCTGTCCCTCGATCTCGATCCACCGTCCTACGGCGGGTCCGCTGCCGAGGAGCTTGTCGCGCATCGCCGCGTTCACGACGGCGACGAAATTGTGATCGCGCTCATCCTCGTCGGTGAAAGGACCGCCTTCGAGGAAGTGGAGATCGAAGACGCGCCAGAACGAGCCGTCGGTGCGCTTGCGCATCAGCCGGACTCTTCGCCCATCGACGTAAGCCGTCGCGCCGCTGGGATAGGAGAAGAAGGTCTTTTCTTCGACGCCCGGAACATCGCGCATGTACCGGTCGAGAAAGCCGTATCCGGCAGACGATGTCGTTCCGCCGCGCGGCCCGTACATCCCCATGGCCATGATTCCCACCGCCCGGTCGAGCCGGCTCTCCGGCGGGTTGGTACCGAAGACGACGTCGAGAAACGCCGCGCACGTCGACACGACGAGGAGTGTGGCGGCTATGGTGAAGAGACTGATGGCGGTGAATCCCTTGCGGCGCAGCAGAACTTTGCAGGCAAGCCTGAGGTGGTGAACGAGTTTCATTGCACTCTCTCTCGCGGAATCCGCGCGATCAGTTGACGAGCCGGCCGTCGAAGAGGCGCACGATCCGCGGTGTCCGCTGCGCCATACGCTGATCGTGCGTCACCATGACGACGGTAGTCCGGTCGTTGCGGTTCAGATCCTCGAGAATGCCGAGAATCTCGTCTCCCGTGCGGCTGTCGAGATTGCCGGTCGGTTCGTCCGCGAGGAGAAGCCGTGGCGAACCCACGAGCGCGCGGGCGATCGCCACGCGCTGCTGCTGCCCGCCGGAAAGCTGGTTGGGAAAGTGCGCCGTTCGAAACGACAGACTCACGCGGTCGAGCGCGGCGAGCGCGCGGCTGCGACGTTCCTTGTGCCCCATCCGGCGGTAGAGCAGCGGGATCTCGACGTTGTCGACCACCGAAAGATCGGGCACGAGATGAAAAGTCTGAAAGACGAATCCGATATGGGCGTTGCGCAGTCGGGCGAGCTCGGCGTCGGTCGCCTTGCTGGCATCGTGACCGGCGACCCGGAGCATGCCGGAGCTCGGAGTGTCGAGAAGGCCGACGAGGTGAAGCAGCGTCGACTTGCCGGAGCCCGAGGGGCCCATGATCGAGACGAACTCTCCCTCGGCGACATGAAGGTTGATCTCGGCGAGCGCGAGGGTCTCGATGCGGTCGGTCTGGTAGGTCTTGCGGACGTGTTCGAGATGGATCATCGGGTCTCCGGAAATTTGCCGTCCAGGGTTAGCGAAGATCGAGGCGGTCGAAATGGGCGAAGGCGGAGGTGTCGGACACGACGATCGCATCGCCGGCGACGAGCCCGGAGCTGATCTCGACCTCGTCGCGACCCACGAGGCCGAAAGTCGCGGTGAGGCGTTCGAGCCGGGAACCCCGGACGACGAAGACGGGCTGACGCGAGCCTGCCGCCGCGAAGACCGGCCGCCGGACCTTCAGGACTTCTGCGCGCTCGTCGAGCACAATGTCGACGTCGACCCGCAGCGAATTGCGCAGCGCAGGGTCGCTCGGGTGGTCGAGAAGCGCGGTGAATCGCACGCTGCCGTCGACGATCGTCGGATCGACGCGCGCGATGCGCCCCGAGAGCCGCTCGCCGGAAGCCGTGGTGAAGGCGACGGCCTGGCCGGGTGCGAGCTGGGGCGCATGCACCTCGGCTGCGGATCCCTCGAGCCGGAACGATCCCAGATCGGCGACCCGCGCGACGACGTCGCCGGGGCGGACGAGTGCGCCCTCGTCGGCGAGAACGTACGTCACGATGCCATCGCGATCCGAGCGGGTCGTGGCGACGACGAGCTTGCGGCTGAGCTCATCGCGCTCCTTTTCGACGATCGCGAAGTCGAGCACGGCCCCGCTGAGGCTCTCGGCGCGCGCCTCACGGCTGGCGACGACGCTTCCTTCGAGCTCTCCGACGACGAGGTCCGCCTTCTTGCGTGCGACTTCGGCCGCGAGGCGATCGCCTTCGGAGATGAGACCTTCGCGGGCCAGGCGAGCGTGCTGGGCGAGGATCACCGTTGCCGATTCGAGATCGAGCCGCGCTTCGGCGAGGCGGCGTTCGAGCTCCGCGACTTCGCGGCCGCTGCTGAGCTCCAGCTGACGATGAACGTGGCGCTCGCGCGCCACCCGGTCGTCGAGGCGCGCGAGATCGGATCGAGCGGCGCTGAGATCGAGCTCGAGGATCGCCTCGTCGCGCTTCACCGGGTCGCCCGGTCGTTTGAGAACGCGCAGCACGCGGCCTTCGACCGGCGCCGGGAGCTGCTCCTCATGCGCCGGCGCGAGGCGGCCTTCAGCGGGAATGCTGGCGACGAGTGTGCCGCGCTCGACGCTGGCGATGCGCAGTTCGGAGCGGCTCACAGCCGGACGCAACCCGTGACGCGCTGCGAAGAAGATCACGATCGCGATCGATCCTCCGATCGCCCCTTTCATCGCCGATCGGAAACGGCGCTGGCGGATCTCTTCCGCTGTGAGCTCGCGATCCATGGTCAGGTCTTGCTGATGTCGTTGGGGTCGCATGGTCAGGACGAATCGTCGATCGGTCGACAGTGAGGTTACCCAAGCTCCATGCCACGGAGCTCCGCAGAAGAATCAAGGGTTTGCGCGCCTTGTCGGTACGCGCCTCGTCCGGGATCGGACGGATCGTCCGGAAGCGGACGCCCGCGCGTTCGGGCACTGGCCTTGCAGCTCTCTGTCCCAACGAGAGATGGAATGCACCCAGAGAATCCAGAAAAACCGCTGCCCCTTCCGCCCGTGCCGGCCGGTCCCGAGCGCACTCGCCTTGACCTCGGCTCATCGGATGTAGAGCGGCGGGCAGCACTGCACGCCTTGCAGAGCAGCGAGGCGCGCTTGCAGGCGGTCTTTCATCAGGCGGCGGTCGGCATCGCCATCGTCGACCTCGAAGGGCACCTCGTCGAGGTCAACCAGAAGTTCTGCGACATTCTCGAATCTTCCAAAGCGGAACTATTGCAGCGGACCTTTCACCAAATTACTCATCCGGAAGACCTTGCGGTCTCGGCGGCGCACATGGACGCGCTCGTCGCCGGGTCGGTCGCCGACTTCAGCGTCGAGAAGCGTTACGTGCGCCCGAGCGGTGACTCGGTGTGGAGTTCAACCACGGTTACCCTGATCCGCGACGCTGTGGGAGTGCCTTCACGCTTCTTGGCTGTCGTGCGGGACATCTCCGGGCGCAGAGCGGTCGAAGCCGAGCTCCGGGAGGAAACGCGGAATCTCGAGCTGATGAATCGCACCGGTGTGCTGCTCGGGCGTTCTCAACTCGACCTCGCGGTGATTCGTCAGACGGTCATCGAAGCGACGACCGAAATCGCCGGCGCGGAGCTGGGACTTTTTCGTCTGGAGTCATCTCGTCCAGAGTCGTCGGAAGGATCGGCGAGGTCTGGGCCCGCGATCACCGTCGCGCGGACCTCGTTGCGCTCTTTTGGCGATCTCGGCCATCCGTCCCTCGCGTCCTTTTTCTCGCCTTGCTTGCTCTCCGACGCTCCCTTGCGAAGCGACGACGTTCACTCCGATCCGCGATTCGCGGAGGCGATGGGAGCCTGGGGGACGCGACCGACGGCATTTCGCAGTTTTCTCGCCGTGCCGATCGTGCGCCGGAACGAGGAGGACAGCGCCGCGCTTTTCTTTCTCCATTCGGAGCCCGGTGCATTCAGCGCGCGTGTCGAGCGCCGCGTCGTCGGAGTGGCGGCGCAGGCCGCCGTCGCGCTCGACAATGCGAGGCTCTATGCCGAGGTCCGGAAATCCGCCGACGTGCGGATGGAACTGCTCGAAGGCGAGCGCTCCGCCCGTGAATCGGCCGAGCGCCTGAGCTCACTCAAGGATGAATTTCTTTCGACTCTGTCGCACGAGCTCCGAACTCCGCTTTCGGCGATTCTCGGCTGGGCGCAGGTACTTCGTCGCGGTGCGCCGAAGGCCGATGATCTGCAGAAGGGTCTCGAAGCGATCGAGCGCAACGCCCGCGTCCAGACGCGCCTGATCGAAGAGCTGCTCGACATGAGCCGCATCACCTCCGGCAGAGTTCGGCTCGATGTGCAACAGGTCGATCCGGCCTCCGTCATCGAGGCCGCGATCGAAACCGTCCGACCGGCAGCGGAAGGGAAGGGCATACGCATCGAGCGCCTTTTCGATTCGGGCGCCGGCCCGATCTCGGGCGATCCCGCTCGTCTGCAGCAGATCCTGTGGAACCTCCTTTCGAACGCCATCAAGTTCACTCCCCGCCAGGGGAAGATCCAGATTCTCCTGCAGCGGGTCAACTCCTCTGTGGAGATCAGCGTTTCCGACACCGGCACGGGCATTCAGCCCGAATTCCTGCCGCTCGTCTTCGAGCGTTTCCGCCAGGCGGACGGCTCCTCGACGCGTTCGCACGGGGGTCTCGGCATGGGTCTCGCGATCGTCAAGCACCTGGTCGAGCTGCACGGCGGCACGGTGAAGGCGGCGAGCGCGGGAGAGGGGCGCGGATCGACATTCGTCGTTCGTTTTCCGTTGAGCGTCCTGCAGGGTTATGTCGCGAGCGACCTGCGGCTGCACTCGGGCAGTGAGTCGATCGATCCCGTCGACTTCCGTACGCTGGATCTTTCGGGTACGAAGGTCGTCGCTGTAGACGACGACCAGGACGCCCGCGAGCTCATTCGTCGGGTTCTCTCCGAATGCGCTGCGGAGGTCTTCACGGCGGCGTCGGCGGAAGAGGCACTGCGCCTCATCGAGGCGGAACACCCGGACGTGTTGGTGAGCGACATCGGGATGCCGGAGATCGACGGGTATGAGCTGCTGCGGCGCGTGCGTCTGCTGGGCTCGGAACGTGGCGGAGACGTTCCGGTCATCGCCCTCACCGCATTCGCGCGCTCTGAAGATCGTACGCGCGCACTGCACGCCGGCTTCCGTGTGCATGTCTCGAAGCCGATCGAACCATCCGAGCTCGTCGCCACCGTCGCGAGCGTTTCCGGGCGCGCGCCCGGCCTGCACTGATCCTTTCCGTTACCGGCTTCAGGGCTTTCGCGGCGCGGGCAGATTCTGTCCGCCCTGGTGCAGCGTGAGCGCGGTTGCGCGTCCGTCCGAAAGGACGAAATCGATCTGTGCATCGACGACCTTGAAGAAGAACCGCGTCGGCGATTCGGGGAAGATCTCGAACTTCGGCTGACCGGTCGCCTGGGCGAAAAGGTGCTCTCCCTCGTTTGTCACCGTGATGTCGAACCCCGGAGCGAGAGCGAAGATGCCGCAAAGCGCGCCATAGGCGTCCGTCGCGACAGCGACCGCCTGCTTCTCCGCCGGGATCGGCTCGAGCGTTCGGCGGGAACGGAAGACCGGTCCGATGCCGCCGTCGACGTAAACCGCGTCCACCTTGCCCTTTGCATCGCGTGCGAAGCGGATCGTCGTGTCGTGCTCGCCGACCTGGTAGAGATCGACACCCAGTGGAACCAGGTCGTGGCGATCGCCGCCCGTGCGCTGCAGGCGGAGGGTCGCGCCCTCGCGCGTCACGATCCGGCGCTGATCCGCCGATTCGGGGACGAGATAGACGCCGGTCAGGGCGTCGAGATCCCGTTCCTTCATCTTCGGAGCTACGGGCGGATTCGCCGGGGTGGCTCGCGGCTTCGTCGCGACCGCTCCACCGAGAACCGCGAGCGCGATCTGGTGCGAAATCGCGTTCGAATCCTGCTCGGTGTTGTTGCTCAGGAGGACGATCAGCAGATCTTCGCCGGGAACGCGCAGGAGATCGCAGACGAAGCCGTGGATGCCCCCGCCGTGCTCGTGCGCCAAGCGACCGCCGACATCGGTGATCGCGTTGCCGAGGCCGTAGCGCGTCGAGACGCCTTTCTGCTCACCGGAAGCGATCACGATGGGCGTGAACATGCGGTCCCGTGAAGCCGCGCTCACGACCTTTCCGGCTTCGAGTGCATCGCTCCAGAGCGCGAGATCGTCGACGTTCGACATCAGGGAGCCCGCAGCGTAGGGCTGGGTGAGCGAGAGATACGGAGCGTTCGTCCAGCCCTCCGCGCCGCGGACATAACCCGCCACCCGCCCGTGAACGATCTCTTCCTGATGTCCGTAGCGCGTCGAGGTCATGCCGAGGGGCGCGAAGAGCTCTTTTTCGACGACGTCCTCGTAGGTCTTTCCGGTCACTTTCTCGATGACGGCGCCGAGCAGGATGAATCCGGAGTTGCTGTAGTTCCACAGCGTTCCGGGCGGAAAATCGAGCGGCTTGTTCCGGAATAGACCCGTGAGCGTGTCGAGGCTCATGTCCTCGCGCCAGCGCGGGATCCACTCCGGCATGTCGGTGTAGTTGGGTACTCCCGATGTGTGGGAAAGAAGCTCTTCGATCGTGATCGTCGTGCCCCCGAAGGTCATCTCGGGGAGGAACTTCGTCAACGAATCGGAGAGCGAGAGTCTGCCCTCCTCCGCGAGCCGCAGCACCACCGCTGCGGTGAACTGCTTCGTCACCGATCCGATCTCGAACACCTGTTCCGGCGCCACCGGAATCCCGAAATCCATCTGCGCCATCCCATACCCCTTGCGCAGAATCGTCTCGCCCTTGAGCCGCACCAGCACCGCAGCACCCGGGCCATCGGACGGGTAGGCCTTGGAGAGAATGGCGTCCACCGAGCGTGCCGCAGCGGCCGCGCTTCCGGGTGCGCTCTCTGCGGCGTTTGCAGGAACCGCGGCGGGGAGGAATGCGAGGAGGACGGCCAGAGTGGCGTGCGTTCGGCGCATGAGGTCTCCAGAATCAGGATCGGTACGAGGGAAAGTCAGCGCGATCCTAGCCCTTCGAGACGCGAGACACTCGATCCTGGAGCTCACGAGCGTGCGCACGGAGGGCCGCCTGCAGGGTTTTCGGACGGAGAATCTCGAACGCAAAGGACAGCCGGGCGAGCTCTCTGGCGAGCCAGCCCAGGTCGTCGGTCTGGGAGCGGAGGAGGACGCCGCCGTCGACTTCTTCCATCGTGCCCAGGGTGGCGAAGATCTGTTTTCTCGCCGTGGCGAGGTTCGTGTGGAGGAGCACTTCCGCGCTGTGCGCGCGGGGGAGGCTCGCGATCGCTCGCGAGATCGTCGTCAGGATGTCGAGGTCGCGCGGGCGCGTGAAGGTCGTCTTGCGCGACTGCACGCTGCCGATCCGGTCGACGCGGAACGTCCGCGAGCCTTTGCGCAGATGGCAGTATCCGACGACGTACCAGCAGCCGCCGCGGTAGGCGAGGCCGTAGGTGTCGAAGTTCCGTTCCGTGGCGGAGCCGTCTGCCGCGCGATAGTCGAGATGCACCGTACGTTCCGCCTGCGCCGCGGAAGAAAGGGCGGCCAGGACGGCACTTTCGGCCGGAGCGCCCGACGCCGGGAGATCGAGGGCCATGGTCTCGTCGGCGGCGCGTACCCGGCGCTTGAGCTCGACCGGCATCACGCGCTCGAGCTTCGCTTTCGCGCTGGCGAGCCCGGGCGCCGTGCGCGAGAGTCCGAGCGCGCCGGCGGCCATCAGACCGAGGGAGAGCGCCAGGGCCTCGTCGTCACTGAACATCATGGGCGGCAGCTTGTAGCCGGCGACGAGCCCGTAGCCGCCCGCGGAGCCGCGTTCCGCAGTGACGGGAATTCCGAGTCCCTCGAGTGCCGTGATGTAACGCCGCACGGTGCGGCGGTCGACGCCGAGCCGGTGCGCGATCTCGGCACCGGAGATCTGTCCGTGCGCCTGCAGGAGCTCGAGCACGGCGAGGATCCGGGTCGTCGGCAGGCTCACGGAAGCACGCTATCAGCCAATAGGGCGGAATCCGCCCGCAATCGAAGAGACGCTCCTTCCGTTCCCGGGAACCCTTCCCGCGTACAGAATGCGAGGAGCACTCTCATGGCACCGGCAGCCTCACTGTGGATCTTCTTTGGACTCGTCTTCGGCATCGTCCTGTTGCCGGGGCTCGATATGGCGTGCGTGATCGCGAGCTCGCTCGGCGGTGGACGGCGGGCGGGTCTTGCGGCGGTTGCCGGGATCGCGACGGCAGCGGTCTTCCACGTCACGATCGGAGCCGCTGGCGTCGCGACGATCCTCACCGCTGTGCCGGCGCTCTACAACGCGCTGCTCCTCGTCGGTGCCGCCTACATCGCCTGGATCGGAATTTCGCTGCTGCGGGGCGGCGCAATGTTCGATACCAGCGGCGCATCCGCTGCTGTCGGCATTACCGCGCGAACCGCCTACCGCCGCGGCATGCTGACGAACCTCCTCAACCCCAAGGCTTACGTCTTCATGCTGGCGGTCTTCCCGCAGTTCGTCCGCAACGAGTGGGGACCGATCTGGACGCAGGCGGTCGTGCTCCTCGCGATCATCGTCGCGACGCAGTTCGGAATCTACGGACCGCTCGCGCTTGCCGCGGCGCGCGCTCGTGGCTGGCTTGCGTCCCGGCCGCGCACCTTGTCGAACATCGGACGCGGCGTCGGTCTGCTCCTTCTCGCGATCGCAGTCCTTTCGGCGCTCGAAGGCTGGAAGCGAATCGGATAGAGCGTGCTGGCGAGGGCGAGTTCGGGACCGGGAAGGTCTGGGTCGCGGGCAGTTCGATGGCTCGTGTCCCTTTCTGCGGGTGTCTGACGTGCTCTTTTCTGGCGGCACTTGGGAGGAGAAATGGGCTGGATCGAAAAAGGCTGGCAGGAACTGTCGCAGAGGCTCGCCGTCGCGCTCGAGCCGTTTCGCCAGGGAGAGGATCTGCTCGGTGTCGTGCACGCGAATCAGCCGGGAATGTTCTCGGCGCAGCTCTTCGCCATCGGAGTCACCGCGACGCGGCTGATCGTGCTGCCGCTCGACCGTCGGCACGAGCGCTCGGGAGAGCCGGCGATTTTCTCGCGCGCGGATCTCGAAGATGCGGCCGTCTGGGGCTGGGGCGGCTCGCTCGCCGACTTCGTGTCGGCGAGCGCGGGGCGCGAGGTGCGGTTCAGCGCCGGCGGCAGGCGTTACAAGCTGATGATTCTCGGTGGCAACGCGCTCGAGGATGCGCTGTCCGGTGCCGATCAGCAGCGGGGACTTGCGGTTCTGCTCGACTTCCTGCGCTCCGCGAAGCGCTGAAGCTCCGACGGCGTCACGGTTCGATCGTTTCCCACGCTGCGGTCGATCCGGATTCGAAACCGTCGCGGAAGAGAAGGTTGGGCGCTCTCGTCGGCGCCCGGAAGCGCGTTCGCCTCCTGCACCGCAGCGCGCAGCGTGCAGGGCGCGGCGGCGAGAGCGCTCGCGCAGAGGCCGTCGCCGGGCGCGGCATCGACGGCATCGGTGAGCGGTACGACGACAAATTCCGCGGCGAGCGAGGGCCGGACGATTGCGATCAGTGCGCCGGTCAGCAGGGCGATCCGTCGGACGCTCGGCGATCTCATGGCCATGGCGGGCGATCCTGTCGCCCGGAGCTGCGGCGGTCCAGGGAGCGCGCCGCAGGGCCGGATGGGCTGAGCGGGAGAGGTGCCAGGCGCGCGACGCGCCGGCGGAGGAAACGAAACGTCCGCGCCGGCGGCTCGTAGTAGAAAGCGAGAGGAGAGCCCCATGACGGAATCCAGATTGCGACGTTCTCGAAACAGCAGGATGTTCGGCGGTGTGATCGGTGGCTTCGCAGACTACTTCGAGCGTGACCCGGCGCTCCTTCGCCTGATCTATGTGCTGGTGTCGATCGTGTCGGCGGCGTTTCCCGGCATCTTCGTGTATCTCATCCTCTGGGCGGTGATTCCGCTCGCGGAGGTCCGGCCGACATCCTTCCAGGCGACCCCGCAGGGAACGCCGCGAACCGCGCCGCCGCCGACCGGCGACGGACAGGCGGTCCCTGCCTGACGGAGGCCGGTCGGCCGTGAGGTCGGCGGCTTCACTGTCATTCCGGCGCTCGACCGTTACAATCGGTCGAATGACGTCTTTCCGTACCTGCCTCGGGGCCCTCGCGGTCCTCACTCTCGTCGCCGCCTGCAGCAGCCAGCCGTCCGCACGTTCGCCGGCGGCTCCGGCGGCTCCGGCGGGCGCCGGTCCGGCGAACCCCGCGCACCCCGCCGACGCCGCGACGTCGGGGGGCGAAGCATCGAGCGCTCCCGTGCCACCGATCGGCTCGAGCTCCGCGACGCCCGAGCTCGCGTCCGCCGCCGCCGCTGCGCGCAATGGCGCCGCGGCGAGCCAGGGTGTCGAGGAACCGGGCTCGCTCGAGCTTCAGCCCGAGGACGCCGATGCCGACGCCGCGGACAACGATGCCTCCGCCAGTGAAGCGGTGGCCGCCGCGGACCCTGAAACTCTGCTGCACGAGGCGATGGAAGCCTACGCTTCCGCCGGAGTCGCCTGGGATCGGGGTGCGATCGACGAGGCTCTCGCCGGGCTCGACCTCGCGTACGAACGGATGATGAAGATCGCTCTCGACCCGGCGCCGGGCGGCGATGCCGTGCTGTCGCAGGAGAAGGGCAATCTGCGGCGCCTGATTTCGCGCCGCATCGTCGAGATCTACGCTTCCCGCCAGACCGCAGTCGGCGACACCGGGGCCTCGATTCCGCGCGACATGAACCCGGACGTCCAGCGCGAGATCGCAAGCTTCCAGGGGCGTGAGCGCGACTTCTTTCTCGACGCCTACCGGCGCTCGGGCCTCTATCGGCCGATGATCGTCGCGCAGCTCCAGGAGGCCGGGCTTCCGGAGCAGCTTTCCTGGTTGCCGCTCGTCGAAAGCGGTTTCAAGGAGCGTGCGCTTTCGAGCGCCCGAGCCCTCGGACTCTGGCAGTTCATCGCGTCGACCGGGTATCGCTACGGGCTCGATCGTTCTTCCTGGATCGACGAGCGGATGGACCCGGAAAAGGCGACCAAGTCGGCGCTTGCGTATCTCACGGCTCTCCACGATCTCTTCGGCGACTGGTTGACGGCGCTTGCGGCCTACAACTGCGGCGAGCACAACGTCTTGCGCCAGATCAACAATCAGAAAGTCAGCTACCTCGATCAGTTCTGGGATCTCTATTCGCGACTGCCGAGCGAAACCCGGCGCTACGTTCCGCGCTTTCTCGCGACCCTCGCCATCCTCGAAGATCCGGCGCGCTACGGCTTCGAGCTTCCGGAGACGTTGACGCCGGTCGAATTCGAGACCGTCGCGATCGAACGCCCGGCGCAGCTCGAGATGCTCGACCGCGCGCTCGCGCTCGAGAACGGGACGCTGGCGCGGCTCAATCCGGAGCTTCGCCGGAACGCCACTCCGCGGGAGAACTACCAGCTGAAGGTGCCTCCGGGGACGGCGCCGGTCCTCACGGCGAGCCTCGAGAGTCTGCCGCGGTGGGATCCACCGGCGGTGAGCAGCGTGCAGTACGAGTCCGGGTCGCATCGTGTGCGCTCGGGGGACACGCTTTCGGCGATTGCGACGCGTTACCGCACGAGCGTCGCGGCCATCAAGGCCGCCAACAATCTGCGCAGTGACCGGCTCTCGCTGGGGCAGCGGTTGCGCATTCCCGGGCGCGCTGCCGCCTCGCGCCGGGACAGCGATGCCGCGGACGCGCCTCCGGCGGGCCGCAAGGCCGCGTCCGCACCGGCTCCGCTCGTTCCGCTCGCTCCGGTCGCTCCGGTCGCTCCGACGGCTCCGTCGTCGGCTCCGGCCGCCGGAGTCCGGCATGAGGTGCGCTTCGGCGACAGCCTGTGGCAGCTCGCGTCCCGCTACGGCACGACGGTCGAGCAGATCCGCGCCGACAATGGGTTGACCGGAAATGCACTTCTTCCGGGACAGATCCTGGTCATCCGTCCGGGAGCGGCCCCCGCGCAGCCCGGCGGCCGCTAGACCAGGGTCGCGAGCCCTCGCGGGCGACGCGGCCAGGTCGTTGCGATGCCTGCAGTGCGGTAGACTCCGCGAGTCGTGCAGTCCTCCCTCATCTTCGAGGATCCCCCAGTTTTCTTCCCCCCCTTGCGGGCCGCGGTCCTGGGCTCCGGAAGCGGGGGAAACGCCGTTGTCGTCGAATCCGGCGGCACGCGGGTTCTGATCGACGCGGGTTTCTCCTGTCGTGAGCTCGAGCGCCGCATGCGCAATATCGGCATCGAGCCGTCGACGATCTCGGCGATGCTTCTCACCCACGAGCACGAGGATCATGTGAAGGGTGTCGACCGGTTCGCCCGCAAGTACGGGTTGCCGGTCTACCTCACGGCGGGGACGATGCTCGGAACCGTGCTTGGGGAGGAGGTTCTTCCCCGGGCGGTGCGCATCGAATCGGGCCGGCCTTTCGAGGTCGGCCCGTTTGCCATCGAGGCCTTTTCGATTCCCCACGATGCGCGCGAACCGGTCGGCTTCGTCCTGCAGGACCGCGCGGGGCGAAGGCTCGGCCTCGCGGCGGATCTCGGCTGTCGGACGCAGCTCGCCTGGGGGCGACTCGTCGACCTCGACTGCCTGCTCCTCGAGACGAACCACGATCTCGAAATGCTGCGCTCCGGTCCGTACCCGTGGTCGCTCAAGCAGCGTGTCGCCTCGCGGCACGGCCATCTTTCGAATCGCGAAGCGGCCGACGGACTGCCGGAGCTCCTCGCCGAACGCCTGCGTTACATCGTGCTCTACCACCTCTCCCGCACCAACAACCTGCCGGCGCTCGCTGCTGCCGAAGTTGCCGAAACTCTGGCGCGCGAAGGCTCGAGCACGGAGATCGTGATCAGCGACCAGTTCGAACCGAGTCTCTGGATGGAGATCGGGACGTGAAGTCCGACCAGAAAGGCGAGTGATCGATGCAGGCCAAGGTGACGGTGTATCCGCGACGCGAAATACTCGATCCGCAGGGCAAGGCGATCTGCACGGCACTGCAGCGCAGCGGTTTTGCCGAGGTGACCGCCGTGCGTGCCGGCAAGACCTTCGAGATCGATCTCGGCCCGGCGGACTCTCCGCAGGCCGCGGACCGGGTGGCCAGAATGTGCGAGCAGCTGCTCGCCAACACCGTCGTCGAGGAATACGCGATCGAGATCGTTGCCGGCGCGGGCTCGTCGCCGGAGTCCAAGCCGTGAGGTGCGGCGTCGTCCTCTTCCCGGGTTCGAACTGCGACCACGACGTCTATCACGTGCTGAAGCACGTGCTGGAGCAGGATGTGGTCTATCTCTGGCACGAAGAGGCGACGCTCAAGTCGTGCGATTTCATCGTCCTTCCGGGCGGCTGGTCGTACGGCGACTACCTGCGCGGCGGTGCGATGGCCGCGCTTTCGCCGGTCATGCAGTCGGTACGGGAGCATGCCGCCAGAGGCGGTCCGGTGCTCGGCATCTGCAACGGCTTCCAGGTGCTCACCGAAGCGCACCTCTTGCCCGGCGCCCTGCGGCGCAACCGCGGACTGCGATTCGAGTGCCGCGATACCTATCTCAGGGTCGAGCGCACCGATCTCGCGTACACCAGTCAGTACGAGCTCGGTCAGGTTCTGCGGCTGCCGATCGCGCACGGCGAAGGAAATTACGAACATTTCTCCGCAGATCTCGACAAGCTCGAGGCGAACCGACAGATCGTCTTCCGCTACGTTTCTCCGGCGGGAGAGCTCGACGACAGCTGGAACGCCAACGGCTCGGCTCGCGCGATCGCCGGCGTCGTGAACGAGGGCGGCAACGTACTCGGTCTCATGCCCCATCCGGAACGCTGCGCGGAAGAGGTGCTCGGCAATCTCGACGGTCTCGGACTCTTCCAGGGAATCGTCCAGCCCGCGGCGCGGTTCGTCGGAGCGGCCAGATGACGGCGACCAAGGTGGCCACGGGAAACGCGGGAGGGGCATCCGCTGTGCGGCCCGAAGCGGTGGTCGACGAGCGCCTGGCGCGCGAGCATGGCCTCACGGCGGAGGAGTTCGAACGTCTGAAGGGATTTCTCGGACGCAATCCTTCGCTCACCGAGCTCGGCATCACCTCGGCGCTCTGGTCGGAGCACTGCTCCTACAAATCGTCCAAGGTCTATCTCCGGGAATTCCCGACGTCGGGCGCCCGTGTGCTCCAGGGACCGGGCGAGAACGCAGGCGTCGTCGACATCGGCCACGGCTGGGTCGCGGTCTTCAAAATGGAGAGCCACAACCATCCGAGCTTCATCGAGCCTTTTCAGGGCGCGGCGACCGGCGTCGGTGGAATTCTGCGCGACATCTTCACCATGGGCGCGCGGCCGATCGCCTGCATGGACTCGCTGTCGTTCGGAGAGATCGACGCGCCGCGCATGCGCTCGCTGATCGACGGCGTCGTGCGAGGCATCGGCACGTACGGCAACTGCATGGGGATTCCGACGGTCGGAGGCGAGACCCGTTTCCACGCCGCGTACAACCAGAACATCCTGGTGAACGCCTTCGCTCTCGGCGTCGCGCGCCGGGAGAGAATCTTCAAGGCCAAGGCCTCCGGCCCGGGCAATTCGATTCTCTACGCCGGCAGCCGCACCGGGCGCGATGGCATCCACGGCGCTGCCATGGCTTCGGAATCGTTCGACTCAGAGAGCGAGAAGAAGAAGCCGACGGTGCAGGTCGGCGATCCGTTCGTCGAGAAGATCCTGCTCGAGGCCTGTCTTGAAGCCATGCGCTCGACGGCGATCGTCGCCATCCAGGACATGGGCGCGGCAGGTCTCACGAGCTCGATCTTCGAGATGGCCTCCCGCGGACAGATCGGCTTCGTGCTCGATCTCGACAAGGTTCCGCTGCGTCAGCCGGGCCTTTCTGCCTACGAAATGATGCTCTCGGAGTCGCAGGAGCGCATGGTCCTGGTGGTGAAGCGCGGACGCGAGGAAGAGATCGCGAAGATCTACCGCAAGTGGGGACTCGAGGTCGCGACGGTCGGCGAGCTCAAGGCCGGCTCGCGCGCCGAGATCCGGCATCGCGGCAAGATCGCCGCCGAGATGCCGATCGCTCCGCTGACCGACGATGCCCCGGTCTACGAACGCCCGGTCGCGGTGCCCGCGGATCTCGCTCGCCGGCAGGAGATGCCGGACGTTCCGTTGCCGAAGGATCTCAAGGCGACCCTCGCGGCACTGCTCGCGACGCCGGAGCTCGCGAGCAAGGAATGGATCTGGCGGCAATACGACTTCACCGTCCGCACGAACACGGTGATCGGCCCCGGTGGTGACGCCGCGGTTTTGCGGCTCAAGGGCACTCCGTCCGGGATTGCCATGACTTCCGACGTGAACCCGGTCTACTGCAGCCTCGATCCGCGCCGCGGCGGCCAACAGGCGGTCGCCGAGGCGATGCGGAACCTCGCCTGCGTCGGCGCCGAGCCGATCGGCGTGACCGACTGTCTCAACTTCGGCAATCCCGAGAACCCCGAAATCCTCTGGCAGTTCCGTGAAGCGGTGAGGGGAATCTCCGACGCCTGCCGCGCCTTTGCGGTTCCGGTGATTTCCGGCAATGTCTCGCTCTACAACGAGACGGAAGGGCGGTCGATCCCGCCCACGCCGACGATCGGCATGGTCGGCCTGATCGACAATCTCGGCGAGATTCCCGTCGCGCATTTCCGCTTCGCGGGAGATCGCATCGTGCTTCTCGGGGCGACGCCCGGTTCTGCCGGGGAGTTCGGTGGTTCGGCCTATCTGCGGCTTCTCCACGGAATCGAGCAGGGAATGCCTCCGGCCGTGGATCTCGCTGCGGAGGCGCGGCTCGCGCGACTTCTGCGCCAGGCGATCGCCGGCAGCGCCGTGCATTCGGCGCACGATCTCTCCGAGGGCGGGCTGGCGCTTGCCCTCGCCGAGGCGTGCATCGGCAGCAGCCAGCATCTCGGGGCGCGAGTGAAAGTCGATCTGTCCCCGGTCGACCTGTTTTCGGAAACTCAGGGACGGGCACTCGTGGCCGTCGCGCCGGCGCGGCTCGAACGGCTGATGCGTCTCGCGCAGGAATGTGGAGTGCAGGCGCTCGAGATCGGCGAAGTCGGCGGCCAGGAGCTCGTCGTCGAGGCCGATGGCGGGACTCTGCGAGCGAATGTCACAGAGCTGCACACGATCTGGTCGACGGCGCTGCCGCAGGCGCTGGGACTCTAGGAAACGGCCGGAGAATCGGGGGCGAACGGACTATGTGCGGCATTTTCGGCATCGACAACGTGGACGACGCGGCGAATCTCGCCTATCTCGGCCTTTACGCCCTGCAGCATCGCGGTCAGGAAAGCTCCGGTATCTGTGCCTGGGACGGGGAGCGGATGCACGTCGAACGCGGCATGGGACACGTGGCGGAAATCTTTCCCGAGAAAGTCATCGCGCGCCTGCCCGGACGACGCGCCATGGGACATACGCGGTACTCGACCGCCGGCTCCTCCGTGGTCGCGAACGCGCAGCCGATCGTGGTCAAGACTTCGATGGGGCCGGTCGGCATCGTGCACAACGGCAATCTGACGAACGCCTCGGAGATCCGGGAGCAGCTTGAAAGTGCGGGGTCGATCTTCCAGACCACCAGCGATACCGAGGTGATTCTGCACCTCATGGCGCGTAATCCGCGTGCGGACGTCGTCGAGTCGCTGATGATCGCGCTCGAGGAGGTCGAGGGCGCCTATTCGCTGCTGCTCATCACCGACAGTTGTCTCATCGCGGCGCGAGATCCGCGCGGCTTCCGGCCGCTCGCGATCGCCCAGCTCGACGGTTTCTACTGCTTCGCTTCGGAGTCCTGCGCTTTCGATCTGCTCGGAGCGCGGAAGCTCCGCGAGCTCGAGCCGGGCGAAGTCGCCGTCGCCCGCGAGGGGCGTCTCGAGTCGTTCCGCCTGCCGACCAAGGCGGAACCGGCCCGCTGTCTCTTCGAACACGTCTATTTCGCTCGGCCCGACAGCGTCGTCTTCGGTGATTCGGTCGCCGAAATCCGCCGCCGGCTGGGCGGGCAGCTCGCACGGGAAGCTCCCGCTGCGGCCGACATCGTCGTTCCGGTGCCTGACAGCGGGCTCTACGCCGCCCTCGGATACAGCCGCGAATCGGGCTTGCCGTTCGAGCTCGGCATGACGCGCAACCACTACGTCGGTCGGACGTTCATCGAGCCGAAGCAGTCGATCCGCAATTTCGGCGTCAAGGTCAAGCTCAATCCGGTGCGCGGGATCATCGCCGGCCAGCGCGTCGTGCTGATCGACGACTCGATCGTCCGCGGCACGACGTCCCGGAAGATCGTCCACATGATGCGCGAAGCGGGGGCGGCGGAGGTTCATCTGCGGATCTCGTCGCCGCCGACTCGATGGCCCTGTTACTACGGGATCGATACGCCCCGGCGCAGCGAGCTCATTGCGGCGCATCAGTCGATCGAGGAGATCTGCGCCTTCGTCGAGGCCGATTCTCTCGGTTACCTCTCGCTCGAAGGGCTGCTCGGTTCGATGGGCGGCGCGCGGCCGAGCTACTGCTCGGCGTGCTGGAGCGGGGACTACCGGGTGCCGATCTCGGTGCAGGACCGCCGGCAGAGTGAGCTCTTTCCGATTCGCGCCGAAGACGAGAGCTAGCGCGGAGACTGCGCCGCCGCCAGACGTTTCGAGAGCGGCGGTTCCGGAGAGCGCCGGTCGACTATCGCAATCTCTCCGGACCACAGCGCAACCCGCATTCCGGCGCGGGCCATCGCGAGAAGCTGCTGCAGAACGACGACCGCGAAGAGGGCGAGTCCAGCGCCGGTGGGCAGCACGTGGCAGAGCGCGGAGTAGAGAAGCGCCAGCGCGGCGAAGGCGGCCGCGAGCCAGAACCACAGGCCGAGGACGAGGAGCGGCCGGCGCAGAAGCGCTCGCAAGGTGGCGAAGAAAACCGCGACACCCTTTCTGCGGTCGTCGCGCGCGACGCGGGTCCGGGCGAGATCGAGGGCGAGAAGCACGGTCAGGACGGCGAGGAGAGCGAGGAGCACCCCGGCGAAGTTGAGCCACTGCTTGGCGCCCTCGGCGGCGTCGTCGAGCGCGCCACTGACGGCGAATACCGGTCCGGAAAGAACTGCGGCAATGACGATCGCTGTCGCCGCCGCAACCAGCCCCATGCGGAGAAAGCGGTTGAAGTATCGCCCCGCGCCGCGTGCGAATCGATGGAGCGTCGAGACGGGATCGTTCGAGAGCAGCGTTTCCAGCGCTCCGCCGGCCGCGCCAGCGTTCCACAGCAGCGTGAGAACGATGACCAGAGTGAGGAGTGAGCCGAGCGGGATTCCCTGCGAAGCTCCGGCGCGTGCTAGGTCGCTCACCAGCGGCAGCGAAAACCGGTGAAGGAATTCATCGCCGGCAGGAGAGTGCGAGAGCGCGGAGTCGAGGTACCTGAACACCGGATAGCCCGCGATCGCCGCAATGGCAAGCTGGGCGATCCAGAGAAGAGCGATCAATCGGAGATTCTTCGCCGTCTTCCGGATCGCTGCCGTAGCCAGTTGGAAAGAGTGCATCGGCGTCACTGTCCGAGCAGGGCCATGCCCTGCTGCAGCCAGAAAAGGAACTGGGAGGTGAGCCGGCGGGCAGCGCCTGAATCGGGTTCGAGGCGCCGCGTGCTGTTGAGCCGATCGGCGTCGAGAGCGAATTTTCCGTCGGGATCGATGCGGACTTCGAGCAGTTTCTCCGGCCGGTCGAAGACCCAGCGGGCCCAACGCTTTCCGTCATCCCAGACCCGCCGCTCGGGCGGTTTGCCGGCGAAGGTGAGCTCCACTTCGACCGGCAGGATCACCTCGCCGCGCTGACGCAGCTGCACGACGCTGTGGAAGGCCCGCGTCCCGGCTGCGGTCGCTGCGCTCTCGCGCCGGCTGGCGGTTTCCTCGTCGACGAGGACATCCTTGCCATCGTGCGAAATCTCTCCGCGCGGTTCCGTCGCCGGTTCGCTCGACAGGTCGACGACGGCGGGATCGAAGATTCCGGGCCCGCCGACGGTCTGCGCGAAGAAATCCTTCAGGTCTTCGCCCGAAACCTCCTCCGCGACGGCGAAGAAGTCAGCGCCGCGCGGATGAGCGAAGCGCCAGCGCTCGTGGTAGGTCCGCATCACGCGCGCCATGGTCTCCGTCCCCAGCATTCCTTCGAGCGTTTCGAGGACCAGAGCCGGCCGCGAGTAGGCGTTGAAAGGATACTGAGCCCGCGAGAAGTTCCAGGAGAACGTGTCGATCTTGTCGTACCGGCGATTGTTGCCATTTTCCATCCGGTCGGCCTCGACGTTGCCGAGATGCAGGCCGAGGAAAGAGAAGAGCGATGCCTCTTTCCCGTAGCCCAGATCCATGGCCTTGGCCGTCGAGTAGGTGTTGAAACCCTCGTCCAGCCAGGCCTCCTCGAACTCGTTGTTGCCGACGAGGGCGTACCAGAACTGATGTCCGAATTCGTGAACGGTGACGATTTCGGCCTCGTTGATTCCGGCGGTAGGCCAGTAGTTGAAGAGGTAGCTCGTGCCGCAGAAGATGAGCGTCGGATACTCGACACCCGACGCGCCCCCGGCGCCGGGAGCGGGATCGATGAGAGTCAGAGTCGGATATGGATAGGCGCCGTACCAGAGGCCGAACGACTTGAGCGCGAGCTTCGCCGCAGCGAGATAGCGCGCCGCCTGCGGTTCGTGCCCGGGCTGCAGCAGCAGGCGGATGTCGACGTCGCGCAGCCGGACTTCGTCGAGAGTGCGGTCGAGGAGCTTCGCCGTCGCCGCATACTCCCCGGGCGTAACGTCGGTCGTGGCGGAAAACGACGCGTGCATCTCGATGAAGCGCGGGTCGGCCGACCAGCCGAAATCGTGCACGTCGCCCTGCTCGTAGACGTGGGTGGTCGTGCCGTCACCGTTCTTCTTCCGGGACAGTTCGCTGCCGGTGGCGCCGACGGTGAAACCGTCCGGAACCGTCATCTCCACGCGGAAGTGCCCGTAGTCGGCGTAGAACTCGGAGTTGGCGTGGTACTGATGACAGTTCCAGCCGCTCTCGCTGCGACCGCGCATTCCCGCCGGCTCGAAGACACCGATCTTCGGGAACCATTGCGTGATGGCGAAGAAGTTGTCCTTGTAGCCGGCGCGCGCGAAGACTTTCGGGATCTTGCTGTGAAATTCGATGTCGAGAGCGATCTCGCCGCCGGGCGGGACGGCTCTCGGAAGCGGCACGCGGACGACGGTCCGGTCGTTGACGTTGTCGTCATCGGGATGAACGAACGTCATTCCGGGAAGCAGGTCTTCTCCGGTCGCGAGCTTCATCGCGGTGACGTCCATCGAGCCCCAGCCATCGGGTTCCGCTTCGTCCCCTCGCAGACGGCCGCCGGATTCGACATGGAAGGTGCTGAGATTGTTCCGGAAGGCGTTCCAATAGAGATGGAGCCAGATCTCGGAGACCTGATCCTGCGGATTCGTGGACGGATTTCTCCACACCACGTGCTCCCGCCCGCTGAGCTCCTTCTTTTCTCCGTCGAGCCGCACCGAGATGTCGTAGTCGACGACTTTCGCCGCGTGTTCAGGGAGGCGCGCAGCGTGAGCCGCAGATCCAACGAGAAGCGTCGCCAGAGCGACGCCAGTCACACGTGAAATGGCGGGCATGGGGGACCAGAGTCTTTGGCGCGCCGCCGCCTTCTGTCAAGGCAGAGGTGGGGTCCGCGACATGCCGGGCGCGGTAGACTTGGCGCCCGCCATGAAAGAGAAATCGCGCAGTGCCTACTCCGTCGCCGGTGTCGACATCGAAGCTCAGAATCGCGGTCTCAGCGAGGTCAAGAAACTCGCCCAGGCGACTTTCACACCGGGTGTGCTGTCCCAGATCGGGACCTTCGGAGCGCTCTTCCGGCCCGAGCTCTCTGGCCTCGTCGAGCCAGTGCTGGTCGCTTCGGCCGACGGCGTCGGGACCAAGCTCGCCGTGGCGAAGATGGCGGGAGACTTCTCGACAGTGGGACGCGATCTGGTGAACCACTGTGTCAACGACATTCTGGTGCAGGGCGCACTGCCGCTGTTCTTCCTCGACTACGTCGGCGCAGGCGTGCTCGATCCCGCGAAGCTGGTCGAGCTGGTGAAGGGAGTATCCGACGGGTGCCGGGAGAATGGCTGCGCTCTCATCGGAGGCGAAACCGCGGAGATGCCGGGGTTCTATCAGGCCGGTGACTACGAGCTCGTCGGCTTCATCGTCGGGATCGCCGATCGCGCGCGCATCCTCGACGGTTCGCGTGTCGTCGAGGGCGACTTCCTCCTCGGTCTGCCCTCCGCAGGACTGCACACCAACGGCTACTCCCTGGCGCGACGTATTCTCTTCGATGAGCTCGGTCTCGGTCTCAAGGACAGGATCCCCGGCATCGGGGAGAAGATTCGCGTCGGCGACTGGCTGCTCGCGCCGCATCTCTCCTACCTCAAACCGGTTTCGCCGCTGCTCGGGCACCCCGGCCTGCACGCCCTCGCCCACATCACCGGCGGCGGCCTGACGGACAACGTTCCGCGCGTGCTCCCGGCGGGTCTCACCGCCGAGATCCGGATCGGGACGTGGGAAGTGCCCGAGCCGTTCGGAGTTCTGCAGGAGAAAGGCGAGGTCGAGCTCGAGGAGATGCTGCGCGTCTTCAACATGGGCATCGGCATGGTCATGGTCGTCGCGGCGGATGCGCTGGCCGACATCTCGCGGCGTCTTTCCGAAGCGGGACAGCCGGTGCGGACGATCGGGCGGGTCGTCGCGGGCGAGCACGGCGTCGTCTACAACCTCGGCCTCCTGCCGGAAGAGGCTGCGGCGCCCTGAGCGGCCTCACGCGGCTCGGCGTCCTGTTGTCGGGGCGCGGCAGCAACATGGTCGCGCTGGCGGATGCTCTGGCGCGCGGAGAAGCGCCGGCGGAGATCGCGCTGGTGCTGAGCAACGTCGCGGGTGCGCCGGGAATCGATCGCGCCCGGGAGCGCGGGCTGTCGAACCGCACGATTCCACACGCCGATTTTCCGTCGCGCGCTGCACACGAGGCCGAGATGGAGTCGGCGCTCTCCGCCGCGGGGGTCGAATGGATCTGTCTGGCGGGATTCATGCGCCGCCTCTCGGCGGACTTCGTCGCGGCTTTTCCGGGACGGATTCTCAACATCCACCCCAGTCTCCTGCCCGCTTTTCCCGGGCTGCATCCTCAACGGCAGGCGCTTGCGGCCGGAGTGGCATTTTCCGGCTGCACCGTGCACATCGTCGATGCCGGACTCGACAGCGGACCGATCGTTCTCCAGCGGACGGTTCCCGTCCTCGCCGGCGACGACGAAGAGACGCTCGCCCGGCGGATCCTGGTGGAGGAACATCTGGCCTATCCCCAGGCACTGCGCCGGGTTCTCGCCGGGGAGCCGCCCGGAGCCAGCTGAAGCGGCGGAATTCCCGCTGCACGGGGATTGGAACTTCTACCGCCCCGTCGCGTAGGAGCAGAACGAGGAGGAGCTCACCCGTGGCCGAAATGGAAGCGGAGCCGTTCACCGAGACTCCCCACAGGAAGAGAGTCTTTTTCATGCGCAATCGCAAGAAGATCATCGCCACCGTCGTCGTCCTGGCGGTCGGCGGCTTCATTGTCGCCAAGGCCTCCACGAACTCCAAACCGAAGGAAGAAGATCCGCCTTTTCGTCTGGGGAAAGTTCAGACGGAAGACCTCCAGATCTCGGTCCGGGAGGTCGGTGTGGTCGATCCGGAAGTGAAAGTGGACGTGAAGTCGTCCGTCTCCGGCCGCGTCGTCGGGCTCAAGGTGCGGGAAGGCGACCTGGTGAAGAGCGGCGATGTTCTCGCGGAAGTCGAGCCGGACGTGAACCAGGCGCAGTCCCTGTCCGATGTGAGCTCGGCGGTCACGACGGCGGAGCTCCTGCTGCGCTCCGCAGACAAGGATTTCGCCGCGCAGAAAGCGCTCTTCGACAGCGGTCTGATCGGCAGCGAGACGCTGCGCAGCTTCCAGTCGGCACGCGACATCGCGGCAGACACCGTCGCGGCAGCGAAGACGCGCTACCAGATCGTCGAGCAGCACGGTATTCCGATCTCGGGCGGGGCAAAGAGTCAGGCGGCGCGGGTGACCTCGCCGATGGGTGGCGTCGTGATCGCCAAGGGCGTCGAGCTCGGAGAGACGGTCACCTCCGGCGTTTCCTCCTTCAACGCCGGAACGGTTCTGTACACGGTCGCCGACCTCGCGAGCCTGATCATCCGGGTGAATCTGAATGAGGTCGACATCGCCAAGGTTCACGTCGGCCAGCCCGTGCGCGTGACGCTCGATGCCTATCCGCAGAAAACTTTCGCCGGCAAGGTGCGCTTCGTCGCACCCGCCGCGAAAGTGGTCGAGAAGATCAAGGTGTTCGAGATCGAAGTCGCGCTCGACCAGCTCGATGAGGCGTTTCGCACCGGCATGAGCGCGAACGTCGAGATTCTCGGCACCCGCCGCGACGACACGCTGTCGATTCCGCTCGAGGCCCTCCAGCGCAGCGAGGGCGACACGGTCGTCTATCGGCTGAAAAGCAGTCTGACTCCGAAGGAGATCGGCAAGGCTCGAAACGCACTCGACGGTCGCAGTAAGTTCGTCTGGTTGTCGGAGAACTGGCAGGACTACTTCGAGCGCGTCAAGGTCGAAGCCGGCATCGCGACGCTCGAGCGCGTGGAGATCGTCGCCGGGATCGCTTCCGGAGATCAGGTCGCGCTCGAGGACGTGACGCGCAAGAAGGTCGAAAAAGACGACGAGGACAACTGACCTTGAGCGCGCCGGCAATCATCGAAACCCGGGGTCTGATCAAGACATTCGGCGGGAGCGGAAACGAGGGAAGCGCGGTCCAGGCTCTGCGCGGCATCGATCTCACCGTGCGTCGTGGCGAGTTCGTCGCGCTCATCGGACCTTCGGGTTCCGGCAAGAGCACGCTGATGGCCATTCTCGGCTGCCTCGACACGCCGACGGCGGGGAGCTACGCGCTCGACGGAAGGCAGGTCGAGAAGCTCGCCGGAGCCGAGCTCGCGGCCATCCGCAACGAAAAGGTTGGATTCATCTTCCAGCAGTACAACCTGCTGCCCAAAGCGACGATCGTGCGCAACATCGAGCTGCCGATGCTCTACGCCGGGGTGCCGCGTCGCGAGCGTCGCGAACGGGCGCTTTCGCTCCTCGCGCAGGTCGGAATTCCCGAGAAGGCGCACGCCCTCCCAGGGACGCTTTCCGGGGGGCAGCGGCAACGCGTCGCGATCGCGCGTGCGCTGGCGAACCGGCCGGCATTGCTGCTCGCCGACGAGCCGACCGGCGCACTGGATTCGAAGTCCGGCCGGGAGGTTCTCGCCCTGTTTCAGGAGCTCCATACCCAGGGGCATACGGTGCTCCTGGTGACGCACGATCCGGCGATCGCGGCGCTCGCCGAGCGTCGCGTCGAGCTTCGCGACGGCCTGGTGCACGTCGATCCGGCGATCGCGGCGTGAAGGGCAGCGGTGCATTCCGCGAGCGCCTCCAGGAGGCGTGGATCGAGCTCACCGAGAATCCAGGGCGCTCGTTTCTGCAGGCCCTGGGCGTCATGCTGGGGGTCGCTTCCGTGCTCGGAGGATTCTCGCTTTCGGACAGCCAGCGACGGCAGGCGGAGCACATCTTCGCGCGCACGGGGGGGATCGACAAACTCAACGTCTTTCCGACCGACACGATCGCCGACGGCACTCCGAGCGCGCTCGCGAACGCGAATCTCGGACTGCGCCTCGACGACGCGATCGAAGGCGGCGGAGTTCCCTCGGCGAAGGCCGTCAACGCTGTCGCGGTTCAGCGCCGGGCTCGGGCGCGGGTGCGTTCGGAATACGGCGATCAGGAGCGCGATGTGATCGGCATCGGTGCCGACTACGTTGCGATGAACGGCTACTCGATCGATCAGGGGAGGGTATTTTCGACCAGCGATCTCGAGAACGGCTCGCCCGTCGCGATCCTCGGTTCGCAGGCCGCCAGCGTCTTTTTTCCCACCGGCGACGTCGTGGGACAGACGATCACGATCGGCGCGGTTCCGGTCCGTGTGATCGGTGTGTTCCACGAGCTGGTTTTTCGTTTTCGTGAAGGGCAGAACAACATGTTCGCCTGGCGCAACCGGCAGATCTGGGTGCCTTCGAGTCTCGTCGCCGGGCGGATGAGCGGCGATCAGTATCACCGTCTCGACCGGATCACCTTCCGCGTCCCTGATCTCCATCAGATGGCCGATTTCTCGCGCGAGCTGAGCGCGCTGGTGACGTCGAATCACCGTCTGCAAAGGGACTTTCGTCTCGACGACGTCGGCAAGCGGCTTCGCCGGCAACTCTCCCAGGGCGACATCTACAACATCATCTTCATGCTCTCCGGCGTGCTGGCGTTGATCGGCGGCGGCATGGTCAACGTGAATATCCAGCTCGCTTCGCTCAAGGAGAGAGTCCGCGAAGTCGGCGTCAAGATGGCGATCGGCGCCACCGGCAGCGAGATCTTCAAGGCCTTCATGACCGAGGCGCTGCTGCTCACCGTGATGGGAAGCGCTGCGGGTTACGTGGTGGGCATCGCGTTCTCCTGGACCATAACCCGGGCGATCGGAATCCCTCTGTCGCTTGCGCCGATGAGCTTCCTCTTGGCCACCGCGATGGCGGTCGTTTTCGGCTTTCTGTTCGCGCTCTATCCGGCGTTCAAGGCCAGCCGGCAGTCGCCGATGGAGGCGCTGCGTTATGAGTGATTCGCCGCGCCGCCGTCGCAGTGCGGGAGTGCGCATCGCGCTCGTCTGGGAAGTCGTCACCGGCGGACTGATCGAGCTCTGGGCGCACAAGCTGCGCTCGATGCTCACGCTGACGCTGCTCATGCTGGGAGTCTTCGCGCTGGTCGTCATGACCTCGGTCCTCGACGGCGTGCAGGACAAGGTGAGCACGGGGTTCGCGGGGATGTCCTGGGACGGCACCCTCATGCTCGCGCCGCGGAATGCGAGGACGTCGGAAGATCAGAAGCGCTTTGCGATGAGTCCGGGCCTGCGCTACGAGGACCTGGCGAGGATCACCGCGCCGAATCCCAAGGTCCTCGGATTCTCGCCCCGGGCGACGAAGCGCAGCGTCGTCAGGATCTCGGGCGGAACCGAGCGGATCTTCGTCAACGGCGTCACTGCGGACTATTCGTTCCTGATGAATCGGCCGGTCGGCCTCGGGCGTGGCATCACAGAAGACGATCAGCGACGGCGATCCACCGTCGCCGTGGTCGGTGCGACGCTGGCGTCGAAACTCTTCGGCGGCAGCGATCCGGTCGGCAGGGACGTGACGATCGAAGGTGTGCCCTTTCGCATCGTCGGGGTACTCGCCTCGGGCCAGATCTTCAACGACGAGATGTACATGGACGCGAACGGCGTACTCGTGCCTCTCGAAACGTACATGGACCGCATGGATGCCGACCACCAGCTGTCGCTCATCGCGGTCAAGCTGCGCTCTCAGCGCGATCTCGACGAGCTCTCAGCGACGATGCTGGGGCGCGCGCGGCAGGCTCATCACGGCATCGAAGACGTCGAGGTCAAGGATCTCGACGCCGAGGCCGCGCGCTCTTGGCAGGACTTTCAGAACCAGATGCATGGCTGGGCAGTCGTTCTCTTTTCGCTCGCCGGCACGGTGCTTCTCGTGGGCGGCGTCGGAGTGCTCTCGGTCATGCTGATCTCGTTCTCCGACCGGCGCTACGAGATCGGCCTGCGCAAGGCTCTCGGGGCGGACGACCATCAGATCCTCGTGCAGTTTTTGCTCGAAGCGCTGGTCCTGGCAGCCCTCGGGGCGCTGCTCGGAACGATCGCCGGCGGAGTGCTGTGCCGCGCGCTCTCGGACAAGTTTCCCTACGGCCTCGTCGTGTCGAGCTTCGGCCTCGTCGCGGCCTGGGCCATCGCTCTGCTGCTGGCGCTCGTTTTTGGCCTCTATCCGGCCATTCGCGCCGCGAAACTGTCGCCGATGGAGGCCATGCGATGAGGCCGCGAGGCAAGCGGGACGGGCTTTTGGTCGACTCGAGGCGGGGCGATTGCAAATCTTTCGAATTCCTTGCCGCAGGGGGTTGACAGCGAGGAGCGAGTTTTCCTAAACTCCACCTCCCGCGCGGTACTGAAGAGCGCCGGTTCTGGCAGCAGCAAATAGCCAAGAGCGACGCGGGGAGGGAAGTCCGGCAGTTCTGCAGCAGTCTCCGAGAGCCTCAAGCTCCCCAGGAACAGCAGCAGTAGTCGGCAGCGAATGTCGGTTGGGAGCGGATTCTGCTCCAGCCCTTGACACCGACCTTTTGCTTCTGTAGTGTCGCAAATCCGCGCCAGATTCTGGGGCCGGTCGTTTGGAGTCGGTTCTTTGAAAACTGAACAGAGGAATAAATAAGTACCAACGTCAATTTTTCTGTTCACTTCGGTGAACAATTTGGCTTCAAAACATGCTGTCGCGAGTCCTTAGCCGATTCGCGGCAGTTACAGGATCTAAACTGGAGAGTTTGATCCTGGCTCAGAATGAACGCTGGCGGCG
>JBDTQG010000016.1:0-64790 GCA_039932315.1 Thermoanaerobaculia bacterium
GGAACATGATGTCAAACAATGGTTTCCAGGACTTGCCCCCATCGGTGGTTCGCTTCGATGACCTGAAGGGCGCCCCGCTCCAACTCGAAACTCATCCCGCGCCCCTCGGCGTCCTCTGGCAGCAGCTCCATCTCCCCCGGCGACTCGCGCGCGGCGACATCGATCTCTTCTGGTCGCCTCTGCTCACCCTGCCGACGCGACTGCCGGTGCCGGCGATCGTGACCCTCCACGATCTCGCGGTTCTGCATCATCCGGAGACACTGACCTGGCGGATCCGGGCGAGCCTGCTGCCCTTTCTCGACGGTTCGGTCCGGCGAGCGGACCGCATCATCACGGTCTCGAACTCCGTCGCTCGGGAAATCGCCGTCCAGTGGCCCGATGCCGCGGCCCGGACGGAGGTGATCTGGAACGGCGTCGACGATGCCTTCATTCCCGCCTCCGCAGCGGAAATCGCGGCGATCCGCACCCGCCTCGCGCTGCCCGAGCGCTACATTCTTTTCGTGGGCACGATCGAACCGCGGAAGAATCTCGGTCTGCTGCTCGACGCCTGGGAAACTCTGCGGCTGGCGCAGCCGGAGACGCCGGCGCTGCTGATCGTGGGACCCGACGGCTGGGCGTCCGCGGAGACCCAGCGCCGGATCCGCCGGCTCGAGGCGCACGGCCTTCGCCGCCTCGGACACCTCCCGCGTCCGGATCTCATCGCTGTGCTTCAGGCAGCGACGATTTTCGTCTTCCCCTCTCTCTATGAAGGTTTCGGCCTGCCGCTCGCCGAAGCGATGGCCTGCGGCGTGCCGGTGATGGCTGCCGATCGCTCCAGCCTTCCGGAGGTCGTCGGCAACGCCGGAATGCTGTTCGATCCCGAAGACGAAGCCGACCTCGCGGCAGCGCTCGGGCAGTGGCTCGATGCACCCGAGCTCCTCCATCAGGCGCGCCAGCGCGGCCTCGAGCAGGCGCGGCTCTTCACCTGGAAACGAAGCGCCGAAGCGCATGCCCGGCTTTTCGAGCTGGTGATCGCCGAACATGCCGATCCACGTGCGAAGGATCGCCGGCGATGAGCGGACCGGCCGCCCCGCCGACGATCGCCGTCGACGCACGGAAAATCGCCGACTACGGCATCGGCACCTACGTTCGGGGGCTGCTCGGCGCGCTCGCACGTCTCGACGGAGACTCGCGCTATCTGCTTCTCGCTCCCGCTGCGGGCCCGGAGCTCCTCCCGGGTTTGCCGGCGAACTTCTCGTGGGTCGAGGAAGACAGTCCGGGCTATTCGCTCCGCGAGCAGTGGTCCGTCGGCAGGAAGCTCGCGCGCCACCGGGTCGATCTCTTTCACAGTCCGCACTACGTGCTGCCGGCGCGGACTCCGGCTCGCGTGGTCGTGACGATTCACGACCTCATTCACCTCGTGCATCCGGAGTTCCTGCCGCACCCGCTCGCGCTTCTTTACGCGCGCTTCTTCCTGCGTCGCGCCGTGCGCCGCGCCGCGACCCTTCTCACCGTCTCCGCGGCCACTGCGAAAGACCTCGAGACCCGGCTGGGCGTCGATCCCCGCCGGATCGAGGTCACCTGGAACGGTGTCGATGAGAGCTTTCGTCGCTCCCTCGCGCCGGCGGAGCTCGGGAAGGAGCTCGCGGAGCTCGGGCTCGCTCCGGGCTATTTTCTCTTCCTCGGCAATCCCAAGCCGCACAAAAATCTCGAGCGCGTCGTGCGCGCCTTCGCGCGCGCCTTCCCCGGCCCGGCGAATGACCGCCGCCTGGTGGTCGCCGGTGGCGACGATGTGTCCCGCGATCTTGCCCGATGGTCTGCGGAGCTCGGCCTGGGAGAGCGCCTCAGGAAGGTCGGGCGCCTCGCTCCCGCCCGCTTGCCGGCCCTCGTTCAGGGAGCCCTGACACTGGTCTTTCCATCTCTCTACGAAGGCTTCGGACTGCCCGTGGCCGAGGCCATGGCGATCGGTACTCCCGTCCTCGCGTCGACGACGCCGGCGCTGGTCGAGATCGCCGGCGGCGCCGCGGAGCTCGTCGATCCCCTCGACACCGATGCGATCGCCGCCGGAATGGTGCGTCTGGCGACCGACCCCGACCGGCGCGAAGCTCTCTCCCGGGCCGGACGCCTGCGCGCCGCCGACTTTCGCTGGGAAAGGACCGCGGCGAAAACGCTCGCGGTATACCGGCGAGCTCTCGCCGGTGGGAACGCAGGGCTGTGATGCGCGACCCCGGCGGTATCGGGCTGGTCCACGACTGGCTCACCGGCCAGCGCGGCGGCGAGCAGGTCCTGGCGGCGATCGCGCGTCTTTCGCCTCGCGCGCCGATCTACACCCTGTTCCATTTCCCGGGCTCCGTCGCGGCCGAAATCGAGGCGCATCCCGTCCACACCACTTTCCTCCAGCACGCGCCGCGCCTGCGGCAGAACTACCGCCAGTACCTGCCCCTCTTTCCCGCCGCTCTGCGGACGCTCGAGACCGCGCGCCATCGCCTGCTGGTGAGCTCGAGTCACTGCGTCGCCAAGAGCGCCCGGCGCGGGCCCGGGTCCGTTCACGTCTGCTACAGCCACACGCCGATGCGCTACGCATGGGATCAGCGACGTGCCTACTTCCCCGATCCGAGAGGACCGGCAGGGTGGCTGCGCGAAAGGATCCTCGACCGCCTTCAGGCGTGGGATGCAGCGACCTCCGGCCGGGTCGACCTCTATCTCGCGAATTCGACATTCGTCGCCGGCCGGATCCGCCGCTACTACGGCCGGAGCTCCGAAGTCCTGCATCCTCCGGTCGACATCGAGGCCTTCCGGAACCTCGACGAAAGCCGGGAAGGATTCGTCCTGGTGGTGGCTGCGCTGGCGCCATACAAAAAAGTGAATCGCGCCATTGAAGCGTGCCAGAAGGCCGGCGTTCCCCTGGTCGTCGTGGGCAACGGACCTGAGCGCGCCGCCCTCGAGCGCCAGGGCGGTGCGAACACCCGTTTCGTCGGGCATGTTGCCGGCGAAGAGCTACGCCGCCTCTATGCCACCGCCCTGTGCTATCTGCAGACAGGAATTGAGGATTTCGGCATCGCGACCGTCGAGGCGCTGGCCTGCGGCACTCCCGTTCTCGCCGTCGCCGCCGGAGGCGTCGTCGACATCGTCGAATCCGGTCGCCACGGCCTGCTGATCGACGAGACGGCGGGCGATTCGGACGTCGCGGAACTGGTGGTGGGAATTGACAAAATCCGACGGATGCAGTTCAATCCCATGGACCTTCGACGTCGTGCGGAAGAATTTTCCGCCGAGCGGTTTGCGACCCGGCTCAAGGGATATTTGCGCCCCTTCTGGCCTGAAACCGAGGGAGAGCTGATTTGATCCGACAAAGATTTCGTATCGCCGCTGCCGCGCACCTCTTCGGAGATCTGGCTGCGACTCTGCTCGCGTTCTTCGGCGCCTGGGCCCTGCGATTCGAGCTCGAAGTCGTTCCGCTGACCAAGAACACTCCCGACCTCGGGCGATATCTGGAGCTGCTGCCGATCGCGCTCGTCCTCTTCCCGGTCGTCTTCTACTTCCACGGCCTCTATCGCCAGCGCCTCTACCGGGCGCGCGTCGACGAAACCGTCTCGGTTCTGCTGGCGGTCATTCTCGGCACCGTGCTGCTCTCCGGTCTCACGTCCTGGTATCGCCCCGCGGCAGCTCCGGGCAGCCTCGAGTACTTCACCTACAGCCGCTACTTTCTCGGATTCTTCGCCGCCCTCGAGCTCGTTGCGGTGGTCACTCTGCGGGTGGCGATCCGTGGACTTCTGCGCAGCGCGAGCCTGCATGCGGGAAACCTGCAGCGCATCCTGATCGTCGGCGCCGGCGAGCTGGGAATCGATATCGCCGAGAAGCTCGTCGCGCATCGCGACTTCGGTGTCGAAGTCATCGGCTTCCTCGACGACGATCCGGCGAAGCGCGAGCTGCGCGTCGTCGGACTGCCGGTGCTCGGCGAGACCGCGGAGCTCGCGCGAATCATCGAGGCGCGCCAGATCGACCAGGTGTTCATCGCGCTGCCCCTCGAAGCGCACAAGAAGATGATGCAGGTGCTGCAGACGGTCGGCAGCGAGTGCGTCGAAGTCAAACTGGTGCCGGACATCCTGCAGTACGCCACGATCAAGGCGACCCTCGAGGAGCTCGACGGCACGCCGATCATCAACCTCTCGCAGGTGCCGCTCCAGGGCTGGCACAGCCTGGTGAAACGTGTGCTCGACCTGTCGCTCTCCGCGGCCGCGCTCATCGTCCTGACGCCGCTTCTGCCGCTCGTCGCGCTCGCGATCTGGATCGAAGATCGCGGGCCGATCTTTTACCGTCAGGAGCGCATGGGCCTCGACGGGCGTCCGTTCATGATCTGGAAGCTGCGCTCGATGCGGCGCAGCGCCGAGGCGAGCACGGGGCCGGTCTGGGCGGTCGAAGACGATCCGCGGCGCACCCGTTTCGGCTCCTTCCTGCGCCGCTGGTCGATCGACGAGCTGCCGCAGCTGTGGAACGTCCTGCGCGGCGACATGTCGCTCGTCGGCCCCCGTCCGGAGCGCCCGACCTTCGTCGCCGAATTCCGCAAGCATCTGCCGCAGTACATGGTCCGGCACCGCGTGAAGTCGGGCATCACCGGCTGGGCGCAGGTTCACGGCTGGCGCGGGAACACGTCGATCCGCAAGCGCCTCGAGTTCGACCTCTACTACATCGAGAACTGGTCGCTGGGCCTCGACTTCAAGATCATCTGGATGACTCTGCGCCACGGCCTGCGCCTGAACGCGCATTGAAGAACGCAGCGAACCTTCCAGCTTGAAGTCCGGCGAGACCTTCCCTTGAAGCGCAGCGAAATTCTGCTGGCGCTGGCGAGCGCCGCCGTCCTCGTTCTCTGCGCGTCCGGATGCAGTCGTCCGGCGCCGGACGCCTCGAGCCCGGCTTCCGCCTCCGCGGCCTCCGCCGTCGACCCCACGACACTCCTCCGCGCCGACGGCGGAAAGCCGCCGAACATCCTGCTGATCACCGTCGACACGCTGCGCGCCGATCATCTCTCGGCCTGGGGATACGTCCGCGCGACCTCGCCGAACATCGACCGTCTGGCGGGCGAAGGACTGCGCTTCGACCAAGCGCAGTCGCAGTGGCCGAAGACGGGCCCCTCATTCGCCTCGATCTTCACGTCGACCTATCCCAAGGACAACGGCATCGTGCGCCAGGTGGGAGTGCCACTTCCGTGCACGTTCACGACGCTTGCCGAAGTGCTGCAGCGCGCGGGCTATTCGACGCACGCCGTCGTCGCCAACGGGGCCGTCGGACAACAGCTCTATTTCGATCAGGGCTTCGGCACCTTCCTCGAATCGTGGAAGCTGCCGAATTCGGCCGTCGAGACCGACTCTGTCGCGGCCGAGAACGTGACCCGGCTGGCGATCGCTGCTGCCGGGAAGATCAACACCTCGAAGCCATGGTTCCTCTGGGTGCATTATCTCGATCCGCACGCGCCCTACCGTCCGCCAGCGGCCTTCAGCGACCGGTTTCAGGGCGACGCGCACTTCGACCCGACGGTCCAGGTCCCGGTGACCCGGCACTACAAGCAGGAGCTCGCCGGAATCGGAAAGCGGCAGATGCTCGCCGGAGACACGCGACTCGCCTTCTATGTTGCGCGATACGACGCCGAGATCTCCTATGTCGATGAACAGATCGGACGGCTGCTCGCGGCGCTCCGGGAGAAGAAGCTCCTCTCGGGAACTCTGACCGCGTTCACCGCCGATCATGGCGAGTCTCTCGGAGAGCACGACTACTACTTCAATCACGGCCGGCTCGGCTATCAGACCTGCCTCCACGTGCCGTTGATTCTTCACTGGCCCGGTCACATCGCGAAGGGGGTCGACCGCGAGCCGGTCGCGCTCCTACACCTCGCGCCGACCCTTCTCGCTGCCGCGGGAATTTCGCTTCCCGAAGGCCGATGGGCGCAGGGTCAGAGTCTCTGGCCGCGCATCGCGAACCCCGCAGCCGCGAGCGACACGATCAGCTTTTCGGAGTCCGGAACCTCGGCCGGGCGGACCTGGATCCGCATCGCCCGCGACCGGCGGTTCTCCCTGCTCTTCACGCCAAATCCGCCGGAGCAACGCTGGATCGGCGGTGTCGGCCAACCCTGGGCACTGTTCGATCTCGAGAACGACCCGGGAGAAAACGAGAACGTCGTGGCGCGCTTCCCGGGTGATGCCGACCGACTCAAGCGGGCGATGGGCAAATGGTGGCGCGCGCCGGGATTCGACTGCACGAGCGACGAGAACACCTGCAACGATTCGCGCCAGCTCGACAGCGAGACGACCGAGCTGCTGAAGTCGCTCGGCTATCTCTGAGCCCGCTGTCCGGATCCTCCGGCGAGCGACGTAATATCCAAGTATGAACTTACAGCTGGAACGTGGCCTGATCGCGCTCGCGATGGGCGCCGTCGTGGCCATGGCCTCCCGGGTCGGCCTGCGCGGCGCCGGAATGAGCGCAGCGGCAGCGGTCGTCGTCGGACTCCTTCTCGGTCTCGCCGTCGCGGTCGCTCTCGCCCGTCGCCTGCCGGCGGATCTCGACGGTCTGGCGAAGACACATCGCTGGTGGTGCGCCGCCTGGCTCCTCGTCGCCGCGCTCGCCGTCGTCCAGACCGCGCGAGCCTCGGCGTTCATGCTCGACCCGACAGCCAAAGAGAGCTCCCTCTTTCCCAACGATCCCTGGTACGTCGCCCACAACTGCCTGACCGCCTACACCGAGAGTGCCCGATTCGCGACCTCGGGCGAGACCAACGTCTATCGCAGCGAGCTTTATCTCGACCGCAAGATGGGCACGTTCAATATCGACGCCTATCTCTACCCTCCGCCGTTCCTGCTTTTCCCTCTCGCATTGAAGGCGGTGGCCGGAACGGACTATCCGCACGAGCGCATGGTCTGGTTCGGCGTCTCGGCGCTCGCTCTCCTCGCAGCTCTGGCGGCGGTCGCCGGCGCGCTCGAGCCGGCGTCGCGGCGCCGGGCGATCGCCGCGATGCCGGCGATCTGGCTCTCCGTTCCGGTCCAGGTGGGCTTCCAAATGTCGAACGTTCAGCTGCTCATCGTTTCGATCTCGGTCCTTTCCTGGTTCGGTTTCCGGCGCGCCCGGCCGGTCGGAGGAGCGCTGCTCGCTCTGGCGACCGTGGGCAAGATCTTTCCCGGCGTCCTTGCGCTCTATCTCGTGTTCCGACGTCGCTGGCGGGATGCGATCGTGACCGCGGCCTTCGGGCTGATCTTCTGCGGGGCCATCTACGCCGTCGTCGGTCCGGCTCCGTTCCACGCCTTCGTCGACTACGAGCTCCCCCGGCTGTCGAGCGGCGAATCGTTCTGCCGTCCGTTCTCGCGCGCCTTCGCGGTCGCGCACAACATGGCGCCGTTCGGAATTCCGCTCAAGCTCGAGAAGCTCGGTGTTCCCGGCGCGGGCTTTTCCGCCGGGCGCTGGATCTCGACGCTCTACGGACTGACGATCGTCGCTCTCGCGCTGTGGGCGGCGCGCCGTCCGCGAACGCCGGAGGCTGCCGCTCCAGGCATCGAATTGCCGGTCTGGCTGGCGCTGCTCTCTCTGGGAACGCTCGCCAGTCCGTTCGCGCCGGCGAGCTACGTTCTGGCGCTCGTCGTCTGGCTCGCGGCAATCGACCGTGAGAACATCTCGCCGGCGCTCGCCGGTTTCGTCTGGATCGCGACCTCCGCGCCCTTCCTGCTGCCCCGCGAAGGCGACTTTCTGGTTCGTGTGCTGGCCTATTTCCCCGCCCAGGCCTGCGCCCTCGGAGTTCCCGCCTACGTCCTCTGGCGCGCCGGGCGCAAAGTCTCGCGCGCGCTCCCGGCGTCGACCTAGTCTTCGAGCTCCTTGCCGCGCGTTTCGACGACGAAGGGCAGGAGAAGCAGGCCGGCGAGCGGAACGAAGCCCACCGCAAAGAGGGCGCTCATGGTGCTCGTGGCGCCGCGCGCAGCGACTGTTCCGACCCAGAACGGCCCGAACGCCGCGAGGATACGACCGGCGTTGTAGCAGAAGCCGGCGCCGGTCGCGCGCAGGCGCGTCGGGAAGAGCTCCGGCAGGTAGTACGTGAAGCTGCCGAAGACGCCGAAGACCGTCAATCCGATCCAGAAATACATCAGCAATCGCGTCTCCGGCGCGAGATCGAGTCCGAAGGTGCAGAAGAGCGCGGCGCTCGAGAGCAGGAAATAGATCCCGAACATGGAGCGCCGGCCGAGGAGCTTCGCCGCCGGAACGGTGAGCAGAGTCCCCAGCAGGCCACCCCAGTTGAACCACGTCACGGCGCGCGACTTCCACGCCTCGGCGAGCGCCAGCATCGCATCGCGCCCGAGCCCGCGGGACGTCGCGGCGCCCTGGGCGAGGCCGGACGCGACGACCGGAATGAAGACGTTGCAGCTCCACCAGGTGAGCAAAGCCACGAGCGCCATGAGGAATCCGCTCACCGTCCGCCGCCGGTTCTCCGGGGAGAAAAGCTCTGCGAAACGCGCCCGCTGAGCGTTGCCGGTGGACGCCAGCCAGCGCTCGGGTTCGCGGACGAAACGGCGCACGCCGAGTGCGACCGCCGCGGGGACGAGGCCCGCGAGGAAAACGATCCGCCAGGAGAGCTCCGGCTGCCCGGCGAAGAGTCTTCCGGCGACGAGAGAGTTGACGTAGGTGGCGAGCGCGAGGCCGACCGGCGCCGAGGTATAGAGCAGCGCTCCGGCCTCGAGGCGCCGCTTTTCCGGCACCACTTCGGCAACCATCGCCGCGCCGGCCGCCCATTCGCCGCCGATGCCGAGCGCCGCGATGAGCCGGAAGAGCCCCAGAACCCAGAGGTTCGGAGCGAAGGCGCACAGCGCCGTTCCACCCGCATAGAGCAGCATCGTGAGCGTCAGCGTGCGGGTCCGGCCGATCCGGTCGGCGAGTCGCCCGAAGAGAATTCCGCCGGCCGCCCAGCCGACGAGGAGCAGGGAGCTGTAGGCCCCCGTCCAGCGCAAGGTCGCTGCGCGCGCCTCGGGGGAACCGATCGTCAGACCGAGAAGGGTCGGTACGCAATTCGGCGCGACGAAATTGAACAGCAGACCGTCGAAAATGTCGAAGCCCCAGCCCAGCCAGGCGGCGAAGAGAACCGCCCACTGATAGCCCGACATCCCCCAGACGGTCGGCGTGCCGATTTTCGAGTCCGCCTCGACTCGAACTCCCCGGGAGCTCTCGTTCATCGCGCTTCCCGGGATCAGGCCGCGCGGCGACGGCTTTGCAGCGCTCCGATCGCGACGGCGACGACGCCGACGGCGATGAACGCCAGACCGATCCCGGCGCGCATGTGCGAGGGCGAGTTGGCATCTCCCGCTTCGCCGAAGAGCAGCGTCAGTCCCGCATTGTGCGGAATGACGAAGAGGCCGATGCCCGCGAGCAGGAACCCGTACGCCATCCAGGTCATGAACGCCGGGCGCGTCGCGGGGCGGCCGGCCTTGCGGCCGAGGACGCTCGAGCTGTAGCCATAGGCGGCGTAGATCGCCGCGCCGAAGACCAGCCAGCCGATGAAGCGCCACCACGACGCCGGCGGCAGATAGACCATGAGGAAAATGCAGCACAACGCGCCGAGCACCGGAACGAGGAAGCTGCCGCCGGGAACGCGGAACGGCCGATGGCGATCGGGATCCTTGACCCGCAGCACGCTGACCCCGATGCAGACCAGAACGAAAGCGAAGAGCGTCCCGATGTTGGTCAGCTGAACGATCTCGTCGATGTTGGCCAACCCGGCGAGAATCGCGACGAACCAGCCGGTGATCCAGGTCGTGACATGCGGCGTTCCGTACTTCGGATGAATCTTCGCCGCCCACGACGGCAGCAGGCCGTCCCGGCCCATCGAGAAGAAGATGCGCGGCTGCCCCATCTGGAATACCAGCAATACGGAAGTCGTCGCGAACACGGCGCCGAGCGAGATCACCAGCGCCGGCCAGTTCATCCCGAGGCTCGAGAAGGCGCTCGCCAGCGGTTCAGCGGTGCCCAGCTGATTCCACGGCAGCATGCCGGTGAGAACAGCGGCGACGGCGATGTAGATCACGGTGCAGACCGCGAGACTTCCGAGGATCGCGATCGGCATGTCGCGCTGCGGATTCACACTCTCCTCCGACGCGGTCGATACGGCATCGAAGCCGATATAGGCGAAGAAGATGATCGCGGCTGCGCCGGCGATGCCGTGGAAGCCGTTGGGAGCGAAGGGGTGCCAGTTTTCCGGCTTCACGTAGTGCGCGCCCATGGCGAGAAAGAAGGCGATGATCGCGAGCTTCAATCCGACCATCCAGCTGTTGAACGTCGCGCTCTCGCGCACTCCGCGCACCAGGATGAGAGTGATTCCCATCACGATGAGGAAAGCCGGAAGGTTGAACACCAGCGCGAACGAACCGATGTGCGGCGCCTCGACGAGAGCCTGGGCCGAGCGCACCATGGCGATGCCCAACTCGGAAGCCGGATCTTTCCCGGCGGCGATCGCCGCCGCAACCTGACTCGCCGCCTGCGCGGCGCTCCGATAGTCGATACCGAGCCAGCCCGGCCAGTGAATACCGAAGCCGCGGAGCAGCTCCTGAAAGTAGCCGGACCAGGAGATCGCGACCGCGATGTTGCCGACCGCGTACTCGATGATCAGATCCCAGCCGATGATCCAGGCCACGAGCTCACCGAGCGTGGCGTACGAATAGGTGTAGGCCGATCCGGAGATCGGCACCATGGCCGCGAGCTCGGCGTAACAGAGCGCGGCGAAGCCACAGGCTACCGCCGTCATGACGAACGACAGGATGAGCGCGGGTCCGGCACCGAGATGATCGGCGCCGCCAGCCGCCGCGGTGCCGACGGTCGAGAAGATTCCGGCACCGATGACGGCGCCGATTCCGAGCATCGTCAGGCTGAACGCCGAGAGATGCCGTTTCAGCCCCTGGCCGTGGCCTGCCTCCGGCGCCGCGAGGATCTCGTCCAGGCTCTTCTTGCGCATCAGTTCGGCAAGCACCGGTGCCTCCTTATCGAAGGAATGCCTTGAGGAATCGGGGCGCAGTCTCTCACGGCCGCCCGCGCGCGGCCAAACTTCCGCGGCCCCGAAGAGCCGCGCGAGAACAGGTCAGAAGACCTGGCCGGGGGTCTGTGGAACGAAGCGGTAGCCCTCGCCAGCGGCGGTCAGGATGTAGCGCGGGCCAGCGGGGTCGGGCTCGATTTTCTGGCGCAGCCGGTGCACGAGCTGCTTGAGCAGCTGGCGATCGCCGGCGCCGCGCGTCCCCCAGATGTGGGAGAGCAGCCGCTCGACACTCACCGTCTCGTTCGCGGAGGCGACGAGCAGCTGCAGCAGGCGCAGCTCGAGCGGCGTCATGCGGATCGGCTCGCGGTCGGCGAAGCGTGCCGTCCGGCGCTCGAGGTCGAGCTCGAGATCGCCCGCGACGAGCGGCTCCGGACGCTCGACGCCGGAGCGACGCAGCAAGGCACGGATCCGCGCCAGGAGCGTTCGCGGACTGAACGGTTTGGTGAGGAAATCGTCGGCACCGAGATCGAGCGCCCGCACGACGTCCTCTTCCGCGGAGCGCACGGAAAGAACCAGCACGGGAGCGGGAAGAATCGCCCGCAGCTCCGGCAGGAGATCGAGCCCATCCCGCCCGGGAAGGTTCAAGTCGAGGATGACGAGAGCCGGCATCTCCGCGCGCGCCGTGGCGAGAGCCGCCGCAGCGTCGGCAACTTCCACGACGAGAAACCCGCCCTGCCGCAGCGCAAAGGCCACCAGCGAGCGCAGCTCGAAATCGTCGTCGACGACGAGAACCTTCACGCTCGCTTCTCCACCGGCAACCGGGCGCCGACGCGTGTCCGCTGCGAAGCACGATCCCAGAGCAGCTCGCCGCCGTGGCGCTCGAGAATCGACCGCGAGATCCAGAGTCCGAGCCCGGTTCCCGACTCCTTCGGTTCGCCGCCACGCTCGGTCGTTCCGCGCTCGAAGCGCGCCGTTTTTCCCGGCTCCATCCCGACCGGAAAACCGGGGCCCTCGTCCTCCACCCAGAACTCGAGAGTGGCCGGACCCGTCGCGCTCGCCGCCACCGCCAGCCGGATGACGCTTTTCTCCGGCGCGAATTTCGAGGCGTTGGCCAGCAGGTTGACGAGCACCTGGGCGAGGCGCTGCGGATCGCCGATCGTGCGCGGGAGCGGATACGGAAGATCGAGGTCGAGAGACTGATGGCGCAGCGCAAGAAGTGGACGGGTCATTTCGGTCGCCTCCTCCACGACCTCGTCCATCGCCAGCTCGACCCGGCGGATGGCGAGCTGGCCCGACTCGATGCGAATGCTCTCGAGCAGATTCTCGATCAACCGCCGCAGCCTCATCGTTGCGGTTTCGGCCGCGGTGACGAGGTCCGAGAGATCGGAGTCGCGCTCCCCGAGCCCATCGCGCAGCAGCTCGAGCGAGGCCGCCTGGGCAGCGAGCGGAGTCTTCAGCTCGTGCGCGAGGTCGCCGACCAGCAGATCGCGAGCGCGTCGCGCCGATTCGACGACCGTCTCGTCCCGCATGAGCTGCACCTGAATTCCTCCCGAAGGCGGAGAGCTTCGGAGCGCCGCGGTGCGGGGTCCGTCTCCTCCCGCAAGCCGCTCCGAAACTTCCGTGGTACCGCGGAAGCGCGCTTCGAGAATCGGGCATCGATCGTCGCACGGGCGGACGCCATCGACTGTCAACGGGCGAAGGACGTCGCCGCAGAACCTCCCGACCGCGTCGGCCTCGGTGATCGCGAGCTGCGCTGCTGCGGCGGCGTTCATGTAGACCATCCGGCGGTCGCGGTCGACCGCGAAGACCCCTTCGGTGATTCCGCCGAGAACGGCGGCGAGCTCGTCGCCGCGCTTCGCGAGCCCGGCTTCGGCGCTCGCCAGGCGCCGGCGTGCGCCATCGAGGTGGGCGGCAAAGTCCCGCCACTCACCCGTGGGTACATCCGGCATCGGCGATTCGAGATCGCCTTCGCGCAATCCCGCGGTGCGACTGGCGAGCGCACCGATCGGCGCCATCGCCCGGCGCACGCCCCAGGCGGCGAGAAGCGCTGCGCCAGCGGCAATGACGATCGCCGCGAGCAGTGCCCGGTTGCGCCGCCGCTGCCAGCGGCTGTCGACCTGGCTCGCGACAACGGCCCCTTCGAGGACGCCGAGGACGCTTCCCTCCGGGCCGGAGAGCGGCGCCACGGCGACCGCATCTCCGCTGACGCGCAACAAGTCGTCGAGGGAACGACCCTGAAGCGCCTCGCGCCAGAGCGCGGCGCGTTCATCGGCGAAGTCGCGGTCGACTTCCGCCGGAGAGAGGACCCGGATCGTGACGGTCGACGATCCGGCCTCGCGCCCGGCGATCGTCGAGACGAGATGGATGAAGAGCTGGGGATCGACGGCGCCGTGGGCGAGCTTCGCGGCGTCGGACGCCGACCGGGCGAGGCGCTCGACCGCTTCTCGCGCGCGCTCCCGGCTGGCCTCCACCGCGGCCGTGCGCTCGTCGTTCAGCACGACCGCCGCGACCGCGACGGCGACCGCGAGGACGAGCCCCGCGGCGAGAACCATCCAGCGGATGGCCGTCGCGCGCCCTGCCTCCCGTGGCATGCCGGTGAGGTTACCGCACGCCGGGGCCGGCGAGCTTGCGGCGCAGCAGGGACTGGACGAAGAGAGTCACGAGAGCGAGCACCGTGAGGAGCGAAGCGACGGCGAACGCGGCCGAAAACTGGTACTCGTTGTAGAGGATCTCGACCTGCAGCGGAATCGTGTTGGTGCGCCCGCGGATATGGCCTGAAACGACCGAAACCGCGCCGAACTCCCCCATCGCGCGGGCATTGGTGAGAATGATTCCGTACAGCAGGCCCCAGCCGATGCGCGGCAGCGTCACCCAGCGAAAGAGCTGCCACCCCGAAGCTCCGAGAGTGAGCGCGGCCTCTTCCTCCTGTTGCCCCTGTGCCGCCATGAGCGGCAGGAGTTGCCGTGCGACGAACGGGCTCGTGACGAAGAGCGTCGCGAGGACGATTCCAGGCAACGAGAACAGAATCCGGAGATCGTGCTCGATGAGCCATGGACCGATCCAGCCCTGCGCGCCGAAGAGAAGCACGAAAAGCATGCCGGCGACGACCGGAGAGACCGAGAACGGCAGATCAATGAGAGTCACGAGCAGCGCGCGCCCGCGAAACCGGAAGTAGGAAATCGACCAGGCTGCCGCGACCCCGAAGGCGGTGTTGATCGGCACGACGATCGCTGCCACCAGAAGCGTCAGCTTCACCGCGGAGAACGCGACGGGATCCGAGATTGCGGCGACAAAGACCGCCGCGCCTTTCGCGAACGCCTGCGCGAAGACGACCGCCAGCGGAAGGATGAGAAAGAGCAGCAGAAATCCTGCGGCGACCAGCAGCAGCAGGACCCGAAGCCAGGCGGGCTCGGCGCGTGGATCGCGCCAGCCTGGAGCTGTCGCGGCGGCGGCTCGCGAATCCCGAGGCCGCTCCGTCACGCAACCCCCGACGCGCCCTGGCGCGCCGTCATCCGGTTGAGCACGAGAAGCAATGCGAACGATGCGGTGAGAAAGACGATCGCGAGGGCTGTCGCTCCGGCATAGTCGTACTCTTCGAGCTTCACCATGATGAGCAGCGCCGTGATCTCCGACTTGAGCGGCAGATTCCCGGCGATGAAGATGACCGAGCCGTACTCGCCCAGACCGCGCGCCAGCGCCAGGACGAATCCGGTCACCGCCGCAGGCGCGAGCTCGGGCAGAACGACCTGCCGGAGCGTCTGCCAGCGGGTCGCTCCGAGCCCGGCCGCCGCCTCTTCGAACACCGGCTCGAGATTCCGCAGCACCGGCTGCACCGTGCGGACGACGAACGGAAGGCCGATGAATGTCAGCGCAACGACGACACCGAGCGGTTTGTAGGCCACCTGGATGCCGGCGACCTCGAGCCACCTCCCGATCCAGCCGTTCGGCGCGTACGCCGCAGCGAGCGCGATCCCGGCGACGGCAGTGGGCAAAGCGAAGGGAAGATCGACGAGCGCATCGATCCAGCGCTTCCCGGGGAAGGCGTACCGCTCCAGCACCCAGGCGACGAGAACTCCGAAAACCAGATTCAACGCCGCCGCGGCGAAGGCCGCGCCGAAGGTCAGGCGGTAGGACGCCAGAGCGCGCGCGGATCCGACGAGCGCGACGAACTGCGAGAACGAGAGCTCCGAGCTCTTGACGACGAGCGTCGCGAGCGGCACGAGGACGAGAAGCCCCACGTAGAGCAGGGTGATTCCCATCGACAGCCCGAATCCCGGAAGGGCCCCTCGTTCACGCGTTTTCGCCATCGATGGTCAGCGCCGGTTCTGCTGCATGCGGTCGAATTCTCCGCCGTCCGCGAAATGCTTTTCCTGCGCCTTTTTCCAGCCGCCGAAACGTTCTGCAATCGTGAACAGATCGAGCTTCGGAAAGGACGCGGCGGTTTTCGCCGCGACCGCGGGATCGCTGGGACGATAGAAGTGCTTCGCCGCAAGCTCCTGACCAGCCGGGGTGTAGAGAAAACGCAGATACTCCTCGGCGACCTTGCGGGTGCCTCTGCGGTCGGCATTCTTGTCGACGAGAGCGACCGGCGGCTCGGCGAGGATCGACGACGACGGCGTCACGATCTCGAACTTGCCGTCCCCGAATTCGCGGAGAGAAAGCAAGGCTTCGTTCTCCCAGGCGATGAGAACGTCGCCGATGCCGCGCTCGACGAACGTCACGGTCGAGCCGCGCGCGCCGGTATCGAGAACCGGCACGTTGCCGAAGATCGCCGACACGAACTGTCGGGCGCGCTCTTCGCTGCCGTACTTCTTCTCCGCCCAGCCCCACGCCGCGAGATAGTTCCAGCGCGCTCCGCCGGAGGTCTTCGGGTTGGGCGTGATGACGGAGACTCCCGGCTTGGCGAGATCGTCCCAGTCCTTGATCCCCTTGGGATTGCCCTTTCGGACGAGAAAGAGAATCGTCGACGTGTAGGGCGTGCTGTTGTTCGGCAGACGCTCCTGCCAGGACGCCGGAAGCAGCCCGACGCGGGCGATCGCATCGATGTCAAAGGCGAGCGCCAGCGTCACCACATCCGCCTCCAGCCCGTCGATCACCGCCCGCGCCTGCTTCCCTGACCCGCCGTGCGACTGCTCGATCTTCAATTCCTGCCCGGTCTTCTCCTTCCACTGCCTGGCGAAGATCTCGTTCACGTCCGCAAAGAGCTCGCGCGTCGGGTCGTAGGAGACGTTGAGGAGCGTCACCGGCTTCTCAGCCGGAATCGCTCTCGTCGCGCCGCACATCAGGAGTGCCGTCAAGACTGTCGCCTGCCGTCCGATCATTTTCGATCTCCGATCTTCCGTTCGATGTCTGTCGGGGAATCAGGCCACGCCGCGCCCGCTGCCCCGGATGACGAGGACGGGCGTGTCGTGCTGGGCTTCGAACAGGGCGCGCAGACTTCGCCCCCAGCGTCGGCTGCCTTCGGCGTCGGGCAGCGGTGCGCCGAGAACGAGAAGGTCGTGCCGGTCCCGCAATCGCCGGTCGAGCGCGGGCAGGAGCTCGCCACGAACCAGCTCCGGCTCTGCGGCAACACCGAGGGGAGCGAGCGTGCGAACGCAGGCGGCGAGGAAGCGCTCCGCCGCGATGCGGTCGGCCTCGCTGGCATCGAGCGGCAACGCAGTCAGCACCGTGGCGGGCGAACCGAGATGGCGCGCGAGACGGCCGGCGAAGGCGACATCCTCTTTACCCGGTTCACCAACCGCGACCGCGAGCAGAAACCTCTGCGGCGGCAGCGGGCGGTTGCCGCGGACGAAGAGCAGGTTGCAGGGAGCGAGAGCGAGCAGTTCTTCGACGCGCTCCGCGCCGTTGTCCGCCGGAAGGCCGGCGATGAGCAGATCGATCGGTTCGGCGGCGAGCGCCGACTCGAGCTCCGCGGCGTTCGCCAACCGGCGCAGGCGGGCCTGGGCGAGCCGCGCCAGCTCTCCGCCGTAGGTCTCGACCACCGCGCTCTGCGGCTCGCCGGCAGCGAGTCCGGAGAGCACCGCGAAACCGAGCCCGGGATGAGGCAGCGCGTGCAGGCGGCGGATTCCCACCTGGACACGGGACCCGCGGATGAGCGGCGCGCGGCGAGCCTGATGCTGGGAGCGCACGACATCGACCGGCAGATGATCGCTGCCGAATCCTGCCGGCGGTTGGATGACCCGCACGCGCGGCAAAGCCGGAAGATGGAGGCGCAGACGCTCGCTGGCGCCGACGAAACTCACCTCTTCGACGACGCCCACGCCGAGAAGCGGATGGTTCATCTCCTCATTCTCGCCACGCAGCGCCAGGTCCTCGGGACGGATCAGCACCTGAACCCGCCGCCCGACCTCGCGCTCCTCGACGCGTGACGCAAGAGGCAACTCGAGAGGTCCGATCCGCACTCCGGCGCGGCTGCTCTCGCCGACGAGCAGATTCGCCCCGCCGAGGAAAGTCGCGACGAACTCCGTCGCCGGACGGAGATAGAGCTCCTGCGGTGGACCAGCTTCGATCAGCCTCCCCTGCGCCATGACTGCCAGGCGGTCCGCGAGCTCGAACGCCTCCTCCTGGTCGTGCGTCACGAAAAGAGTGGTGACTCCGAGCTCGCGCTGGATGCGCAGCAGACTGCGACGGAGCTCGACCCGGATGCGTGCGTCGAGCGCGCCGAACGGTTCATCGAGGAGAAGAACCCGCGGCTGATGCGCGAGCGCGCGGGCGAGCGCCACGCGCTGCTGCTGTCCGCCGGAAAGCTGACCGGGGCGGCGGCCGCCGAAACCGGCGAGACCGACGAGCTCGAGCAGCTCTTCCCGCCGACGGCGCCGCTCCGCGCGCGGCACGCCGCGGACCCGCAGAGCGAACTCGACGTTCTCGGCGACCGTCTGATGCCGGAAAAGAGCGTAGTTCTGGAACACGAATCCGCAATCGCGCTCGCGCGCCGGAACGCCGGCGAGGTCGCGCTCTTCGAGAAGGATTCTGCCGGAGTCGGCGGCGGCGAGGCCCGCGATGAGCCGCAGAACGGTGCTCTTGCCGCTGCCGGACGGTCCGAGAAGCACGCAGAATTCGCCGCGTTCGACGGTGAGCGAAACGTTCGAGACCACCGGCCGGTGGTCGTAGCGCTTGGTGAGCTGCTCGAGGCGGATCGACATCGAAGCCGGACGCTAACGCGCCGGCGGTTTCGACGTCAGTCGAATTGCGGTGACATTTTCGCGGCGGTTTGGAACCAGCCGGGCCGGCCGCCGATCAGGCTGCGGGCGGAGCCAGCCGCTCCGTCTCGCCGCGCGAAACGACGACGGCCGCAGCGAGATCTCCGGAGACGTTCAACGTCGTCCGGCACATGTCGAGGAACCGGTCCACGCCGAGGATGACGCCGATACCCTCGACGGGGATATTCACCTGGCCGAGGATCATCGCCACGACCGGAATCGAGCCGGCCGGCACGCCGGCCGTGCCGATTCCGCCGAGAATACAAATGAAGAGAACGGTCACCTGCTGCCCGAGCGAGAGATGGACCCCGTAGAACTGAGCCAGGAAAAGTACCGTCACTCCCTCGAAAAGCGCCGTGCCGTTCTGATTCGCGGTCGACCCGAGGGTGAGGACGAATCGGCTGACGTGTGACGGGAGCTTGAGCTTCTCCTCGGCCACGCGCAACGCCGTCGGCAACGTGGCGTTCGACGACGCGGTCGAGAAGGCGGTGATCATCGCCTCCTGAATGCCGGCGAAGAAGAAGCGCGGGCTCATGCCGCCGAAGATCTTCACCGCCAGCGAATACACGACGAACTGATGAATCGCGAGCGCCAGCACCACGACTCCGACGTATCGCGCGAGCTGCACGACGATTTCGAGACCGAGATCGGCGGTGATCGAAAACAGCAGCGCGGCGACTCCGATCGGCGCCAGGCTGATCACGATCGCGATGAGCCGCATCGTGACGTCGTAGAGCCCTTCGATCGCCTCCTCCAGCCGGCGCGCCGCCTCCGTCCGCGTCAGGGAGAGACCGATGCCGAACAGGAGGGCGAAGAACATCCAGGCCAGGAGATCGCCGTCGACGGCCGCCTTGAGCGGGTTCGCGGGAACGATGTCGGTCACGAGGTCCATGCCGGACTTCGGCGCCGCCACCTTCGCCAGGACCGCCGAGCGTTCGGCGGCTCCGGCCATCATTCGCGCGCGCGCCTCTGCGGACAATCCTTCTCCCGGGCGCAACACGTTCACCAGCGTCAATCCGAGCAGGACGGCGATCGACGAGACGACGACGGTGTAAAGCAGCGTTTTCAAGCCGATTCGTCCCAGACTCTTGAGGTCGCCGAGTCCGGTGATCCCCAGCACAAGCGCAGCGAAGATCAGCGGCACCACCAGCATGAAGAGCAGGCGCAGGAAGACCTTTCCCACCGGCTGCGAGACATGCGTGAGAAACCAGACCAGACGCGGATCTCCGGCGAGGAAGCGGTGCGCAAGAAGTCCGGCGACGATTCCGATCGTGAATCCGACGAGCATGCGGGTGTGCAGCGGCAGGCGGCGGGACATGGGGGCGCCGAGGATAGCCGCTGGCGGAGAACAGGGTCAAACCGGGGAGCGGAGACCTCGCGCGGGAAGTTGCACAGCGAGCGTCAGAAGACCGCGGATTTCGTCGCGCCGGGCTTCGACCTCGATGCCGAGCAGTCCGGCCAGAGTGCGGACCAGGGAGAGCCCGAGCCCGGAATGGCGCGCATTCGATCGCGCGACGTCCTTCGTCCAGAACCGGCCGAACATCGCCTCGAGGTCCGAACGCTGCAGCTCCGGCGCAGCGTTCGTCACCGTGAAACGCACCTCGCCGTCGGAGGTGGCGTGCGCTTCGACCGTGATCGTGCCGTCCTCGGGACCGTGCGCGACGGCGTTTTCCAGCAGATTGCGCAGGATCACAGCCAGCAGGTTCCGGTCTTCGAAGACCGGGAGCGGCCGGTCGAGATGGAGCTCGATGCTGATCCGGCGATCGCGGGTCACTGGACTGCAGGAGACGACGCATTCGTCAATCAGCTCCGCGAGATCGAATGGGCTCGATTCGATCGGCTCCTGCCCGGCTTCGGCGCGCGCGAGCGTCATCATCTGTGCGACGACCCGCTCCATCCGCTCGGCCACGGCCGCGGTGTCGGCGAAAAGCGCGCTCGCGAGAGCGGCGTCTCCAGACCAGCGCCCGCCGACCTCGGCGAGCGTCCGCAGTTCGGCGACCGGAGTCCGCAGCTCGTGCGCGACGTCACCGGAGAATCGCCGCTCGCGCTCGAAAGCCGCTTGCAGGCGTTCGAGCAGGAGATTCAGCCGCCGGACGATCGGATCGAGCTCGTCGACGGCGGGCGAGACTTCGATCCGGGTCTCCAGGCTGCGCTCGTCCAGGGCGCCGACGTCCCGCGCCACCTTGGCGAGCGGCGCGAGTCCGCGGCGCAGAACGAACTCGACACACAGCGCCAGCGCCAGGGCGAGGCCCACGGCGATCGCGAGGTCCGTGAGGTAGACCCAGCGGACGAACCGCTCCAGCTCGTCGCGTCCGCGCGCGAGGACGAGAACGGCCTGCCGGGAGCGCGTCTGCGGACCGGAAATCGAGGCGCTCTCCTCCTCGGCCTGAGGAACGAAAGTCATCTGCAGCAGGCGCCCGGGGCGGCCGTCCGGCAGAAGGGCATTCCAGATCTGCGGCGACTCGTCCCGGGAAAAAGGGCTCTCCAGCCCGGCACCGGCGAGCGAACGGGAGCGCTCGACGATCTCGCCGATATCCGACCAGGTCTCGAAGTACTCGAGCGGCGCTTTGGTGGAGAACTGCGGCATCGACTCATAGCTGAACTCGAGCACATAGCGGCCCGCGTCCTGCTCGGTCACCGACATGATCGTCTGCGCGGTGGCCAGCAGATCTTCGTCGAAGTCCTGTCGCAGTCGATTCTCCACCACCCGACCGGAGACAAGTCCCGCCACCGCCGACAGCACCGCCGTACCGATCGACAACCAGAGGACGAGCTCCCGGCGGATCGATCGCATCTCAGCTGGCCTCGATGAGGTAGCCCTGGCCGCGACGATTGACGATCAGAGGCGGGCTGCCGCGAGGCTGCACTTTCTGTCGCAGCGAATAGATCATCGCCTCGACGATGTTGCTCGAAGGTTCGAGGCCCGAGGCATAAAGTCGGTCGAGAATCTCTTCCCGCCCCAGAATCCGGCCGCGACGGAGAACGAGCAGCTCGAGCAGCGAATACTCCATCGCCGAGAGGTCTACCGGCTTGCCATCGAGTCGTACCGCCTTCGCCAAGGTATCGATCTCGAGGTTACCGACGCGAACCTTCGGGTCCTTCTGCGCATAGCTTCGGCGCACCAGCGCGTGAATGCGGGCAAGAAGTTCGTCGAAAGAGAACGGCTTCACGAGGTAGTCGTCGGCGCCCGCATTCAGGACCTCGATCCGGTCGTCGACCCGGTCGCGGGCGGAAAGGACGAGGACATGGGTCTTCTTCGACAGCGCGCGCAATCGGCGCAGGACGGACAGTCCGTCGAGCTTCGGCAGCATCAGGTCGAGCACGATGACGTCGTGGTCGCCGTGCGTGGCATATTCGAGCCCGTCGTCGCCGTTGTCGACCAGGTCGACGGCGAATCCGCTCCGGCGCAGCCCTTCCCCGAGCGAACGGCGCAGGCGTTCGGAGTCCTCGACGACGAGAACCTTCATCGCGCGGATCCCCGTTTCCCTCGAGGCGCCGGCTTCAGTGCAGTACCACGCGCGCGACCACGGGATCGTGATCGCTGACGCGAAGAGAGTCCGGGCAATTGGTATTGAGATGCACGATGTCCGCTTCCGCGCCGGCAGCGAGCGCCGGACTCACGACGATGTGATCGATGAGCTCGGAGTTGCCCTCGAAGTTGAAACTGTAGCGGTCGGCGGCGGCGATACCGAGCACGAGATCCCGGAGCGGCGGAGCGCCCATCGCGGCAGTCGCGGGCTCGTGCTCGGACTCGTTGAAGTCGCCAAGGACGACGATCCGGGCGCCGGGAGACGCGCCCAGCAGCCGGTCGACGAAACCGCGAACGACCGTGGCCTGTGCCAGCCGCTTCGCGGCCGTGGGCGCGAGGGGAGGCTGACGGGCGCCGAAGGCGCGATCGTCGTCCCATTTCGAGGTCCAATGATTGACGATCACGAAGAGCGGCGCGCCGTCGAGCTCGAACTCGACCGCCAATGGCTTGCGGACGCCTTCACCGGTCCGCAGGTCGAAAGCCGGAGACTTCGCGGCCAGGCGTGCGGGAGAAAGGGACAGGGACATCGTCCTGCCGCGCCCGACGATCGAAACCTCGTCATTCGCTCGTGCCGCTCCGCGGCGGACGAGTGTCAGTCGTGACGGATCGTAGAGCAGCGCGACGCGGATGTTGCCCCCCGGCTGGCCGCCGTCGTGGTCGTTCTCGGGATCGATGACGACCGGTTCGTATCTGGGGCCACCGGCTCCGGTGATGGCCGCGACCAGCGCCGCAAGCGTCGCCTGCGAAGTCACGACTCCGTCGTCCGCGACGCCGCTGTCGTCCTGCACCTCTTCCAGGCCGACGACGGACGGGCCGCCCAGACCCTCGGCGATCGCGCGACCAAGCCGGGCGATTCGGGGTCCGGCATCCGCCACCGAGAAATTCTCGACGTTGAACGTCGCGAGTGTCAGGCGATGATCGCCAGCGATGAGAGCCGTGCGCTCGCCGCAGCTCGACGCATGCGAGTCGCTCACGACCGGCGGGGCGAGAAGCTGCACCCTGAAGTTCGAGAAGCCGTAGTCGACGATGCCGGTCATCGGCGCATCGATCCGGTCACCGACCGCGAGGTCGGGCATCTTTCCGGAGATCCGACGGCTCAGGATCACGCGCTCGAAAAGCTGATCCGCGACGCCCGGCAGGAGCCCGCCGGCAGCAGTGCGCATTCCGCCGGCGAGGCTCGCACCGTCGGCGAGCAGCGCGAAGTCACCGAATGCACGCGTCGCGCTCACGACGGTTCCCGCCGGAACCTCGACGCGCATTCCCTCGAGGCTCTCCCAGAAGTCGATGGCGTCCGATGCCGGCTCGAACCGGGTCAACGCGTCGTCGTCGATGACGGACGGAATCCGCCGGTCGCGGATCAGGCGGATCGGTGGAGGCAGCGCGGCCGGCTGGGCATGCTCGTCGTCCATCGATTCCAATGCGACGACTCGCAACGTCGTCACCGGCAGGCCTCCCGCGGCGGCGCGCTCTTCGACGCGGCCCCCCACCTTGACGCGCTCACCCACGTGCAGCGTGAATGCACCCTCCCATGCTGCGTAAATGCCGTCGGAGGTCGCAACATCGTCATCCGGAACAGCGCTTTCCATCCAGAATCCCTTGGACTTCGGGCTGTCTTCGGTCGCGGTGACGACGCCCTCGACGCCGACGACCCAGCGCCCGGCGAGCGGCGAGCGCTGGTCACGTCCCTGGAGATTTGCAATCGTGAGCGGCGACGCATCGGCGGCAAGGGCGAGAAGGAACGTCTTCTGCAGGTCGGCGTTGAAGTTGTCGTCGCTGACGACGAAGAGTGTCCTCCGGCCATCCGGAAGCGGCGGTCCGAAGGTCATGCCTTCGAAGTTGTCGAGGGGCAGCCCGAGATCCGCGAAGTCCAGAATCAGCGTTTTCGCGGCCGTCCGCATCGACAGAGTCGCCGGCGGATCGATTTCGGCAACGTCCGTGAGGCCGGTGAGCGAGACCGCGAAGAGGCGGATCTGCACGCCGACCCCGGGAACCCACTGACGTTCGAGCGTCAGGAGATGTTCGGCATCGAGAGCGATGAGCTCGACGAGACCGTTCACCAGCACATCGGTCGGCGACGGCGGCGTCACGCTGATCGCCTCGACGCGATAGAGCAGCTCCTCGGGAGGGCCGCCGCGCTCGAGGTCCCAGCGCAGGAGCCGGCTGAGACTCGGCACTCCCGGCGAAGCGGCAGCACTCTCCTGGACCAATCCGTTCTCCGCGCCGGAGAACAGGTAGCGCCCGTCGGGCGTGAGGCCCAGCGCTTCGAATCCCAGATTGTCGCGGACTCCGGCATCGCCTTTGAGCGTCGGCCGGAATCGGTCCGAGATCGCAAGCTCGCGAACGAAGCGCCCGGAGCGGTCGAATTCCGCGACGAATGGAGCCTGTCCGACCTTCGCCTCCCCCTCTGACGAGATGAAGAGGTGGGTGGCATCGACCGCGATTCCCTCCGGATCGAGTCCCCGGCTGGGATAGGGATGCCCGTCCGCCGCGAGCAGCGTCGTCGCCGAGTCGACCCGCAACACCGGCTTCCCTTCGACGAGGTCGATGGAGGCACTGTAGAACCTCGCCGGCGCGTGCTCGCTGCGATCGTCGGAGAGCGCGAGGAACTTGCCCGAGCCGGCGTCGAAGGCGAGACCCGAGAGGCCCCCGACCGCCACGCCATCAACTTCCGTTCCGGCAGGAAGAGCGGACTCGCCGAGGAGCTCGAGCGAGGTGGGCCCGGGTCCCGCGATGAGGACGCAACTCCAGATCCATCCCGCCATGGCGCAGCCCAGCGTCCGTCGTTTCATTCCGTTCTCCTTGTCGCAGAGAGAGCTTATCGAACCGCGCACGGGGCGATTTCCCGGCCGGCCCCCGAAATGGCGCGACTCGCGCCGCCGGCCGCCGGCATCGCCACATCTCCGACATCGCCGACATCGCCGGCATCGCAACATCTCCGGCATCGCCGACGACGCGGAGGCTCGAGGCGAGCGGCCAGCAACTCCCGCGGACCCCCAACGTAAGATGACGATGTGAAGCGGAGAGTGAAGTCCCCCCGGCGCCCCTCGGCCTGGTCCCGCGCGCGGACCTTCGTCAGCGACTATACGCAGGGCCTCTCCGGCGAGGAGCTGCGCCGTCTCGTCAACCGCGACGCCAAAGGCGCCTATTCGGTGCTGATGCGCGACCGCGAGGCGCAAGTCGAGAAGGTCGGGGGTCTCAAGCGCTTCCTGCTCGAGGGAAAGCTCCTTTTCCTGAGCGTCTCGGAGAAGCTCTCGCCGCGCCGCCGCCTCCTTTTCGGCATCGCGATCTTCGCGACCGCTCTCGGTGTGATCAACCCCAACCTCGCCTGGAGCGAGGGTGTCAAGCGGGTCACGCTCGGCGGAGCGCCGCTCTTTTTCCTGGTGGCGATCTTCTCTCTCCTCTGCCTCCTCGCGTTCGAGATGGTCGACCGGGTGCTCGTCCGGGACGAAATCCAGATCGCGCGCCAGCTGCAGCGGGAGCTGCTGCCGAAAACGAGTCCGGACGTTCCCGGCTACCGCTTCGCCCATTCGTCGCGGACGGCGAACGACATCGGCGGCGACTACTTCCAGTTTCAGACGCTGCCCGACGGTCGCCTCGCGATCGTCGTCGCCGACGCGAGTGGACATGGGATGGCTGCCGGCCTGCTGATGGCAATCGCCAACGCGACGCTCCACATGGCGCTCGAGATCGATCCCGCGCCGCTGTCGGTCGCGACGCTGCTCCACCGCGCCCTCTGGCGGACGGGCGACCGGCGTTCGTTCCTGACCCTGTTCTACGGCCTGCTCACTCCCGCGACAGGCGACCTCGAGTACGTCTGCGCGGGGCACCCGTTTCCCCTGGTCCGCAACGTCGACGGCAGCATCGAAGAGCCCTCGCTCGGCTCGTTTCCGCTCGGCATGCGGGAGACGCTGCGTCCGGCGACCGGGCACCTGGTGCTGGCTCCGGGCGCCGACCTGCTCCTTTTCACCGACGGTCTTTTCGAGGCGATCGATCGCACCGGACAGGCTTTCGGGTTCGAGCGGCTGCGCGAAGCCCTTTCGGACGGAGGCGGCGCGACAGAGATCCACGACCGCTTGCTGGCGAGGGTCGAAGGCCACGTCGGCGCCGAGCCGCTCGCCGACGACCTTACGCTGGTCGTCATCGAGCGGCTGCCGCCCGAGGTCCCTTCCGCCTCTGCGCCACCATCGAAGGCAGCGACGCGGCCGATACCGCCGCCGTTTTCGACGGCGCCGCCCCCCCTCACTCCGGGAGTCGCTTCGCAGTAGATTCAGCGGGTCATGCGCGACTTTGCCGCCCGCCTGCGCGACTCGGAGAGCCTCTGGACCGCCGCGATTTTCGGCGGGCTCTGTTTCGTCCTCGCCTCCGGAAGTCCGGACGGAACGGACCTCGCCACCTTGCTCGCCGAGGCCGAAAGCGCAGCGCTGGCCGCGCTGCTTTCGCTCTGGGTCGCGCGCACCTCGGGTTCCCGACGGCGGGGTCTGGCGATCGCGCTCGCTGCGCTCTTCACGACTCCGCTCCTGCCCTATGCCTATAGCCTTCGCGACGCGACCGGCGCGCTCGGGTTGCTCTGCGGCGCGTTTCTCGCGATCGGCCCGGCGCGTGTCAGGACCCCCTTTCGCGAGGCCGGAATCTGCGTCGCGGGGGCCGCAGTCCTGCTGGCTCAGATATCGAACCTCTTTCTCCTGCCGGTACTGGTCTGGCTCATCGCTTTCGGTGCTCGCCGCGGCGCCGCCGAACGTCGCGGCAGTGCGCGGCCGCGTTTTCTGATCGGAGTCGCGCTCCTCCTCGCGGCACTCGCCTTCAGCCCGCTCGCCCATCCGCCGGTTCCACTCGTGGCCGAAGGCGTCTCCGGTATCGGCGGGAGCGGCGGGAGTTTCGGGACCGGCGAGACGCTCTGGGTTCACTCTCCGATCGACTGGCTGGTCCATCTCCACGGCCTGACGTTGTCGCTCAACAAAGGGCTCCTGCTGTTCGCTCCGCTCGCGCTCCTCGGGCTCTGGCGCGCCTTTCGCGGCGCCGTGGACGATCGCAGGGTGGCCCAGTTCGCCCTCTATTCAACCGCCTGCCTGCTCCTCCCATGCGCTGCGCTCACCCGCTGGAGCGACGCGACCTGGGGACCGCACGCACTGCTCGCGGCGATTGCACCGGCGCTCCTCGCCTTCGCGCTCTCGCGCGCGGAGAGGGAGCGGCGCGGCGGAAACCGGCGCTGGATTCTGGCCGCCATTCTCCTCGGACTGGCGGTCAACACGCTGGGCGCCGCGATGCCCCAGGAAGCGCTCTCCCGGGTCGCCGGCCTCACCACAGACGAACCCGCTAGCGAGCTGGCGAAGGTCCAGTTCGATCCCCGTTTCAACCATCCGCGCGTGAACGCCGAGCTTCTCGGCCGCTGGGTCTGGGCGACCGCATTCCGGTCGGCTTCGCCCGCAGGAGCGCGACCCTCCGATGTCGAGCCTCCCGCGCCCCGGCTCCTGCGGCTCGCCGGACCGGTAGAACCCGGAGAACGCTGGCCGCTCCTCGGATCTCTGCTCCTTCTGGGCGGCGTGGGATGGGCCCTGCTCATCGCGGCCCGCGCCGCGTCCCCGGCCTGACCAGCTCGCCCCTCACCCGGCTAGAATTCCAGCGTGCAACGGAACACCCAGCAACGCACGGCGATTCGCGAGGCGTTTGCGCGCGCTGAACGTCCGCTTTCGCCGGCCGAAGCCCTCGAGGTCGCGCAGGAAAGCGTTCCCGGACTGGGTATCGCGACGATCTATCGCAACGTGAAGGCGTTGATCGAAGAGAACTGGCTTACGGAGGTCCTCCTCCCCGGCTCACCGAGCCGCTACGAAGTCGCGGGAAAGAACCACCACCACCACTTTCGCTGCCGGGTCTGCGATCGGGTCTTCGACGTCGACGCCTGCCCCCCCGACCTCACCATGCTGACGCCGCGTGGCTTTCGCCTGGAGGGGCACGAAATCACCTTGCTCGGTCGCTGCGCCGGTTGCGCCCGGCACTGAGCGGCGATGCCGAGGACGAGGCCGTTCGAACCCGGAAAGCCGGTCGCGCGGGACGCCGCCGGCATCCAGCGGAGGCGAGCGCTCGCTGTCAGCGCACGGCGCGACGGGGCAGGATCTGCAGAAGACCGAGAGCTCCGCCGCCGAGCAGAACGATCGTCGGTCCGGCGGGCGTTTGGAGGCGCGCCGAGAGCGCCAGACCGCCGACCGTCAGCACGAATCCGACGCCGCACCCGGTCGCGACGATCGCGGCGAGACTGCGCTGGAGTCGGAGGGCGATGAGCGGCGGGATGGCGAGCAGCGCGATCGCCAGAACGACCCCGACGAGCGTCAGCAGAGAGACGACCGCCAGAGCGACGATCAGCAGGAGCACGAACGACAAAGCACCGACCGGCAACCCTTGCAGGCGCGCGTGCTCGTCGTCGAAAGCCGTCGCGATGAGCTCCCGGCGAAAAAGGACCAGCACCGCGATCATGGCCAATGCCAGACCGCCGAGCATGGCGAGATCTCCGGTCCGGACGCGCGCCAGGTCTCCGAAGAGAATCGACTCGACCTGAGCATCGTCGTGCGCGACTCCGGAGAGCAACATCATTCCGGCCGCCATGCCCACCGCCCACAGCACTCCGATCGCTGCATCCTGCCGCGCCAGTCTTTCGCTGCGCAGCGGAGAGAGAGCCGCCGCCGCGATCGTGGCGACAGCCGCCGCGCCCCATCGCGGATCGAAGCCGAGAAACAGTGCCGCTCCAACCCCGCCGAAGGCGGCATGCGCGATACCTCCGCCGAGCGCGACCAGCCGCCGCAGAACGACGACCGTGCCGACGAATCCGCACAGAAGGCTCGCGAGCAGGGCCGCGGCGAGCGCGGTTCCCGAGACTCCGAACCCGGCTTCGATCGCGCCCGGGTCAGCCATGCCCGTGCCCGCAGACGAGGGGATGAAGATGCAGGGCGTCCAGCGCGAGCGGTTGCAGGCGACGATCGACGAGCACCGCGCGACGCGGGCGAAACGTCGCCGGATCGAGATCGTGGGTCGCGAGGACGATCGCCGTTTTCTCCGGCAGCGCGGCGAGCAGATCCCAGAAGGCGCGCCGCGAGGGCTCGTCGAGCGCGGCTGTCGGCTCGTCCAGAATCAGCAGATCGGGATCGGCGACCAGCGCGCGGGCGACCAGCGCGCGTTTCAGCTCTCCACCGGAGAGCTCCGTGAGGTACGCCCGCCGGAGCGCCGCAAGATCGAGACGCTCGATGAGCTCGCCGGCCTGACGCCGGTCTTCGGGCGAAAACGGGCGCAGGATGCGACGATCGCGCAGTCGCCCCTGCAGAACCATCTCCTCCACGCGCACGGGAAACTGGCGGTCGAATGCAGGGAATTGCGGAACGTACCCGAGGCGGGTCCCGCGGCGCCGCGAGGCTTCGCCTGCCGACGGGCGCGCAAGGCCGAGCAGCAAACGGACGAGCGTCGTCTTGCCGCCGCCGTTCGGCCCGAGGAGCGCCACACGATCTCCCGCGGAGAGCGCGAGATCGACGTCCGTGAGAACGGCGTCAGCGCCGAAGCGGAACGAAACCTGGCGCAACTCCACCAGGGTGGCGGGCTCGCTCATTTCGCGATGATACACCCTTCATGATACGTCATTCTCAAACAGCGTCCGGTCGCCGAAACGCGCGAGGTAGCTTTTCAGCCGGAGCTTTCGTGCCGTGTTCGCCGAGCTCATGTACCGCACGGTACCGAAGATTTCGCGCTCCGGTCCCCATGCCCGATCGAAGCGCCCGAAGCACCAGAAGATCCCGCTGTAGGAGTTCGGATTTCGCCCGTCGATGGCGTACTTGTTGTTGAGATGGATCAGGCTCTCGACCGCTTCGCGCGGAGATTCCGACCACTCCAGAACCTTCTTTCCCCACAGCATCCGGAGATAGTTGTGCATCTCGCCGGTCTCCGCGAGCTGGCGCTGGGCAGCGTTCCATAGCGCATCGTACGTCCGCCCCGCTTCGAGGTCGGCCAGGGAGTAGACCGGCGAGCGCGCATCCGGTGCGTGGCGCCGAAGCGTCGCCAGCGCCCACGCCGGCAGCGATTCGTATTCCGCATAGTCCGGCCGGTGGCGGCAGAAGTGATAGCCGACCTCGCGCCAGGTCACCAGCTGATCGAGGAAACCTTCGGCCGAGGCCGACATCCTCCACCACCCCGCACGCGCGCCGGTTGCCGAGCGCGCGACATCCTCCGGCGCCCAGCGCTCCGCATCCGCGATCGCCGAGAAGACCTGATGTGCAGAGATATGTCCGAAGTGCAGGTACGGAGAAAGCCCGCTCGTCGCGCGGTCGTCGGGGTCGTTGCGTTTCTCGGAGTAAGTCAGAAGCTGCTGGTGAAGAAAGGCGTCGAGACGCGATTCCGCCGCCGCGCTGCCTCCGCGCAGGGAGACGGAGGGCACCGAATGGTCGATCGGAAGCGACCGCAGCGCCTTCGGCTCGCCTTCGAGCAGCGCCGCAGGCGCGCGCTCCCAGGTGCGACTTCCATCCTTTGGCAGCAGCTCTTCCAATTCCGGCAGATCCAGAGAGCCGAGCGGAGCCGGCGACGGAAAGTGCTCGAGATGAGACGGCAGATTCTTCTGCAGGAAGCGCCGGAAAACATAGGCCGTCGGCGCGGCCGCGTCCGTCGTCGAGAGCGGCAGGAGGCCGTTCGCGTCCACCACTTCCAGCCGGCACTCCACCTGGGCGGCGGCGGCATCGACCATCCGCGGCAGGAAAAAGCACGGGAAATCGTCCGTGACGATGACGCACGCGCGACGAGAGAGAGCCCGCAGCAGTCCCTTGCCCGCCCCTCGTTCCGGCTCGACGTAGGGGAAATAGAGAACATTGCGGCCCGCGGCACGTTGCGCATTGTCGGCCATCCCCTCGAGGACGAAGCGATGCAGGCGCTCGCTCGCCCAGCGGTAGTCGCAACGCAGCGCCTCGAGAACCACGAGCGGCTTGCCGAGCTCCTTCGCCCATTCGATCGCCCGGTCGAGCGCAAAGTTCCACGTCAGGCGGCGCTGCGCGATCATCCAGTAGAGAACGAATTCGCCTCCGGCGCGCGCCGGCCGGTCCACCCGGATCTCGAGGCGGTCGGCGGGTATTCGGCTCGGATCGGGACGGGACATGGGTGTTCGGGAGAGGCTCGCGGGAGTTGCTCGGTCACGATTCCCCGGGCGCCAGGAGCATATGGCGTTCGGCTGCCGCCGGGCGTCCGGCCTCCGCCTGCGATCCGCCCTAGAATCAGCCCGTGAAGAGCACTCCGTCCGAACGTGGGATCGCGGCCTTCGTGGTCCTGGGAACGGTTGCCGCGACGACCTGGATCGGCGCGTGGATGGAGGCGAACTCGGCGACGGCAGGGTTTCTGCTGCTTCTCGCCGTACTCTTTCTCACCCTCCGCCTGGGGCTCTTCGCGGGTGTCCTGGCGGCGATCCTGGGTTCCGCCGCCTTCAACTTCTACTTCCTCCTGCCGCTCCATACCTTCACTGTCTCCGACCCGGCGAACTGGGCGGCCTTGGCGGCTTTCGGCATCACGGCCCTCGTCACCGGCCGGCTGGTCGCCGCCGAGCGGCGGCGCGCCGAAGAGGCGGAGGCCCGCCGCCGCGAAATAACGACCCTGTACGAGCTCTGCTTCGGCCTTTTCGCCAGCACGAATCGACCGGGACATCTCGATGAGGCCGCCTCCCGCACGCTCGCCGCGCTCGAGGCCCGGCGCGGCGGGCTGGTTCTGATGGACCGTTCGATCCCGCGCTGCGTGTGGGCGAAAGGTGAGCCGACGACGATCGCCGACGAACCCGGGGTGCTGGAGGCGATCCGGTCGGAAGCGGTCGTGGAGCTCGAGAGCGGAGACGGCCCACGAAGGCAGGCGGCGCCGCTCGCTGTCGGCGGCCGCACATCCGGGGCACTGGTCGTCGCCGGTGGACGAACGGATCCGAAAATTCTCGCCTCGGCCGGCCGTCTCCTTGCCCTGGCCATCGAACGGGACCGGTTGATCGAGGAATCGACGCGCCTCGAGGCGACGGCGGCGAGCGATCGGCTGAAGACGGCCATGCTGCGCGCGGTCTCCCACGACCTGCGCTCTCCCCTGACCGCGATGGGCGTCGGCCTCGAAGCCCTTCTCCGTTCTGCCGCTCCAGGTTCGACCGAGCGCGAACGAATTCTCTCCGTCGCGCGCGAGCAAGAGCGCCTTGCCCGCCGTGTCGATCAACTGCTCACCGCCGCGCGGCTCGAAGCCGGTCTTCTGCGACCCCATTTCGAACCCATCCCGGCGGCGGAGCTCCTGCGCGCCGCGATGGGACATCTCGAGCTCGCGCTCGCCGATCGGCCGGTCGACGTCGTGATCGCCCCCGACTGCCCCGACGTTCTCACCGACGCGGCGCTCACGATCGAGGCGCTGGTGAATCTGATCGAAAACGCCGCGCGCCTGGCTCCGCGAGCGAGCGGCCTTCTCCTCAGCGCGACTCTCGCCTCCGATCACCGCGTCGCACTCGAGGTCGCGGACCGTGGGCCAGGCCTGCCGACCGCCTTCACCGCTTCCGGCGTGCAGGCGGCATTCGGCAGCGCGCACGGAGTCGAAGCGGAAGGCGGACGCGGCGGGCTGGGGCTAGCCATCGTGCGCGATCTCGTCGCTGCCTGCCGCGGCGCACTGGAGCTCGCCGACCGTCCCGGAGGAGGCGCGAGTGTCCGCATCCTGCTTCCGGAGTTCCTCCATGCTGCGCCTGCCTTCGCGGAGATCCAGGAATGACCCGCGGCGCGCCTCTGCTCCTCGTCGTCGATGACGAACCCGGGATCCGGCGCGCGGTGGCGCTCGAGCTCGAGGCTGCGGGCTTCGTTCTGGCGCAGGCCGAGGACGGCGAGGCCGCGCTGAAATCATTTCGCGAGCTCGAGCCCGATCTCATCCTGACGGACCTCGCGATGCCGCGGCGCGATGGCCTGTCGCTCATCCGCGAAATTCGACGAAGCTCGCAAATCCCGATCGTCGTCCTCTCCGTGCGCGGCGAAGAGGAGGACAAAGTCCGCGCGCTGGACGCGGGCGCAGACGACTACCTGACCAAGCCGTTCTCCATGCGCGAGCTCATGGCTCGCGTTCGCGCGCAGCTGCGCCGGTCGGAGGCCTCGGCACCGGCACTTCGCCGTTTCGCCGGTCTCGAAATCGATGTCGAGCGTCGGCGAGTTGTTCAGGGCGACCGCGAAATTCATCTCACTCCGACAGAGCTCGCGCTTCTCGAGCTCCTCTCCTCGCAACCCGGAAGACCGCTCACCTTCCGCCAGATCATCGCCCGGGTCTGGCGCGGCGCGCCAGCGACCTCCCAGGACACGGTTCGCGTTCATGTGAGCTCGCTGCGACGCAAGCTCGAGCCTGACCCCGCCGAGCCGCGCTACATCGGCACCGAGCCCTGGGTGGGCTATCGCTTCCTCGCCGAACCGGTCGATCTTTAGACTTTCCTTCGAACCTCTTTCGACCTCCCTGCGGCGCGCCAAGACAGAGTTGTCCTGGCGCCGGTACGCGTACTTTCCCGGCGCCGGGAGGATTCGATGCAAGACCTGCTGTTCCTCGCCCTGACGGGCGCCTTCTTCGCCGCCTGCTGGGGTCTCGTGCTGTTCCTCGAGCGCTTGGAACCGAAGCCGTGAGCGGCCTGCAGACCCTGATGCTGCTCCTCTCGATTGTCCTCGCCATCTACCTCTTCTACGCCCTCTTCGACCCGGAGCGTTTCGGATGACCGCCAACGGCTGGATCCAACTGCTGCTTTACGTGGTCGTGCTCCTCGCCCTCGCGAAGCCGCTCGGCGAGTACATGGCACGTGTCTTCGAGAGCCGACCGTGCGGGCTCGATCGCATCCTCGGCCCGCTCGAGCGTCTGGTCTACCGCATGAGCGGCATTCGGCCGGACGAAGAGATGACGTGGAAGAGCTATGCGCTCGCCATGCTCGCTTTCAACCTTTTCGGCCTCCTCGCGGTCTACGCCCTGCACCGGTTTCAGGCCGTTCTGCCGTGGAATCCCGCCGGCATGCCCGCGGTCCCACCGCACAGTTCCTGGAATACCGCAGTGAGCTTCGCAACGAACACCAACTGGCAGAACTACGGCGGCGAGACCACGTTGTCGTACTTCACCCAGATGCTCGGGCTGACGGTGCAGAACTTCGTCTCGGCGGCGAGCGGCATCGCGGTGCTGATCGCGCTCATCCGTGGTTTCGTCCGCCATTCGACCGACAAGATCGGAAACTTCTGGACCGACATGGTGCGCTCGACGCTCTACGTGCTGCTGCCGCTGTCGCTCGTACTGGCCCTCGTGCTGGTCTCGCAGGGCGTGGTGCAGACGATGAGCCCCTATGTCCAGTCGACGCTCATCGAGCCCGTCGCTCCGGTCGCGGGATCCGACGGCACCCCGGTCACCCGCCAGACGATCGCCGTCGGCCCCGCCGCTTCGCAGATCGCCATCAAGCAGCTCGGCACCAACGGCGGCGGCTTCTTCAACGTCAACTCCTCCCACCCGTTCGAGAATCCGACGCCGTTCTCGAACTTCCTCGAAGCGATCGCGATTCTGCTCATCGCGGCAGCGCTCTGCTTCACTTTCGGCACCATGGTGCGCGACCGCAGGCAGGGGATCGCGCTGCTCGCGGCGATGACTCTCATCTTCGTGCCGCTGCTCGGCTTTGCGGCCTGGGCGGAACAGGGCGGGACGCCGACGCTGCGCCAGGCGGGAGTCGACCTCGTGGCCGGGGACCTCCAGGCAGGCGGCAACATGGAGGGCAAGGAGACGCGCTTCGGCGTCGTCAACTCGGCGCTCTGGGCGACCGCCACCACGGCCGCCTCGAACGGCTCAGTGAATTCCATGCACGACTCGTTCACGCCGCTCGGCGGCCTCGTTCCGATCTGGCTGATGCAGCTCGGCGAGGTCGTTTACGGCGGCGTGGGCTCAGGGCTCTACGGCCTGCTGATGTTCGCGATCGTCGCGGTCTTCGTCGCCGGCCTGATGGTGGGGCGCACGCCGGAGTACCTCGGCAAGAAAATCGAAGCGCACGAGATGAAGGCGGCGGCGCTCACGATTCTGGTTCCGACGTTCGTCGCTCTGGTAGGAACGGCGGTGGCGGTGGTGTCGCCGACCGGGCTCGCCGGGCTCGGCAATCCGGGCGCCCACGGCCTCTCGGAGATCCTCTACGCTTTCTCCTCGGCCGGCAACAACAACGGCAGCGCCTTCGGCGGCCTGACGGTCACTTCGCCTTTCTACAGCATCTGGCTGGGCTTCGCGATGCTGTTCTCGCGCTACTTCCTCGCCATCCCCGTGCTCGCCATCGCCGGTTCCCTGGCGCGCAAGAAGTTCATTCCGCCCGGCGCGGGAACGCTGCCGACCGACAGTCCGCTCTTTGTCGTGATGCTCATCGGTGTGGTTTTGATCGTTGGCGCGCTCACCTTTCTCCCCGCTCTGGCGCTCGGCCCGATCGCGGAGCACCTGCAGATGATCGCCGGACGCTGAGTCCCCTTCCAGGTATCGAGAGGCCATCCATGTCCCGCAAGAAGATTTCCCTCTTCGACGGCGCAATCGCCGGCCGCGCCGCGATCGAAGCTTTCCGCAAGCTCGACCCGCGGCTGCAATTGCGCAACCCGGTGATGTTCGTCGTATTCGTCGGCAGTCTTCTCGCGACGGCACTGTGGGTCCAGGCGCTGGTCGGTAACGGTGAAGCCCCGACGGGTTTCATTCTCGCCATCGCGCTCTGGCTCTGGTTCACCCTGCTGTTCGCCAACTTCGCCGAGGCGATGGCGGAGGGCCGGGGCAAAGCACAGGCAGAATCGCTGCGCAGGTCGCGGCGCGAAATCATGGCGAAGGAGCTCGGCTCCGCCGACCGCGGGGCGCCGTTCCATCTTATCCCCGCCAGCCAGCTCGAGAAGGGAGTTTACGTCCTGGTCGAGGCCGGCGACCTCGTACCCGCCGACGGGGAGGTCGTTCAGGGGATCGCATCGGTCGACGAGAGTGCAGTCACGGGCGAGAGCGCGCCGGTCATCCGCGAGGGCGGCGGCGACCGCGACGCGGTGACCGGCGGCACGCGAGTACTGTCGGACTGGCTGGTGATCCGGATCACCGCCGAGCCCGGGCACTCGTTCCTCGACCGGATGATCGCTCTGATCGAGGGGGCGAAGCGGCAGAAAACTCCGAACGAGATCGCGCTGACGATTCTCCTCGCGGCCTTCACTCTCATCTTCCTTCTCGCGACAACCACATTGCTGCCGATGTCGATCTACAGCGTCCGCGCCGCGGGACATGGCCTGCCGATCTCCCTGACCGTCCTCATCGCCCTGCTCGTCTGCCTCATTCCGACGACGATCGGTGGCCTCCTCTCCGCCATCGGGATCGCGGGGATGGATCGGATGATCCAGGCCAACGTCATCGCCACCTCGGGGCGTGCCGTGGAAGCGGCCGGCGACGTCGATGTGCTGCTGCTCGACAAGACGGGAACGATCACCCTCGGCAACCGGCAGGCGACCCAGTTTCTGCCCGCGCCAGGAGTCTCGGAAACCGAGCTCGCCGATGCCGCTCAACTCGCTTCGCTGGCCGACGAGACCCCGGAGGGCAGAAGCATCGTCGTCCTCGCCAAGGAGAAGTTCGGCATTCGCGAACGCCGGGTCGAGGAGCTCGGAGCCACCTTTCTGCCGTTTTCCGCGCAGACCCGCATGAGCGGCGTCGACCTCGAGAACCGGCAGATCCGCAAGGGGGCCGACGACACCATCTTCGCCTTCGTCGAGTCCCAGGGCGGCAAAGTGCCCGTGCGCGTGAAGAACGAGGTCGATGCGATCGCGACTTCCGGAGGCACGCCGCTCGTCGTCGCCGATGGCGGCCGGACGTTGGGAGTGATTCACCTCAAGGACATCGTCAAGGGCGGCATCCGCGAGCGCTTCGCGGAGCTTCGCCGCATGGGAATCAAGACGGTCATGATCACCGGCGACAACCCGCTCACCGCCGCCGCGATCGCCGCCGAAGCGGGAGTCGACGACTTCCTCGCTCAGGCCACGCCCGAAACCAAGATGAAGCTCATCAAGCACTATCAGCAGGGCGGTCGCCTGGTGGCGATGACCGGAGACGGGACCAACGACGCTCCCGCTCTCGCCCAGGCCGATGTCGCGCTGGCGATGAACAGCGGCACGCAAGCGGCGAAGGAAGCGTCGAACATGGTGGACCTGGACTCGAATCCGACCAAGCTCCTGGAGACCGTCGAGATCGGCAAGCAGCTCCTGATGACCCGCGGCGCGCTGACCACGTTCTCGATTTCGAACGACGTGGCGAAGTACTTCGCCATTCTTCCCGCCGCCTTCGCCACCACCTATCCGGCTCTCGACGCGCTCAACCTCATGCGTCTCGCGAGCCCGCAGAGCGCCGTGCTCTCGGCGGTCATCTTCAACGCGTTGATCATCATCGCGCTCATCCCCCTGGCGCTGCGCGGTGTGCGCTACCGACCGCTCGCCGCCGCGCTGCTGCTGCGCCGCAATCTGGTCGTCTACGGGCTCGGCGGACTGATCGTTCCTTTCATCGGCATCAAGGCCATCGACATGCTGCTCGTGGCTTTCGGACTCGCTTGATCACGACTGGAGACGACTTGAATGCGAACCCTTTTCGCGACCGCCGCCCGCACCCTGCTTGTCCTCACCGCGCTGACCGGGCTCGCCTACCCGCTCCTGGTGAATCTCCTGGCCGGGGCGATCTTTCCGCGCCAGGCGCAGGGCAGCCTCATCGAGCTCGACGGCAGGATCGTCGGCTCGCGCCTCATCGGCCAGCCGTTCTCGGGTGCCCGCTACTTCTGGGGCCGGCCCTCGGCCACGGGACCGGTGCCCTACAACGCCGCCGCGTCGAGCGGCGCCAACGTCGGTCCGACCAACCCTGCGCTGGCCGAACGCCTGGCTGCCGCGGTCGCCGCGATGCGGACAGCGCATCCGGCGCAAAAAGGCCCGGTGCCGGTTGACCTCGTCACCATGTCGGCGAGCGGCCTCGATCCGCACATCTCGCCCGCCGGAGCGCTCTACCAGATCGAGCGCGTCGCCACCGCGCGGGGACTGGACTCCGCGGTCGTCCGCAACCTCGTGAACCGCTGCATCGAGCCTCGCGAGCTCGGCGTCCTCGGAGAGCCGCGGGTGAACGTCCTTGCGCTCAATCTGGCGCTCGACGCGCTTCCGCAGGGAGCGGGCAGCGCAGCCGGCCCGGCCGGCTCGTGACCGACGGCCGGCCCTCTCCGGAACGCCTCCTCGAGCGCTGGCGGGTCGAGGAGGGGCCGCGGGATCGCGGCCGGCTGAAGCTCTTCTTCGGCGCCGTCGCGGGAGTGGGAAAGACTTTCGCCATGCTGCAAGCGGCGCACGAGCTCCGCAGTCGCGGCGTCGATGTCGTCATCGGCTGGGTCGAGACCCACGGCCGGAAGGACACCGAAGCGCTGCTTCCCGGTCTCGAGCGGCTGCCACCCGCGAAGATCGTCCACAGCGGGACCGCGCTCGCCGAATTCGATCTCGACGGCGCGCTCGCCCGCCGGCCTCGCGTGCTGCTCGTCGACGAGCTCGCGCACTCGAACGTGCCAGGCTCGCGCCACGCCAAGCGCTGGCAAGACGTGGAGGAGCTGCTCGCCGCAGGAATCGACATCTTTTCCACGCTCAACGTTCAGCACGTCGAGAGCCTGAACGACGTGGTGGCCCGAGTCACCGGCGTCGCGGTGCGCGAGCTCGTACCCGATGCGGTGCTCGAGCGCGCCGACGCGGTCGAGCTCGTCGACCTTCCTCCCGAGGAGCTCATCAAGCGCCTGCAGGAGGGCAAGGTCTATCTCGGAGAGCAGGCGCAACGCGCTCTGGAGCGCTTCTTCACCGAGGGCAACCTGATCGCCCTTCGCGAGCTCGCGCTGCGCAAGACCGCCGAGCGCGTCGACGCCCAGATGCAGGCCTGGCGCGAACGCCACGAGGTTGCCGAGACCTGGCCTGTCGCCGAGCGCATTCTGGTCGGCATCGGGCCTTCGCCCTCTTCGGCCCGGCTCGTGCGCGGCGCCAAACGTCTCGCCGAACAGCTACGGGCGCAGTGGATCGCGGTCTGGGTGGAATTGCCGGAAGATGCCCGACTCTCGCAGGAGGATCGCGACGGCATCTGGCAAACCCTGCGGCGGGCCGAAGAGCTGGGAGCCGAGACCGTCCGTCTGGCGGGCAGCGATGCGGCGGACGAGCTCATCGCCTACGCCCGGCAGCGCAACGTTTCCAAGATCGTCGTCGGCAAGCCGCACGGTGCAAGATGGCGCGAGCTCTTCTTCGGATCCGTGCGCGAAAGGCTCCAGCGCGCCGACGCGGGCATCGACATTTTCGTTCTGGCGCGCGAGGAGAGCGAGAGCGGCTCCTTCAACCCGGTGGAGCGAGAACCCCGGCGGCGCAGCCGCCCGGCGGGCTACCTCGTCGCGCTCGCAGCCATCGCTCTGGCCACCGGATTCGGACGTCTGGTGGCGCCGGCGGTGGAGCTCACCAACGTCGTCATGGTCTTCCTCCTCGCGGTCGTCGGCATCGCCGTGCGTTTCGGCCGCGGCCCGTCGATTTTCGCCTCGGTCGTTTCGGTTGCCGCTTTCGACTTCTTCTTCGTCCCGCCCGCACTCACTTTCGCGGTCTCCGATTCTCAGTACCTGATCACCTTCGCCGTCATGCTGCTCGTTGCGACGGTGATCTCGACCCTCACCGTGCGATTGCGCGAACAGGCGGAAGGATCGAGTCAGCGCGAGCGGCGCACGGCGGCGCTCTTTTCCTTCGGGCGAGATCTCGCCCGGGCGGGCGGGCGGTCCAGCCTTCTCCACTCGGCTCTGGAACACCTAACGCAGGTCTTCGCTTCCCAGGTCCTCATTCTCCTGCCGAACGATTCCGGGCGCCTCGAGGAGACGGCCAGCGACAGCGTGACCTATCACTTCGACGAGCGCGAGAAGGCCGTGGCGCAATGGTCGTTCGACCACGGAAAGATGGCCGGTGCTCACACCCCCACGCTGCCGGCCGCCAAAGGCCTCTACATCCCGCTGCGCAACAGCGGCTCCGTGCTCGGGGTGATCGGTCTTCATCCCGCGACCGGCCATCGCGTCGTCGAACCGGAGCAGCTCCACCTGCTGGAGTCGTTCGCGAACCAGCTGGCGCTGGCACTCGCACGCCCGCGGGAAGAGTCGCCGGAGATCTAAAGCTCGACCTGGGCGCCGAGCTCGATAACGCGGTTTGGCGGGATGCGGAAGAAGGCGTTCGCGGGACGGGCATTGCGGGCGAGATACACGAAGACGCTCTTTCGCCAGCGAGCGAGTCCCGAACGTCCTGTCGTGAGAATCGTTTCCCGCCCGAGGAAATAGCTGACCGATTCGGGTTCGATCTTCAATCCCTGCTCGATCGCCCGGCGAATGGCGCTCGGAACGTTCGGGGTCTGCATGAATCCGTAGTGTGCAATCACCTCGAAGAATCCCTGCCCGAACTCGCGAATCTGCACTCGATCCTGCTTCGAGACTTCCGGCACTCCCTCGGTCACGATCGTGAAGAGAATGACTTTGTCGTGCAGCACCTTGTTGTGCTTGAAGTGATGCAGCAGGATCGGCGGAGTCACGCCCATCGTCGAGGTCATGAAAACCGCGGTCCCGTTGACTCGATGTGGTTTCGCGTCGGCGAGTCTTGTCAGGAAGTAGTCGATCGGCAGACTGGCGCCCTCGAGGTGCATGCGGACCGCCGTCCGCCCCCGTTTCCAGGTCGTCATGAGGAGGTAGATCACGAGCGCGACGACCAGCGGTACCCATCCGCCGCTGACGACTTTCACGACGTTCGCTGCGAGAAATGGAACGTCGACCAACGTGAACGCAATGCACAGCGCGAGCGCCTGCCAGACCGGCCATTTCCAGATTCGTCGCTCGACCGAGAAGAGCAGGATCGTGGTGATGACCATCGTGCCCATGACGGCGATGCCGTAGGCAGCCGCCAGGTTTCCCGACTTCTTGAAAGTCAGCGTCAGCACGACGCAGGCCAGCATGAGAATCGAATTGACTTCAGGAACGTAGATCTGCCCACTGGCTTCACCGGATGTGTGAACGATGGTCATGCGCGGAGAAAATCCGAGCTGAATCGCCTGCTGTGCGAGCGAGAAGGCTCCTGAAATGAGCGCCTGAGAGGCGATCACCGCCGCCGCCGTCGCGATGATGACGAGCGGGTAGAGAAACCAGCTGGGAGCGAGAGCGTAGAAGGGATTCTCCGCGGCTTCCTGCCCGCGGGCGAGCAGCAGAGCTCCCTGCCCGAAGTAGTTGGCGAGCAGCGCGGGAAAAACCCACACGAACCAGGCGATCCGGATCGGGCGTCGCCCGAAATGGCCCATGTCGGCGTAGAGCGCCTCGCTGCCCGTAACGCACAGCACGACGGACCCCAGAATCAGGAAACCGTGCAGGCCGTTCGCGCGAAAAAAATTCAAGGCATACAGCGGATTCACCGCTGCGAGAACCTCGGGATTGCGCAGAATCGCCGGGAGGCCCAGTGCAGTGATCGAGGCGAACCAGACCAGCATGAGCGGACCGAAAATGGCTCCGATTCCTGCGGTGCCTCTCTTCTGCATGAGGAAGAGCGTCACGAGAATGACGAGTGCGAGGGGCACGATCCAGGGCCGGAAGATCGGCGTCGCGACATCCAGACCCTCGAGGGCTCCGAGGACCGAGATCACCGGTGTGATCATTCCATCCGCCCACAGGAGCGCGGCTCCGAAAAGCGCCAGACCGACGAGGGTGATCCACCGGCGATGCCCTGTTTCGCCCCGCTTCGGATGGCTGCGCTGCTCGGTCACCAGAGCCAGAAGGGCGAGAATTCCTCCGTCGCCATGATTGTCGGCGCGCATGACGAATCCGATGTACTTGACCACCACGATGAGCGTGAGCGACCAGAATACGAGGGAAAGGACTCCGAGAACATTTCCGAGATTGATCGCCACGCCGTGGGGCAGCGCGAAGCACTCTTTGATGGTGTAGAGCGGCGAGGTCCCGATGTCACCATAGACAACCCCCAGCGCTCCGAGCGCCAGTCTCGCCAGGTCCTTCCGAGAGCGGATGATCGGAGCGTGTGAGGTGCTGTGGAGGTCGACGCTGGTCGACTCGGACTTGATCATTGCGGAGCGGAAGACTAGCACGCAGCGGTCAGCGGACGGCCTGCCGAAGACGCCTGAAACGGTTTGCAGCCGGGGTTGCAAATACAACAAAATGAACCTCTTACGATGCATCTCCCGGCGCTTCCACTGCTGCTTTTCGCCGCCACCTACCTGCTGCTGGCGATGGGCCGGGTTCCCGGTCTGGCGCTCGACCGGACCGGCTTCGCCGTCCTCGGCGCGCTCGCCTTTCTCGCCACCGGCGGCATATCGCTCGAGCAGGCAAAGAGCGCTGTCGACGCGCCGACGATCGCGCTGCTCTTCAGCATGATGCTGCTCTCGGCGCAGTACCAGCTCTCCGGGCTCTACGGCGCGATCGGCCGGCGGCTCGCCGCCGTCCAAGACCCACGACGCCTTCTCGCGGGCGTCCTCGTCGTTTCAGCGCTTCTTGCCGGCGTCCTGACGAACGATGTCGTCTGCTTCGCGCTCACCCCGCTGGTCTGCAGCGCGCTGCTCGCGACACGGCTCGATCCGCTGCCCTACCTCCTGGCGATCGCCTGTGGAACGAACCTCGGCAGCGCGCTCACGCCGATCGGCAACCCGCAGAACATCCTGATCTCGCAGAAGCTCGGCCTCTCCTTTCTGCCGTTCGTTCTGGTCTGCGCTTTACCGGTGCTGGTATCGCTCGCCTTCACGTACTGGCTCCTCGCCCGGCGGCTGCGAACTCGTCCGCTCGAGGCGCCAGACGCGGATGACGTGTCCGGCATCGGACCTGAGATCGCGCCGACCCCGGCCGCGCCCGCGCTCGACCGGCGGGAGTCGGGGAAGGCGATCCTGCTGACCGCCGTCGCGATCGCGCTCTTTCTCAGTCCCGTTCCGGCCTATCTCACAGGCTGCGGCATCGCCGGAGTCGTCCTCACCAGCCGGAGGATGCGCAGCCGGACGATGCTCGGCCTCGTCGACTGGCAGATGCTGGCGCTCTTCGTCGCGCTGTTCGTCGTGACCCGCGGTCTGGAGCTCTCCGGCTGGACCGAAGCCGGGCAGCGCTGGATCGAGCGCGCCGGGATGCCGCTCTCTGATGTCGCCGTTCTCGTCCCACTGGTCGCTGTGCTCGGAAATCTCGTCGGCAACGTGCCCGCCGTCATGGTCCTGCTGCGTTTCGTCACGGCGACGGCGGGCGCCGCGAACGTCGCGATGGACAGCCCGGTCATCGGCTACGCGCTGGCCCTCGCTTCGACTTTCGCCGGCAACGCGCTGATCATCGCCAGCGTCGCCAATCTGATCGTCGTCGAGCAGGCCGACCGTCTCGGAATCCGGATCGGCTTCCGCGATCATCTTCGCGTCGGCGTCCCGGTCACGCTCTTCTCACTGGGATGTGCCGTCCTGACGCTTCTCTGGATCAGCCGCTGACGCGCGGCCGGACCGGCGCCCCTACTTCACCAGGCCAGCCAGCCGATCGGCAATGCCCAGCCAGAAATCGCTCTTCGCGAGCAGCAGCCGCAACGGCGCCGAGACCAGCAGCAGTCCCCCACCCCAGAGCGTCACGGGATGGAGTCTTCCCCGCGTCTTCCAATCCCAGACGACGAGCGGCACGAGCAGGAGAGTCGCGAACGCCAGAATGAACGGCGGACCGAGCCCGAGCAACAACACCCAGCGCGCGATCGCCGGTGGCAGCAGCGCGATTGTCGCGAGGAGCATCAGGCGCTTGTGGCTCTGCGCGTTTCGGCGTTTCACGAAGCCCGCGATGTAGAAGCCGGCGAAGAGATAGATCGCCGCGAGCGGAATGGCGAGAAATCGACGGGGATCCATCCCGAACGGAGCGATACCGCGGGCAACACTGTGGATCGCCGTGATCGTTCCGACGACGACCATCGCCAACGCGAGGCCGAGGCTCGCGAAGCCGAGCGTGCGATGCAACCCGATCCGCTTTCTCCCGATCAGCAACGTCTGCGCAACGAACAGGAATACCCAGAGCGTGAACAGCGCGCCGTGGATATGGATGAGCGGTGTGAGACTCGGCAGAACCGGTGTCGGCACCGGCAGCAGCGGGCGGAGGAAGTAGGTGCGCGCGAATCCGATCAGCGCGACCGCGAGGATCCCGATCGCCATGCCGGAGAAAAACCGGTGCTCCGCGCCGCGGCTGCCGGCCGTCTGGGTGGGGCTCGTCATCGTGGACCGCTCCTCGATCTGGCGGCCGCGCGAAGTCGCGGACGCTGCTCCCTGTAACGCCGAAAGGCGGGGATTCCGGTCATCGTCTCCTGCCGGCCGCCGGAGCTCACCGAAGTTCTACTCCTCGAGCTCGTAGCTGCTCGACATCCCCACCCGCTCGAGGAGATTCTGCAGGATGCGTGCGGTCGCGCCCCAGATGAGAAAGCGTCCGACGTGGTAAATACGCAGCAGTCTTTTCTGGCCGTTGATCTGGACCTCGCGATCCTCGATCAGCCGGGGATTGGCCAGCTCGCCGAGCGGAGCGGCGAAGGTTTCGTCGATCTCGTCGGGGTTCGGCTTGAGCTCGAACGGAAAGGGAATGGCGCCGACGCACGGGACGATGCGGAAGCCCGACGGCGTCGCGACCTCGTCGAGCTCTCCCAGGCGCAGGACACGCTTCGGAACCAGCCCGATCTCCTCCTCCGCCTCGCGCAGCGCTGCAGCCCAGGAGTCCTCCCCCATCTCGGTACCGCCGCCAGGAAAAGCGACCTGCCCGCGGTGGTGCGGCAGGGAGTCGGTACGCTTGGTGAGGACGGTCCACAGCATTCCCGCGTCGACGTAGAGCGGCACGAGGACGGCCGCCTGGCGCGCCTCTCCCGGAATGAGGCGGCGCGGTGGTGGGGATTCCAGGCGGCTGCGGATCTCGAGGATCCAGGGAAGCGTTTCACTCATGGTTCAGGCCCTCCGAGCCGCGCACGCGGGCGAGACCCAGGTCGAAGGAGATGGCGTTGTCTGCGCTTGCGGGTGCCGGAGTGCCGGAACCTGCAGCGGGCGATTTCGGCTGCGGCAAGGCGAGGCCGAGGAAATAGATCGAGACCGGAGCGCGACTCCACCAGAGCGGGTGACGACGCGCCGGCGCCGGCAGGGTGATTTCGAATGCCACTTCACCGCTCGGCCGGAATGTCGTGCCTCCGGCGACTCCGCCTTCGACCGCGAGACTCGCCGGAGCATCGGCGCTGAAGTCCAGGCGAACCGACGAAAGCTCGCGATCGCTCTCGACGATGAGCTCCGCCCGGCGCTCTTTCGCGATCTCGCGGCGCGCGCCTTCAAGGGCGAGCCACGAAAGCCGGCCGGAGGAGGCGTGGATCTCCGGATGGGTGCCGCGAAGCCGGACTCCGGCGCGGGCGATCTCGTCGCTGCCGGGAAGCGTGCGGAGTGAAGTCTCGAACGGCAGGTGCTCACGCACTCCGGAGGTGAACGGGGAGATGCGCGCGAACGCCGCCGGCGGCCGGGTGCCGTCGCTGAGCGGCGCGAGCCAGAGCGCCGAGAGAAACGGCGCGGCGGCGATCGCGAGGAGCGCGATACCGCGCGGCCGCAGCATCGGGCCGGCACAGAACCAGAGCGCGCCGTACAGCGGCAGAAACCAGACGTTACCGACCGCAGACGGATCGCCCGCCCAGTCGAACGGCGCGATGACGAGCTGCAGAACGACTGCAAGCAGCACCGTCAGCGGAAGAAACCGCCGCCCACCGTCGCTCCGCGGCGAGAACAGCAGGGCGAGGAGCGGCAGGTATCCGACGAGCAGCCCCACGTTGCGGCCGGCAGCGAAATAGAGCGCGTTCCAGCCGAAGAGCCGCGCATCGAAAAGGTTCGCCGGCGCTTCCCACGGCGCTCCGTGGAGCAGTGCCACCGCGACGATGGGGGCGACGAAGAGCAGGACGAAGAGCGCGCCCGCCCGCAGCCGGGCGCTGCCCCTGAAACGGGTTGGAAGCTCTGCGAGCACCGGCAACGCGAGCAGCGCATAGCCCGGATGCCGCACCGCGGCGGCGCCGAGAAGGAGCCCCGCCACGGGCCAGGGCCAGTGGGCCGCGCGGGTTTCGAGATCGCCGCCGTAGATCTCGTCGACACGTTTTTCGCCGTCGGGACCGGTGACCTCCTCGACGACCGAAAGACCGGGCTCGCGCCCCCAGATCGCGGCCATCGCGAGAACAACCGCCGCCATCACGAGGATTTCGCTCTGCCACCGGAGACCGACGTTCCAGGCGACCGAGCCGAAGAGCAGCAGCGCCACCCAGAGCGCGACCGCATCGCCGAGAGGAGCGCGCAGTGCTCGACAGGCGGCGAGAGCCGCGAGCGTGAGGGCGAGAAAGTTGAGCAGAAACGGCCCCGACTCTCCGCCGACCGCGAGCGCCGCCGCCCACAGACGGACGGCCAGAAACGGCGCCGAGAGCCGATCGCCGTGGGGCTCGGTCCGGACATCCCGCGGGCCTTCTCCGAACCTGGCGCGGTAGCGCGCGACGTCCGCATCGACGAAACGCTCGTCGTGATCGAACGCGACACTGTGCGCCGCCAGCCAGAGCGTCGTCTCGACTCCCGGAGCCGGCACGCGGCGCGGCGCAGCTGTCACCGCGAGCCACAGGGTTGCTCCCAGAAGGAGCCCGAGCACGATGCGTCCGGTGAGCTTCAGGGGCATCGCACGCTCCGCCTCATACCCAGCGATCCCATTCCCAGGCGCCGAGCGGCCGGTGTCCCTCGGCGATCTGCAAGGTCGGCTTGATCAGCAGGCGCGCCGCCGCTTCGGGCCGCCGGAGCTCGAGAACGAAGCGTCGCGACTCCCCGGGCTCGAGCGCGTCCGGAAGGGAAAGCCAGCGTCGGCCGCGATAGAGGTCGCGGCCTTCAGAGAGAAACTGCACTTCGAAGATGACGCCGCCCGGCAACGCATGACTGGGCAACCAGCGGATCCGGCTGTCATTCATCACCTCGACCTGCAGCCTCCGGCGCTCCCCGGGGGTCCATTCTTCGGCGCCGTAGACGCGAATCCGGCCTGGTGCGCGCGCCTGGATCGCGGTGGTGCGGGGACCGGGATCCGGAGCCGGACCGATGAGCGGCGAAAGCTCCGCGAGATCCGTGATGGCCGCCACCAGCTCATCGGCCGCGCGCTCCGGAGAGTGATGTTCGGCGACGAACCGGCGCGCCGCCTCGCCCATGCGATCGAGCGATTCGCGATCGGCGAGCTGACGGGCGAGCGCTGCCGCCAGCGCCTCCATCTCCCCGTCGCCCGGGGGAATGTGCAGGGCGATGTCGTGCGGCAGGTCGCCGAAATCGGCGTAGTCCGACACCACCACGGGACGACCGACCGCGAGAATGCGCAGGAGCGATGCAGAGGTCTCCCCCGCCGTCGGGTAGCGCAGGTTCAAGCAGAGGTCGGTTGCCGAGATGCCGGCATCGAGCTGCTCGAAGGGAAGAAAGCCGGTGACGTGCACGCGCTCGGCGACGCCGAGCTCCGCCGCGAGCGCCGCGTAGTTCGAGTAGGGCGAAAGCTCGCCGGCGATCAGCAGGTGAACCCTCTCGAGGCCCGGCTCGGCGAGCGCCCGGATGGCGACGTCCGTCCGCTTGATCGGTGTCTGAAAGCCGAACGAACCGAGGAGAAGAGCGTTCGCGGGGATGCGCCACTGCTCGCGGAAGGCCAGTCCGACTTCCCATCGCGCCGGCGGTGGCAGAGCGATCCCCATCGCGACGACGCGAACGGCGAGCTCCGGATCCTCTTCGCGCAGCACCGAAGCCGCCCACTGTCCGTGGACGAGGACGCCGCGCTGCCGGCGGAGCAGCGTCCCGTTCGCCGGCAGAAAGAACTGCGCCGCGCGGCCGAAAGCGCCCCAGCGCACCGGGCGTGCTGCCGCCTCCCCCACCCAGCCGTGATCCTGTTCCAGCGCCGCCCGGTAGGGCTCGAACTCACCCTTTCCCACCGTGCGGTCGAGCAGGAAGTGATGCAGCACCAGATCGTGCAGGACGAGGACGCCGGGCCGCGCCATCGCCATGTCCCACACCGCGGCATGGTAGTGGTTGTTGCCCATCTGATAGAGCGGCAGCCGACCGTCCTCGCCGGCCCGCGAAGCGTCGACGGGAAGAAACCGCGCCGCGACTTCCGGATCGAGCGGCTGGTCGGGCAGACGGAGAACGCGGACATCGGCGCGCTCCGCGAGGTACGGCAGGAGCTCGAGGCTGTAGTCGGAGATCCCCGAGCGCACAGGCGGCAGGGGCGAGAGATAGTCGAGCCGGAGCATCGCAGAGGATTCTATCGGGCCGCGCTCGCGGGTGCCCGGTCAGTTTCTTGCAGAGCCTCTCGTGTGTCTCACTCTCTGAAGGGGCAGGCCCCATAGGGGCGGGAGGTCGCAATGTTCGAAATGGCAAGCGTTCTCGAAGGTCCGGCGTCGTCGAAGCGGCAGGTGGCGGCCCTCGCCGCATTCACCCATCTCGGCGTGGCGACCGTCCTCGTCGCGGCGCTCTTCTGGCGGATCGACGCCGTCGATCCGGTGACCCTGACCGAGGCGTTCATCCTGCCCATCTCCTTCGCGCCGGTGGAATGGAGTCCGAAGCCGCCGCAGGCGAAGCGCGCGGAGACGCCGACGACGCCGGTCACGCCGCCGAAGATCGTGCAGCCGAAGGACGTCACCGATCTGCCTGCGGCTGGGTTGGAAAGCCAGAGCATCGAGCCGATCGGGACCGCGGATCCGGGAACGACGGGTTCCACGACCGGCGATCCGAACGCGATCCCCGGTTCGGACTCGTCGGGCCCGTCCGGAATCGCCGACCCGGTCGCCAGTCGGATGTTCGACCCGGTCCACATGGTCGCCCCGGTCGTGCTCTATCGGATTGACCCGGTCTTCCCCGAGATGGCGCGTCGCACGCATCGTCAGGGTTCGGTCGTCGTCGAGGCGGAGATCGCGACCGACGGATCGCTGCGTTCCGCGCGCGTTGTGAGCTCGCCGCTCGGGGCCGGTCTCGAGGAGAGCGCGCTCGCCGCGGTCCGCAACTGGCGCTTCGCGCCGGCGCGCTACGGTGACCGGCCGATCTCGGTCTACTACCGCTGGAACATCGTCTTCTCGCTGCGCTGATCGTCAGCCCGGCGGGAGAGGCCGCCTGCGGGCGAAGCGCATCAGCAGGTGATGCGTCAGCCCGTAGGCGAATCCCGCGAGCGTCGCGAAGACGATCAGCAGATGGAGGATCGGCGGTGCGAAGGAACGTCCCAGCAGCGGATCGCGGAAAGCGAAATTGATGTTCTCCGCCGGATCCGTCGCCAGGCGGGCGAGGAGAATCGCGCCCCCGGCGATCGCCGCCTGCAGCCGCCAGCCCCGACGGTCGTAACCGGTCCGCTTCACCAGGATGAGCGTGAGAATCGGCCAGACCAGGTGATACAGCGAGAGGAGTCGCGCGAAGAGCGGGTACTGCGGATCCCACATGTACTCCGTGCCGCCGTAGAGGTGATGCCCGGTCGCGACGCGCCAGCTGGCGTCGATCGCCCAGGCCAGACCGATCACCGGCGCCGCGACCGCCTGACTTGAAAGTACCCATCGATTCCCGAAAAGAATGGCGAGTGCGGTGAGGATCACCCCGAGATTGCACAGGAAGAGGAAGTTGGTGAGCCCGTAGGCGACGGTGTAGGTCGGCAGGTAGACCGCGAGCCAGAGGAGCGCAAACCAGCGCAGACGGGGAAAGAGCGGTGAGGTCGACATGCGCCGCGCAGTCTACTCACAGATGCGGCAGACTCTCGAGCGGCAGGCGGCAGCTCGCGCTGAGACCTCCGCCGGGGCGCGAAGCGAGCTTCAGCGACCCGCCATGGGCCTCGACGATCTCGCGGCAGATGGCGAGCCCGAGCCCCGATCCTCCGGGCTTCGTCGAGTGGAACGGCAGAAGCGCCCGCTCGAGCTCCGCCGCCTCCATGCCGCAGCCGCGATCGCGGACCTCGACGACGAAGGTCCGTTCGTCCGCCCACGCGGCAATCTCGATCGCCTCCGCGCCACTTCCGGACTCGCGGGCGTTCTTCAGCAGGTTGACCAGGACCTGCTGCATCTGCCCGGGATCGACCACGACGGCGATCTGCGGCAGCTCTCCGGCGATGCGAAACGCTTCGCCGCGCGCGAGATGCATCAGGAAACCGCGCAGCTCGACCGTCTCGAGAATCGGATCCGGCAGACGGGCGAAGCGCCCGTAGCCTTCGATGAAGCGCTGCAGAGCTACGCCGGCTTCATCCACATCTTCGAGCAGCTCGACCGCGCGGAGGCCCTCGCCGCGCTCGCTGAACTGACGCGCCGATCTCGCCAGCGAGAGCATCGCCGCGAGATGGGTGCGAACCTCGTGTCCGATGACCCGGATCGCCTTCTTCCAGCCCAGAACCTCCTGCCGCCGGAGCTCGACCGTCAATCGGCGCACGAGAATGAGACGCCGGGGGCGCGTGTCGAGCGCGAAGCTGCGATGGTGAACCTGAAACGTCTCTTCTCCATCGGCATGCGGCACGGTGACAAGACTGTCCTCTGCGCCACCGAGAGCGGCAGCGAGCGCACCGGGCATCTCCTCACCGAGCGCGTCGAGCCCGTGCCCTTCGAGGCGTTTGCCGTCGCGGAAGAGGACGCGCGCGGCGCGATTGGAGTAGAGCACCCGCCCCTGCTCACCGGTGAGAACGACCGCCGCCGGCGATGCCTCGAGAGCTCCGTCGAGCAGAAGCTCCCGGCGGCGGAGCTCGCCGCGCTCCCCCGCGAGAGACTCCGCGAGATCGTTGTAGATCGCGACCAGCCCGCCGAGCCGTTCTTCCCGCGGTTGTACCAGGCGCAGACTGAAATCGCCGGCACGGAGCCCGGCAATGGCGTTGGTCAGAGCTTCCCCTTCACGCCGCGCCCGGCGGGCGAGATGAACCTCCGCGAGTACCGCTCCCAAGAGGCCGGCTGCGAACCCCGCGCCGACCGCGACGATCGCCGAATGGCCGCGGGTGGACAGCCCCGAAGCGATCGTCACCGCGAGAAGCAGCGGCGCGGCCATGAAGCTCGTCCGGAATCGTCCGAACCGCATCGGGCTCAGGAGCGCGGCCGGCGTTCGAGAACGATGCCGAGGCGCTCCATCCGGCGATAGAGCGCCTGGCGCGAAAGTCCCAGCTGGTCGGCCGCGCGGGAGACCACTCCGCCGCATTCGACGAGAATGCCTTCGACCATCCGGCGCTCCGCCGCGGCTTCCATCGGCCGGCTCTCGGAAAGCGCGATTCCCGAATCAGCCGGTGCACCTCCCGACGGGATCGGGTCCGGTTCCTCCAGCCCGAGATCGGCGGGTGTGATGGACTCCTCCTGCGCGAGAAGCGCCGCACGCTGGATCCGGTTGCGGAGCTCGCGCACGTTACCAGGCCACGGTGCCGTAAGGAGCGCCTGGCGGCTGGCCGGGGCGAGCACGCGGTGCCTGCCGTCGGGCGTTCGCGTCTCGGCGAGAAAATGCTCGGCAAGCGGCAGAATGTCCTCGCGGCGGCGCGACAGCGGCGGGACGGCGATCTCGATGACGGCCATCCGGTAGTAGAGGTCCTCGCGAAACGTTCCCGCGGCGATGGCGCGATGCATGTCGAGGTTCGTCGCCGCCACGACGCGCACGTCGACGGCGATCGTCTGCGAGCTTCCCAGCCGCTCGATCTGCCCGGACTGCAGGACGCGCAGCAGCTTCGCCTGACCGGGCAGCGTGAGATTGCCGATCTCGTCGAGCAGCAGCGTTCCGCCGTCCGCCGATTCGAACCGGCCGATCCGCCTCCGGGTGATCCCGGTGAACGCTCCGGCCTCGGCGCCGAAGAGCTCGGCTTCGAGCAGGCTCTCCGGAAGCGCCCCGGCATCCACACGCACGAACGGACGATCGCGCCGCGTCGAGTTGGCGTGGAGAATCTCGGCGAGCTTCTCTTTTCCCGTTCCGCTCTCGCCGGTGATGAGCACCGCCACTTCGGAGCTCGCGACGCGCGCCGCCAGCGTCGCGATCGAGTGCATGGCGGCGCTCTCGTAAATCAGACCGCACAGGTCGTAGCGCCCGGCCAGCGCGGCGCGTGAGCCTGCCTCCGGCACCGTTTCGAGGGCGGCCGCCGAGCGCGCGGCGGACGACAGCCGGGCACGGATCGCGGCGATCAGCTTGGCATCGTCCCAAGGCTTCTCGATGTAGTCCGCCGCGCCGTCGCGCATCAGCTCCACCGCGGTTTCGAGCTGCGCCCAGGCGGTGAGAAGAATGAGCGGCACGGCGGGATGCGCCTCGCGGATGCGGTCGAAGAGCTGCCTTCCCTCTGCACCCGAGGTTGCACCAGCGGTGAAGTTCATGTCCTGAAGCACGAGATCGAAGCCGCCGGCGGAAAGGCAGGAGAGCGCCGCGGCGGGCGACCGCGCGACAACCGAAGCGATGCCCGCGAGCTCGAGGAGGACGGCGAGCGCCTTGGCGACGCGCTCCTGATCCTCCACCACCAGCACGCGCGGCGGCCGCGGTCCGGGAATCATCCGCAAAAGCCCTGGAACGGTCTCATCGACGTGGACGGTAGCCGGTCGCGGTGGTCGTGGCAAGCGCCTCGAGACCAACCACTCGCCGCACGCGATGCCTCCCGGGCACTCGACCTCCCGACGCGGAGGACCTCAGACGCTGCGCGTGGCGAGAGCCGGCGAAAGCTGCGAGGCCCGACGGGCCGGCACGATCGTCGCAGCCACGCCGACCGCCCAAAGCAGCACGACGCCGCCGACGACGAGCGTCCATCCGAGATGTCCGCTGCCGAACTTGGTCACCAGAAAGACATTGAGACCGAACGCTGCGAGCAGGCCGAGCGCGATCCCCATCCCCGCGACCAGCGAATTCTCGATCAGAAAGTACCGGAGGATCTCGCTGCGGGAGGCGCCGAGCGCGCGCCGGGTGCCGATCTGCTTGGTGCGCTGGGTGACCGAGAAAGACGTCGTTCCGAAGATTCCGAGCGCAGTCACGAGGAGGAGCAGGATCGTGATCATCCCGAGGACCCGCACGAGGAAGGTGTTGAGCCCGTAGCCGGCGCCCTTGATCTGGGCCATCGACTGAACCGTGAGGATGCGCTCGGCCTGCTGCGCCTGGAGCGTCTCCTCGACCTGTTTCGCCATGCCCTTCTCCGTCCCCGGCTTGCTGCGCACGAGATAGGACTGGAAAGGTCCCGTGGATCGACCTGCGGGATAGATGACGATGCGGCTCTCCATCGGGCCACCGCCATAGGGCGTGACCATCCGGCGAACGACGCCGACGATGACGTCGGGAAACTGCGGATCGCCGCTGTCGATGAGCTTGCCGATGGGAGACTGGCCAGGATAGACGGCATCGGCGAAGTCGCGCGTCACGATGCAGTTCATGATCCGCCGCCCGGTCGTCTGCGGCCGGTCGGTCGCGTTCAGGGCACGCCCTTCGACGAGCTCGAGTCCGAGCGTCGAGAGGACGTGATCGTCCGCCTCGTAGACAGGGGCTCGGACCTTGTCGCTGTCCTTGGCGTCGGGAGCCTTGTAGGTCTGGGAGTTGCCGCCGCCCTGAAGAGGAAGAGGGCCGATGTTCGTCGCATCGGCGACGTCCGGCAAAGCCCGCAGCGCCGCGAGGTCGCGCTCGACCTGCGCGTCGGTGAAGGCATCGTCCTCGAACGCCGGTCCGAATGTGCGATAGGTCACTGCCGTGAGATGCGCCTCGTCGAGTCCGCTCGGGCGGCCGAACTGGGCGCGCTGAGCGCTGATCATCGCCAGGCAGTTGAGAACCACCGCCGTGGTGAACGCGATCTCGAGAACGAGGAGCGCGACCTTGGTCTTGTTGCGCAGCATGGCGCGCAGAATCGGTCCGATCGGCATCAGCTTTCCTCCCCGGATCGCAGGCTCGGTTGCACGACAGTCGTCATTGCAGCTTGAGTTGCATGGCAGGCGGTATGCGGCAGGCGCGCCACGCCGGATACAGGCCCGAAAGCAGGCCGGCGGCGAGCGCCAATCCGATCGCGACGAGAATCGTGAAACCGTCGGCACCGAACAGTCCGGCGCGCGCGACATTCGGCGGCAGCATGGCGTTGATCAGCTTCAGCGCTCCCGCGGCGAGCAACATGCCGGACAGGCCGCCGGCGACGCCGACGAGCTCACATTCGAGAAGACGCTGCAGGAAAATCGCCGACCGCGGCGCGCCGAGCGCGCGATGGACTCCGAGAACGCCCGAGCGCGAGAGGAATTTTCCCAGCAGCAATCCGGTGAGATTCAGGCAGCAGATCGCCAGGAACAGAAGCGCGATGACGACGAGGCCGACCGTCGCCGGTGGCACCACTCTGCGCACCCGCATCCATTCCATGAGCGGGGTCACGCGGTTGTTGAGCGGGCGGGGGAAGCGACCGGCGTTCTTCTGTTCCTGCGCGTAGGCATCGACGAAATGGACATAGTCGGCGCGCTTTCCGGGATCGAGCTCCACCCAGTACTGGATCCAGTTGTTTTCCGAAGCGTCGAAGAAGGCGTCGGGGTCGTCGTTGTTGCTGTTGCCGAAGCCGTCACTGTCTCCCGTGCGCTTGAGCGCGAGCGAAGCATCACGGATGAGATCGAATGGCATGAAGTACTCACGCGTTTTGCCCATCCCGTTGTTGTTGTTGATGACGTCGTAGAACAGAGGCGTCGGCTGCCAGGGAGCGAGCACACCGACGATGGTGAAGGTCTGCGGTCCGATGCGGATCGACTTTCCCACACTGTCGGCACCTCCGAACACACGTTCATTCGCATCCGCGGAGAGCACGACGACATGCTGGCGGGACTCGTCGGCTGTATGTGCCCATCCATTTCCGAAGCGGAACGGAGCGTTGAACATGGGAAAGAAGTCGGCATGCACCAGCTGAATGACCGTTTGGTAGGGCCGCGCGTCCTTGCCCTCGGGGAACACGAAGGCCCGCGCACCCGCGACACCGGTCTCACCCTTCGGGATGTCCGACGCCATCAGGCCGCGCATGTCGCGATAGGTGATGTGCTTCGGCGGATCGCCAGGCTCCAGGTTGAAGGCCTCGCTCGCCAGCTCCCAGTTGTCGACGCGGACGTTGAAGAGGCGGGCGCTCTTTTCGGGAATCGGATTCTGGGCGAAGACGTGGTGCACCGAGATCAGTGCCGTCGGGACGGCGACTCCGAGAGCGATCGCGCCAACGGTGAGGAGCGTGAGACCGGGCGTGGCCAGAGCGCTCTTGGCCGCGAGACGAAGGTAGTAGAGGAACATCGCTGGATCTCCGGAATGGACCGCTACGGTCTCAGACGTTCGCCTGGCGTCGCTGCCGGGCGCTCAGGGATTGCGGAGACTGAAGAGACGGCATCTCCTCCCGAACGTCGATCAGTCGCCCGTCGAGAATGTGGATCTGGCGGGCCGCATGGGCCGCGCAGCCGGGATCGTGAGTGACCATGACAATCGTCGTTCCCGCGTCGTTGACCTCGTGCAGGAGGGTCATGATTTCCTGAGCTGTCGCGGAGTCGAGGTTGCCGGTCGGTTCGTCGGCGAGAATCAGCCGCGGCCCGACCGCCAGGGCGCGCGCGATCGCGACCCGCTGCTGCTGACCGCCGGAGAGCTGCGACGGAAGGTGATGCAGGCGAGCCGAGAGCCCGACCCGGCTGATGTTCTCCTCGATGCGGCGCTTGCGCTCGGCAGCCGAGAACCCGCGGTAGCGCAGCGGCACATCGACGTTGTCGAACACGTCGAGGTCGGGAATGAGGTTGAAGCTCTGAAAGACGAAGCCGATCTTCTCGTTGCGGATCCGGGCCTGCTCACGGTCCGACAGTTTCGATACATCCTTGCCGTCGAGCTCGTAGGTTCCGGACGCGAACGTGTCGAGAAGACCGGTGACGTTGAGGAATGTCGTCTTTCCGGAGCCCGACGGCCCGCTCACGGCGACGAATTCTCCATCCTCGACCGTGAGGGTGATGTGATGCAGAGCTCGCGTCTCGACGAGATCGGTACGGTAGCTCTTGGTGACGTCCGTCATCTTCAACGTCGACATTGCGTGCTCTCCCTGTTCTGACCGGAACGCGCGCTCATTCGCGCACGAGAATCGTTTCTTTGCCGTTCGCAGCTCCGAGATCGGAGAGCACAACCTGCTCTCCTTCCTGAACGCCGGTGAGGATTTCGACTTCCGTCACGCTGATCGCTCCGAGAGTCACCGCGCGGCGACGCGCAAGTCCGTCGGCGACGACATAGATCTGGCGTCCGCCTCCGGCCTCGAGGAACGGACCGCGCGGAATCTTGAGCACTGCCGTCCGTTTGTCGAGGATCAGGCGCGTGCTCACGCGCTGGTTCTGACGCAGGCCCGCCGGCGGCCCACCCTGGAAAGCGATCCGACCTTCGACCTGCGCGTTGCGGACTTCGGGCGACACGCTGGTCAGGGTTCCCGCGACTTCGCTCGTGTCGATGCGGACTTCCGCGGGAACTCCCGGAGCGACTTCATCGGCGTAGGTTTCCGGGATGTTGATCTCGATCTCGAGGTCCGAGAGATCGACGACGCCGAGAAGGGGCTGGCCGCGGACCACGGCGTCGGCGTCTTCCACGCTGACGGTCGAGACCTGTCCGGCGAACGGCGCGCGGATCTCGAGCTCGGCGATCTGCCGTTCGACGTCGCGCACCACCAGCTGCTGGCGCTCGCTGCGCGAGCGCGCATCGCGCAGCTGAAAATCGAACATCTCCTTCTCGTTCGACACGCGCTGCCGCGACTGCTCGAGCTCGAGCTTGCCGATCGCGAGAGCGTCGCGCGACTTCTCGAGGTCGATCTGATTGAGCAGTCCGAGCCCCGCGAGCTTCTCGGCGCGCTCGACGTCCCTCCCGGCGGCGGCGACCTGAACTTCGCCGAGCGCGACCCGTTGTTCGTTCGCGAGATTCTGTTGCCGGATCGAAAGGTCGAGACGACCGACCTCCGAAGCGAGAGCCGCGAGCGTCGCGCGCTCCTGCTGCAGACGGTTGTCGAGCTCCGGACTCGAAACCGTGGCGAGCAGCTGGCCGGAAGTCACCGCAACGCCGCCGCGCACGCGCAGCGTCACGATTCCTGCGGCGGGGCTGAAGAGAGTCGGTTTCGAAGCGGCGACGACGCGCCCCTGCGCCGCGACATCGTGCACGAGGTCGCCCCGCGAGACCGTCGCGAGCCGCAGCTGCCCGAGCTCGACGCTGTCGTCGGCCTGGGACCAGCGGCTGACGATCGGCCGCAGCAGCCACCCCGCGACGAGCAGGACGACGACCCCACCGGCGATGATCGGCTTCCAGCGCCGCGGCGTGCGCTCGATCGCCTGGTCCATCCCTTCGGTGTCGCGAATCGCGCTTTTCTGGATCAACGTCGGCACGCGAGGTTGGATAGCAAAGGCGGGGCCAACTTCTTCCCGATCGTCCTCAGGCGCACAACCTCATTGTTCTCCGGGCGATTCACCGGAGAGCACGGACGCGGAGGCGTTGGCCAACGCTGGAAACGGACATCTGTCCGCTGCAGCAAGTCCGTCCGCGAGACAGGTGTCCGGACGCGTCCGACGTCTGTGAAGCTGAGGTTCGGATCAGACGGCGTCGTCGTCGCCGCCGCCCGGGGCGGCGATGCGGCCTTTGAGCCAGGCTTCGAGGAACGGTCCGATCGCGCCGTCGAGGACGCCGTCGGCATCGCCGATCGTCTCGCCCGTCCGGTGATCCTTGACCATGCGATAGGGCTGCAGAACGTAGCTGCGGATCTGGCTGCCCCAGGCGTTGTCCATCTTTGCGCCCTCGATCTTGTCCTGTTCGTCCTTGCGCTTGCGGAGCTCGAGATCGTAGAGGCGCGCGCGCAGCATCTTCATCGCCTGCGCGCGGTTCTTGATCTGGCTGCGCTCGTTCTGACACTGCACGACGATGTTCGTCGGCAGATGCGTGATGCGGATGGCCGAGTCGGTCTTGTTGACGTGCTGACCGCCGGCTCCCGACGAGCGAAAGGTGTCGACGCGAAGGTCCTTGTCGTTGATCTCGATCTCGATCGTGTCGTCGACTTCGGGGTAGACATAGACGGAAGCGAACGAGGTGTGGCGCCGTGCCTGGGAGTCGAACGGGCTGATCCGGACGAGCCGGTGCACGCCGTTCTCTCCGTTCAGGTAGCCGAAGGCGTTCGCTCCGCGCACGGCGAACGTCGCGCTCTTGATTCCCGCTTCTTCGCCGTCCTGCTGATCCATGAGCTCGAGCGAATAGCCTTGCTTCTCGGACCAGCGCACGTACATGCGAAGAAGCATCGACGCCCAGTCCTGCGATTCCGTTCCGCCGGCGCCGGCGTTGATCGCCATGAGGGCATTCTTGTCGTCATCCGGGCCGGAGAGTTTGAGCTGCAGATCGAGCTCGGCAACGACCCGATCGAGCCGTTCGACGAAGGCCAGAGCGTCCGGATCGGCTTCGCCGCTCGAACCCAGAAGCTCCTGCCAGGTGGCGATCTCGTCGGCGTCGCTGCGGAGTGTGCGGAGATTATCGACCCGGCGCTCGATCTGCCGCCGCTTCTGCATCAGGCCGGCGGAGGCGGTCGGCTTGTCCCAGAAGCCCGGCATCTCCATCTGCCGGTCGATGTCCTTCAGCTGATCTTCGACCCCGGCCTCTTCAAAGATACCCCCGGATCGTGGCGAGTTCACCGCTCAATCGCGCGAGGCGCTGCTGGAGTTCAGAGGCGAGCATCGTGCAACGGAGGATAGCAAGTCACCGGCATCGCCGTCATCGCCGTCATCCCGTCGACGCCCGTGAAGTACCGCGAAGCGGAGAGAACCTCAGATCGGCGGGCGATCTCGCCGGACAGCGACCAGCGCCGCAAGAAGGAGAGCGGCGCACAGCGACGGCACGACCCAGGGCGCACGGACGAAGGGCGAGAGGTCCGTCCGGCCGAGAAAGCGGGCGGACAGCGCACCGCGCGCGCCGACACCGAGCTCTCCGTGCAACGAGCCGTCCGGGCCGACCACTGCGGTCACGCCGGTGATCGCTGCCCGCAGCAGCCAGCGCCGGTTCTCCGCGGCGCGGAATCGCGCCGCCGCGAAGTGCTGCCAGGGCGCGGCCGTGTCACCGTACCAGGCGTCGTTGGTCACGCTGACGAGAACCGTCGCGCCGGCGCGCGTGAGCGCCGCCACTTCGCCGGGAAACACGACTTCGTAGCAGATCGCCGGGCCGAGCTTCTCGCCGGACCAGTCGAGCAGCACGAGCTCAGCCGCCGGCGAGAAGTCCCCGGCATTTCGCGCCAGGCTGGCCATGAACGAGAAAACCCTGGAGAGAGGAACATATTCTCCGAACGGCACGAGGTGCCGTTTGTCGTACCGCTCGACCGCCTGTCCTGGGGCCACCAGCAAAGCCGAGTTGAAGTAGCGCTCCCCTTCCTGCGAGACCGAATTCAGGAGGATCGAGCAGCCCCGCGCCGTGAAGCGGGCGAGATCGGCGGAAAGCCGCGCGTCACGGCCGTAGATCATCGGCCAGGCGGCGCTCTCGGGCCAGAGGACGAGAGAGCCGGACCGACAGGCCTCGTCGGTCAGCGCGAGAAGGCGCGCATAGTCGGCCTCGAACGTCGCGGCGTCGAAGGCGATCTGATTGGGAGTGTCAGGTTGGATGAGCGCCGCCGTGCGGACGATCTGCGGCGGGCTTGCCTGAGCTCCGCGCTCTCCGCCGCTCGCCGCTCCCCATCGCGCGCCCAGCGCGAGCAGGAATGCCGTACCCAGGACCGTACCGACTGCGAGAGGCAAGTTTTTCGTCGTGACACCGCGCGCCAGTCCGGCATGAGCGCCGACGATCAGCGCCGAAACTCCCCAGGCGCCGATCCAGGCGGCGAGCGGCAGGGCTCCCGGCATCCGGATCCAGGCGTAGGCGGCGAGGTTCCAGGGAAAGCCGGTGATGAGAAATCCGCGCACGATCTCGATCACGACCCAGAGCGCTGGCAGCGCGAGCAGCGCCAGGACGCCGCCGCGCTTCCACAGCCGCGAGCCGATCGCCGAGAAGACCAGAGTGTAGAGGCCGAAGACGAGCGCGAACGCGAGAAGAAGAAGGCCGGCAAGCCAACCCTGGATCTGGCCGTACGTCGTGAGGGTCCCGACGAGCCAGACCATCGCCACGCCCCAGGAGACGGCGCCGTGAATCCAGCCCCACAACCAGGCCCGCGGCACGGAGAGGAGGAGAAAAAGCGGCACCAGACCGGCAAGACTGAACAGCAGCGAGGAATGCTCGGCGAAGCTCAGTCCCCAGCAGATGCCGCTTGCGATCGCCACGCAAGCGGCAGCGAAGGCCTGGCGGGAATCGAACGGTCTAGGGTGAATCGGTCACCCACGTCTCGAGCCGGAACTCGCGCCGGAGCTTCGCCGCCGCGGCGTCGCCCTTCGCCTTGTCGCCGTAGGGTCCGACCCGTACGCGATAGCTCGTCGCCGCACCTTTTTTGGACTCCGCGACGTTGACCGCGTAGCCGGCCTTCTTGAGCTGCGCGACGATCTCCTTCGCGCGGGTTCCGTTCGTCGAGGAGTAGACCTGCACGTACATCCGTCCGCTCGCCGCCGCCGGGGCGGGCCGGTTGGCTTTCGCCGGAGTGGAGGCCGCGCTCGGCGGGCTCGCCGCCTTCGGCGTCGCCGGCCGGTTGGTCGTCCGGGTGCCGACCACCGGAGTGACGGTTGCGGGAGCCGGAGTCGTCGCGGCCGCGGGCGGAGAGCTCGCCGGCGCGGTCGTCGCCGGAGTCGTCCGGTTCGCGGCCATCGTCGCGTCGAGATTTCGCCGCATCGCCTCGGTGGCGCTGTCGTCGGCGGCGCTGTCGGCCGTCGAGACGACATTTTCACCCGCCGAAGCCGGCGCGATCGCCGGCGGAGGCTGGACCACGACAGGCTTCGGAGCGTTCGCAGCGTTCACAGCGTTCGGAGGGTTCGGAGGGTTCGGAGGGTTCCCGGACGCCGTGCGGGATCCCGGATCCTTGCCGCTGAAAAACGTCAACTGCTCGAGCGGCGCGTCGGCGTTCGCCGAAGTCTGCGCGGCGGCGGCTGTGATCGCCGTCGCCGTGCGCGACGCCGGCGCTCCCCCGCGACCGATCCAGACGCCGGAAAGAAACGCCGCCACGATGCTCGTGAGCAGCGCGACGAACGCAATCAATACCTGCCGGTTGGTGAGCGCGACTTCGTAGTAGCTCGGCTCGTGCGTTTCACTCGATTCCAAGACTTCCTCGTTTTCTCTCGTCATTCCTTCCCGTCCGGGCGGCGGATTCGACCCGCGCGCGGAGGTCCTACTTGTCCTGCTTCGGGAGCTGAACCGGCGCCGAACCCGGGTTCAGGTTCGGAAAGAAGGCCTTCATCATCTCGATCGGCAGCGGGAACACGATCGTCGAATTGTTCTCGGCGGCGATCTCCGTGAGCGTCTGGAGATAGCGCAGCTGTAGCGTCACCGGGTTCTTCGAGATCGACTCGGCCGCTTCGCCGAGCGCCTTCGAGGCGTCGAGCTCGCCCTGTGCGTGAATGAACTTGGCGCGCTTCTCGCGCTCGGCCTCGGCCTGACGGGCCATGGCACGCTGCATCTCCTGCGGCAGGTCGACGTGCTTCACCTCGACCATCGAAATCTTGATCCCCCACGGATCGGTGTGCCGGTCGATGATCTCCTGCAGGCGCTCGTTCAGGCGGTCGCGCTCGGAGAGCAACTCGTCGAGCTCGGCCTGGCCGAGCACGGAACGGAGCGTCGTCTGAGCCAGCTGGCTCGTCGCGTAAAGGTAGTTCTCCACCGAAACGACGGCGCGAACCGGATCGACGACACGGAAGTAGAGCACCGCGTTCACTTTGACCGAGACGTTGTCGCGCGTGATGACGTCCTGTGGCGGCACATCGAGGACCACCGTGCGCAGGGGAATCGTCACCATCCGGTCGAGCGGCCAGAAAAGGAAGATGAGGCCCGGGCCCTTCGGCTCGGCGAGGACGCGGCCGAGACGGAAGATGACGCCGCGCTCGTACTCCTTGAGCACCTTGATCCAGATCCTGAGCAGAGAGATTCCGAAGACAACGAGCAGCGCGACAATCGCGAACTGGGGCACTAGCTTTTCCTCTCTTCCGGCCGCACCCTGAGGCGCAGCCCGTCGACGCTCACGACCCGCACGCTCTGATCTGTCCGCGCTGGACTCTCCGAGTCGGCGTTCCAGATCTCTCCGTGCACGAACACCTTGCCGGCCGGATCGAGATTTCCGATCGCACGGCCGAACTCGCCGATCATCCCGAGCTTGCCCGTGAGAACGGGCGTGTGCTGCGCACGCGCGCCCAGCACGGCGAGGAAGCCGACAACCCCCGCGGCCGCGAGCGCCGTCAGGACGACCAGCCCGCGGCTCAGGCGGATCGCCGGATCGAGATCGCGGAACAGCAGCAGCGAGCCGAGCACGAGGGCGATGATACCGCCGACGGCGAGCAGACCGTAGCTCGTGATCTTGATTTCGGCGACGAAGAAAACCAGCGCCAGGACGATCAGGCCGACTCCGGCGAGATTCACCGGCAAGACCGAGAGCGCATAGAGACCGAGAAGCAGCGCGATCCCTCCGACCACTCCCGGCAGAACGGCTCCCGGATGGGCGAGCTCGAAGTAGATGCCGAGGAGACCGATCGTCATCAGCAGATAGGCGATATTAGGATGAACGAGCGCGGCGAGCATTCGCTCGAAGCGCGACATCTCGACCTCGCGCAGCGTCGCCGCCTGGAGAGTCAGAGTCCCGTTGCGACCCGACTTCTCCCACGCGCGTCCGTCGAGTGCCCGCAGCAGGGCGGGAACGTCGGACGCCACGACATCGACCAGACCGCTCTTCAGGGCCTCGTCGGCGGTGAAAGAGCGGCTCTTCCGCACCGCCTCCTCGGCGAGAGCGACGTCGCGGCCGTGGCGGGTCGCGAGCGAGCGGATCGTCGCGGCGGCATCCTCCGTCACCTTTTCGCCCATCGTTCCTTCGATCGTCTCCCCCTGCCCGCCGACCGGATGCGCGGCACCGGTGTTCGTTCCCGGAGCCATGGCGGCGAAGTCGGCGGCCATCAGGAGGAAAAAGCCCGCGGACGCCGCCTGGGCGCCGCTCGGCGCGACGTAGACCGCAACCGGGGTCCTGGCACCGAGGATGGCGGTCGAGATCTCCCGAGTCGACGAAAGGAGTCCACCCGGAGTGTCGAGCTCGAGGAGAAAGAGCGCCGCCCCGTCGCGATCGGCCCGGGCCAGCTCGTCGATCAGAAATCGACCGGCGACCGGATGCAGGATCGACTTGAGGTGGACCCGAAAGACTTCGGGAGCCGCCGGCGCCGTGGCGGTCGGAGCGCCAGCGGGAAGCGCGGCCGGCGGTCCGTCCGCCGCCAGCGGAGAGACCAGGCCCGCTCCCGCCAGCACGATCGCCGCGAAGATCCGCTGCGCCCAGCGCGGACGTACCTTCCGTGAGACGCCCGGAGGGGGAGATGGGGGCCGCTGAAACCGGTTCGCAGGAACGCGCATCGAACCCCATGAGCATAGTGCAGCCTGCACTCCCCCGCTCGACCGCAGCCCGAGCCGCCCGCTCCTTTTTCCGGGCGAAATCGAAAAAGGGGGAGCGGGCTTGACCCGCAGGCACCCACAACGAGATCATCCACCCTTCTATGCAAGCGCTTCCGCCGGTCATCGCCGCCAATCTGCACTGCCTGGAACAGGCGATCGAGCTCCTCGGCCGTCTGCCCCTCAAGGCGTTCGCGCGCACCGAAGAGCGTCACGCGCGCACGGCGGGACCGCATCTCCGGCACGTCCTCGATCACTACTCCGCCTTCATCTCCGGTTTGCCGGATTTCCGCGTTGACTACGACACCCGGGAGCGCGAGGCGCGCCTCGAGTCCGAGATCGAATTCGCCAGCGCGCGCATGCGCGCGATCATCGGCGACCTTGTGCTCGTCGACGAAGACCTGATGGAGCTGCCGATTCAGATCCGGCTCGAATCCGGCGGCATGGAATCCGAGCAATGGAGCCATTCGACCGTGCGCCGCGAGCTCCAGTTTCTGCTCTCGCACACCGTGCATCACTTCGCCCTGATCGCCGTTCTGCTGGAGCGCTTCGATATTGCCGTGCCGGAAGACTTCGGGATCGCGCCTTCCACGCTCCGGTACTGGCAGGCTCAGGTCCAATGTGCACCGCTTCCTGGCTGACCGACGGACCCCGGTTCCACCTCCTTTTCAATCGCGATGAACTCCTCCGCCGCTCCCGCGGCGTAGCTCCGGAGCTCCACGCGCGCGAGGGCGTCGCGTATCTCTCGCCGACCGACCCGCAATCCGGCGGCACCTGGTTCGCGGCCACGGAGCGCGGACTTCTCGTCGCGTTGCTGAACCGGAACGTCGACGGTCAGACGTCCGGAAGCACGACTCCAGGACGTCGCAGCCGCGGCAGCCTGATCCCCGAGCTGGTCGGTGCGCGCACGATCGCGGAGTTCAACCGTCTTCTGGAAGCGCTGGATCTCTCCGAGTGCCCGCCGTTCCGGATGTTTGCGAACCTTCCCGGCGAGCCGCATTCGAGCGGAGCCGTGTGGAACGGCGAGCGGCTTTCGATCCAGGCGATCACCACGCCCTCCGGCCTCCTTTGCTCCTCCTCCCGCGGCGACCAACGCGCGACCGAGGTCCGCAGCGCGCTGTGGAGCGAGCGCGCGGCGGAGCGCGCCGCGCTCGGAGCCGAGGCCCTGCGCCGCTTTCACCGCAGCCACGAACCGGAGCGCTCCGCGGTCTCGGTCTGCATGCACCGCGAGGACGCCCAGTCGGTGAGCCACCTCGACGTGACCCGCGACGCGACGGTCATCACCGTTGCCTATTTCGACGGCCCGCCATGCAGCGTCGCCGAGCCCTCGCGCTCGACGCTCCGCCTCCGTCGCGCCGGGCCGGGCAATCCAAACCCGCCGGACGGAGACACCATCCCATGAGGCGTCGCCGCCTCGCCGCGATCGCGCTGCTCGTCGGCGGCCTTTTCCTGCCGGCGGGCTTTCTCGCGGCCGGGCGGGTGCAAGCGGAGAAACCGCCGCAGGCTGCGCCCGCGAAGCCAGGCCCCCAGGACCTCGAACATCGCCTCCTCGGCACCCTGGGAAAGGTCGACCCGAAAGCCGACGCGAGCGACGACGGGCCGCTGTCTCCGCGACAGCAGCTGGTTCTGG
>JBDTQG010000017.1:0-57720 GCA_039932315.1 Thermoanaerobaculia bacterium
CCAAGGGGGGAAAATTAACCGCCACAAAGGGGGGAATTTAGGGAGCTATTTGACAACGCAACGGATGGTCCTGCGGCACCCGCTCTTCCAAAGTGACGTAACTGAACGATCCACCCTGCCCGCTCGTATCGCCGCGCATCGTGCCTCCTTGGCTGGTCGCTCGATGAACTTGCCAAATCCGGGCCATGGGCAGGGTTTTTCAGCAGCCTCCTAGAGGACGACGACGATTCGCAGGCAAGCCTTTTCGGGAATTTGGAACGATCCCGTGGGCGATCAACGAGGACACCATCTATCGCGACGGCCAGCTCCTGGCCGGCGGGCAGACGAACACCCACTTCCATCTCGACCATCTCGGCACGCCTCGCCTCGTCACCAACGGCGCCGACGCGAAGGTCGCGTACCACGTCTATCTCCCGTTCGGCGAAGAGATGACCGCAATCAACCAGGACACCACGAGACTGAAGTTCACTGGCCACGAGCGGGATCTCGGCAACACTTCAACGAGTGCAGACGACCTAGACTATATGCACGCGCGATTTCACTCGCCCCTGACGGGGCGCTTTCTCTCGACCGATCGCGTGATAGCGCTCGGTAGCGCAATGAAAGGCCCGCAGAGCTGGAATCGATACGCCTACGCTATGGGGAATCCGCTCAGATACACCGACCCCTCCGGCGAGCTTCCACGGTCAGCGCTCGCCGAAATTTTCTCTCGCTATTTCGGCGACGGAAGCGGCGCTTCGTTGAACCGACAGTTTTACAACTTCGTCCTCTCTCACAGCATTGGATGGCAGGGCCCTTCATCTCGGTCCTATCCATCAGACTTTGTCGGACCGCTTCAGCCGGGCGACTCGCGCGGGCCGTTTAGCACTCGCGACATTCATCGGCTTGGCACTCTGGACGACAACTTCCGCGCCGCATTGGAGTCCGTCTTCTCGAACCTTCAAACGCAAGGCTGGGACCCCGGCATACCTGAGACAGGGGGAGTTAGAAGTCTGGCTGAGCAGCAGGAAAAAGTGCGGCTGGGGCTATCTAGGACCATGAACAGTCAGCATCTCTTTGGCAAGGCGGCGGACGTAGTGAATCGGTCCACCGGATACAGTCTGGGACATGGAGATCCGTTCGCCCAGTCACTTCGACAGGCTGCTGCCGCGCAAGGTCTTGTTTGGGGCGGCGACTGGAAGTCTTTCCCCGATCCATTTCACATCGAGCTTCCTTGAGGATCCCATGTTCACACTTGACAAGAAGATGAGAGTCGCTTCAGCGTCGGCATTCTCGCTTTTCACTGGAGTCGCAACTCTCGCCGCAGGACGCGAAGTCGCGCCTGTGGATATTCAAAGCATCGCCCTACGGCTCGACGTAGCTGTTTCTTCTGTTGCGAGCGGCGGCCTCTGGCAATACAACGGAAGCTACGGAATTTATCGACTGGTGGTACTCAGCGGCGGCGTGGAACATGTTGTCGACCGCATATATGCGCAGTGGTTGAGATTTGATGAGGTGTCCCGCACGCAGGTAGTGCTCGAATCGGTGGCGGTTCCTTCTTTGGATAACTCATTGTCGCTGGTCAGGAGCCTAGAGCTTGTCGAGCCGGGTTCAAATCGCGCGGTGTTCAAGCTAACGAGGGCGGCACGCGACCCGGCTCCGGCTGAACATGTCTATCTTGAGCTCGGGCTCCCCGGGCAATTCAAGCTGATCAGCTCGCCTGCTGCGATGAAGTCGCCCAGCCCATAGCTGGATCCTGAGAAACGGCCGTTTTCAGTGAGTAGCGTTGCAGCGGCGGTCGTCATGGCGAAAAAGGACCCCACGTGAGGTGTCAGCCGATTGTGGCTCTTCTCACGCTCGAATTCGTTGCCATCGCTCCGACGCTGCGGGAACTCGTGTGGCAGGGTGCCAGCACCTTTCCATCCATCGGAAATCGAGTGGCAACTCTCCTGCACTTCTCCTGCGGGGCTGTGGGGCAGGAATCATTCGGCCCGCACAGGGTCGCGGGGGAAGGTTGGTATTTATCGTCGATGCCGGCCGCGCTATCGGCTACGATAGAAACGATGCCAAAGGTTCTGCGCCCTTCTACACGGTCATCGCCGATGCGGCTCGAAACCCAATCACAGCTTTTCCCGGACGTCTCTAAGACGACAATGCGATGCCCCTGACCATTCGAGTTGAGACCGAGAATGGACAAGTTCTCCGCGAGTTGGTTGATGTTGGAAATGCGTTTGCCGACTTGCTCTCGAAGGCAGAGGAAGATGGAATGCCTCTGCTGCTGGCGAAGTATATTGACCCCTATGCCGACACGACCTTCAATAGCTGGCAGATCGGAGACTTCCGGACAGACATGAGAGCCTTGTCGCTGATCACGACGGGTGCCAAAGCGGAGGCGCTCTCCGCGATAGATGCCTTGGCGCAATCTTGCGCTAAGGACCCCCACCTTTACCTCAAGTTCGTCGGCGACTGATCGCGCAGGATCGGCTTCGACTACGGAGAAGACGCAAGTGAAGTGGATCCTGGTCGCCGCCTTGAGCTTTGTCGGGTGTCAGAGGCAAACCCACTTCGATTGCGCCGACTCGGTCAAGAGGGAGCTGATCTCGCCTGACGGGCGGTACGTCGCCTTGATGTTCGAGCGCGACTGCGGCGCCACAACAAGCGTCAGCACGTTGGTCGCCATTCGCGAATCGCGGAAGAGGCTCGATCTGAAGGAGGCTCGACTCATACTCTCCTTGAAGGAATCCTGGGACCTTGCGCTGGAGTGGAACTCTCCGCAAGCGCTGACGATTCACCTGCCCGAAGGCGCGAGGACCTACACGAAACTCGCCACCTGGCAGGGCGTTCAGATCACCTACCGCTGAGCGGGAGCACGGCGTGTGGCGCCGCGAATATTTCCGTCAGAGCTGGGAGGCAACGTTGCCCGACTCGCGAGCGCAGCTCGACATCATCGTCGCCGCCCTCCAAGCCTTGGCGGCCGAGCCAGAAGTCCAAGTCGACTTGTTTCCCGACTTTGTCGTGGTTCCAGACGAGTTGGCGTCGACTTACAGCGATGCCTACGGAATGGTCGACAAGCTTTTCAGGGAGGGGCTGGTGAGTCCGGCGCAGGCGAACGCCTTGGCCTCGGTCGAAGCGGTTCTGGAACGGATGAGCCAGGGCGGCGACAAGGGTTTGTGGACGGTGGAGGGGCTGCGGCTTCGTGACGAATGGCGGGTGGTCCGGTCCAAAGCGCTCTCCGCACTCCAGGAACTCGACATTCCTCCCGAAGCACCTTCGCTCGCGGGAACCTCGTATGTGTAGGGTCGGTCCAAGTAGCGAGCCTTTTCGGATACCGCCATCCTATGGAGAAGAGCACAACAAACCTCACGAATCGCCCGCAATGCGCGCCCGCGTCCGCTTCCCGTGCGCTCGGCCCGGGGGCGGGAGCAAACTCGCGGAAACAGCCCCTTTCGGCTAGAATTCCCCGGTTCGAAGCTCATGGACGGGCCCCCACGGAACTTTGGTTCTGCGGCTATCGGCGCGATCCGTGCCATCTCATGGATTCTAGAAACTGGTGCGTCCCGGTCGCGGGAGCACCCGGAAACTGCCGCCCCGCCCGCAAACGGGCCGGGGCACCCCCGAACGGAGGAGTCATGCATTCCTGGATGAGTCGTTTTCCGCGGGGAGGACGAGCGCTGCTCGCCCTTCTCGCCCTGGTCGCCGTTTTCGGCGCCGCCCCTGCCCACGCGAGCGAAGCGGAGCTGAAGCTGCCCGACCTCGGGAGCGTCACGTTCCTCGGCGTCGCCGGTTCGACGTTGCTCCTGTTCGGACTTTTCGTCTGCCTGCTCGGCCTGCTCTTCGGGCTGGTGATGTACACCCAGCTCAAGAACATGCCGGTGCACCAGTCGATGCGGGAAATCTCGGAGCTCATCTACGAGACCTGCAAGACCTACCTCCAGACCCAGGGCAAGTTCATCATGATCCTGTGGGCGTTCATCGCCACGATCATCGTCGCCTACTTCGGCTGGCTGCGGCACTTCCACTTCAACCAGGTGGCCTTGATCATCGCCTTCAGCCTGATCGGCATCGCCGGCAGCTACGGCGTCGCCTGGTTCGGAATCCGGATCAACACCTTCGCCAACTCGCGGTCGGCTTTCGCTTCGCTGCGCGGAAAGCCGTTTCCGACCTACGCCATTCCGCTCAAGGCCGGAATGTCGATCGGGATGCTCCTGATCTCGACCGAGCTCGTCATCATGCTCGCGATCCTGCTCTTCGTCCCGGGTGACTTCGCCGGTCCGTGCTTCATCGGCTTCGCCATCGGAGAATCTCTCGGAGCAGCAGCGTTGCGCATCGCCGGCGGCATCTTCACGAAGATCGCCGACATCGGCGCCGACCTGATGAAGATCGTCTTCAACATCAAGGAAGACGACGTCCGCAACCCCGGCGTCATCGCCGACTGCACCGGCGACAACGCCGGCGACTCGGTCGGCCCGACGGCCGACGGCTTCGAGACCTACGGCGTCACCGGCGTCGCGCTGATCACGTTCATCCTGCTCGCCGTGGCGAATCCGGTCGTTCAGGTTCAGCTCCTCGTCTGGATCTTCGTCATGCGCGTGCTGATGATCGGCACCTCGGCGATCTCGTACTGGATCAACGAGGCGGTGGCCAAGGCGAAGTACCAGAACGTCGACAAGATGAACTTCGAAGCTCCGCTGACGTCGCTCGTCTGGCTGACCTCGATCGTCTCGGTCATCGTCACCTACGCGGCCTCGAAGGTGCTCGTCCCGGATCTCGGCGGCGACTCCAGCCTGTGGTGGAAGCTCGCGACGATCATCACCTGCGGCACGCTCGCCGGCGCGATCATTCCGGAGCTCGTGAAGGCGTTCACGTCGACCGAATCGGCGCACGTCAAGGAGGTCGTCACGGCTTCGCGTGAAGGCGGCGCGTCGCTCAACATCCTCGCCGGCCTGATCGCCGGCAACTTCTCGGCCTTCTGGATGGGTATCACGATCGTCGCGCTCATGGGCGTCGCATCCTGGATCGCCACGATGGGACTCGGCGCACTGATGATCGCTCCGGCGATCTTCGCCTTCGGTCTGGTCGCCTTCGGCTTCCTCGGCATGGGTCCGGTCACGATCGCCGTCGACTCCTACGGCCCGGTCACGGACAACGCACAGTCGGTCTATGAGCTGTCGCAGATCGAGGCAGTTCCCAATATCGAGGCCGAGATCCAGAAAGATTTCGGGTTCAAGCCGCATTTCGAAAAGGGCAAGGACTTCCTCGAAGCGAACGACGGCGCCGGCAACACCTTCAAGGCAACGGCGAAGCCGGTGCTCATCGGCACCGCGGTCGTCGGCGCGACGACGATGATCTTCTCGATCATCGTCATGCTGACCAAGGGTCTGACGGTCGACATGGAGAAGCTGTCGCTGATGCACTCGCCCTTCCTCCTCGGGCTCGTCATCGGCGGCGCGGTGATTTACTGGTTCACCGGCGCTTCGATGCAGGCGGTCTCGACCGGCGCCTATCGTGCGGTCGAGTTCATCAAGAAGAACATCAAGCTCGAGGAAGGTGCCGGACGGGCCTCGGTCGCCGACTCGAAGAAGGTCGTCGAGATCTGCACGCAGTACGCGCAGAAGGGGATGTTCAACATCTTCCTGGTGATCTTCTTCTGCACCCTGTCGTTCGCCTGCTTCGAGCCGTTCTTCTTCATCGGCTACCTGATCTCGATCGCCATCTTCGGTCTCTACCAGGCCATCTTCATGGCGAACGCCGGTGGCGCCTGGGACAACGCGAAGAAGATCGTCGAAGTCGAGCTCAAGGAAAAGGGCACGCCGCTTCACGCGGCGACGGTCGTCGGTGACACCGTCGGCGATCCGTTCAAGGACACCTCATCGGTGGCCATGAACCCGGTCATCAAGTTCACGACTCTCTTCGGCCTTCTCGCCGTCGAGCTCGCCGTCGAGATGACCGCCGCCGGAAAGCACACGCTGACGCAGGTGCTCTCCGCCGGGTTCCTCCTCGTCGCGCTGTTCTTCGTTCACCGCAGCTTCTACGGCATGCGGATCCAGAGCGGCAACGCCGGCCACTGACGCCGGCTTCACCGTCTGGTGCAGGTGAAAGGCCCCGGTTCGTTCCGGGGCCTTTTCTTTTTTCGCCGCCGATGAACGGAGCGCCGACGCGCCTCTAGCGGGCGCCGGGACGACGAGGCCGGGGCCGGAGTCCGCTGTGATCCGGACTCTGATGCCGTCGCCTCCGCGGTCCATCGGGGCCATCTCCCGCCGTCGCCGCTCTGCGGTCGGCCTCGTCGGACCAACGAACGAGATCGGCGCCGCCCGTGAGGCCGAGGCCGAACTTCGTGCCGAGGTAGAGCGAGCCCTCGGTGCTCAGATGGTCCCGATCTCGATAGAGAAGCCTGCTGTCCAGCATTGCCCAGCAGAGCTCCCTGTCGCAGAGGTAGCTCGGGGCATCGAACATTTCGACGGCCGGAAACTGCCGGAAGATCGATCCCAGCAGGGCGTCGTGGCGCGCAGTCATCCGCTCGAAGCTCTCCCGCGGCATGGCGCACGGCGACTTCGTCGTCGCCAGCGAAATCGCGACCCGGCGAATACATTGGCGCGGCTGAAAGTCGAGCCGCGGAACGTCTCGCACGACAATGACCTTCTTTCCCGCGGCAACGAAGCGTTCGATGGTCGCTCGCATGACCCCGGTGATCGGCCGGCCGTCCGGCAGCCGGTTGTTGAGCTTGACTTTCGTCGAGATGATCACGGTTTCGATGCTCGAAGTCTCGAGCGCGAGGTTCAGCATCCGGTTCGTGACTCCCTGAACCTTGTCGTTCCTGCGCGCGGGTACATCCCAGAAAGGCAGTCGTGTATCGAGGAAGAGGAGATTGCCGCCGCGGACTCGATAGTGCGCCGCGAGTCCCGCGACGAGGTGATGAGCGTGGCTGTCGCCGACCAGCGCCACGGTGGGCCGAGCGGTGACGTCGTCGAGCAGACAGTTCTCCCAGCTCTCCTTGAATCCGTAACGCTCCTTGCACGCTCTGGACGCGATGGACTCGTCTGCAAGCACCAGGGCGAGCTGCTGATTCAACTGAGTCCGAACGGTCGACCGCCATGGAAGTCCACGATTCATGGCGACGAAAAGTCCGGCGACACCCACGGCAGCCATCGCGCCCGACAGTGCGATCACCCTTCCGCGCCCGCCGCCGCCGAATCGAATCGGCTTCTCCACCCAACGGTACGTCAGGGTCGCCAACCCGAAGGAGAGAGCGAGAGCCACAACGCGGACCTCGAGCGACGGCTCTTCCGAGGTCACGATGCGGGCGAAGGAGAGCAGGGGCCAGTGCCAGAGATACAACGGATAGCTGATCCAACCGATCCAGACCAGCGGCCGGCTCGAGAGCAGCGAGCGGTTGGGCCACGCCTCGACGCCAGCGGCGAGAACGAGAGCCGCTCCGATCGTCGGAGCGAGCGCCCACCAGCCTGGAAAGGGGCGGCCTTCGTTGATCCAGACCATCGAGAGCAACAGAAGCGCGAGGCCCGCGCCCGAAAAGAGGTTGCGGCCGACGCGCGATCGCGACGACCCGAACCAGGGTCCGGCGAAGAGGTCGATTCGCTTCGCTGCCAGTGCGGCGAGGATGCCGCCGATCGCCAGCTCCCAGGCCCGGCTGGCCGGCGAATAGAACGTCGCGGTGGGATACCGGTCGAGGCCGACGACGTTGATCAAAAAGGACGAGAGCGCCAGAAGCGGCAGGAAGATCAGCGCATTCCAGCGTAAACGGCGCGCTCCGTAGATGAGCAGCGGCCAGAAGATGTAGAACTGCTCTTCGATGCCGAGCGACCAGAGATGCAGGAGTGGCTTCGTTTCAGCGGCGTTGTCGAAATAGCCCGTTTCGCGCCACAGCGTCAGGTTCGAGGCAAAGGCCGCTCCCGCTGCGACGTGCTTGCCCAGCTGCTGGAACTCGTCGGGGAAGAGCGCGAACCAGGCGAAGATCCAGCAGGCCGCGAGAACCACCAGAAGCGCGGGAAAAATCCTCCGCACTCGACGCGCATAGAACGTGCGCAGGCTGAAGCTTCCACGCTCCAGATCCGACAGAAGGATCCGGGAGATCAGATATCCCGAGATCACGAAAAAGACGTCGACGCCGACAAAGCCGCCGGGTACCCGGTCTGGAAAAGCGTGGAACGCCAGAACGGCCAGCACGGCGATCGCTCTCAGGCCGTCGATATCCGGCCGATACGCTGCTTTGCCCGAGGTCGACGCGACGGGGTCACTCAACGATTTCGCGCTCTGGAAATCTACTCCGGACCGCCGTTTCCGAAGCAGAGGAAGGGTCGCGTCGCCGGAAAGAAGTATCCGATGGCGATGCAGTTCTCGTTCGCGGTCGGCGAATTGCCAGGCGTCAGCGAGCCGCCGGTCGTGTTCGAGTAGTTGCAGGTGTAGGTGACCTGCAGGGAAGCGAAGTCGAGAAATGCCGGCGCCGCGAAGGTCGCGATCGCCGGCGACTGCCAATTGCTCGTCGTCACGAGGACGCTGGCTCCGTCCTTGAGCTTCGCTTCGGTCGCGAACTGGTGGGTCTCCGTCGACAACCACCAGAAATGAGCCGGTATGGGAGTGTCACAGCCACCCGTAGCCGTTCCGGTCATTCCGGCACCGATGCTGAAGCTGTCGTTGTACGCGAGATAGCTTTCCGTCCGCGTGTAGGCCACCGCGTCGGCGAGTCCCTGGGCCGTCAACGTGACGGTATTCGCGATCGCCGAGCCGGTCGGATTGATGAAGTGAATCCGCATGAACATCGGCTGGTCGGCGACGATCTCCATCGCCAGCGGCGTTCCCGTCCCGTCATCGGCCGGGATCACCAGCTCGTCGCCGCTGTGATGAGCGCCGAAGACCCAGTTCGCAACGGTTCCGGTGGCTGCGGTGTCTTCGAAACCGCAATCCACAGCCGACATGGTTCCCGGCGTCTGCCGATCGGTGGGTACCTGAATCGAGTTGTAGGTGGCGAAGACCGCTGCATCGTGGACGACGGAGCCGAGCTCGAGTACGAAGCGGTGGATGCCCCGGGTCGCCTCGTTGGGCGTCCTGAAGTAGTAGCAGTAGGTGATCTCCTGGCCGGGGTTGATGCTGACCTCGGGCGACGCGACCTGGAAATCGTTGGGACCCGGACAGGTCGAAGGTCCGATACTCCAGAGACAGCTGTTCCCGCCATTGAAGCCGTCGTTGAAGATCTGCACAAATTCGGCATCGGCCCGAACCGAGCTCGCAGCGAGGACGAAAATCGTCGCCGAGAGCCACAACTTGGGACGGAAAATTGCCTTCACGAAACGGCTCCTCGGTTCGAGATACAGCATGGGAAACTCCTTTTTCGGCTCGCTGCAGCCCGTCGGGCGGGCGCCCGCGGCCATCTGTGCCTTTGCCGAAACTTCACATCAGAGAGGTGGCGAAGCAAGAGTAGCGCCAATCGTCTCCCGACGCACGGAACCGTCCACCGGCGTCGGAGCGCGCGTTTTCGGGGCGGAAGCGGTCGCAAGTGGGTAAATTCCGCAAATCTCGCGCTGCGGTGTGCGTCCGCGAGCTCAGGCTCCGGCCTGGGAGTAGAGCGCCTCGATCAGGGCGGCGAACTTCTCGCGCACGAACTTGCGCTTCACCTTGAGTGTAGGGGTGAGCTCGCCGCCCGCAACCGTGAACTCATCCGGCAAGAGCTCGAACTTCCGCACCGACTCGAACCGGGCGAGCGAACGGTTCACGCGGTCGACCTCGCCGCCGAGGAAGTTCCGCAGCAGCGGGCACCGTGACGCCTCCGCGAGCGACGTCGCGGGACTTCGCAGCCGGCCGGCCAGGTTCGGCAGCGCCGCCGGATCGAGCGTCAGCAGCGCGGCGACGAAGTTGCGCTGCTCGCCGACGAGAACCGCATGCGCAACCCCTTCGATCTCCCGCAGGCGGTTCTCGATCGGAGCGGGCGCGATCTTCTTGCCGCCGGACGTCACCAGCAGCTCTTTCTTGCGATCGGTGATGCGCAGGAATCCCTCACTGTCGAGATCGCCGATGTCGCCGGTGTGGAACCAGGGCTCGCCCTTGCCATCCGGGTCCGGCCGCAGCGCCGCCGCGCTCGCTTCGGGATCGTTGCGATAGCCGCGGAAGATGTTGGGCCCGCGAAACAGCACTTCGCCGTCCGCGGCGAGACGCATCTCGATTCCGGGCATCGCCGGACCGACCGATCCGGTGCGGAACCGCCCGGGAGTCGAAATGGTTCCCGGACCGGAAGTTTCCGAGAGCCCGTAGATCTCGAAGATGGGCACACCCAGGGAGAGGAAGAATTCGAGCGTCCCGAGCGAGATCGGTGCCGCCGCCGAAGCCGCATGCGTCGTCCGATGCAGGCCGAGACGCGCCCGCACCTTGCCGAGAACGAGGCGGTCGGCGAGCGCGGTGACGAGACCCACCGGCCGCTTCTCGCCGCGCTGCGCCGCATAGCCCGCGACGAGCGCCCGCCGGCGCGCCCATCCCAGGATCCCGCGGCGCAGGCGAGGCGCCGAGGCGATCGCCTTTTCAACCGCTCCCTGAAGTTTCTCCCAGACTCTCGGAACGCCGAAGAAGATCGTCGGACGAATCTCGCGCAGCGCCTCCGGAACCTGCTCCATCGCCCGCACGAAATAGGTGCAACCGCCGTGCTGCAACGGGAGGTGGAGCGTCAACATCTGCTCGGCGATGTGAGCAAGCGGAAGGTACGAAAGCTGCCGGTCGTCGGCGTCGAGAGCGATCGTCTGTTTGGCGCCACACCAGGCGGTCCAGATGAGATTGCGATGCGTGAGCTCGACGCCTTTGGGGAAGCCGGTCGTCCCCGAGGTGTAGATGAGGGTCGCGACGTCGCCCTCCTGCTGCGCCTCGATCCGCTGCCGCACCGCAGTTTCACTCGCGGCCGCGCCGATCTCGAGCAGGCGGCGCCATGAAACGACCGCCGGCTGCTCGCCGTCCGCGGGACGCTCGTCACCCGGCTCGAGGTCGAAGACGACGATGGTGCGCAGGCGCCGCGCACCGCCGCGGGCGGCGAGCAGCTTCTCCGCCGCGACCGGATTGTCGGCCACCGCGACCGTCGCGGCGGTGTGGTCCAGTACGTAGGCGAACTGCTCCGGCGTGTTGGTGACGAAGAGTCCGGTCGGAATCGCGCCGACGGCGATCGCGGCGAGGTCGGCGATCGCCCACTCGGGCCGGTTGCCGGAGAGGATCGCGATACCCGTTCCCGGGACGACTCCGAGCCGCTCGAAACCGGCAGCGGCGTGAAGCACCGCGTCGCGATAGGCGCGCCAGGAGATCTCCTTCCAGCCGGATCCGGTGCGCTCCGCGAGCGCCGGGCGATCGGCGAACGTCGCAGCGGCGCGTTCGAGCGCCGCGATGACCGTCCCGCGGGGCTCTTGGCTCATCGGATCAGAACGCGAGCACTTCGCGCGCGGCGGCGAGGAGTTTCTCGCGATCCGGAAAGAGGGCCTGCTCGAGAACGCGCGAGTAGGGGCTCGGCCGGTCGGGGTAGGCGACGCGCTTCACCGGCGCATCGAGGAAAGCGAACGCGGCGTCGGCGAGGCGTGCCGCGATCTCACCGCCGAAACCGCCGGTGAGCTGCGCTTCGTGCACGACGACCGCGCGATTGGTCTTGCGGACCGATTCGAGCACGGTCTCTTCGTCGTAGGGGACGAGCGAGCGCAGATCGACGACCTCCGCCTCGACGCCTTCTTTCGCGAGCGCCTCGGCTGCGTCCATGGCGATCCAGGTCGATGCACCGTAGGCGATGAACGTCAGGTCGGTGCCCGACCGCAGAATCTGGGCTTTGCCGATCGGCGTCAGGTGATCGCCGGCCGGCAGCACTTCCTTCACCCGCCGGTAGAGGTATTTGTTCTCGCAGAAGATCACCGGGTTGGCGTCGCGCAGCGCCGACTTGAGCAGACCCTTGGCGTCGGCCGCCGTCGCCGGGCAGAGAACCTTGAGGCCTGCGACGTGCGCGAACCATGCCTCCGGATTCTGCGAATGAAACGCTCCCGCGCCGACGCCGCCGCCCGCTGGCAGCCGCACGATCACCGGACAGGGACGTTCGAAGCGATAGAACAGTTTGGCGATGACGTTCACGATCTGGTTGAAGCCGCAGGAGACGAAGTCGGCGAACTGCATCTCGACGACCGGCAGGTAACCGAAAAGCGCTGCTCCCGCGGCAAGTCCCAGAGTGCCGCTCTCGGAAATCGGCGTGTCGAGAACGCGATCGGGCCAGCGTGCGTGCAATCCCTTCGTCACCCGGAACGCACCCTCGAAGACGGCGATGTCCTGCCCGAGGAGAACGATCGAAGGATCGCGCTCCATCTCCTCCCTGAGCGCCTGATGAATCGCGTCGAGATACGTCACCTCACCGGCCCGGGTCGGGCCGACCGCGCCACCGGTGAAGGCCGCCATGGCGGTCGGTGCGTCGGCGTCGGCGTTCGCGGCGGGCTGTTCGGCGGCTTCTCCCTCGGAGATCGCGGAGTCCCGCGGCAGGAGCACGGTGTCGTCTTCGACCGGTTCCGCCGGCGCTACCGGCGCGACGCGGCGCGGGCGCACTCGCGCCGACGGATCCGCGAAGACCGGGCGGAAAGCGACTTCGGGAACGGGACCGGCGGCCGCGAGAGCGCGATCGATCGCGGTCTCCACGAGCTCGGAGACCCGCGCGTGCAACCGGTCCAACGTGTCCGGGTCGAGCACGCCTTCGCTCGCCAGACGGCGCGCGTAAACGGGCACGGGATCCTGGGCCTGATAGAGCTCGAGCTCCTGCTCCGGCACGACCTTCATCGAGCCGTCCCCTTCGGCATGACCGCGCAGGCGGCCGACGACGGCTTCGACGATCGTCGGGCCGCCACCGGCGCGCGCGCGCGCTACGGCCCGGCCGAGCGTTTCAGCCATCTCATCCGGATCGTTGCCGTTCACCGTCAATGCCGGAATGCCGTATCCGGGCCCGCGATCGGAAAGCTGCAGGCAGGCGTACTGATTTTTCGCGGGAGTCGAGAAAGCGTAGCGATTGTTCTCGATGACCAGGACGAGAGGCAGCTTCCAGACCGCTGCGAGATTCATCCCCTCGTGAAAATCACCCGTCGATGTCCCGCCCTCGCCGATGAAATTGATCGCGACACGGTCGCCGCCATCACGCTTCATCGCGAAGGCGCAGCCGGTCGCCACCGGAATCATCGATCCCAGATGACTGATCATTCCGACGTGGGCGATCCCGGACGGATCGTCGAAATAGCCGTAGTGATACGAGCGCTCGATCCCGCGCGAGAAGCCTTCGTCCTTCCCGAGAACCTGACAGGCGAGGCGGTAGAAGAGAGCCTCAGGCTCCGGACGCCGGCCGTCGGAAGCGCCGAAGCCGAATCCCGGGAAGGCGCGCGCCGGGTCGAGGTAGAAGGCGAGGATCGCTCCGACATCCCGGTGCAGCGAGCACAGGACATCGCCGGCCTCGAGCGTCAGCCCGGCGGGGACGGTGATTCCTTCGTTGCCGATCGCGCTGTACCACTTCGAGATCCTGCCGGTGAGCAGCATCGCTTCGAAACGCGCGTCGAATTCGCGCGCGAGCTTCATGAAAGCGTAGGTTCGGAGCCGGTCCTTCGGGGTATGCACGATCGGTCAAGTCTACGGTGCGAGCCCGAGCGCCAGCAAGATTCAGCCGGGGCTCAGCGCGGCAGACTCGCGATGCGGCTTTCGAACTCGGCGCGGCGCGCGTAGGCGGGATCCATCTGCACCAGGATCTTGAAGGCGAGCTCGGCTTCCGGCCGCCGCTTCTGCCGCAGGAAGTGCTCGAGCTGCTGCACGCCCTGTTCGATCCCCTGCTGCCGGCGATGGACCTCTTCGAGGCGGCTGATCTCGTTGAACAGCAACGTCGGGCGTGGGCTGTCGGGAATGGCGCGCTCGAAGTCGAGCACCACGTCGCGCGCGGCGTACCAGTCGCGTGCCTGCACCTTCTCCTTGTACAGCCGCTCGAACTCCTGCGCCTTGACGTCACGCTCGGCGAGCGAGGCGATGTCCGCGATGCGCAGGCGATAGGTCTCGACGGAGACTTTGGCGAGACCGGTCGCCGAGAGGCGCTCGAGCTCGCGCTCCGCTTCGTCCAGCCGATGCGAATCCATGAGCGTTTCGAGATTGTCCCGTCGCCGGTCCACCGCGGCAACGCTGGCAGCGACGTCCTCGGCGCTCTGAATCGCGCTGCGCAAGGCCTCCGAAAGCTGCGAAGTCGGATCCGACTTCTCCAGCTGTTCGAGTTTGCGGCGTGCGGCGGTCAGATCGCCGCGCAGCACCGCGTCGCGGCCTTCGGCGAGAAGGGCGCTGGCGATCTTGAGCTTCCCGCGCTCCTCCCCCATGATGCCGATGGCGCGCTCGAAGAGCTCGCGGCGCGGGTGGTGCGGCGAGAGCTCGACAAGCGTCTCGAGAGCGAAGGACGCAAGGGACTGCTTGTTCTCCTGCAGGTACTTGACCAGCAGCTTCTCGGCTTCGGAGACCTTCGCCGCGAGCTCGCGCTCTTCGACCGAGAGCTCCGGCTGAACCGGACGCCCCGGCGCAACGCGCGATGCCGTCGTTGGGGGAATGGCCGCAGGGGAGAAAACGAGCGCCGACGGCTGAGCCGCAGCGGGGCGGATCGCGGCCGCAACGGCCGGCGGAACCGGTGTCGAGGATCCTGCGGCAGGCGCGTCGTACGGCGAAAGCGGCGTTCGCCCGAGACGTGCCAGCTGTTCCCGGATCTGAGCTACGGCCGGATTGCGCGGCGAAACCGCCTCGAGCTGACTGACGAGCGTGGCCGCATCGTCGTAACGCCCGGCGGCGAATGCCTGCCCCGCGAGCTCGGCGAGACGGGCCGACTCGCTGACTTTCCTCGCTGCGCGCTCGATCTGCGCCAGGAGGTCGATGCGCTCTTCGCGCGAGAGCTCGGAGGCCGAGCCGGACCGGCTCGAATCCCGGGGCGGGCTCGCGGACTCCGCGGGCGCGGGCGGCGACACCGCGCCGGGAGGCCTGGCGTTGCGCATCGCCGCCGGAATATCGACCTCCTGCGTCGCGACCTGGCGCAGCTGTTCCGCGATGTGAACGAGCGCATGAAGGAAGCTGATCGCATCGGGGTAGCGTTTGTCGCGATCCTTCTCGAGGCCGCGGAGCACGAGCTCGTTCAGGGCATGCGGCACGCGCACATCGGGGTTCCTGCCGATCAGCGGCTGTGCAGGCTCGGTCAGGCGCTTGAACACGAAGCCGTGCTGGTTTTCGGAATCGAACGGCGGCTTGCCGGTGATCATTTCGTAGAGCACCGCGGCGAAGGAATACAGGTCGCTGCGGTGATCGAGGGGAGCGTCCTTGATCGCCCCTGCCTGCTCGGGCGAGCAGTACATGAGCTTGCCCATGAAGATTCCGGCCTGGGTGATCTCGAGACTCGAATTCGCTTCGAGATTCTTCGCCAGGCCGAGGTCGATGAGCTTCATCTGATAGCGCCCGCGACGATCGCGGGTGATCATCATGTTGTCGGGGGAGATGTCGCGATGGATCACTCCCGCCGCATGAATAGCCTCGAGTCCGCGCAACGTCTGAATTCCGAGGTCGACGGCGAGCGGCAGCGGAAAGACTCCGCGCGCCTTCAGCCACTCGTGGACGTGTTCGCCCTCGATGTGCTCCGAGACCATGTAGAAGCTGCCGTCCGGAAGGCGCGAGAAGTCGTAGAGAATCGCGACGTTCGGATGTTTGATCTGGGTCGCGATCCGCGCTTCCTGGGCAAAGCGCTGCAGCGCGTGCGGATCGGTCGCACGATCGGCGCGCAGGATCTTGATGACCCGGAGCTCCTGGAGATGAACGTGGCGCGCGCGCCAGATCTCTCCCATGCCGCCCGCGGCAAGGCGATCGAGGATCTCGTACTTGCCATCGAGGATCGTGCCGCTATTGCGATCTGTCACCGCGGTAGCTAGCTCCCAGGTTCTCAGGTTCTCGGCTTCCCGCCTATTCTAGCCCGCGACGCGGCGTGCCAGAATCGCGCGCCGCCCGAACCTGGCGGCCGCTCGGAATGGATCCCCTCTCCCCGCCGCTTCCCCACCCTCCGCCGGACGCCGGAAATCCGGGCGCCGGACGGCGGATCGTGCTGCCGTGCGTCTGTCTTTTCTTCGCCATGCTCAACCTCACTCTGGTCGTCGCCGGCCTGAAGGAGCTCGTGGTCGACGAACTGGGCGGAAGCATCGCCGACGCCGCCCTCTTCTTCACCGTCGAGATGGTTGCCTACCTGATGTTCGCACCGCTCTGGGGGGCGCTCTCCGATCGCAGTGGAAAGCGCCGTCCGTTCATCGCGCTCGGTTTCCTGGCGAGTGGGCTCATCTATCTCGCCTATCTGTGGATTCACTCGATCCCGGTCCTTCTCGCACTGCGCTTCCTCCAGGGCGGGAGCTCGATCGCCGGCTGGTCGACGACGATGGCGCTCCTGTTCGATTCCGCGGGAGACCGCGAGCGGCCACGGTTCGCCGGTTTCGCCGGAGCGGCGCTCATTCTCGGCGTCGGTCTCGGCGCCCCGATCGGCGGACTTCTGACGGCGGCCTGGGGGCCGCGTGCACCTCTCGCTGCCGCCGGCGGGCTCTTTCTCTTTCTTGCTGCCACCGTCCTCGCCCTCCCGGAAACCGGCGCGCGACGCCGCAGACAGCCGCTCAGGGCGGTCGCCGGAGCCTTGATGTCGCGACCGCGCCTCCTGCTCCCCTGGAGCCTCTACGCCATGGAGCGCTTCACGGTCGGACTGTTCGTCGTCGTCTTCCCGCTCTGGCTCGCCGCCGGCACCGGCGCTGGCCCCGCCGAACGCGGCCGTGCACTGGCCCTCTTCCTCCTGCCGTTCGCGTTTTTCCAGCTCGGCACGTATCGCCTGGCTCGCCGTTTCGGTCCGTTTCCGCTCCTCGCCGCCGGCTGCCTTGCCTACGCCCTGGCGCTCGCAGCTCTCGGGCGGGTCGGACCGGGAATGCTCTTTCCGCTCCTCTTCGCTCTCGGCGCGCTCGCGGCGGTCATCTTTCCACCGACCCTGGCGCTCACGGCCGACTGGTCGGGCGAGGCAGCGCGAGCCAGCGCGCTCGCCGGCTTCAATGTCGCCGGCTCGATCGGCTTCGCTCTCGGGCCGCTCGCCGGGGCCTGGGCCTACCACGCCGCCGGATTCACCGCCGCCTTCGATCTCGCGGCAGCGGCCGCGCTGGTCGGAGCCATCGCAGCCGGCGTGGCGATGATCCGACGACCCTACCGGTCCTAGCCCGGTTCAGTCGGGTTGCGGTCCGCGGCGAGAGGCGGTCTTCGCCGTCCCGTCGATCACTCCGGGCGGCGCCAGCTGCGCCAGCTCGCGTTCGGCGGCGAGCGTCCGCGCGTGGGTCGGTCCGTCGTGCGCGCGATAGCGCGTGACGGCTTCGCTCCAATCGTGGCCCGCCTTCTCGCGGTCTCCGAGACGCATCGCCTGCCGGCCGCTCGCGAGCAGGTAGTCCTCGAGACGCGGCGCATCCGGATCCAGCTTGCGCACCATGGCGATCGCGTCCGCGAGCTCGCTCCCGGCTTCCGCAAGAACTTCCGCCCGGTTTTCCGCCATCAGGTCGAGAGCGATCTGATACTTCGAGGCGGCGATCCCCAGATGTTCGTCCTTCTTGTAAGCCTTGAGCTCGATCGCGAGAGCGCGGCGGTGCATTTCGAGCGCCTTCTCCGGGTGCCCCGTCTCGCGCTCGAGCTCACCCAGATACTTGATCGCCGTCCGCAGCGGCAGACTCTCCGGGCCGTCCGCCGCCGACGTTTCCGCGACCGTGGATTCAAGCGCCTTTCGCGCTTCGTCGTAACGTTTGGCGCGCAGCAGCGCCCAACCCTCCGACAGGCGCGCGGCACGCGGTAGCCCCCCCTCGTCGCCCACCGTTTCGCGGAAGAGCTGCTCCGCGTCCAGGAAGTAACCGTAGGCCTCGTCGAAGCGCTCACGACCCATCGATACGAAGCCCAGATAGCGCAGCGCCGAACCCGCGTCGTAGTGACCGAGAGGCTTGAGAACGCTCACTGCGTGCTGAAGGATGCGCTCCGCGTCGTCGAAACGCCGCCGCTCGCTCAGCAGGTACCCCAGCTTGATCTCCCACAAAGCCACTTCGGGGTGATCGGCGCCGAGCGCCGAGCGCTCGAGATCCAGGCCTTCGCCCATCCAGTGCTCGGCGGCGTCCTTGTCGCCCAGAAGATCCAGCATCTCGCCGGCTTCGAGCCGCGCCGTGGCCAGCTCCAGCGGCTTTCGTCCATGCGTTTCGACCAGCGCAGCGAGCGACTGCCGGAGCAAAGGTTCCGCCTCGCCGACGCGGCTCGAGTCGACGAGCAGACCGGCCAGGCCGAGTCGCCAGTGCGCGATCTCGAGCGGATCCGGAATCGGCGCACTTTCCGCTTCGGCGAGAATGCGACGAGCGAGCGGCTCGGCGGACTCGATGTCGAGCTGCTGGCCGAGAACTCCCAGTCGCGCCGTCGTCCAGCGCCGGCCGAGCGGAGTGCTCAGCGAATCGAGGCCCGGCGCGACCCGCAGAGCTTCTTCCAGTCGTTCACGCGCAGCGACCAGCTCACCGCGATCGAACTGAATTTCACCTTCGGTGACCAGACTCGCCGCGAGCCCGCGGCGCTCACCGGAGCGCAGCGCGCGGCGCAGGCCGAGCGCCGTCGCGGAATGTTTTGCCGCCGGATCGAGCAGTCCGAGATTGCGCTCCACCTCGGCGATCGCGTCGAGGAGCTCGGCCCGAACGGCGGGCTCCTCGACGAGCTCCGCCTCGAGTCCGGTCGCTCCCTTGTCGAGAATCTCGCGCGCCGTGATCGTATTGCCGAGAGTCTGACTGGGATCCGCCTCGCGAAAGAGGTCGATGAGAAAACTCTTCACGCGGTCGGCGCGACGCGCTTCGTCGCGCGCAACTCCGGACTGCCGCAGCACGATGCCGATGCCGGCGACGAGGGCCACCGCAGAAAGGGCACCGGCGGCCACCGCCCAGCGATGGCGGCCGATGAACTTCCGCGCGCGATATCCGGACGTGTCGGGCCTTGCCGTCACCGGCCGGCCCTCGAGAAACCGCCGGAGATCGTCCCCGAACGCCGCTGCCGACGGATACCGCCGCGCCGGCTCGCGATCGAGAGCCTTGAGAACCACGGTGTCGAGATCGCCGGCGAGGCGCCCGGCGAATCCACGCACGATCTCCCGCTCGGGCTCGTCCGGCCCCGCCGTCGCCGCCACCACCGAAGGCCGTTCGAGAGTCTCGGAGTCGACGGCGCGCGCGAGCGCCGGCAACGGGCGACCGGCGCGATCGAAAGGCGGCCTGCCGGTGATGAGCTCGAAGAGCAGCGCGCCCATCGAGTAGACGTCCGTTGCCGTTGTCACCACCTCGCCGAGAATCTGCTCCGGCGCGGCGTACGCCGGCGTGAGCGGCTGCCCACCGAGCTGCGTCTGCCGCTCATCGAACGCTTCGGCCTGCAGCAGCTTGGCGATGCCGAAATCCAGGAGCTTCACGCGCCCGGAAGCGGTCACCAGAATGTTCGTCGGTTTGAGATCGCGATGCACGACCAGTTGCCGATGCGCGGCGTCGACTGCATCCGCGACCTCGATCATCAGCCGGAGACGCTGCTCGAGGGGCGCCGCGCGTTGCTCGCACCAGGTGGTGATCGGTACTCCTTCGATGTGCTCGAGGACGAAGTAGGGGTCGCCGTCTTCGGTGCTTCCGCCATCGAGGAGATGGGCGATACCGGGATGCTCCAGGCGCGCGAGAATCTGCCGCTCGCGCAGGAATCGGTCCGCGATCGCCTTCGACTCGAGGCCGGCGCGGATGCGCTTGATCGCGACCCGCTGCTCGAACTCGCCATCGACGCGCTCGGCGAGGAAGACTTCGCCCATTCCGCCCTCGCCGAGACAGCGGACCAGCCGGTACGGCCCGATCGTCTCCTGCAGCCCTTGTCCGGCTGCACTCCCGGCCTCCTGTTCGTCGCCGTGAGCGCGGCGGTCGACGCCTTCCTCGAGCGCAGAAGCGACGAACGCCGGCGCGCGCGCCAGGATCGGCGAACCGATGAACTCGAGTCGCGTCTCGTCGGCCGCGAGCAAACCGGTCAGGAACCGCGCGAGCTCCGCATCCTTCGTCGCGAGCTCCGCGAGGCGCGCGGTTCTCTCCTCGAGCCCCGCTTCGGCAAGCTCGTCGAAGATCGTTTCCCAGCGATTCGTCATCCGTCGTCCGCCATCTCCCCGATCGGGATGCGCAGCGCGGAAGATTTCGGGGTCAGGGGAGAGAGAGGAGCCGCCTTCACAGGGTGCGAGTCGGGGCGTGCGGTCCACCCTCGAGCGTGGCGCGAAGAAAGGCCTGGGCCCGCCGCCAGTCGCGCTTCAGGGAGCGCTCGCTGCGATCGACGATCGGCGCGATCTCTTCGAGCGCGAGGCCGGCGAAAAAACGCAGCTCGACGAGGCGGGCGAGGGCCGGACTCGCGCGCTCGAGCTCTTCGAGAGCGCGGTCCAGCTCGAGCATTTCGATCGAAAGCGTCCCCCCCGGATCGGCGAGCCGGTGGGCCGCCTCTTCGAGCTCGATGGGAACGACGCCTCCACCGCGCTTCTCGGCGTTGCGCCGGCGGGCGAAGTCGACGATGACATGGCGCATGACACGCGCCGCGAGATTGAAAAAATGGGCGCGATCGGCAGGACCGGCGCCAGCGGGTCCGGCGAGGCGCAGGAACGTCTCGTGAACCAGCGCCGTCGTATCGAGCGTCTGTCCGGGCCGTCCGTGCACCGAGAGCTGAGCATGCGCGAGGCGCTTCAGCTCGTAGTACACCCGGTCGTAAAGCGCTTCCGACGCTTCGCGCTCACCGTTCCGCGCGCCCGCGATGAGCGTGGTGACATCGGCATGCCCGGCGTCGCCGACGGTGTCTTCGGCCATGAAAAAGACTCTACTCCAGGTGGGCAGTAGAGTCTCCGGGCGGAGGCCGTGAAGGAGCGGCGCTCAGTTCTTGGCGCGGCGCAGCAGGATGTCTCCGTTGAAGGTCTTGAACAGCATCTCGGGACCTCCTCCGTTGATCTTCCCGGTCATTTCACGGCCCACGATCGCATGGAACTTGCCCTGCTTGGGGCGCTCATCGGTTCCCGATATCTGCTCCGTCGTGATCGCTATGTCGAAATCGGCGTAGATCTCGCCGTTGTCCGACCGCATCCGGACGTCGGCCTTGAGGTCCGCCGGAAAGGTGACGTCGACGTCGCCGTTCAGCGTTGAAAACGCCATCGGGGCTCTGCCTGCGGATGCTCCACTGCGAAACACGACTGTGACGTCACCGTTGACGGTGTTGGCGGAAACCGGGCCGCGCACGTTGCGGACGTGGATTTCACCGTTGGTGTTGCTGACTTCGACCTCGCCGTCGACGTTCTCGACGTCGATGTCGCCTTCGTTCACCGTCGAAAGGCTCACCGAGCTTCCGACCGGCACCTGGATCTCGAGGTCGACCGCTCGCGACCAGGACTGCGCCGAGATCGAGACCTTGTTGCGATCTTCCTCCGCTTCGAGGCCGATCGAGGTGTTCGGAATCCTCCGCATTCCCTCCCGCTTGCGCGGTTTGCTGCCATCGTCGTCACCGTCCGACGACTCCGCGGACTCGCGCGACTTGGCCTCGATGAGGACGTCCTTTCCCGAGCCTCCGGTGACACGGATCGAACCCATCACCAGCGAGACCTCGAGCTCGGCCGGCTTCGTCGCATCCGAAAGGGGCACGGTGAGCTTCTCGGCCAACGCCGCTCCCGCCATCGTCACCCACGCGAGCGCGGCCACGGCCGCGACACCATTCACAAAACTGCTGCTTCTGGTTCCCATGTCTCTGTTCCTTCCCGTCGAGCGTCAGGAACGCTCGCGAATGTAGATGTCGCCGTTCACGGTGTTGCAATCGAGACCGATTCCGCCGCTGCCGATCGTGGCTGCCGTCTCTCTGCCGGACTCGTGGTGATGCCGGCCGCCGGAATTCGAGCGTTCGCTCGTTGCCGGCAGCTTTGCCATGGCGAACGGAAAATCGGTGTAAACCTCGCCGTTCAACGTCGCGAAGGAGAGCTCGGCGCCGAGCCCCCTGGGAAACGCGAGCTCGATGTCGCCGTTCACGGTTCCGAACTTGCAGTCTGCGGTCGGCAGACTCGCGAACTCGACCTTGAGCTCGCCGTTGACAGTAAGTGCATCGACGACACCGGCGACACGTTCGAGCGTGACGGCATCGTTGACGTGCCGGACTTCGAGGTGACCGACGGTGCCGACGATGTGAATCCCGCCATCGTTCACATTGCTCACTTCGAGATCGAGGTCGCGCGGGACCTTGAGAACCCAGTCGAACTTCGCTTCGTACTTCCGCTCGTCCTGATCGCAGCAGCAGCCGCGATGGCGACTTCGTCGCTCGTCGCTGCGGCCAACTCCGGCGTCATCACGATCGCTTCCCTGACGCTCGCAACGCCAGGTTCCTCCCTGCACCAGCTCGAGGCGCCCCGCGCTTTCGTTGACTTCGAGGACGACCTCCTGCTGCGCGCGCGCCAGTTCCGCGGCAGTCCGGGCGCTGAACGCCTGCTTGAGCGTGAGCTCCACGGTATTTCCCGCGACCGCCTGGATGTCGATCGAGCCCATGACATTGTCGACCACCAGGGTGCGGTGCCCGGCCTGAGACGTGAGCGTGAACGTCCGTTGCACGGTTGCGTTCTTCTCGAGCGCGGCGAGCGGCGGCGAAATCAGCACGACTCCGAGCGCCACGCATCCGAGCAGCGCGGCGCGACCCGGGCGCGAGGACTCGGGAGCGGTTTCGATCGTCGAAGAGAAACGGGTGGTGAGATGCATCAGGCACTCCTTCCGAGGCGGTCGCGGAGGTAGCCGCGCACCGTGGGGTCGAGCTTGGGGTTGTCGAGAAGCTGTTCGAGATCGTGCCGGCCGGCCTTGGCGGTGGCGGGATCGTTCGATTCGAGCAGAAGATCGATGAGCGAGAGCGCTACGAGAGGCGACTTCTGGCGGGCTACGGCGGCGACGAGCTCGCCGCGCGTTTCCTGACGCTTCGCGACCGGCCGGAGAGCCTCGAGCGCCGCGAGCCGGACGTTGACGTTCGGATCCTCGATCAGGCGCGCAACGAGCGCCGCCACGACACGATCGTCTCCGGCCGACATCTCGCGACCGTACGCGACGCCCTGCAGACGCTCCGAAACCGAACCGCGCTCGAGCAGGGAAATCGCCACCATCTCGTGCAGATCTCCGACTTCGCGCTTCAGCTCGGCGACATCGCCGCCACCGCGCCCGAACGAGAGATAGCCGAGTCCAAGGCCGAGAAGCAGCATCGCCGCCATGGCGAGAAGCCGGCGCTCAGATCCATGTGACGCACGCGAAGTCGGCGCCGATCGCCGCGAGAACAGGACCGCCGAGGAGCGGGCTGCAAGTTCCGCATCCGGCTGTGTCCGCGGCGCAGTGATTCCTCCGCTCCCTGCGCTCGCTCCGGTCGCTTCACTGGCTCCGGTGGCTCCAGCGGCTCCGGCGGCTCCGGTGGCTCCGGTGGCCCCAAGCGCCGCGAGCTCGGCGGCCAGCACGGACGCGAAGCGCTGCCGCATCCGCCGGCTCGGCACCGGCTCGTCGACCGTACCGATTTCGCGCCAGAGCGCTGCGAGCTCGGCGCTCTCGGCTGCACAGTCCGCACAGCTCGCGAGGTGCGCCTCGAGCTCCTGTGTTTCGGCCGCGTCGAGAGCGCCCGAAAGCCGTGCGCTCAGGCGTTCCTGCATCGTTTCGCAACTCATTCTGCCTCCTCCGTTCGCGCGCCGTCCGAACCCGCGGCGAGAAACGCCGCCTTGAGCTCCTTGAGCGCGCGATGCACGCGCACCTTGATCGTGGCTTCCGTCGTGCCGAGCATCTCGGCGATGCGCGAATACTTGAGCTCCGAGAACCTCGCCATCAGCAGAAGCTCTCTCTTTTCGGCGCTCAGCATTCCGAGCGCCGCCTTCAGCTTGCGGGACTGGGCCTGCCGTTCGATGTCGACGATCGGATGCGGCAGATCGGCCGCAGGCTCCGGCAGATCCGGATCCTGCGGCAGCTCCTTCGGCCGCGCACGATAGAGATCGGTCGCCGCGTTGCGCGCCAGGGTGAACATCCACGGCACGAATTCCGACTCCGCCCTGAAGGTGTGGCGGTACTTGAGCATCCGGATGAAGACCTCCTGCACCAGGTCCTCGGCCGTCGCGCGGCTTCGGGCGAGGCGGAGAAAGAAGTGGAAAAGGCGCTGATGGTGACGCTCGAAGAGCTCGCCGAGGAGAGCGACATCCCCCTCCCGGACGCGCCCCATGAGCTGGCTGTCCCCTTCGTCGGGCAGTCGGCTGGGCGAGGTCACGGTGGCGGGGATTCCGGGGCTCATGCTGACCGGAACTACCGCGCCAGCCGGGAAAGGTTACCGTGCCGCATGGGCGCAGGGGCCCGCCGGGCCGCCGGAGCGCACTGTGCGGGGGCAGATTGCTCGCCCATACAAGATCTAGTAGCCTGCCCCTCCGTTACCCCAACCAAGAGGGTATCGACGAGCTCCGACGGCCTGCCGAGGCCGAACGCACATCGCGACGGGGGAAGTCCGGTGAGATTCCGGCGCTGTCCCGCAACGGCTATAGCCCGAATACCCGCGGAGTTCGAATCACCATAACCCCCGAGGCAGGGGTGGAGGTCGTCATGGCGTACGCGTCGAAGCTCTGCAGGTCCTTCTCTTCCAATCTCCCGCCGCACAACCGCGGCGAAATGTCCTCCGGACGAGGCCGCCGATGAGCGTCACGCGCGTCAGCAAGCGCACCGGCGAAGTCGTTCCGTTCGATGCCACCCGCATCCATCAGGCGATCGCTGCGGCCGTCGAAGCGACGCGAACTCCGGTCGCCGACCGGGAGATCGCTCTCCTCGTCGACGCGATACAGAGCGAGATCGCGGCCCGGTTCTTCGAGTTCTTCCCCAACGTCGAGAACATCCAGGACATTGTCGAGAAGCATCTCGTGCGCGCCGGACACTACGAGGTCGCGAAAGGCTACATCCTCTATCGCGCCGAACGCACGCGCGTCCGACTCGAGCGCCGCGCCGAAACCGTCGAGCGTGCGCAACTCGGAAAGCTCACCGTCGTGACGCGGGAAGGTCAGACGGTCCTGTTCAATTTCCGCCGCATCGAAGAGGTCGTCGAGCTCGCCACTGCCGCGCTGCAGACGGACATCTCCCCGGACCGGGTGGCGCGTGAAGTCACGAAGAGCATTTTCGACGGCATCTCGACCGTAGAGATCGGCAACGCGCTCGTGATGGCCGCGGCGACCTTCATCGAGCGCGATCCCGCCTACGCCTTCGTGACCGCCCGCCTTCTTCTGCGCCGGCTCTATCGCGAGAGCTTCGGGCAATCGGCGCTCGCCGGCGAGGCAAAAGCGCTCTATCGCGCCTCATTCGTCGATGGCATCGCAACCGGGATCGCAGCGGAGCTCTTCGACTCCCGGCTTCGGCGCTTCGATCTCGATCTCCTCGCCGCGAGTCTCCGGCCCGAACGGGACCGGGAGCTCCAGTTCATGGGACTTCAGACGCTCGCCGAGCGCTATCTCGTCCGCCATGGCGAGCGCCGGATCGAGCTCCCGCAGGGATTCTGGATGCGCGTCGCGATGGGCCTCGCGATCGCTGAGCCCAACCCCGACGAACGCGCGCTGGAGTTCTACGAGCTGATGTCGACCCTGCGCTACGTCCCGTCGACACCGACGCTCTTTCATGCCGGCACGACCCGGCCGCAGCTCTCGTCGTGCTACCTCACGACCGTCGACGACGATCTCGGGCAGATCTTCAAGAACCTCGGTGACAACGCCCAGCTCTCCAAGTGGTCCGGGGGCCTCGGCAACGACTGGACGAACATCCGGGCGACCAACTCGCCGATCCGTTCGACCAACGTCGAGAGTCAGGGAGTGATTCCGTTTCTCAAGATCGCCAATGACGTCACCATGGCGATCAACCGCTCCGGCAAACGGCGCGGCGCCACCTGCGCCTATCTCGAGACCTGGCATCTCGACATCGAGGACTTTCTCGATCTGCGCAAGAACACCGGCGACGAGCGCCGGCGCACGCATGACATGAACACCGCGAACTGGATCCCCGATCTCTTCATGAAGCGCGTCGAAGAGGGCGGCGACTGGACTCTCTTCTCGCCCGACGAGGTTCCCGACCTGCACCAGACCTATGGCCGGGACTTCGAGCGCCGCTATGTCGCCTATGAAGAGCGAGCGGCGCGCGGCGAGCTGCGCCTGCATCGCAAGGTCGAGGCGAAGGTTCTGTGGCGCAAGATGCTCACCCTCCTGTTCGAGACCGGCCATCCGTGGATCACTTTCAAGGATCCGTGCAACGTCCGGTCGCCGCAGGATCACGTCGGCGTCGTCCACAGCTCCAACCTGTGCACCGAGATCACCCTCAATACTTCGCGTGAGGAGACCGCGGTCTGCAATCTCGGCTCGGTAAATCTCCAGCGCCACGTGCAGGACGGGCGACTCGATGAGCCGGCGCTCGCGCGAACGGTCCGCACGGCGATCCGCATGCTCGACAACGTCGTCGACATCAACTACTACCCGACGGAAGAGGCACGGACCTCGAATCTCCGCCACCGGCCGATCGGCCTCGGAATCATGGGTTTCCAGGACGCGCTCTTCGAGCTCGACCTCGCGTTCGAGTCTCCCGAAGCGCTCGAGCTCGCCGACCGCTCCATGGAGTGGGTGGCTCAGAACGCGATTCTCGCTTCCGCGGAGCTCGCGGCGGAACGCGGCGCCTACCCGACCTTTGCAGGATCGAAATGGTCCCGCGGGCTGTTTCCGCAGGACACGCTCGCGCTCCTCGAAGCGGAGCGCGGCCGGCCTCTCGAGGTCGACCGCGTCTCGCGCTACGACTGGAGCGGCGTCAGAGAAAAGGTCGCGCTCCACGGGATGCGCAACTCCAACACGATGGCGATCGCGCCGACGGCGACGATCTCGAACATCGCGGGCTGTTTCCCCTGCTTCGAGCCGATCTACAAGAACCTCTACGTCAAGGCGAACATCAGTGGCGAGTTCACCGTGGTCAATCGCTACCTCGTCGACGACCTGAAACGGCTCGGACTCTGGTCCGGCGAGCTGCTCGACCAGCTGAAGTACACCGACGGCGACGTCGAGCGTATCGCCGCCGTGCCGGAGAAGCTCCAGCGGAAATACCGCGAGGCTTTCGCGATCGATCCGATCGCCGCTCTGCGGCTCACGGCGGCGCGCGGAAAGTGGATCGACCAGAGCCAGTCGCACAACGTGTTCCTTCGTGGTGTTTCGGGAAAGCTGCTGTCGGAGATCTACCTCGCCGCGTGGAGAATGGGCCTGAAGACGACCTACTACCTGCGCACGATGGCCGCGACGCAGATCGAGAAGTCGACCCTCGATGCGGGCCGCTTCGGCTTCACGCAGAAACGCGAGTACGGTCAGGTCGAGGTTGCCGCCTCCGCAGGTGCCGAGACATCGGCGGAGACCCCAGAGCCGCAGCTCTGCCGGATCGAAGATCCCGACTGCGAGGCCTGTCAGTGAACCGGAGCTGTGATCGAAGGATGACCGGCAACGCGCGGAGGCTTCGATGCCGGTCCTGAACGGCGTCAAGACGGATCCGAACAAGATCCTGCCCATGAGGTACCTCTGGGCGCGCGGCCACTACAAGAGCGGCGTCGCGAACAACTGGACTCCGGAAGAGGTCTCGATGCAGAAGGACATCGAGCAGTGGAAGTCCACCAAAGTCCTCTCCGCGAGCGAACGGCGTCTGATCCTGTGGAATCTCGGCTTCTTCTCCACCGCCGAATCGTTGACCGCGAACAATCTCGTGCTCGCGGTCTATCAGCACATCACGAGCCCCGAGATCCGCCAGTATCTGCTGCGTCAGGCCTACGAAGAGGCGGTCCATACCGACACTTTCATCTACTGCTGCGACACGCTGGGACTCGATCCCGACGAGATCTACAACATGTATCAGCGGATACCGTCGATCCGCGAAAAGGATGACTTCGTCGTCGAGCTCACGCGCTCGGTCTTCGACCCTGCTTTCCACACCCGCGGCGACGACAACATCGGTCGCTTCCTGCGCGACCTGATCGGCTTCTACGTCATCATGGAAGGGATCTTCTTCTACGCCGGCTTCGCGATGATGCTCGCGCTCCGGCGCAGCAACAAGATGATCGGCATCGGCGAGCAGTTCGAGTACATCATGCGCGACGAGTCGATTCATCTCGCGTTCGGCTGCGATCTGATCAACGCCATCCGGGCCGAGAATCCCGGGGCATGGACCGACGAGTTCCAGGCGGAGGCGATCGCGCTCATCCGCAAGGCCGTCGAGCTCGAGAAGCGCTACGCCCTCGACGCCTGCCCGGAGGGCCTCCTCGGCATCAACGCCGGGCTGTTCGGCGACTACGTCGAGCACGTCACCGACCGGCGCCTCGAACGGATCGGCCTGCCGCAGCAGTACGGCACCGCGAATCCGTTTCCCTGGATGTCGCAATCGACCGATCTCGCCAAGGAGAAGAACTTCTTCGAAACGCGCGTCACCGAGTATCAGATCGGTGCGGTCCTGCAGTGGGACGAATGAAGGGGCTCGCGCGGTGATCGGACCGCCCCGCTAACCGCGGGACTTTCTGCATCCGCCCCGCTAACCGCGGGACTTTCTCAATCCGCCCCGCTAGCCGCGGGGCGGCCTCGAAGCGGCCTGCTAGCCGCGGGTTTTGGGGTGGCGATCGCTGGCGCAGTTCGCGCAAGGCAGCGATCCGCCGGCCGGGGGACGACGGAAGATCCGTCGCAGCACGACAATCAAGGCGCCGGCAGCCGCGGCCGTCACGATCCAGAACTGGGGGTCGGCGAGCGGCAGGCTCATCTCACGAGTATCCCGCGAGGCGCAGGCCGTGGAACGCCACGAAGGCGCCCAGCCATGCAAGTCCCGTCATCCAGAAGAACTGCAGCAGCGGCCATTTCCAGCTCTTCATCTCCTTCTTCACCGTGACGACCGTCGACAGACACTGCATCGCCAGCACGAAAAAGATGAGCAGGGAGATCGCCGTCGCCGGAGTGAGCAGAGGCGAACCGTCGTCGCGTTGGGCGGCGTGGATGCGACGCAGGATTCCGGCGTCGGCGTCCGCGGGCGCACCGACGAGCACCGCCAGGGTCGAGACGAACACTTCGCGCGCGGCGAACGCCGTGAGCACTCCCATCGTGAGTCGCCAGTCGTAGCCGAGCGGAGCGAAAACAGGCTCGAAGAGCCGCCCCAGCCGGCCGGCGAAGCTCACCTCCTGCTGGTGAGTGACGGTCAGACGCGAGGACTCGGAGAGAAGTTGCTCGACGGTTTGCGCAGTCGCTGCGGTCTCTGCGGAGGTCGGAACGGCGCCGGGCACCGCGGCAGAAGCGGATGCGGTGAGCGCCGCTGCCTGCGCGGAGAGCGCCACGGCGGCCGCCGGCGGCTCCGCCTTCGGATACGCCGAGAGCCACCACATCACGAAGCAGATGGTCAGGATCACGGTGCCGACGGTGCGCAGGAAAGTCCAGCCCTGCTCGAAAGCATTCGCGAAAGCAACGCGGAGCGACGGCCACTTGTAGGTCGGCAGCTCGAGCACCATCGGCCGCGATTTTCCCGGCAGGAGCGTCCGCCGGACGAGAAAGGCGCTCCCCATCGCGGCGACGGCGCCAAGCAGATAGCAGCCCGCGAACGCGACGCCAGCGAGGAGCGGACGGCCGGCGAAGAGGAAGTTGGTCAGCAGCACGTACACCGGCAGGCGCGCCGAGCAGCTCATGAAGGGCGCCACGAGAATGGTCGCGAAGCGATCGTGACGGTCGGGAATCAGGCGGGTCGAGAGGATGCCGGGGATCGCGCAGGCGTGGCTCGAAAGGAGCGGGACGAAGGCGTAGCCCGGGAGGCCGAAGCGGCAGAGCAGACGATCCATGACGAACGCCGCGCGCGCCAGGTAGCCGGTGTCTTCGAGCAGCGTGATGAGAAAGAACAGCAGGCAGATCTGCGGCAGGAAGACGACCGTTCCGGAAACGCCGCCGAGGAGACCTCCGACCAGCAGGTCGCGTACGGCGCCCGCAGGCAGGTGGGCTTCGAGCACTCCACCGAGATTCGCGAAAGTGGCCTCGATGAGATCCATCGGCACCGTCGCCAGGGCGAAGATCGACCAGAAGAGTCCCGCCATGATGAGCAGAAAGACGAAGAGGCCGACGATCGGATGAGTGAACGTGGCATCGAGCCGGTCGAGAAGCGAGTCCGCGGGATTGCCCACCGCGTGTGCTCCACCGACACTGGCGCCGACGACGTTCTCGGCCCAGAGCTCGAGCTCGCTGGGCGCGACCTCTGCCCGCGGGGTTCCGGCCACGATCGGTGGGGCGGCGCAGAGCGCCGGCAGCAGGGCGAGCAGCTGTTCGATGCCGGAGCCGCTGCGGGCAGCGAGCGGCACCACCGGAGCACCGATCGCCTGCGACAACGCCGCGAGGTCGAAGGTGAGCCCGCGGCGGTGGGCGAGGTCGATCATGTTGAGCGCGACGACGAACGGCACGCCCTCGCGCGCGAGCTCTCCGACGAGCATGAGGTGACGCGAGAGGTTCGTCGCGTCGGCGACGACGATCACTGCCGCAGGACGCTGCCCGTCCGTCCCCGCCAGCGCTTTCGCCGCAACAACCGACTCCGGCAGGTCCAGTTTCAGACTGTAGAGCCCCGGCAGATCCACGACCTCGAACGCCTCGCCGCGGCCGGCGGCGGGCTGAAGTGCCGGCTGAAGTGCCGGCTGAAGCGCCAGGCGACCGACGCGGAGATCGGTCGTCGTGCCGGGAAAATTGGCGGTCTTCGCCCGCAGACCGCAGAGGCGATTGAACAGCGTCGTCTTGCCGCTGTTCGGATTGCCGATAAGGAGAAGGCGGCGCGGGCGCGAGGTCGCGGAAGGCGCCCGGATCGGTGTCGTCGGAACGACCTGCGGCGCCGCGACAGTCATCGCGCCTCTTCTCCGCACGTCACCAGCAGCCGCGACGCGAGGCTGCGGGCGATTCCGATGCGCGTTGCGCGGACTTCGACGATGCACGGATCGCCGGTGGTGCGCATGACGACCCGGCAGCCCTCGGAAAGCCCCATCGCCGCGAGAAGGCACGCCTCACCTTCGGACAGCTCGCGGCGATCGAGGCGCGCGACCTGCCCGGCGGCAAGCTCCGAAAGGCGCGTGAGCAGAGGAGGGGGAGCGTCGAGGCGCTCCTGCGGGTCAGACACGCGACGGGGATCCGATCGCCGGTCCGTTGGACGAGGCCGGCGCCACACCCTTTCGCGGGGCTCCGGCGGGCTCGGCGCACGAGCGGCAGAGTCCGAGGATCTGCAGCTGATTCTGGCGTCCTTCGAAGCCGTGCGCGCGGCAGATCTCGCCCAGCAGCGCAGTGATTCCGGGGCTCACGAACTCCACCATGCGACCGCACCGGCGGCAGGCCATATGGTCGTGACGCTGGCCCGAATGCAGGTGCTCGTAGAGATAGCGCCGCCCGCCCAGCCGCACCTTGTGCGCCAGGCCGGCTTCCACGAGAAGCTCCAGGTTGCGGTAAACCGTGGCGCGAGAGATCACGAACTCCCCGCGATTCACCGCCTGCAGAATGGAATCGGCGTCGAAATGCCCATGCTGTGCGAAGATTTCCCGGATGAGTGCACGCCGCTCCGCCGTGGCGCGCAATCCGCGGCCCCGCAGAAACGTCAGAAACTGCTCCTCTTCTCGCATGAGCGGTTGGGTGTTGAGACAGTTTCTCAACAGATCTTCACGATTCTGGACAGGATTGGTCCCCTTTGTCAATCGCGCGACGCCGTGCGAGCGGACCGGCTGAGACCTTGACCTCCACCCGACAGCGTCTGGCGCGGCAGCATCGCGCGCGGTTCCAACGCCTGCCCCTGCCGACCTGGCTGCGCGTGTCCGTCATCACGTTCGGCTGGCTGATGATCCTGCTCGGTATTGCCGGACTCTTCCTGCCGATTCTCCAGGGCGGACTCTGCCTGGCGCTCGGCTTCGCGCTGCTCTCGATCGGCAGTCAGACCCTGCACCTCTGGTTTCGCGGACTCATGGGCCGCTGGCCGCGGATCTGGCGCCGTCTCGAGAAGGTGCGACGGAAGATCTACGCGAAGCTGCGGCGTCTCGCGGGCGCCGGGCCGGACAAACCGGACCCGGCCTGAACCCGGCCGGGCCGGATCAGCGCTCTTCTGCGGCGACGTAGTCGCGCTTCGTCGCGCCGGTGTAGATCTGGCGCGGGCGATTGATGCGCGTCCCTTCGTCGCGCATCTCCTTCCAGTGGGCGATCCAGCCCGGAAGCCGGCCGAGCGCGAACATCACGGTGAACATGTTCGTCGGAATTCCCATCGCGCGATAGAGGATGCCGCTGTAGAAGTCGACGTTGGGGTAAAGCTTGCGCTCGACGAAATATTCGTCCTTGAGCGCGATCTCCTCGAGACCCATCGCGATGTCGAGCATCGGGTCGTTGATTCCGAGCTCCGCCAAAACCGCGTCGGCGGCCTTCTTGAGAATGCGCGAACGCGGGTCGAAGTTCTTGTAGACCCGGTGCCCGAAGCCCATCAGACGGAAACCCGAGGTCTTGTCCTTCGCCATGTCGACGTACTTCTTGTAGTTGCCGCCATCCTGCTGGATGTGCTCCAGCATTTCGATGACCGCCTGGTTGGCGCCGCCGTGAAGCGGACCCCAGAGAGCACAGATGCCCGACGACATCGAAGCGAAGATGTTGGCGCCCGAGGATCCGACCATGCGGACGGTCGAGGTCGAACAGTTCTGCTCGTGATCGGCGTGCAGGATGAGCAGCAGATTGAGCGCACGATCGAGCGTCGACGAAACCTTGTAGGGCTCCGCCGGCACGGCGAACATCATGTGGAGGAAGTTTTCGGTGTACGAAAGCTCGTTGATCGGGTACATGAACGGCTGACCGATCGACTTCTTGTAGGAGAAGGCGGCAACCGTCTTCGCCTTGGCGAGGAGTCGCACGATGTTCAGGTCCACATCGTCGGTCTCGCGGTAGTAGGTCGAGAAGGAAGCCACCATCGCCGAGAGGATCGCCATCGGGTGCGCATTCGGCGAGAAACCCTCGAAGAACTTCTTCATGTCTTCGTGGATCAGGCTGTGGCGGGTGAGCTTCTCGCGCCAGGCGGAAAGCTCCGGTTTCGTCGGCAGGTTTCCGTAGATCAGCAGGTACGCCACTTCGGTGAAGCGCGCCTGCTCGAGCTGCTCGATGGGATAACCGCGATACCGCAGGATGCCGGCGTCGCCGTCGATGAAGGTGATCGCGCTCTTGCACGAGCCGGTATTGCCGTAACCGTCGTCGAGCGTCACGGCCCCGGTTTTTTCGCGCAGCTTCGAGATCTCGATGCCGACTTCGCCTTCGCTCCCGACGATTACCGGGAATTCGTGCTCCTTGCCGTCCAGAACCAACTTCGCCGTGCTCATCGAGTGCCGCCTCTCGCCTGTTTCCACGACCCATGCCGCAGTGCGGCAGATTCTACCGCTGGCCCGGGAAACCGACAAGGAAGCGGCAGAGCCTTACTCTCCCGGATGCAGGGAGCGGAAGAGACGCCCGGCAACCGCACCGGCAACCAGTTGCACGGCCCAGTACGCCAGGACGTTTCCCCACGCCAGTTTCCCGAGGATGCCCAGACCCGCGCCGACCGCCGGGTTGAAAACACCCCCCGAGATTCTGCCGACCGCGTAAGCGCCGGTCATCACGGTGAAACCGATGGCGAGGCCGTAGAACGAGTTGCCGTGCGTGCCCTTCGCCGTCGCGACATTCGTCACCACGAAGGCGAGAGCGAAGGTGAAGAGGAATTCCGCGGTCAGCGCCTGCGCCGTGTCGACCTGCATCGGAGTGGCCGTGACATGGAACACCGTATGCGCGATGAGTACCGCCGCCGCCGCTCCGGCGAGCTGCGAGACCCAGTAGTTGACCATCTCGCGCCAGCCGAGGCCGCCGCGCTGGAAGATCGCCATCGTCACCGCCGGGTTGTAGTGCGCGCCCGAAATGTGCCCGCCGGCGAAGACCATCACCATCAGCGCCGAGCCGATCGCGAGTCCGGCGAACTCTCCGCCGTTTCCGGCAACCGCCGCCATCGCCACCGTGAAAACCAGGAAAAACGTGCCGACGAACTCCGTTCCGTACTTCCGCATCGCCCTCTCCTCTCGAAAAAATGTCCAGCAGGCTTGCAGCAGAACTGCGCGAACGAGCTAGTCGAGCTCGTAGTCGATGTGGATGGTGACCTTCTTCGCGTGCTCGAGGCCGTACTTGAGCGTCGACAGGGTCATCGTCTGGACGTCGTGCTTCTTCTCGCTGTCCAGGCCCTCCTTGCCCTTGTAGCCGTCGATGACGTTGCCGTCGCTGTCGGTCCATTCGAACGTGATGCGGGCCTCCCAGTCCTTCGACGCGTCGTTCGAGAACTCGAGCTGGATCTGGACGTCGTCCAGATACTGACTGTTGCCCGGACGGATGAAGCTCGACTTGGTGAATCCGCTCTCGTGCACGAGACGCACACGATGCAGCGTGACCGGACCGTCGCTCGAGGCGAGGTCGATCCACTCCCCGATCTTGAACGCTGCCGTCTTGTCGAGGGTGCCGGCGAAGCTCGCACCGGCGAAGAAAACTGCGAGCACGACGAAGAGGCCACTGCGGCGAAGGTTGCGCATCGAATCTCCCTCCCTGCGGGTTTCCGCGCACGATAGCAGAGCAGTTCAGGGGTAGAACGCCGGCATGGCCGGATCCTCCCGCCGAATCCGAATGATTCGGCAGAGGAGATTCTCGATGACCTTCACCCGGAACCTTGCCGTCCGTTCACTCTTCAGAAGGATTCTTCTGCTCTCGACCCTGCTCGCGCTGGTTCTCCCCCGTGGGTCTCATGCGTTGCCGCCCAGCGACGGCGATCTGGATCTTCGCTACGGCGTTGACGGCTTCGGCAGACTCGAGGTGTCGCGTTCGGATTATTCCTTTCCGAACGCGGTCGCCTGCCGAAAGGACGGCTTCTGTTTCCTCGCCGCAACTGTCGGGCTTGCCAACCAAGACTTCTCCATCTTCCGTACGAATGCTCAGGCCGTATTCGACAACGGCGCAGCAGTGGCCTTCGATCTTGGCGGAAACGACAACGACCAACCGATCGGCGTCGCGCTTCAGGCCGACGGCAGCTGCCTCGCCGTCGGAGTAGCGACCGACTCGGCGACCGCAGGAAATACAACGCAGGCGGCGATCGCGCGCGTCACCCCCGACGCGAACCTCGACGTCAGCTTCTCCGGCGACGGACGGGACAATGTGAACTTCGTCGGTACGGCCACGTCGGTCGCTGTCGCGACGACCCCGGACAACAAGATCGTCGTTGCCGGTTGCTATCAAACCGGCGGTGCAAACGGTACGGACATCTTTGTCCTGCGCTATACCAGTGCAGGCCTTCTCGACAACTCCTTCGATGGCAACGGCATCAAGACGTTCGGTTTCGATCTCGGCGGCGCCAAGAACGAATGCGCCTACGCGCTCGCCATCGAATCCAACGGCAACATCGTCGTGGCAGGATATGCCTCGATATCCTCTTCGGACTCGGATTTTGCGGTTGCGCGCCTGCTGGGAACGAACGGCGCCCTGGACCCCGCCTTCTCCGGCGATGGCAAAACGACGGTTTTCTTCGATCTCGGCGGGGTTGTCGATGCGGCTCACGCCGTCGCAATCGATCGCTTCGGACGCATCGTGGTCGCGGGAGTCGCCGTCGATGCCAGTCATTCCAGTCATACCGCCATCGCCCGCCTGGCGCCCGATGGCAGCCTCCCCACGGCGCCTGGAAACTTCGGCACCAACGGGCGATTCGTCGGCGCCGCCGACTCGGAGGAGGCCTTCGGCGTCGCGATCGCTCCACCGCCTTCCAATCGCATCTACTACGCCACGTTCAACGGGTTCGGAGCCTTGACCGGGACAGGAGCTGTCGATCCTTCCTTCAGCGGCGACGGTCTCGTTCCTTTTGACGACCCGCTCCCGGGTGTAACGAGTCAGAGCCCCTGGGCGATGAGCTTCGCCGGAGGAATGGTCACCCTCGCCGGCGGGTCCAGCGTGGGCGCTCTCGACTACAACGTCATTGCGCGCTACTGGATTCAGCAGATCTTCGGTGACGACTTCGAGTCCGCAAGTCTGAACGCCTGGAGCGGCTGGTAGGGCGAGGGCCGCTGGCAAAGCGGCATGGCCGGATCCTCCCGCCGAATCCGAATGATTCGGCAGAGGAGATTTCCGATGACCGCTCGAAACCGCATGGCTCCAGAAAGATTCCTGCACCACGCTGCGATGGCCTTCTTCCTTCTCGCGCTTTCGCTTCCCAGCGTCTCTCGTGCCCTGCCGCCCAACGACGGAGATCGGGACTTGCGATACGACTTCGACGGGTTCGGCAGGAAAACGATCGATCCGACAGCCGACCTCGACGGCTCCGCACTCGCCGTGGCGTGCGGTCCCGACGGTACCTGCTACGCCGTCTCCACCTCGGAGATGGGAGGCGACGATGACTTCCGCGTGCGTCGCTTTTCACCGACCGGCGGATTCGTGTCCGAGGCCGCTGCCGCGTTTCAGCTGGGAGGCGTCTCTCATGATGAGCCCTCGGCCGTTGCCGTTCAGGCCGACGGCAGGGTTGTCGTTGCGGGATACGCGACGGACGCGGGTCCCGCTGGAGACGACCAGCAAGTCGCGCTCGCGCGATTCGTCCCGGGAGTGACCACCATGACGCTCGACTCGTCATTCTCCGGCGACGGCAAGGTTACACAGAACTTCAACGGGCTCGCGGAGGCGCGCGCGGTCGCCATCGGTCCGGGCGGCGAGATCGTCACCGTCGGATGCTATCTGGCAAGCGGCCCGGCGAATTTCGACATTCTCGTGATGCGATTCAGCCCGAGCGGAGTACCGGACACAACGTTCGACGGCAACGGGGTGGTGACCCTGGGCATCGACGGCGGCGGCAACGACGACGACTGCGCTCAAGGAGTCATCGTTCAGCCGGACGGAAAAATCGTCGTCGTCGGAGAATCCGAGATGTTGTCCCCGAACTCCCAGATGATCGTCTTTCGGCTGACCGCTTCGGGCGCACTCGACTCGACGTTTGCCGGAGACGGCATCTTCGAGCTCGTTCTCGATGCTTCTCCTGGCGCGTTCAATTCCGCCGCCTCGGTGACGCTCGACCATCTGAGACGCATCGTCGTGGGCGGAGGTATCGGCGGAGCGGGCCCCTCCCGCAGCGTGATCTTGCGCCTGACCTCCGCCGGGACTCTCGACAGCTTCGCGGTCAACGGGCACTTCATCGGCGCCTCAGGGTCCTCTCTGGCTTCAAACATCGCCGTCGCAGGTCCGCCGTCGAACCGGATCTTCTACTCCAACGGCGACTCGATCGGCGCACTCACCGGCGCGGGAGTGGTCGACACCTCCTTCAGTGGAGATGGATTCGTCCCTTTCGACGACCCCGTCGGAACGGACGAGGCTCTGACCAGCATGGCGCTCGCTGCTGGTGAACCGCGCGCCGCCGGACTGTCCGCCTTCGGAGCCACGCAGTACGAGGTTATCGGCACGTACTTCATGCATCAGATTTTCGGCGACGATTTCGAGGGCGGAACGACGGCGGCCTGGAAAGGCTGGTAGGGCGACCGCTCTGCATCTGCCTGTGCGTCTGCGTCCCCAGGGCCTGAAAGTCGCGGGCGATTTCGCCGCGCAACCCACGAAAACGCACAAGAGCTTGCTGATCACGGCGCTCGCCCGGCCTCTTGCCGCTCAAAACGACGGCGATCGCGACCTGCGTTCAGCAAGCAAGGCATTTCCATTCCGGCCGAAGATGCCTCTTCCGGTCGCGCCTCTGCTCAAAGGGAGACCCACCATGCGGCAAACGAAACGCTGCCTGACGAAAAAGACACTTTGCGGACTGTCCAGCGCCATTGCTCTCTGCTGGTTGGGTTTCAACACAGCGGCCGCCGCGCAAATCGAGGGCGAGCTAAAGAACGGAGTCCTCACCGATTTCTACATCTCCAAGTCCGAAAAGTTCTATTACTTCGTCACACTTCCCGCGGGCGCCTTCGATCTCCGCATCAAACTCCATAGCTCGCACGGCGACGCTGACCTCTATGTTCGGCAGGCCGGCATGCCCTCTCTCAACCAGTGGGACTGTCGACCCTACGAGTCGACGCGCGACGAAGTCTGCGACTTCGAGGCGCCTGCGCCCGGCGCCTACCACGTCATGGTGAACGGATACTCCGTTCTGTCCGTTTCCGATCTCGTCGCAACATATGTTCGGCGCGGGTCCGAGGTGGAACCGAACGACACCCTCGTTTCGGCGCAGCCCCTGACGCCAGTCTTCGTCGAGGTATCGGGGTCGTTCGACAGAGAGGTCAATCGGAACGACTATTTTCGACTCGTCGCCCCGCCTTTGGCCACCTTTACCGTCCTTCTCGACCAGTTGCCGGCAGACTACGATCTCTACCTCTATCGGGCGTCCGACGGTGTGCTGATCACGAGCTCGACGAACATCAGCACACTCAGCGACCAGGTCTGGTGGGCCAACACGAAGAACACGCCGGTCGAGGTCGTGGCGCGCGTTTTCCGGTATGGCGACAGCGCCGTTTCGCCCTACCGGCTGAGCTGGGGCAACTAAGCCGCTCTGAGCTTTTCTCTGTCCGTGCCGAATCCAAGCTCCACGACTTCGCCGATCGCGACTGGCGCGCTACTGGATTCACCAGATCTTCGCCGACAGCTTCGAAGCCGGAAATGACGGAGCCTGGCTGGGCTGGTAGGGGTGCGGCGGCGGGGTGAATGAGCGCCAGCGCCCGCGGTAGGCTGGCGGTGGCTTGCGCGTGCTTGGCGAAGCGGGAGGGGACACAAATCGCGGGCCCACCGCGTCGAGCTTCTCGCGATAGGTCGCCCGCGCTTTATGTCCCCGAATAGCAACCGATTCCGGCGGTCGGGCGGTCAGGCCTCGCGAAGCGCCGCGGTGACCGGCAGGCGCGCGGCGCGGATCGCCGGCAGGAGGCCGCCGACGAGGCCGAGGACGAGGGCGAGGATCGCGCCCGAGATCATCAGGGGCGGCGTGACGTCGAAGGCAAAGGTCACCTGGCTGAAGCTGTCCCAGTTGAGCGTCGAGGTGCGGAAGCCGTCGAAGAAGGCCCACGCCCCGATCGCACCGATCGCGCCGCCGACGAGCGCCAGCAGAATCGCCTCCGCGAGCACCGAGACCACCACCGCTCCGGCGCCGAAGCCGAGCGCGCGCAACGTCGCGATCTCGCGCGTTCGTGCGGCCACCGCGTTGTACATCGTGTTCAACGCACCGAACACCGCGCCGATGCCCATGAGGATCGAAATCACCAGGCCGAGGCCCCTGATGATGCCGTTCAGCGTCCGTCCCTGATTCGCGAAGTATTCGCTTTCGCGCATCACCTGGACGTCGAGGCGGGGATCGGTCGTGAGCGCGTCCTTGAACTTGTCGAAGGCCTCCGGAGATTCGAGCTTTGCGATCACCGTCTGGAACGAGTTGCCGCGTTGAAACGCCGGCTGCAGCACTCGCGCGTCGGTCCAGATCTCGGAATCCCACAGTGCGCCGCCGGCGGAGAAGATCCCCACCACGGTCCACTCGCTCGTCCCCCACTTCCGCGTCGAGCCGAGCTCGAGACCGGAAAACGCCTTGAGAGCGCCTTCGCCGACGATGACCTCGTTCTTACCGAACTCGAACGTCCGTCCGGCGATGATCTTGAGCTCCGGGCGCGTCGCGAACGCTCCCGGCTGAACACCGCGCAGCGGAACGTTCGCCGCACCGCCCGTCGTCCGCTTCGGCTGATCGACGATGACGAAGAGCTCGGCCGAGGAGAGCGGCGCGTCCGGACCCTGCGTCGCGACCGGCCCGCGCGCCACTCCGGGAGCTTGCGTGATGATTTCGATCGAATCGCCGAGCATGACGCTCATCATTTCCGAGTCGCTGCCGGCGCGCAGCACCATGGCGTTCGCCGGCGAGCCGGCCGAACGCAGCGCATGACGGAACCCTTCGCCGATCGACAGCACGGCGACGAAGACAGCGACGACGCCGGCGATGCCGGCGACCGTGGCGAGCGACGAACCGCGGCGCTGGGGAATCGTGCGCACCGCGGTGGAAGTGACGGCACTGACCTGCGAGAACCAGTTCGACATGTCGAGCTCCTCTGTTCGCTTTCTTCGTGCCCTATCCAGTTACTCGAATACCCCGCCGAATACCCGCTGGGTACCCGCCGGTCACCCGCCGGTTACCCGCCGGTCACCCGCCGTCACCCGCCAGTTACCCGCGGCGCAGCGCGTCGACGATCTTGAGGCGCATCGCGGCGATCGCCGGCAAAGTTCCGGCCACGACACCGAGGAGCAGCACGAAGACGATGCCGAAGATGAGATCTCTCGTCGGGAAGTAGAAGATCGGCAGGAAGCCGCCGGTCGGGTCGCCGGCACCCGTCGCGAGCGATCCCAGCAGAAGCCCCAGACCACCACCGATGATCGCGAGAAGGCAGGACTCGGCGAGCACCAGTCCAAGCACGGAACGATCCGCGAAGCCGAGACTCTTCAGCACGCCGAGCTCGTTGGTGCGTTCGCGCACCGACTGCGCCATCGTGTTTCCCGCGACGAGCAGCATGGTGAAGAAGACTGCCGCCAGCACCCAGGTGATGATCGAGCCGATGTCACCGATCTGATCGGCGAAGCTCTGCGCGAGAGCCTTTTCGGTCACGGTCTTCGTCTCGTTCGAGGAGTTCGCGAAGAGCGCGTCGATCTTCTTGCCGACTTCCGCCGCCTTCGAGGGATCGTCGATGCGCACGACGAACCAGCCGACGATGCCCTTGCCGTACTGACGCGCTTCGTCGAAGTAGTCGTAACGGAAGAGGAACTGGGTCGTGTCGGTGCCCTTCTCCTTGCCGTCGTAGATGCCGACGACGTTGAACTCCCAGAGCGAGCTGCCGTCCTTCTTGCGGTAGATCGTGCCCTGCACCGGCACACGGTCGCCGATCTTCCAGCCGTAGCGGTTCGCCGTCGTCCTGCCGACGACGACACCCTGCCGGTCCGCGAGCCACGCCGCCTTCTGATCGGCCGGCAGCAGAATCTCCGGATACATCGCGAGATAGGACTCGGGATCGACCGGCGCCTGGAAGACGCCCTGGAATCCCTTGTTCGGATTCTGGTAGATGCCGCCGAACCAGCTCATGTGCGTGACCGCCTTGACCCCCGGTACCTGGGCGATCTGCTCCCCGTATTTGAAGGGCAGCGGCAGGATGATCGCGGTCTTCTGCGTCGTGAACAGGCGGTCGGCCCCGGCGACGTCGACACCGGCGCGGAAAGCCACCTTCACCGCCGCGAGGTAGGCGAACAGGACGAAGGCGATCAGGATCGAGAGCAGGGTGAAGAGCGTCCGCGCCTTGCGGCGCTTCAGATTTCCCCAGAGGATCGGCCAGTACTTCATGCTGCGCTCTCCACCAGGACGCCCTTCTCGAGGTGCAGCGTGCGCGTCGCGCGCTCGGCGGCGCGCGGATCGTGCGTCACCATGATGATGGTTTTTCCCTGATCGCGGTTCAGCGACTGCAGGAGATCGAGAACCTCGTCGCCGGACTTGCGGTCGAGGTCGCCGGTCGGTTCGTCGCAGAGCAGCAGCGTCGGATCGGTGACGATGGCACGCGCGATGCCGACCCGCTGTTCCTGACCGCCCGAAAGCTGCCGCGGATAGTGCTTCATGCGATCGGCGAGGCCGACGACGGCGAGCGCCGTGGCGACGCTTTTCCTGCGCGCCGGCGCCTTGAGGTCGGTCAGCAGCAGCGGCAGCTCGACGTTGCGCTCGGCGGTGAGCGCCGGCAGCAGGTTGTACATCTGGAAGACGAAACCGACGTGCCGCGCGCGCCAGGCGGCGAGCTTCGACTCGGATAGCTGGTCGATGCGAACGCCGGCGACGTCGATGCTGCCCGCGGTCGGCCGGTCGAGACCGCCGATGAGATTGAGCAGGGTCGATTTGCCCGAGCCCGACGGGCCCATGAGCGCCAGGAACTCGCCCTTGGCGATATTCACCGTGAGCCCCTGCAGGACCTGAATGCGCTCGTCGCCGCGGGTGAAGGTCTTCTGTACATCCTGGACGTGGACCAACGTTTCCATGTTCGCTCTCTCCGGGTTCGCCTTGCGATCTCTACCCTCGTTGCAGCGGCGCCGGTCTGCGCGCGGTCGCATTCGAGGTCGTCGTTGTCTATTCGCTCTTCGCTTCGCGCACTTTCGTTCCGGCCGCGAGATCGGCCGCGCCTTCGACGACCACACGCTCGCCGGCGGCAATTCCAGCGAGCACGTCCGCCGGATCTCCACTCCCCAGCCCGAGCTTCACCGCCCGACGCTCGACCTTCTCTTCGGGCCCGACGACGAGAACGTAAACGCTGCCACCCGACCCGCGCACCGCGGCGCGCGGAATCTGGATGAGACGCTTCGCCACGCCGTCATCCGCTCCCGGCTCACCGAGAAAAGCCACCTTCACTCCCATGTCGGGGAGGATCCTCGAATCGAGCGCGTCGAAACCGATGCGCACCTGCACGGTCGCCTTGTCGCGATCCGCCGACGGAATCGTCGTGATGACATGCGAGGGAAACGGATTCTCCGGATAGGCATCGAGCGTCGCGCGGACTTTCTGTCCCGGGGTCACGCGCTGGATGTAGGCCTCGTTGACGTCGACTTCGATCTCGAGCGACGACATGTCGACGATCGTCGAGATGCCGGTACGCGTGAAGCCGCCGCCGGCGGATACGGGCGACACCATCTCGCCGGGCTGCGCGTCCTTCGAGATCGCGACGCCGGAGAACGGCGCACGGATCACCGTATCGTCGAGCAGCTGGCGCGAGATCGCCGCACCGCGCCGCGCCACCTCGATGTCCTCGCGCTGCCGCCGCAGCCGCGCCTCGAGACTATCGGCCTGCGCCTGCGCGCTGTCGAGTGCCGCCTGGGAAGAAACGCCTCCCGCGGCGAGCTGCCGGTTCCGCACCAGATCCTTCTGCGCCAGATTGAGGTTTGCTTCAGTCTCGGCAAGCGCCTTCTCGGCGGAGTTCTGCTGCGCCTGCGCCAGCTCGAGCTCGAGCCGCGCCTGGCGATCGTCGAGCCGCGCGAGGATCTGCCCCTCTTCGACCTTCATGCCCTCTTCGACGTGCACTTCGACGACCTTGCCGGTGATCTTCGACGACACCGTGGCCTGCCGACGCGCCGTCACGTAGCCGGAAGCGTTGAGAACAGCCGCCGGGCCGGACGCCGTCGTCGCCTCGGTGGCAAGCGCCGTACGCACCGGAAGGGCGCGCGGGCGGAGAAACAGGAATCCCAGCAGCGCCACGACGACGATCGCGACGAGGATGCCGGTCGCGAGCTTGCGCCGGCCCCCGCCCTCGTTTTCGTCCATCGCGCTGCGATCGATCTTCAGTGAAGCGAGCTGATCCTTGAGGTCCTGCGCCATCGGTCGCCTCCGTCTTCGCGAACAACATACGATAGCGCAGCCATTTGACCTCGTCGTCACCGGCGAACGGCGGAGCCGGACCGGCGAACCGCCGCGAGCGACCGTTCTGGCAGCACTTTCTGTCGAGGGGAAACGATGTCCCGAGCCTTCCACTGCCTGGCCATTCTGCTTTCCTCGACGTTCCTGCACGGCCTTGCCGCGCCTCTCGCGGCAAGGCTGGCCCCGGCGGCCGCGGCGGCCGCGGCGGCTGCAGCCACTCCCACGGAAGGTCCCGCCTGCGATCTCAAGTTCGTCCACGGGCGGATCGTCGACGGCACAGGCGCGCCCTGGTTCCGCGGCGACGTCTGTCTGCGCGGCGACACGGTCGCAGCGGTCGGAGACCTCTCGGCGCTGAGCGCGAAGCGCACGATCGACGCGACGAACCTTGTCGTCTCGCCGGGATTCATCGATCTTCTCGGCCAGTCCGAGTATTTCGTTCTGGTCGATCCGCGTGCCGCATCCAAGGTGACGCAGGGAATCACCACCGAGCTCACCGGCGAAGGAAGCTCGATCGCGCCGACGGACGCGAAGCAGCTTGCCGACGGCGACGACACATGGAAGCACTACGGAGTCCGGCCCGACTGGACGGATCTTGCCGGCTACTTCCGGGCCTTCGAGCGCGCCCGGCCGACGATCAACCTCGGCACGCTCGTCGGCGCCGGCGGGCTGCGCGACCTCGTGGTCGGCAAGGAGAACCGCCCGGCGACGCCTGCCGAGCTCGAGCGCATGAAGGGACTCGTCGCGCAGGCGATGGAGCAGGGCGCTTTCGGGCTGTCGACCTCATTGCAGTACGTTCCCGGCCGCTTCGCGTCGACACCGGAGCTCGTCGAGCTGGCGAAGGTCGCAGCGCACTATGGCGGCGCCTATTTCTCGCACCAGCGCTCGGAACAGCGCGAGATCGACGCTTCGATGGAGGAGGTCTTCACGATCGCCCGTGAAGCGAAGATTCCGGCCAACGTCTGGCACTTCAAGACCGCCTGCAAGGACAACTGGGGGCGGATGCCGGAAATGCTCGGGCGCATCGACAGGGCGCGCGCCGAAGGGCTCGACGTCGCCGCAAATCAGTATCCCTGGCCGGCCGCCGCGAACTCACTGGTGGCGAATCTCCCGCCGTGGGCGCAGGAAGGCGGCACCGACGCGACCCTCGCGCGCCTCAAGGACCCGGCGACGCGCGCCAAGATCAAGGCGGCGATGCGCGACCAGGACCCGTCGTGGGAGAACCAGTTCCGCTGCGCGGGCGGCGCCGACGGCGTTCTCGTCGGCAGTGTGTTCGATCCGGGATCGGCGAGCGCTTCCGGCAAAACGATCGCGGCGATCGCGCACGAACGCGGCGTCGATCCGGAAGACGCGCTCATGGATCTCCTCGTCGCCGATCGCCTGAACACCGGCAACATCCTCTTCATCATGGACGAGGGCGACGTCGAGACGGCGCTCGCGAGTCCGCTCGTCGCCTTCTGCACCGACTCGCCGGCGGTCGCAGTGGACGGAATCCTCGCCGAAGCCGGATCCCACCCGCGCGGCTGGGGCTCGACGGCGAGAATCCTCGGCCTCTATGTCCGCGAAAAGAAGGTGCTCAGGCTCGAAGAGGCGATCCGCAAGATGACCTCGCTCCCGGCGGCGCGCGCCGGATTCCTGGACCGCGGCATTCTGCGCCCCGGAATGAAAGCCGACATCGTCGCCTTCGATCCCGAAACCGTCGGAACGAAAGCCACCTACACCGACCCGAATCACTACGCCGACGGCATTCCGTTCGTCGCCGTGAACGGCGAGCTCGTGGTCGACAGCGGCAAGATCACCGATGCGCGGCCGGGGCGGGCGCTGCGCGGGCCCGGCTATCGCGTGGACTGAGGCTCAGAACGAAGTTCAACTCGAGAGCGAGTCAGAACAGAGGCCGACCAGGCCGTCATGTCTGAGCTTTCGAAGCCATCGGCGAAAAGCCCGGTCGAGAGGCGCTGCGAGAGAAACTCCTCGTTGAACCCCGAACTCGGCCGCTCCGCGAGTGCAATCCGGTATGTGTAGGCACCGTCCGCGCAGACCGCCCACACGTCCTGATTCCTGTCCGCCCCGAGAGTCTGCGTGACGGGAAAATCGGTTGCGCCGACGCGGAAACCGGTGGAGGAAAATCGCGCTGCGAATCCCCGCCCGTCGGGATTGCGAATGCTCCACGCGACAAGAAACTCTCCCGAGGGCAGAAATGCCGCAACCGCACCGTAGGCTTCACCGTTGACGACGGCATTGACCCAGAACTCCGGGCTGACTGGTGTGCCGTTGGCGCCGTAGAGCTGGCCCAGGATTCCCGTGACGTCTCCCTGGCCCTCTCCGCTGAAGAGAATGACGAAGTCGCCGTCGGCATCGACCGAAATGCCGGTGATCCCCTGATTTCCGCTCGTCGAGGTATTCACGTCGAACGCTGCCGCCAGTGGAGCGCCGGCAGCGTCGTACCGCCGGGCGCGCACATCGAGATCTCCGTCGTTACGGTTCCAGGCGATGACGTAAGAATCGTTCGTCGGATGCATTCCGACAAGGGGCGCATCGTTGACGCCGGTCTCGACCAGGCTCTCGACGCCCAAGGCGACCCCCGCAGAGTTGAATTCGCGCTTCCAGATTCCCGTCACCGCGCCGGGCCCCTCGCCAGCCCAGACCACGACGAAATCCCCGTTCTGGCGCATGGCGATGCTCGGCCGCCTCTGACTTCCGGCGGTGTAGGAGTTGGCGGGGAACTCTGTTCCACCGACGCCAGCAGAGCTGAACATGCGCACCCGCACACCAGCGTTCGAAGGCCCCTCCGCGAGCGGATCCCACCAGACGACGACGAAGTTACCTGCGGCATCACGGGCCAGTGACGGCGGTTCCTCGATCGATTCGTTCGGCGGAGTGACGGCGATTTCGTCGGAGGTGGGCAGACCGTTCGCTGCAAAGATTCTCGCCACCACCTGCACAGTGGTGGGGCTCGATTGCGAAATCCACGCGGCGAGGAACGAACCCCCGGAGGAGCAGATGATCTGCTCGCCGTAGTCGGCGCCGCCGTCGGTCGGGATGAGCAGCTGGGGGATTCCCAGGCGATAGATTTGCTGGCCCAGAACGGGCGACGTTCCGACGAACAGAAGAATCAGTAGTCCCGTCAAACTCGCCGAGTCCGAACGCCCCATTCGCATCTCCGGCTCCTGTCTTCGAAGCAACCCAGGAAAGAGTGCAAGCGTGCTCAGCAGCCCTGAGCGCGAGTGGAGCCGGCGTCCAGCACAGGACCGCCCGGCCAGGGGCGAATCGTCTCTCGTGCCTCGGCCCCACAGGATCTTATGTTGTTGCAAAGCCAACTGCACCTGCCGCCGATCGGCCAGGATCCACGCCGCGAGCTCGGCCGGAGGCATGATGTTCCAGAGTCCAATCACCGGGCTCCCTTCGCCTGACCGAGTGCAGGCCCGCTCTCTGACTTAAGTCGGGGGCGCCGGTCTCGAGCTGCGCCTACGATCCCTCCATCACTTCTCGACTCCCGGAGGAATGTTCGATGCGAAAGCTGCCCGTCGCGCTCGCCAGACTGACTTTCGCCATTTCGGCCCCTGTCATCGCGGCATTGGGTTGGGGAGGAGGGGTTGCGGGAATCGCGGGGATTGTGTCCCTCGGTTCGCCAGCACCCGTTCAGGCGATCGATTTTGTCGTGACGCGCTACGACGACCCGTTCGCCGAGGGCTGCGCCGTCGGCAACTGCTCCCTGCGGGAGGCGATCCAGGATGCCAACGCCGCTCCCGGTCTCGACCGCGTGCTGCTTTCCGCAGGCTCGTATGAGCTCACGCGCTTCGGAGATGACGACGACGGCGAGCTCGGAGATCTCGACGTCTTCGACGAAGTCGAGATCGTCGGACCCGGGGCGACCATGACGCAGATCGACGCCGCTCCGCTCGGAACGCTTTCGGATGAGCCGGTTCTTCAGGTCTTCGGCACCGCCACCGTGCGCGGAATCACGCTGACGGGCAGTCACGCGGAAGGAATCAAGGTGAGCGGTGGAAACCTCACACTCCTCGCAAGTGAGATCAAGAACAACGACTTCCAGGGCAACGCCGCCGGCGTCAGTGCAGCCGGCGGCGGAACGATCGTCGTCCGCGACAGCGCGATCATCAACAACGGCTCGGGACTGAACGCCGTCAACGTCTCCGTCACGATGGAGAACGTCACGCTCACACGCAACGGTCAGAACCAGATCATCGTCCAGAACGGCGCAGAGCTCACCTGCATCCACTGCACGGTGCTCGAGACGCCGGGCGGCAATCCCGAGGTCCGTGTCGGTAGCAGCACGATCAAGTTCCAGAACTCGATCGTGCGCGGCGAGTGCGAGAAGATCGATTCGGGTGGCGTTCTCACGTCGCTGGCGGGCAATGTCGAGTCTCCCGGGCACGGCTGTGGCTTCACTCTCGCGGACGATCGCGACGACATCGCGGATCCCGGCCTGTCGGCCCTGGGCGATCACGGCGGGCCGACGCGAACTTTCGATCTCGTCGCGACGAGTCCCGCCGTCGACCTGGTCGAGGCGGCCGAGTGCTCGCTCCACGATCAGCGGGGAGTCGCGAGGAGCTTCCACTTCCAGCTGCCGTGCGACGCGGGCGCCGTCGAGCGCGTCATCCTGCGACAGAGAACCCCGATCTTCGCCGACGGATTCCAGCAGAGCGATGGCGAAGCCTGGAGCTCGGTCGTCGGGGGCTGACGCCCGGCAACAGGAAATCGAGACAGCGAGAAAACGGGGAAACGACGAAACGAGGGGCGCGAGCGTCAGCGCTCCGTCAGACGCCGCGCGTCGTCGCTCCCCACAGAATCTTGTGCTGCTGCAGCGTCAACCGCACCGGCAGCCGATCGGCAAGGATCCACGCCGCAAGATCGGCCGGTGGCATCGTCTCCCAGACCGGCGAGAAGTGGATCGGGCAGCGTCCGCCGAGCGCGCGGTCCGCGATGACATCTTTCGCCCAGGCGTAGTCCTCAGCACCGGCGACGACGAACTTGAGCTCGTCCGTCGCGCGCAGATCGTCGAGATTCTCCCAGCGATTGTTCTCCGCTTCGCCGCTCGCCGGGCACTTCACATCGACGATGCGGCGGACGCGGGCGTCGACGGGAGCAATGTCGAGCCCACCGCCCGTTTCGAGAAGGACCTCGTAGCCCGCGTCGCAGAGCGCGGTCATGAGCGGATGTACCGATTTCTGCAGCAGCGGCTCCCCGCCGGTGACCTCGACGAGCGGACAACCGAAGGCGCGCACCGTCTCGAGGATCTCGGCGATCGATTTCCACGCCCCGTCGTAGAACGCGTACTCGGTATCGCACCAGGAGCAACGCATCTGGCAGCCGGTGAGCCGAACGAGGACGCACGGCCGGCCGGCGAAGGTCGACTCGCCCTGGATGGAATAGAAGATCTCGTGGATCTTGAGACGCGCTTCAGGCATGGGGGGAAGAGTAAATCAGATGCCGCAGGGATGAGTCGGAATCAGTCCGCCTCGTAGATCGCGCACGACGTGTCCGTCTCCCAGATCTCGACCTTGACGAGCTCCCGCCCGGCCGGCAGCCGCGGCCCGATCTCCTCGAACACGTACCGCGAAAGCACCTCCGCCGTCGTGTTCCGGACATCGAATGGCGGAATGTCGTTCAGGTACCGATGATCCAGCGGATCGACCACCTCCGCGACGATCTTCTTCAGATCCGCGAAGTCGATCACCATCCCCAAACCGTCGAGCTCCCGCGCCCGGACGTGCACCCGCACCCGGTAGTTATGGCCGTGGAGGTTCTGGCACCCGCCCGTGTGCCCACGGATCTGGTGAGCGGCGGAGAAGGTGAAGTCTTTGAAGATGGTGTGCATGTTTGGAAGGGGCGCCGAGAGGCCTGTACCGCGAGAATATCGCGGCCGACCGTCAGGTCGCAGAGAATCGGACCTTGCGCACACCTCTCAGGCGCACCCGCTTATTTGCCTGCCAGAGATCGCGGTTGAACTGCAGCGCGAGCCAGCCCTCCGCCGCGCGACCGCTCACGACTTCCGCACGAAGGCAGAATGTCCGCTGGTGTCTGCCGATCTTCAGCGCAGGCGGAGCACTCCGACGGCGGCGACGGCGAGAAGCGCCGCGAAGATGGCGAGCATCGTGGGAGAAGCCGTCGGGATCTGGACGATGGACGGCGGGCCGAGCTGGGCGATGAAGCCGTCTTGCTGTCCGGCGGGATTGATGCCCCCGCCGAGGATTGTCACGTTGTCGGGCAACACGCGCCCCGCGCCTTCGATCGTCCAGCCATCGATCTCCTGCGCCAGACCGGACTCCAGGAGCAACGGCTTGAGCTCCCGCGTCCCGTGTTTCTCGTCCCAGATCGTCGCGACGCGCCGGTCCGGGAAAAAGCCGGCGCCCACGACGATGGAACCATCGGGAGAGACTCCCCAGACTCTGCTGCCTGTTGCGCCCGAAAGGTCGCCGAGAACGGTGAGGCCGCTCGCGGCTGTCCAGCGGAAAGCTCGTATCGGCTCAAAGAATCCGCTCGTGTAGCCAACAAGGACCGAACCGTCGGCAGAGATGTCGAGTCCGTAAGCCCCTGTATTGCCCGGCGGATTGCCGAGCGGGACGATCCCGTCGAGCGCTGTCCAGCGGAACATCTCGGAACCGGGATCCGTCGAAGCCGTTCCGACGATCACGTTGCCGTCGGCAGAGACTCCGTTGGTGAAGCTGTAGTCGAGTCCGTGTTGCGTGAGGACCCCGAGGCCGACCATGCCCGTCGCCGCCGTCCAGCGAAAACCTTCACCGAATGAGTTCGGAGCCAGCGCCGACGAGCTCCGGCCGACGACGACGGAGCCGTCCGCAGACACCCCGGACGCGTAGCCGTGGAAGTAGCCCCCGGGCAGGTCTCCGAGACCGACCATTCCCGTCGAGCGCTCCCAGCGGAAAGGTTCATCGAAATCCTCCGAATCCGGAGAGGTCGTGTACCCGACGATCACCGCGCCGTCCGCGGAGACTGCAAGGGCCACGCTCTCCCGGAACTTTCCGCCGCCGAGGATTCCCAGGCGCTCGAATCCGGTTTCAGCCGTCCACCGGAACGCCTCGTACCGATACTCCCCCGGCATCCGCAGCGCGCCGACAACGACGCGACCGTCGTCGGAGATGTCGATGGCGTCGACATAGTCGACGGCGAACCCGTGAGGATCGATGAGACCGCGGAAAGAGCTCGCCAGGCAAGTCGACGTCCGTGCGAGCAGAGACAGCCCGAAGAAAGCCACCGCTGCGAGCCGTCGTTTCGTCCTGCGCGTCATGCGAACTCCTTTCTTCAATGCGGGAACGAAGCTTACGCCCCCAGTGCCCGCGATGGGAGCGCTGCGGCTTCAGCGCACGCGAAGCGTTCAGACCATCCCGAGACGGCGCAGAGCCTCCTGCATTTCCGGATTGCCGTTCGCCATTTCAACCAGGCTCTTGCGGTGGAGATTGCCAAAGGCGTGGACATCCGCTCCAGCGGCCACAAGGCGTTCGGCGACGGCGGGATAGTCGCCGCCCGCAGCACGGCGTTGCACAGAACCGTATGCCGCCCAGCCCAGCGGGGGGCTCTGATGCGTCGGATCGGGAGCGTCGAGCAGGCGTCCCTTGCCGACCCGTTCGAGAATCCGCTCGACGAGCTTCACGTTCCCCACCCAACATGCGGCGTGCAGGGATGAGCCGCCGTCGATGCCGGGGGCCGTGGGATCGAAGCCGAGGTCGAGCATGAGGTGAGCGGCGTCTTCCATGCCGTGGAAGATCGCCGCCGCGAGCTGGCCGTGGTCTTCGCGCGACATCGAGGTGAGGAGCGACGGATCGGCTTCGACGAGCGCTTTCGCGCGCGGAACGTCGTTCGCCAGGATCGCGGTCCGCAGGAGGACGCGCGGTGTGCTCCGTGAGTTCAGGAGCGCGAAGACCTCGGTATGGGCATAGCGTGCGGCCACGGCGTGGGGTGAAACTCCGAAGCCGAGCGACCAGCAGTAGATGTTGAACGGCGGCACCGGAGCGTAGCCCGGGGCATTCACTCGCGCTGCGATCGCCGACGGATCGGCGTCAAGAAGGCGCTCGGCGAGAGCGAGATCGCCGAGACGCGCGGCCATGAAGATGTCGGGGGTCGCTCCACGGGCGAGCAGATGCCGGGCGACCTCCGGTCGATCGACCAGCGCGTACTGCGCGGGCGTCGAATGGTGATCGATGCAGCGGGCATCGATCTCGGCGCCGCGATCGAGGAGGAGATCGGCGATCGCGACGGTCTTCGCTTCGTGGAGCGGCTGCTGCCCGTCGCCGCCGCGGGCGTGGACGAGCGACGGGTCCGCGGTGAGCATCGCGCGAAGCTCCTCCATCCATCCCAGTCGAGCCGCCACGTTCGGCGTGAGCGTCGCGCCGCGCGCGAGGAGATAGCGCGCGGTCGGTTCGTCGGCGCGGTCGAGCACGGTGTAGGGCCCGTTCTTCCAATCGCTCTTGGCGTTCTTGTCGGCGCCGGCGTCGAGGAGGAGCGCGAGCACCGAGCGGTCCTGCGCGGCAATATGCGTAGCGCGTTGCCCGAAGTCGAACAAGGGATCGTCGATGTGAGCCCGGACATGGGGCAGCGCGAGGAGCCGGGCGAGACGCGTGCCGTCGAGAGCCGCGACGGCATCACGAAAAGCCTCGACGTCGCGCGCCTCGGAGGCCGCGACGAGCTTCGGCCACGAGGGAAAGCCCGCCTCGCGCGCGACGGTGAGCTGGGCGTCGGCGAGGAGCAGCGGCCGCGAACCCTTTCCGACACCGCCGGCGTCGGTGCGGATCGCCCGGAGTCGCTGGAGCGCTTCGGCGTCGCCGTCACGGGCCGCGCGCAAGAGCGCTTTCGCCTGCCGGCGGAGATTTTCCAGATCGGGAAGTGCGGGAGAGGCGAGGGGTGTGGACACGGACGACCTCCTTCGAAGCGCGCCCGTGTCCGCATCGTGGGCAGAAGAAGGGTCGTTGTCTCGAAGCGACGCGACCGAAGCAGGTGGGAGAGCCCTTTCCGCGGACCGGCGGCGCCCTGCGAAGCGCCGCGCAAAGAGTATCCGCCAGGGAGAGAGCGCGCAAGGCGGCGAAATTCCGACGCTCGGCCAGGAAAGGAAGCCGTCCTGGCCCGCATCGAAATCCCGAAGGTTCAGGCCGCGGTGAGGCGCACCTTGGTCACCCCGCGAAGTTTCCAGCGGACTCCCGCGCGCCAGAGGTCGTGGTTGGCCGGCTTCCGGAGCGCCCGCGCTGTGATCTCTGCCGTGCGAACCGCGATTGCGCACGGCATTGAACATTTCGCTACAACTCCGCCCGGCCCTCACCGCGAAAAACCTCGCTCTTCGATCTGGCATCTCCAGTGCAATCTGCCCCGGCGTCGCATTCGAGCGGCATCGCAAGGAGGAGCACGCCATGGGAAACGACAGCACCGGCAAGCCAGGAAACGATCGCGGGCCGAACCCGGGCAGCCAGTCGGGCGGCGAAGGAATCCGTCCGAACGAGAAGGCGCCGGCACGCCAGCCGGACGCGATGGATGAACCGGTGAACACCACCGGCGGAAAGAGCTCGCGCTCGGAAACCGGCAAGGTCAATCCGGACTCTTCCTCGGATGGCGACCGCGCCGATCCGACCGCCGACCCGAGCGACGATCGCGGCAATCGCACGCCTCTCAACGTCGAGCGCGAAGGCGCCCGGCGTGGGCAGGAAGGCAGCTCCAACGCCCAGCGCACCACGAAGCAGGGTGGCGCACCGGGCTCTTCGAAGCGCGACCAGTAGATCGAATCGCACCCCACTGCACCCCACTCATCTCTGGCCGACGGGCGACGATCGCCCGACGGCTTTTCTCGTATTGAAATTCACTCTCGGGAGTTCAGTCATGGAAAAAGTGAAGAGCCTGCAGGACGCATTCATCGACGAAATTCGAGATTCCTACGACGCCGAGCGTCAGTTGACGCGGGCGTTGCCGAAGCTCGCGAAGAAGGCGACGGATCCGAAGCTCAAAGCGGCGTTCGAAGGCCACCTTGAGGAGACGCTGGGGCACGTCGACAAGCTCGCTCAGGTCCTCGAAATGCTCGACGAGAAGGTGAGGGGCAAGCACTGCGACGGAATCGCCGGCATCATCGAAGAGGGAAAGTCCGTCATGGAAGAGGACTTCGACGCCGACACGATGGATGCCTGCCTCGTCGCCTCCGGCCAGCGCGCCGAGCACTACGAGATGGCAGCCTACGGAACGCTCGTCGCCTGGGCGGAAACGCTCGGTCGGCCGGAGGTTGCGAAGATCCTTCAGAGCATTCTCGACGAGGAGAAAGCGGCCGACAAGAAGTTGAGCGCCCTCGCCGAAGGCGGCCTGAACCAGGCCGCGGCGAAGAAGTACGAGGGGGTCAACACCACGGAGAGCGTCATGGGCGCGAAGCACTGATCAGGCTGATGAGGGCGGATCTCCTCCGGGCGACGAACCGCTCGGCGATGTTACGCTTCCTGCCGCTGCGCACGGATCTGCCTCCGTGCGTGGCTTGGGCCCGGGCGCCGTTGTAGCGGTTTCCGGGCCCGTTGTTTATCGAATTCTCTTTTCGGGCTTCGCCGTACGGCGACCGTCCCACATCCCGAGTGGCGCCCACGTCAGCCGAAAATCGGACCGGCGGGAGAGCGGACGGAGTCGAGATTCCCTCGGATGGCCCGCTCTTTCCGCTACACGTTGAACTTGAACAGAATCACATCGCCGTCGGCGACGGGGTACTCCTTGCCTTCCTGGCGCACGTGGCCGCCTTCGCGGGCGCGGGCCCAGCCGCCGACGCGGACGAACTCTTCCCAGCGGATCGTCTCCGCCTTGATGAAGCCGCGCGCGAGGTCGGTGTGGATGACGGCCGCCGCCTGCGGTGCGGTGTCGCCGTTGTGGATCGTCCAGGCGCGGGCTTCCTTCTCGCCGGCGGTGAAGTAGGTGCGGAGGCCGAGCAGGTGGTAGATCGAACGGATGAGCGCGCCGACGCCGGACTCGGCGACGCCGAGAGAGGAGAGGTACTCCTTCGCTTCGGCCTCGGGCAGCTCAGAAAGCTCCGACTCGATCTGCGCGGAGACCGTGACCGCTTCCGCACCGTGATGCGTCGCGACCCATTTGCGCACTTCGGCGACCAGCGGATTCGAGTCCGTGCCCGCAAGGGCGCCGGCGAGATCGCTCTCGGCGACGTTGCACGCATAGAGCGTCGGCTTCATCGAGAGAAGGAAGAAGGGCTGCGCGATCTCGCGCTCATCCGCCGTCATTTCGAGTGTGAGCGCGGGCTTCCCCGCTTCGAGATGTTCGAGGAGTCGCGTCGCCACCTCGATCTGCGCCTTCGCGACCTTGTCGCCGCCGCCGGCCACGCGCTCGAGGCGCTCCTTCTGCCGCGCCAGCGATTCCATGTCGGCGAGCATGAGCTCGGTCTGGATCGTCTCGATGTCGGCGATCGGATGGAGATGCGCTTCGACGTGAACGATGTTCGAGTCCTCGAAGCAGCGCACGACCTGAACGATGGCGTCGACCTGTCGGATGTGGGAAAGGAACTTGTTGCCCAGACCCTCTCCGCTCGCGGCGCCTTTGACGAGGCCGGCGATGTCGACCAGTTCGACCGCGGCGGGAACGAGCGTCGGCGTGCCGGCGACCTTGGCGATCGGCGCGAGCCGGTCGTCGGGAACGCTGACGATGCCGACGTTCGGCTCGATGGTGCAGAAAGGATAGTTCGCCGACTCGGCCTTGCGAGTGCGGGTGAGCGCGTTGAAAAGCGTCGACTTGCCGACGTTCGGCAGGCCGACGATGCCGGCACGGAGCATGATTCGGACCCTCGAGAGTGAAAAGTTCGGAGTGAAAGCGCGCGACAATGCCGCGCAAGGAAAGAAAATTCTATCACCCGGCGGTGAGCTGGCCCGCCATCTCTTCCTGCTGCCGCAGATAGTCGAGGATCACCGGCAGGCCCTCCTCCAGCCCGCGCGGCTTCCAGCCGAGCTCGGTGCGGGCGCGGGAGTCGTCGAAGCTCCAGTTCCTGTCGAGCGAATCGAGCTGCTCGAGCGGCATCGGCAGGCGCTTGCCGAAGAGGCCGAGCAGCGGACCGGCGATGCGGAAGAGATTCCGCGCGGTGCGGACCGAGAGCTCGCGCTTCGGCACCTTGCCGCCGGAGAGATCCGCCACGCGATGGGCGAGCTTGCGCACGGTCCACGACTCGCCGGTGAGGAGGAAATTCCTGCCCGGCGGCGCCTGCTGCATGACGCGCACGATGCCGTCGACGAGATCGTCGAGAAAGACCCAGCTCGCCTGCTTGTCCGGAGCGATGAGGGCCGGGAAGCGCCCGAGCATCAGCGCGCGGAGGAGCGTATTCGCGCCGCGCTTCTTGCCCGGCGGCCCGTACACCAGACTCGGATAAACGGTGTTCACCTTGAGGCCTCTGCGCGCCCACTCCTGGACGCGCTCCTCGCCGGCGGCTTTTGTCCGGCTGTAGCGCGTCGGCAACGGAAGAAATGGCGGCGAGCTTTCGGTCGCCGGACTTCCGTCGTCGGGACTGCCGCCGAATGCCGCGATCGAGGAAATGGAAAGAAATCTCCCGACACCGAGCTTCGAAGCGAGTGACGCGACGTTCTCCGAACCGTCGACGTTCGCTCCCGCCATGCGCGCTTCGGGTGAGTTGAGATCGAGCTCCGCCGCCGCGTGCACGACCCAGTCGGCGCCCGACATTCCCTCGCGCATCGACGCGCGCTCGAGAATGTCGCCGGTGAAGGTCGCGACTCCGATCTCCGTCAGCGCTTTCGTCTGGCTCGTGGCGCGCACCAGCGCGCGGAGCTCATGACCCTCGGCGCGCAGGCGCAGGCAGAGCTCCTTCCCGATGTATCCGCTGGCGCCGGTGAGAAAGATCCGCATGCGCGTTTCGGAGCCTACGGCTACGAAGCCGGCGTCGCGAGCAGTTGACGCAGGACGTACTGGAGAATGCCGCCGTGGCGGTAGTACTCGACCTCCTGGGGGGTATCGAGCCGCACGCGGGCCGAGAAGGCGACGCTGCCGCCGGCGCTCCTCAGCGCCCGGACCCCGACCTCGAGGCCGGGCTTGAACTTGCCCGAGAGCGCGGCCGCCAGGCCATCGATCGAGAAAACCTCGAAGCCGGTGAGTCCGAGAGTCGCCGCCGTTTCTCCTGCCGGAAATTCGAGCGGAACGATGCCCATGCCGATGAGGTTGGAGCGATGGATCCGCTCGTACGATTCGGCGATCACCGCGCGCACGCCCTGAAGCGCCGGACCCTTCGCCGCCCAGTCGCGCGACGAACCGGAGCCGTACTCCTTGCCGGCGAGGATGACGAGCGGAACACCCTCCGCGGCATAGCGCTCGGCTGCATCGTAGATCGACATCGGCTCCGGAATCGGCAGGTGAACCGTCGCGCCGCCTTCGATCTCCGGCACCATGCGGTTGCGGATGCGTGTGTTGGCGAACGTTCCGCGCACCATCACTTCGTGGTTGCCACGACGCGAACCGTACGAGTTGAAGTCGGCCGGACCGACGCCGTGCTTCTCGAGGTAGTTCCCCGCCGGGCCGCCCTTCTTGATCGAGCCCGCGGGCGAGATGTGGTCCGTGGTGATCGAGTCGCCGAGCACGGCGAGGCAGCGGGCTCCGGAGATGTCGGCGAGCGGCGCCGGCGTGAGCGTCATGCCCTCGAAGTACGGCGGCTTGCGGACGTAGGTCGAGCTCTCCTGCCACGCGAAGGTCTCGCCCTCGGGGACCGCGAGCGAGCTCCACGCCTCGTCGCCGGTGAAGACGTCGGCGTACTGCTTGCGGAACATCTCCGGGCGCACGGCGGTCGCGACGGCGTTTTCGATCTCCGCCTGCGTCGGCCAGACATCCTTGAGGAAAACCGGCGCTCCGTCCTTGCCGATGCCGAGCGGTTCGGTCGCGAGATCGAGATCGATCCGGCCGGCGAGCGCGTAGGCGACGACGAGCGGCGGTGAGGCGAGGTAGTTGGCGCGGACGTCGGGGCTGATGCGCCCTTCGAAGTTGCGGTTTCCCGAAAGCACCGCGACCGCCACGAGGTCATGATCCTGGATGACCTGCGCGATCGGCGCCGGCAGCGGTCCGCTGTTGCCGATGCAGGTGGTGCAGCCATAGCCGACGGTGTTGAACTTGAGCGTGTCGAGATAGACGTCGAGACCAGCCTGTCTCAGGTAATCGGTGACCACCTTCGATCCCGGCGCGAGACTCGTCTTCACCCACGGCTTCGAGCGCAGACCCTTTTCGACCGCCTTCTTCGCCACCAGACCGGCGGCGAGCATCACCGACGGGTTCGAGG
>JBDTQG010000018.1:0-55228 GCA_039932315.1 Thermoanaerobaculia bacterium
CGCATGATCGCAAGGCTAACGCGAACGGGCGGAGTTTTTCAGCAGCCTGCTAGGCGCACCAGGGCCGGGAGTAATCGCCTGGTGTAAAGCTCCTCTTCCTCTCTCAAGTCCTGCGTGTAGGTTCCTCGATCTCCAAGAGGCGTAAGCGCGTGGCTCGCCGAGAGCTGAAACGCCGGATCATGTCCAATTTCCTCCAAGAGTACACGAAGGGCGTAGCGCATTGACTCAAGACTCGGGCGCGCTCTCGCGTCCGACACCGCCGCCTCAGTGCGGCCAGTCAGGCGATCGGTCAGGGCAGGAACTGCCTCCTGTTGAATCCGGATGCTCCAGTCGGCGGGCGGTACAGCGGCCACCGCTTCCAGAAACTGTCTCGGAAAAAATCGCCGCTCGTCTTCCGCAGAATCAATCAGGATGATCTTTCCTCTGGTTCCTGGAAAGGCCTTTTCCAGTGCCTTGAAGTAGACGATCTCTTTCCTGACTCCTCCGGAGAGGTTGCCGTTGAATCGAGGTCGAAACACGACCAGGTCATGCGCCTGCGTAACTAGCTGCAAATCCCTGGCGGTCACCTGGTTCTCAATAAATGACTTGACCATCAACGCATGGTTTGCGCAGATCAATCGATCACGATCGGAGGCGCCGTCTCGCTGCACCTGGGTGAGTCCGTCCCAAACGACGTCGTCTTCCAGGAGGCCCTCAGTGCTGAAAAGGGAGGTGCTGTACTGCGAGCGAGCGTAAAAGCGCGGCTCAAGGCTTACTGAACCATCGGAGATCTCAAGGCGGAATTCGTCGATACATGTGGGTTGAAGGAGGGCGACAGATTGCGCCAAGCAGGCCTGCAAGTCCCACATGTACTGTTGAAGGCAACGAGCTTGCTCTCGCGTCGCTTCGCTGTGGTCGCGCGCTAGGCGCCGCGGCTCGCTAATCGGATGTGAGAAATATGCTTGTGGCTCTCCGTGGGCAATGCGTGCAAGGACCGAAGGCTGGTGCTTTGTCGACAACACCGTAAGTGGGCGCCGGAGCGCGCGCGCCAAGTCCTCCGTTGCTGCTAGCTCGCGTGCTCGCCAGTCCAAGATGCGGAGATGGCGCTCAAATGCGTCGCCCCGAAGTGATGATTGTGGGTGCGGAAAAAGCGGCCGGCCGTAAATTTGACCCAGCTTCCTGAGCCTCGCATAGACGTCATGCAGATCGTCAATTAAGCAAATGACGTCGGTCTCCACGCCTCGAAGGCGTTCGGCCCATGCACTCGTCTCGACTACGTTCAGGTATTCGCGGTGGGTTTGATGGTACCAAGTAAAATGCACAGGAGCGAAACAAAGCGAGGCCCCGCTAGCATCGAGCCGACCTCGCAGTCTTTCGAGGGTCGCTAGCCAGAGTTCGGCCAGAACAGGCTTGGGAACATCGAGCATCTCTGCAACGCCCGCGATCTGTTCTTTTGGTCGTTTCTCGTTCCACGTCTCGACCGTCAACGCCTCGAACCTGGGAAGGACAGCCCACGAGTCTGAGTCCGCAAAGGAACAGGCGCGGGCCCAATGAACTAGGCGATTAAGAGCAGCTGGCACGTCAGTCCCGGGGGTGCCACCGACCAGGATTAGCCGCTTACAGCCTTCGGTTTGAGGCATCTTCGCTGGATTGTAGTACCAATGCTCGAGGCGGCAAGCACGGTCCGATTTGACCTTACTCCGCCCCCATCGCCTTAAACGCCGCATCCCTCGGATCTGAGTAGAACCCCGTCTGAAACTTCGCGAACAGTTCCCCGGGAATCGTCGCGATGTCCTTCACGCTAGACATCGGCAGGAAGACTCGCTTGGCTCCCGCGTCGAAGGCAACCTGGAGGGACTCCGCGAGGTTCTCGACGGGAACGATGCTGCCGCCGAGGCTCATGCTGCCGAGGACGACGAGCTGGCTCTGAACGGGCTTTCCCAGGATCGCAGAGCAGAGGGCCACGAAGGTGACCAAGGTCATGGTGTTGTTCGGGCCCGAGTTGTGGAGCTCGATGACGTGCAGGTGGTAGTCGTGGTCGCCGGCTTTGGCGGAAGCCGAGACTCCGGTGACGTTGGCCTTGAAGTAGTCGAATCCGACCTTGATCGCCTCTTTCGCCGCCGAGTTGGATCCCAGGCCTGAGATGGTGAGTTTTCCGCTCCCAGGGGTTACCTGCGTTTCGAACCGGTAGAGGCCCAGATGACCGCCGCTTCCGGTCGCAACCGTATGCAGGACGCCCGGATTCAGCGGCCCGTCCGGAATGAGGGAGCCGCCGCCCTGTTCAGGAACTGAGATGAACCTCTCTTCCATCGTCTCCTGGTCGACATAGCTGAAGTGGACGTCGTAGAACTCCATGCCACCGATCTTCTTGAGCTGTTCCTTGACGCGGCGCCGGGTCTCCAAGGCGTACTCGAGGCACCGCCGCACGGCCTCCTTGCCATAGTCCTCGTTCGGATAGAGCAGTTTGAGCAGGCCTGAGACGGTGTGCTTGACCGCGATCGAATCCCGCTGGTTCAAGTCTCTGCCGAGCTTGAAGTACTTGTTGATGGCATCGCCGAAGGTGCGCTTGCGCATCTCGCGCAGGAACTCGGCCAGGTAGTCGACGATCAGGCCGTAGTCGCCGGTGAAGAACTCGGGGCGCATCTTGGGGATCTCCCAGCCTGGAATGTAGGCATGGAAGCGGTCGAAGAAGGCGGAGTCGACCATCGCCGCCGGAAACGGTGCCAGGAGGTGGCTGGTCTTGACCAGGGTGTCGACCGGCTGATTGATGTTGCCGACGAAAACCATGGAGGCGTAGGCGGCGACCTGGTCTCTTCCCCGAGCGAAGGAGCCCGAGGCCATGTAGTCCTTCATGATCTGGACGCCGTCCTTCTCCTTGAAGTTGATTCCGGCCACCTCGTCGAAGGCCACGACGTCCCAGAGCCCCACCAACCCGACGGTCCGGCTGGCCAGGTTGTAGAAGAGATTGGCGACGGTGGTCTGCCCACCCGAGATGAGAATGCTGTTGGGGCTGATCTCCTTGTAGATGTGGCTCTTGCCGGTGCCGCGCGGCCCCAGCTCGCAGACGTTGAAGTTGTTTTCGACGAGCGGAATGAGCCGGCAGAGCATGTGCCACTTCACCCGCTCCTCGAACTGGGTGGGCTCGTAGCCGCAAGAACGCAGCAGCACATCGATCCACTGCGCCTCCGTGAAGTGGGCCCTGCCCGCGAGCAGCTCGCTCATGTCCATGTTGGGCATCTGGATCGGCTTCAGGTCCTCGACGAGGAAGGGTGACCCCCTCTGCCCCTCCTCATAGAAGTACTGCATGCGCACGATCGCCCAGACTCCGCCTGCCAGGAGCTTCTCGTACCGCTTGACGAATTCGGTGGGGATCTCGACGCCCTTGGTGCCGAGATTGGAAAAAAGCGCCTCGTAGACATCGCGCTTCTCGTTCAGCTTCACCGTGACCTTGTCGATCACCTTGAGGCCGCCACGTTCGCGGATGATCGACTTGACCTTCTCGGCCTCGTCCGGGCGCACGTAGTTCTCGGCGAGGATCTTCTTGACCGTCTTCAGGCCCTCGTCGATGACGGCCGGGTCGTTCGAAGCGCAATAGCTGCCGAGGAGGTACTCGAGCACGTAGACGGGGACGTTCGCCCCCTCTTTGACGAGCTTGGTCAGGTCCTTGCGGACGACGCGCCCCGCGAAGTGGGCATTGAGCAGCTCGTTCAGGCTGTCGTCGGGGCCCGCGCCGACGGGGCGGGTCGCGTCGGAGTCAGAGGGAGAAGTCATCTGAAATAGCCCTGTCGATGATCACATCCACACTCCCTTGCTCAATGCCGGTCTCGCTGTCGCGGAGCACCAGCCGGTAGGCGATCTTCTTGTCGAACGGCCGTTCCTGCAAGGTCAGCACGACCGACTTCTTGCGATCGTTGAGACTGTCGGAGGAGCTATCGAAGGTCACGGTCTCGATGCTGGTCACCGGCGTTTCGCCTTCGTAGACAGCCACTTTGAGTGTGATCGCTTTCGTCCGGTCCGAGACCGCCTCGGTCTGGAGAAGCTCGAAGCGGTGCCGCGGTGCTGTGATCTTGGGGCGGAGGCCCAGCACCTGCACATGAACGCTCCGCGATCGGGTCTTCTCGCGGGCGCCCTTGTCCCTGACGTGCTTGACGGTGACGATCGGCACCACGATCTCCTGCAGCATGGCCCCGCCATGAACGAAGCGCGCTCCGCCGATGAAGTGGAAGCGGTTGGCGCCTTTCGGAATCCAGAATTCCATCCCACCTTCGGCCCGCGCGGTGTCGGCCGTCCTGCCGTGCCAGGCCTCCATGGAGTCCGGGAGTCCCCGGCCCAGGAGGTAGCGCTTCTTGGCAACGATCGTTCCAGCCGGCTTCTCAGTGAGGGCGCTCTTGTCGGTCTCGTTGGGGGCCGATTCAGTGAACAGGAATCCGTGATCGGCCGTGATCAGGACATGGTTGCCGTTGAGGTGATTGATGACGTGGCGGACCAGGTCGGCGAGGTCGTCTACCGCCTTTCGCGCCGCGTCGAAGGTGCCGTCTTCGGTCGCCGCCTTGTCGCCGCGGGCGTCGATCTCGTCGTGGTAGATGTAGACCACCCGGCGACCCTCGACGAGAGCGCGGCCCTCCTCCTTCTTGAGGTCCAGCAACTCTCCCGCCCTCACCGCCATTCCACCCACGGTACCGAGGATGGCGTTGCGCTGTTCGAAGGAGGTCGTGCCCTTGCCGTCGACGAGAACATCCCCGTTGGCGCTGTACTCCAGGCGCTCGTGCGGGAGGAGGCTCGCCATCCCCAACGCGGTATAGGACGGAAGCACTCCGAGCTGGGAGCTGAGGTCCGCCTCGAACCGGTAAGTGCCGTTGAGGAGGGTGGTCAGCTCCTGGGCGATCTCAAAGCGCAGGGCGTCGCTGACGATGACGAAGACCCGATTGCGGTCGGATTTCCCGAGTTGTGCGTCGACCTGCCTGGAGTAGAACTCGAACTGGTTGGGAACCTCGCTCAGGCGCCACTTCTGAAGCAGGCCCGATTCGACGAACTTCCCCCACGCTAGCCCCAGCTGGGTGAGGTACCCGTTGCGGTAGGCGGCCTCGATCTCCGCGCGGAGCGGCTTGAGCAGATCCCAGCCCTGCGCCGCAGCACGATCCGCATTCCAGCAGAATTGCCGGTGGAGCTGATCGAAGCGGTAAAGCTCTGCCTCATAGGACTTGTACATCGCGGTGGCGTCGGCGAAGTCGAAGCCCTGCTGATAGCGCTTGCGTAGCTCGAAGAACTCTGCCGCCTGCGCGATCGCCACGTAGATCGACTCCAGGGCTCGGCGCTGGGCCTCGGGGACGGAGGCGGAGGTCACCCAATGGCCGGCCAGCCGGTGGCTGGTGATCCGCAGGACGCCCTCGGCGGTGGCCCCCTCCGCGGGGCCCACCCGCGCCAGAAGGCTGCGAACGATCGCCCTTTCGACCTCGGAGAAGGTCATCACGTCGAGCACGTCCTCCGCCTCGAGGTTCTCGAGCAGACCGGCCAGATGGAGTCTCGCACCCACCTCGGCCGAGAGCGAGTTGTAGCTCGAGGCCTTGCTGCTGCTGTCGCGCCATTCGGAGAGGCAGGTCACCGCATTGTGCTGCCCTGAGCGCGGCAGGAGGAGGCTCTGCAGGGCCACCGGTGGCTCTTTGACAGAGTGGAAAAGGTAGTCCGCGACGAACAGACGGATCAAGAGATTGCGCAGGCTAGCGCTTTCCTCCTGGTAGCCGAAGGTCGAGCTCACGAGCTGCCAGAAAGGCTCGTCGAGCTCGAACTTCTCGATCGGAGCCCAGCTGCTGGGGACCTGGTCGAGATCGAGCTCCCCGGCTTCGACCATGGAGTGGAAGAGCGTCCGGACGATGTTGAACAGATCGGGCTGGCTCGCCTTCGCGAGCACAGCCAACATCTTGCGGTCCAGGGTGATCTCGTCGTCGTTCGGCTCAACGAGAGCCTTGAGCTTCCGGACCCGGTCTTTGCTGTCGAGGAACTTGCGCCGCCGGGAGATGTGCTCGCGCATCTGCGGGCGTGCGAGCCCGAGCTCGGCGAGCAGGATGGAGGCCCGATCGGCGCGGAAGCTCTTGCTGTAGAGCCGGATATCGAGCAGCCAGTCCTTCTCGTAGTCAGGCTCCTCGCCGGCGGAATAGAGGAGGTAGCGCCCTTCGGGATCGTCCCGCTCGAGGCGAATCTTCAACTCGAGGGCCGCGACCTTTTCGAGGTCAACGACCGTGACCCCCGGAAGGGCCAGCTCGCCAAGGGTCTCGCCAAACTCCCGCTCAGGGTCGTTCCAGAAGACGATCCGGGCGTGTTCGTCGTCGAAGGTGCGGTTCAATGCCTCTTGGAGTTGCGGCGTATCCATCAGTCGGCGGCTCCCCAGGTCTCAGCCTTCACTTCGGGCACCAAATCGCCGAAAGTGCCGTAACTGCCCTTGGCGCCGGCCTCCTTCGCCAGGTTCAATCGAGTCAGGAACTCGGACTCTCTCCCTGTCTCGGTCAACAAGTAGAGCTCCGACTTCGCGCGAGTGATCGCGACATAGAACAAGCGCTCTTCCTCAGCAAGGATATCCGCCATCCTCTCGCCGAAGATTTCGTAGAGCTCGTTGTCCGGGTGGATCTTGGGGAACGTGCGCCGATTCACTCCAAGAAGGATCGTCACGTCTGCCTCGAGGCCCTTAAAGCTGTGGGCAGTCCCGCAGCGAACCCGCTCCTTGAACCGGCCGAATATCTCCAGCTCCTCTCTCGTGAATGTCGACCGCAGCTTTTCCCCAAAAGCAGACATGCTCTCGTAGCTTCCAAGGCGGCCCACGCGACTGAGAATGGCGAAGGTTGTCTTCGCATCCTGTCGCGGTTGCGTCAGGATCCGATGGCATGCCTTGAACACTCGAGCCATCCCCATGCCCGGGTCCGCGATGACCCGGCCACCTTCGCCGCCATCTCGATAGGTGATGAAGCGGGTATCGCTCTCGCGGGCGCGGCGGTACTCGTCACCAGAACGCTGCTCGATCCGCACCAACTCACAGCGGACGGCCTCGATCTTCCCAGCCAGCGATGTTTGGGTGGGAGTCGACGGATCGCCCTTACCACTCATGAAAAGGTTGCCCAACTCGACGATCGCCGGGGCGCTACGGTAGTTGTTGGTCAGGGTCCCGGCACGTGCCCCGGCGAAGGTCTCGCCAAACCTCTCGAAGTAGCGAAGGTTAGCGCCAGCAAATCCATTGATCGCCTGCCAATCGTCACCGACGCAGAACAGGCGAACGGCTGGGTTGTGCTTGCGGATCTCTGCCAGCAGGTCAGCGAACAGCGTCGAGAAGTCCTGAAACTCGTCCACCATGATCCACTGGAGGTCATTCAACCCAATGTGGCGCTCATCCTGGACCTTGATCCTGGAACGCCCATGATCGCGTGCGACTACAGCAATCGCCGCCTCCAGCAGGTCGTCAAAATCGATCATCTGACGCCTTGACAGCTCCCGCTGGTAGGCAGCGTAGAGGCTATTGGCGATCTCCAGAAACGCCTGCGTCTTGGGGGCAGTGTTCGTCGCGGAGGCAATGCGATCCGCCATGGCGTCGGGCGACAAGCGTTGCTTCTTCGCCTTTTGAATGTACTGCAAGACCATCTTCGAGAACCGAAAAGCACGCTTCCTTACAAGTGCTTCACGAAGCGACTCGAGCGGTTGTCTTACAACGGCCACGCCGGCATTTTGCAGCCGAGCTTTCAAACTCGCCTCGAAGGCCTCGCGACCATCCTTCATGTCGGCAACTGAGGTCTCAATCAGCACGACACTGGCGTCGGGCTTCGTCTCGTTGTGATTTCTCCAGAAGTCACGCTTCTTGTCCACGAGTTGCCGATAGTCAGACCACGATTGATCCCAATAGTCAGGAACTGTCCTCTTACCGTCTTTTAGATCGATACCCCAATGCTCGATGACTACGTCTGGTACTTGCCCTCGAGTCAGCAATGTAAAATCCGGGCGGTAGTGGCCCTCTTCGCTCCAGTACCAGATTCGCTCGTATTGATAGCGAAGACCATGTTCGAAGAGAAAGTCAGCCAGCCACTTTTCGCCTATGGATTTGACAGCCTCACCCCTGAGCGTCTCTTGCTCGTGGTTGCGCCGATAGAGGTAGTAGTCCTCCGGGGAGAGAAATGCCCCCGCCGCTTCGAGCTCGCGCATCTCGCGGCGAAAGAAGGCATAGAGCCTCTCCTTCAGTTCGGCCGTCATGGCCTGATCGATAAGCTCCTGCAGGAACTCTGTCTGCTTCTGGTCGTTACCGGTCTTCTCGTCGAACAGTGGCTTGCTCTTCGGCTCAACAAGCTGCCATGCAAGGCTATGAAAGGTGCGGGCGTTCGCGTAGTCCGGGCAGCCAGAATCGCGGGCCACTCTTGCCCTCACCTCGCGAGCAGCCGCTTCATTGAACGCCAGCACCATCACCGCATCCGGAGGAATGTTCTCGTGGCGAACCAGGAAGGCAGTCTTCTGGGCAACGACCGATGTCTTCCCCGAACCCGCCCTTGCCTTCAGCAGGAATGAAGGCGCCAGATCGCCTATCGCATCGAGCTGTTCCCGACTCGTCTTCGGCTCGCCGAGCTGTTCCGCTATCCATTGGCGCAAGTAGGCAGCCTTCAGCTCCCGATAGTCGACCAACTCCAAGTGCTCGATTCGCGCGTTCAGCTCATCAGCCGCCGCAACCGAGTTTCCCAGGACCGCCTTGAGAGCTTCTTTGAGGGGTCGCGCGACCGCGCCGCGCTCACGCTTGAGCTCTTCCACGTTCTCTTTGAGAGCTGCTGCGGCGGCGGAACGCTTAAGCTGCAATTCTCGCTCCGCAATCAGCTGCTTCTCGTGTTGTTGGAGTCGGCGCTCGTCTTCCGCTTTGAGAGCAGCTGCCTTCGCGGAACGCTCGCGTTCCAGTTCTCGAGCGACCTCCCGCTGCGCCTCGCGTTCCTGGCGCCGACGTTCGGCAATGTCCTGGGCAGACAATCTCGGCTTGTTCGCCACCTGATCCGCGATCGCCGGGAGGGACTCCCACTGCTCCTCCGTGGCGACCTTACGGATCCTCTCGATGAGCGGTAGGTCTCCTTCTCTGGGTTTCGTCGATCCCCGCTGAAGCTGGGGGATGATCTCGCTGACGTAGAGCTCCCGGTTTTCATCCCAGTCGGAGCAGGTGCCGACTAGCTCCTGAACGAGGACCTCGAAGCTAGCCTCTGCGGGCCCTTCCCGCCGCCCGTCTTTCTGGGTCATGAGCGAGGTTCTTCCTCTCCACTCGCCAGGCCAACTCGCCGCGGCCCCATCAGTCGGCGGTCTCCCGAGTCACCGTCTTCACCTCTGCCAGCAGGTCGCCGAACTTGCCATAGTTGACCTTCACGCCATCGTCGAGGTCGAGTTGAATGCGCATGTCGGCGTAGTGGCGCAGCTTCTCGTCGAAAGCGAGGAGCTCGGCCTGCTGTTTGACGAGCTTGGCCCGCTCGCCTTCGAGCCGCTTGCGGTGAGCGGTGGAAGAAGCAGCCTGAATGTCGCCCTGAAGTTTCTCGAGGCGCGCCGCCATCTTGCCCTCCAGCGGGATGACGTACTCGCTGCGCATGCGTGGCAGCGTGCCTTCGTTGTAGCGGTGCAGGTAGATGAGGCACTGGAAGGCCTTTTGCTTCCCGCTCGAGAAGAGCCAGTAGATCGGGCGGTTCTTGTACGTCTGCAGGTGGTCCTTGAAAAACTTGTCGCACAGGTACCGACGGATCGTCTCGCGGCTCGACTCATCCTTCCGGGGTGAGAGATTGTCGGCCAGGAAGGTGAGATTCTCTTCGAGGCGGGCCGCATCCCACGTCACCGAGAGAAACTCGACGACGCGGTCGGCCGCATCATCGGCGAACCACCTGGTGTCGGTGAGCGGGAGGATGCCGTCCGCGTCGGCCGGGAAGGTAGGGTAGCGGCTCGGTTCGAAGCCTTCGTTTCCGCTATTGGCGTAGATGAGGCCCGGCGCGTCCAGGCTGTAGCGGCCCATCAAGCAGCCGATCGCGTATGAGACCAGTTCCTCCATCGTGTCTTGGCGAAAGCGAGTCCAAAGCGCCTCTTCGGTGAGCTTGCCCCCGTAACGGTAGGCTGGGTTCACCGTGAGGGTGATCTGCTCGACGGAGACTTCAGGGGTGAGCTCTTGGCCCAAGCCGTAGGCGTCGATAAAGAGGTGGTTGTTCTCTTCCTCTAGGCGCTTCATCTCGGCGATTGTTTCGCGGTTTTTGCGCACCCAATCGGTGTAGCTGCTCTCGAGGGCGGAGGTGGGCTTGGGGGCGGCGGCTAGGATCGGGTGGGATTGAAAGTCCCAGGAGCGTTCGTAGGAGTCCCAGTCCACTTTCGTTCTTTCGACAAGCAATTCGACATGGGCTTTCGGCATCCGCTCTAGTTCGACAACTGGCACTCGCTTTACATATCCAAGATCGTATCCAGATGTTGGACTCAGCAGCTTCAGTAAATGTCCGACAACGCAGCTATTTAGAAGACCTAGTAGCGTCTCTCGTTGATGATCGGATTTTGGATAGAGAATCGGGCCTTTGTCGCCTATGACGAAGCCCTTAGTTAAGAAGCGGAAGCTGGCAGTCGCAGAGTCAATTGACGACCAAGTAATCGCAGGCTGAAAAAAAGACCCGCTACCAGCAGAACGGAACCCAGGCGTCTCGCCGTCCCGAAATGACTGCCGCATTTCGCTACCTTGGTTCGCGTAGTTCACGACAAGGTCGCAATTTCCGAACCACCGCCGGGAGGGGCCTCCTTTGCTGAAAGGAAACCACTTTAGGCCTGTCGTGGCCATTTCCTCAGAGCCGTCGCAATCCAGGCTCCAGCGCTGAATATCAACTTCGGCCCACCTTCGAACGAACCGATCATTGTCGCCAGTCGACAGTCCATGCACGTGTACTGCTTTTGTTGCCAGGGACGAGTGGGTTACGAAGAGCTCTAGTACTTGCTCGCTTGCTGAATATGCCATTGGACTTCCCGGAAGCTTCTTGAAGTCAGCCGAAGAGGCCAAGTACCTATAGTCGCAGGCTTGGTCGGCTATCCCCGTCCTAAGCTTTATCGGCTGCGCTGCAGCTGATCCAAGGTAGCCCAAATCGAAAAACGTGCCAACGAGAGCGTCGGAGCGCTTGTCAACAACAAAGGTGACGAGCTGCATGACAGCTGAGTCAAAGAAGCTCGTATACGAGGGCTTGACTAAACTCCCTACGGAATAGTTGTCAAAGATGTAGGACCTCAGTCGCTGGTAGAAACCAAGAAACATCCAGGCAAATGGGGTGACGTAGGCATTAATAGCATTCGCTTTCGAAGACGAGAGATTTCGAAACATGAACGCTGCGAAGATGTTCATACTGAAATCTCGAAAATGACTCGTCAAGAATTGCTTGAGCTTTGAATTGAGGTGCTTGTTCGCCAGGTACGGAGGGTTCGCTACCACCGCCGCGTACTGCGCCGCGAGCATTTGAGCCTGCTGCACCAGCGGCTGCAGACGCTTAAGCGCGAGCGAGACAAAGAGGTCTTGACTCGTCGCCTCGCTCAGCTGTTTCAACGCTGGTAGTTTCGTTGCCAAACTCTCCGGCACCTGAATCAACGACCCGAACGTCGTAGCGTGCTCGAATAGTCGGCTCAGTTCAGAAAGATCCTCAGGCTGCAGCCCGTAGTCCACGATCGCCACTCGCTTCGCCAGCGCCTCTGCGTCGAAGTCGGCGCTATTCACCATCGCCATCACATTGAGCTTCACTTCCCGCTCGAATAGCCTCCGGTCATCTGCTCGCCCCTTCATCATCAGGGCGAAGCCCGTCAGCTGTGCCGCGCGCTCATCGATGTCGAGGCCGTAGAGGTTCCCTTCGAGGATCAGCTTGGGCAAGTCACCCTTGCGGTAGCCCCGCTCTAGGTAGATGGACTTGAAAAGCTCATATGCCTCCACCAAGATGTGTCCGGAGCCGCAGGCTGGGTCAATTAGCGTTAGCTCCTCGATGTTGAGGTGGCTGGGCGTGGTGGCAGCGAGCTGCGCCAGGGCCCCGCTGGTCTGCTCGGCCGGCTCGATGTAGTACTCCATCTGTCCTTTGAGCGGCGACTGCGGGTAGGTCGCCAGCCACTGCGCCCCTATCGAGTTTTGGACCATGTACTTCACCATCCAGCTGGGCGTGAAGAGCTGAGTGGCAGCCGGAATGTCTTCCGACTTCACCACCTTGCCGAGGACCTGGTCCTTCTTCTCGGAGATGTAGAACTGGTAAAGCCAGCCGATGATCTCGATCTCCTGCCAGAGCTCCTCGTCGATCTGCTCGACCAGCTGGCGAATCAACGAGTCGGTGTGCAGGAGATTCGCGGGTAGGAGCAGCTCGGTCTCGTCGCCGATCTTCTCGAAGAGGAACGGCATCGCCTGGTGGAGGGCGTTGCACTGGGCGAGGAGCAGGAGGCGGTAGAGCTCCTCGTCGCGCGTGCCGTCGAGCTTGAGCTCGAGGACCTTCTCGCGGTCGAGGCCGGGGAGATCCATCTCGGCGGCGTGGTCGAGGATCTCAGGAGTGGACTTGCCTGCGGGGTGGCTCAGGACTCGATAGCCCTGCTCCAGATAGCCGTGCAGCTCCATGTAGCGAATTGCCACCAGCCGGTTGAACCAGGTGTAGGCGATCGCTTCCATCACGCGGTCAAAGCCGTCTCGCTGGATGCGCTCGATGAGGCGATCTCGCTTGGCGACGAGCTCCCGCGGGAACGCCTGACCGGCGAGGATCGCCACATCCCCCTGCTCGCGCAGGGGAGCGATCTCCTTCTGCGTCAGGCCGAAGTGCGCCGCCCGGTCGGTCACTGCGGCGATGAAGTCGCGACGCGCCTTGGGGCCGTAGTCCTTGAGCTGCTTGGTATCCATGACGGGCGGCCTTTTCAGCGAATCTCGATCCGCTCGTTGGCGTCGAGAGCGGATTTCATTTCGGCACGAAGCTTGGCGAGGAACTCGTCGACTTGGGATTCGGTCTCGAGCCAGGCCGCTCCAGCGAGCTTCGCAGGCTCGATAAGCCGGCGAGGCTTGATTTTCACCTCAGCGAGGTCCGTTTTCCCCTCCTTGGCGAGAAGTGCGAGCTGCTCCGCCTGGTGCTCTTGAATCCTGTCGAGTGCTTCGTCCACCAAACGCACGGACTCGCCTTCTGTCTGGGACAGGTGAGCGCGACTCTCCAAAGTCCCGACGGCAGCGCGGAGGCGCTCGAGCGGTCCCAGGCAGCTCCTGCGTAGCTCTTCGCCTGCGCCGGCCACCTCGAGATCTCCGGAGATCGCGGCGATGCTCTCGCCGATCTTGGCGAGCGACTTCGCGCGCCCCTCCGTGAGAAGCGCTTCGTTGACCTGGCGGACGGTGCCGACGAGGCCCTCCGTCTCGTGGACCAGCCCATAGGGGCTCGGAGCGTCGAGGATCTCCTGCATCCGCCGCAGGGCGGCGCTGGCTTCCTCCTGGCGGTCGAGCTCGAGCCGGTTCATCCCGAACCTTCGAACCGCCGCCCGCAGCTGATCCCAGGTCGCGCGCTGTTGTTCGTAGAAGTTCCGGAGGTCGTTGAAGTGCTCCGATAGTTCGAGTAGGTCCTGTCGGCGTTCGAGGAAGCGGGCGAGGAGCTTGTTGCTCTCGTCCAGGGTGAGCAGAGAACGCAGGAGGCTTAAACCTTCGACGATCTCTTCGCTGCCCGGGTAGTTCCCGGTCTCCGCGAGCGACTTGTAGCCAGTCAGCTGCGACTGCCACTGCTCGGCCTTCGCTCGGATGAACGTGCAGAGCGGCTCTTCCCCGTCCGGGCCCATCTCGGCGAAGACGTCTTTTGCGAGCTGACGCGCCTTCTGGAGGTCCTCCGGCTGAGTGGAAGCACGCAGGTGGATCACGATCTTCGGCCACTTGCCCGTCGTCGTGATGGCGTCATAGACCTGAGTGCGTGCCAGGTAGCCGCCGGCCATCTGGAAGCGAATCTCTCCGACGGCATAGAGCCGTGCGAGAAGGAGAACGAGCTCGAACGGCGGCCAACCGTAAGGGCGGGCGGCGAAGCGGTTCAGAATCAGCTCGCCGAGTACGATCTGCTTGCTCGCCTTGGTCGCCAGTTCGAGGTACTGCCGAATCTCAGCGATCGCCTTGGGATTGCTCTTCGGCAGGTTCACCTCGACCATCTGCTGGCCCACATCGTCGCTTCGCAGGACGGCCTGGATCTCCGGCAGCGGATTCTCGCGTAGTTCCTCCAGATAGCTCATCTTCGTGAACGTGTTCACGATCAGGTAGTCGAGTGCCTCGCCAAGAGCTTGATTGGGAGCGGTGGCTTTGGGGCTCAGGCGCTGGCCGTTGACGAAGACGCGAGCGTCTGCAAAGAGCTCCCGAAGAAGCAGGATCAGGCGCTCTCGGCGGGCGCGATTCTCGTCCGCGAGATCGCGGTGAATGCGCTTCGTCGAGGGCGGGAGGGTGCCGTCGTCCTTGGTGCGGACGTACTTCTCGGTCTTGACGTAGGTGAGCAACTCTCGCCCGAGGGTCTCGTGATCGCCGAGAAGGATCAGCACCTGGCCGCCGTCCTTGGAGCTCTCGAGAATGCACGGACCGTCCTGGAAACTCGCGTAGTCGTCGTTCAGCGGGGAGACGACCGAGACCACGAGACCCCCATCAGGTCGGTTCCCGACAGGGTGCTGGTCGCAGATCCGAACAAGGGGGAAGTCCATCTTGTTGGGAGAGTAGCGGTGCTTTCGAATGTCTCCCAGGAGATCGGCGAAGATCAGGTCGCCGAGGAGCCGCGTGTCGTCGCTCCCGGAGATCTCGACACTCTTGATCTCGCGGTTGATATCGCGCTCTTCGTTGGTCAGGAAGAAGTAGTTGTCGCCGCTCCGGCTGATCAGAGTCTCCGACTCGAGGCGCAGCAGGCTCGCTTCGACCCGCCTGCGCAGCGCCAGGCGGTCGGCGTCGATCTCCTCGAGGCAGAGGGTGACGAGGTTGTCGACGTTGCCGCGCATCTCCTCCACATAACGGATCAGGAAGAGCACTTCGAGGACCCGGGTGTCGAACGGTTCCAGGGAGGCGTTCTCGCGTGCGTAGTCGATGGTGCGCTTGACCGCCGTGTCGAGAAAGCTCTCGATCGAGGGATAGAAGAGATAGAGGGGGACGGAGACTCCGATCTCCTTCCCCGCGACCGCCTTCGCCGCTGACTGGAAGGCATCGAGGAGCGAGCGCTCGCCCTGGGCGAGATGCAGGCCCGTCGCTCCGGCCTTGCGGATCGACTCGAAGATCTTCTGCAGCAGCTGAAACTGATAGGGCACGAAGGGATAGTTGATGACGAAATCGTCGGCGCTCTTGACCTGCTTGAAGGTCATGCCGATGTTTCGAAACGCCAGTTGGTTGCGGAGGATGTCGCCCTGTTTGCCGAACAGACGCTCGAGCTCGCCCGCGGCTTCGTCGGTCTTGGCGAGCAGGCGCTCCTGGATCACCTCATCGACGTTGGCGCTGGAGAGGGAAAGTCGGGTCTTGAAACGCCCCTGGATCTTGGAAAAGTCGCTGGCCTTGCTGGCGCTCAAGTCACCCAGCACCGCATCGATGTCCTCCTGGGAGGTCACCACCACCCAGGCCCTTCCGCGGCAGACGGTGCCCAACTCCTCGGTGATGGTCTGGAGGTTGAGCATCAGGTGCGAGTCGGAGCCGATGAACTGACCGACCTCGTCGGCGAGAAATATGATCCTGTGGTCCGGGCCCTTGGATTCGAGGTATTCGCTCACCCACCTGGCGAAGTTCTCGATCGTCAGCGTGAAACTCTCTTCGGCGTTGTCGATCCACTTCTCGCACGATTCAGGGCTCTGCAAGAGGGCGCTCGCCAGGGCTGAGACGACCTGATCGCGATTGAAGAGGTAGGCATCACGCTCCTCTACCCACTCGCTACCCGTGAGCTCGCGATACGTCTCGTGGAACGCCTGGAGCCGGCCCTTGCTGGCGAGGTGGCGCTCCATGTGAGCGATGTGGGCGTGATCGCCGCTGAAGCCGAGGAGCTCGTTGAAGACGCGGAGGAAGACGCCCAGAAGGGCGTCTCGCCCCGATCCGCGGTCGGCCTTGCTGTCGATGTTGAAGAGGACGACATCGGTGCTCGAGGCGACGGCCCGTTGGATGTCGGCGAAGAGCATCGGGTCGGCGATCTTCGCTGCGAAGAAGTCGACGGCGCGCCGGCTCGCGCCGCCGTGGGTGTGCTCTTCGTTGTCGAGAAGATAGGAGAGCACCTTGAGGAAATGCGATTTTCCGGAGCCGAAGAAGCCTGAGATCCAAACTCCGATCCGCCCGGCGGCCTCTGGGGCGCTGCCCTGATCGAGCGCCTCGCAGTACTGCCGGAAGAAGCGATCGAGATGCTTGTTGAGCTCGCGGGTGACCACGAACTCCTCGAGCTCCTGCCAGATGGAGTCCTCGTCGAGCTGGTCCGCCTTCACCACCCCGTTGATCGGCCGAAAGATGTCCTTCTTGAAGAGCTTCTCGATTCGCATAGGAGGTTCCGCCTCAGTCGATCAGCCGGAAGGCGCGGTAGTAGTTCGCGGGCTTGCGCCGGTCCTCAGGGGGGCCACCGGCCAGACCCACCTTGCCGAAGAGACGCAGCGTCATCTTGTCGTAGCGACCCGGATAGAACAGGACTAGGGGCGTCTGCCCCATGATCGCGTGGAGATTGCTCAGGAGCGTGTGGGAGCGCATCAAAGGGTAGGCGCTGCCGACGCCGGAGACCAGGACCAGCTCGTTCTCGTGCGGGCGCGCGACTTCGCCAAACCGGCGTGCAATCTTCTCTTCGTGGAGCACGCCCGCAAGCGCCTTCGTCAGGGCCTCGTCGCCTTGGCTCCGCTGGAGCTCGAAGGCCTTGTCGAGGAGCTTGCGATCACGCAGATAGTCGACGAGGAAGTCGAGAAGGTTGACGTGCACAACTCGGAGCCCCGGGCGCTTCTTCGGGATCTGGTCCAGGAGAAACTGGATGTGCTCTCGGACGGGCAGCTCTTCCTCCGCCGGGTAGTCGAAGATGTGGAACGCGACCTCGTTGCCGATCCCCTGCCCGCGCAGAAAGGAGTCCGAAGTAATCTTCGGCAGGATCTGGTTCATGCGTGCCGTGAGCGACTCGCTCATGGGCTCACCTCGATGCAACGGAGGACATATCGCTCGTCGTGGTCGCGCAACGTGCGCAGGACTTCCAGGGCGATATGGACGGTCTGGAGCTTGAGCGTGCGGGTGTTCTCGACATAGCCCGCCTGAGCGAGGATCTGAAAGACCGAGGAGCGGAGGCGCTCGATCGTGGACAGGCTCCAGGCCGGCATCTCCGGGTCCCGCCCGCGGCAGTCGTCGACGTAGCGTTCCCAGAGGCTGTTGGAGAGCGCTGGGCTGAAGATCCGGTACTGCTCGCGCACCACCAGGTCGAGAAAGTCCCCGAGAAGGGCGCTCTCCTTGACCGCTGCCGCTAGGCAGGCATGGGCAGCCACCAGGCCAGACCCGTCGCGCACGAGGCGCCAGAGGTCACTTCCCATCGTCTCGAGGCGTTTGCGAATCAACAGAACGAGCCGCTGGGTAGACCTCCAGCCCCGGGTCTGAAGGGCATTCTCGCCATAGAGCACGGCTTCCCACTGTGCCTCATCGCACCCCCGCAACAGCAGGTCGGCAATGACCCTGCTCTCCGGGACTTTGAGGGCTCCTCCGGTGAGGCCGGCTCGGTATCGCATCGGTCGAGTTCTGACCGCGTATTGTGTCAGTTTTGACTCACGCCTCTGTTCCAGGTGGGCTAGGTGATTGCTTCCCTTGGAGGAAGATCAGGCTCTCGCGAAGCCTATTTCGGTTCGGCGTTGCTACGATCAATCTTTGAAGCTATTGAGCCGGAGCTAAGCGCCGGTCGGCATTTCGAGAGGGGGAGTTGATGAGCGCGCGCGATCAAGTCTGGGTGGGCGCCGATCCTGGTGGGAAGAAAGGGTTTGGAGTCGCCGTCGTGAGAGGCGATGGTTCCGCAAACTCGAGCTGCGTGAGCTGCACGGACGATGCGATGGCCTGGCTTCTTCGGGCCATTCCTCCGGGCACGGGAGTCGCCGGAGTCGGAATTGACGCACCGCTCTGGTGGTCTTCCGGGCCGTCGAGCGATCGAGTGGCCGACCAGTGGATTCGAAAAACTTATGGCCTGTCTGGCGGCGAGGTCCAAACAGCGAACTCGCTGCGCGGCGCGGCGTTGGTGCAGGGGGCGATGTTCGCGACGCGAATACGGGACAGGTTTCCGAGCGTGCCGATCACCGAGGCCCACCCGAAGGTTGTGATGAAGGTTCTGCGAGCGAAGACCTGGGCCAGATTCGCTCGCCAATTCAGCGTTGTGGCGCCGCCCAGGCCCTCGTCAGACCACGAGCGGGATGCCACGATCTCTGCGGTTTCCGCGCGCGAAGGTTTCGAGGGGCGGTGGAAACGAGATCTCAGCCTCGAGCGCGGGCTGAGTGAGCAGGATCCGCAGGCCTACTGGCTAGCGCCGGTACGCTATTTCTGGCCCGAGACTTAAAGAGAGACTCAGTATCGATCGCTCATCGTAGAGGATTCGGATGGCAGCGAAACCACAAGGCAAGCGAACTGAGAGGGGGCCTCTTCTCCTGCGATGGAGTGACCACGTCCCGGCGTCGGATGTCCAGGATCCGCTCGGACTGGGCCTCCGCGGAGCAACCCGACTTTCGAGCCAGTTGCTTCATTGCATCACCTCCATAACGCCGAGGGCCCGATACTTTTCCTTCATTCCATGGAGCGTGCTGCAATACCAGCAGAACGAATCCGCCCAGCCATTTGCCAAGGGCCTCAAGGAGAGTATCGCCGCACGTGAGCAGGTTCTGACCCTCGGGTCGATTGCCCACCATAAGGGAGTCGGCTGCGTAGGCGGGGCGCTCGTTGGCTCCAAAGAAGGCGTGAAGTGGTTTAGAAAGAAACCCGAGACGGTGAATCTGTCGCACCTCAAGCCGCTCACGAAGAATCCCGCGCTGGACGCCTACTGGAACTCGATCTTCAACCTGGGCGTATTCAACTTCGAGGGAGAGCGCCCTGACACAGATGAGGAGGCTGAGGACTTTAGCTTTGAGAATCTCGAGCTCTCCGAACTGGGAATTTTGCTTGCTGAGGCGTATGGAAGTCGAGTGGATGGCCTGAGCGTCAGTCGGCAATTCGCAGACCGAAAGAGAGTGGCGTCGATTCGCGAGCTGGCCAATTTCGGCAAGCGTGGATGCCTGTGCGCTCTGCGCGAGTTCAACGCGCCAGATCGAGACCTTCTGAGGGAAGTCTTCTTCAGCTTTGGTCGCTGGGATCGGGGGGCGTCCCACCATCTTCGTCGGCAGTCGCTTCTCTTGGTCCTCTCGCTTTGTCAGCAATTCAGCACCGCCGGATGGCGCCTAGATGAAGTGAACTTCGCAGCTGCCGTCTACTACGGCAGGCTTGAGGAAGACGATGACGAGCTTCCCATTGGCATTCCCGAGAAACTGCAAGACGTAGCCGCTAGATGGCGAATGTTCCAGTTTCACCAATTCATGGGGGTAGCGCTCGAGGGCCTCTTCGCCTGGCTCATCGCCCGGGCCGAGCCCGAGAGACTCGCCGGGGTAACGCTGGCGGGACTCGTCGATGATCTTGGCGGAAAAGCGCTTCAGCGAGAGCTGTCCGAACTGCTGGACATTCGCCTCGCGAAGTCCTTTGGAAGCCTCACCCCCCAGGAGCTTCTCGGTCAGGTGGGTTTGATGTCGGAGGCCGCGACCCCAGCCTTGAGCTCCGCAATTGACCAGCGGATTTCGACGGGCCATCCCCTGGCCGAAGACACACTTGAAGCCCATCTCCGGAGTGGCAAGTACTTGCATTCACCGCTAGGTTTGGCCTTACCCCTCGTGCTGCTCGCCGTCACGCTAAGTCGCTTTCAGAGATGGAATGAGACCGGCTACGGTCAATGGCTCGCCAATGCGGCCGAGAATACCTTCCTCGACCTTGTCCCTCCCCTGGTTGTCAAGGGGCTCGCCGCCCAGTTCAAAAACTGGTGGTGTACGCCGTTTGCGGAGTTAGCTCAATTTGCGCTTTCCCGCTATGTCGTGCGCCAGCACATCTCCCTTTCTTATGAGAAGAGTGCCGCCGCAGACCGATGCCTTCTGCAAGTGGACGGTGATCGCATCCTGGCGTTCGGTTCGTATGGCCGCCTGGGTATGAAGAACCCACGCCTTGTTAGCGCCGCACAAGTCCTTACTGACTTGGGACTGATTGAAGCCGGGGAAGACGAAGACTTTCTGAGCACGGACGGAATGGCCCTTCTCAAGGGTGAAGTAGGAGGCTGGGCCTCATGAAGTTCGTGGACGCTTCCAGTCTCTTCGAAGGTGAGCCTGCAGAGCTCGCCGTCCTGTCTACGTTCCAATTCGATCCCGATTTCTTCGAGAGGCGGTTACTGCGTTGCCCAGCGCTCCACAGCGCGAGGCGGATTCTCGTCTTCATGGACGCCGGCGAATGGAGGAAGCTCGGGAAGTCGGAGATCGCTGCACGCTCCATCAATCGAAGGTACCTTGTGGCTCCAGTAAGGCGGCCGTGGGGCGTTTTTCATCCGAAACTGAGTCTCCTCGTTCGAGAAGATGGCGGAAGGGTCCAGTGCGGAAGCAATAACCTGACGCGGTCGGGCTGTTCCAGCAACCTAGAGCTGCTCAATGCGATCGAGGTGGACTTGAAGGAGGGAGAGCAGGCTCGAGTTCTCGCCCGAGCCGCTATGGATTTCTTCGCGAGGGCCTGTGAAGAGACCGAGGAGGGCATTGGGGCGATTGCGAAATCGTGGCTAGCGGAGGAAGTCGCTCGGACTCCTTGGCTCACGGGGACCGTGGCGGGAAAGAACGAGCGCATTCAACTCGCGCACACCTATGAAGGCAGTCTGTGGGAGCGACTCTGCTCAGTCTTCAAAAGTAGCAAGCCGAAGCGGCTTCTGGTCGTCTCTCCATTCCACGACCCAGACAACGCTCTCCTAGGGCGCTTTCGAAGGGAGTGGCCTTGCTGCACGATCGAGATCGTCGTGCAACAACGGACCACCAATTTGAGAGTCAGAGCCCTTCGAGAGGGAAAGGGTCTTAGCTTGTCGGAGTTGACCCATTCCTCTCGCCGCTTGCACGCCAAACTCCTGGCTTGGGAGACCGCCAACGGAAGCGGCTGCCTGGTGGGAAGTGCCAATTTCACCAGCGCCGCGTTCGACGCTCGAAACGTCGAGGCTTGCCTCCTGATTTCTGACGCCGAGAAAGAGGTTGCTGCGCTTTTCGACAACTCCTTCAAGAAGCGGGCTATCCGTTTCTCGGCGTTCGAGCGCGGGGAGGACGATGCGCCTGAGGCCCTCGAGGAGGACGAAGCTGACTTCCGTGTCGTTTCGGCGGTGCTTGCAGGCGACGGCGTTTTGCGGGCCGTTTGCCGAAGCCGGCTCAATCCCAGACCGAGCCGCTTGTTTCTTACTCTTCGCGCCTCTGGCGAGAGCAACGCGAGATACCGCGCGCCGGTACCTATCGCAGGCGGAGCCGTCAGCCTCAAGCTGCCAGAGAGCACTCTGAGGGACATCCCCGGAATGATGATGGCCGGACTGGAGGCCGAGTTTTCCAGCGGACGACTGGAGTCTCAGGTTGTCTGGGTCGTTCAAGAAGACCAGCTCACGCACGAGGTTTCTGGAGGGAGTTCACCGTCGGCCAGGTCGAGGGTCGAAGAATGCGGAGAGGGACTTCGCGAGCTTCTTGAGGAGCTCGGTCGCCAGGGCGGCGTCGATGCGGTCATCGAATACCTTCGGCAGCACAGCATTCGGTTCCACGACGGTTCGTCGCGGATCGGCATCGGCCGGAGGTTTCGCCCTCGTATTCACGATCCGCTCCGGTCGGACACGAACTTTCTCTGGCTGAAGGACATCAGCGGCGCGAAGACGGTCTCCGAGGCGATCATTGAGTGGGTAACGCGGCACGAGAGGCAACGCCTGCGACGACACGCGACGCGGGGAAATATCAACGGCCTGGAGAACTTCATCGACGTTTTCACGGCGATGATCGGATTGCTCTGGGACTATCATCGTCGAGGAGTCATCCCCGCCCCGTGGCTGATTGGCCGAATCTGCGACTACCTTCGAATCGCCACCGGAGGAATTGAGCACGACACCGACTTCTGCGAAGGCTACTTGGCTTCTGTCAGCGCAAATGTGCGGAGCGCTTCGATTGTTGGGGAAGCGATGGGTGAGGTCAACTTCGTCGGCCACCTATTTGCTGCCTTGATTGTCGCCCAAGTGACACGCTTCAAGGTACAGGAGGCGCAAGTAGTGCTCAGCCAAACCGCGCCAAAGGTGCACCCATCTCAACTGCTCCCAACAATTGTAGATGCGGTTCGTGGCTGCCTGCGCGACTTGAGGATCGCTGAGCCCGAAGTGTCGGACGTGGCCGTCGCCTTGGGCGAATACGGAGTCCTCACGCCGCAGGAGCTGCAGCTATACGACCGGCATGCCGACAATCTACTCGGCGGTGAAAGAAGGCGCACGCTGATTGGCTGAAGGAGCACTACAGTCCTGCGACACCAGAGGAGGGAACGGCGCAGGGGATGCGCCGCGAGCGATTCTCCTCCTTGCGAGTTCTCTAAGGTCTTAGTAGTTCGACCAAGCGTCGAGAGATACGGACGAGAAGTCATCACCGAAGAGGAAAGGGTTTCGCTCTACGCTGATGGGCGGGACGAAGTTGAGCGTTCCGAAGCTGGTGACTGGATGGCCGTTGTAGTTGGCAGGCGCAAGGAGCTCACACGCGCCTGATGACTGAGTGGTTCCGATTGGCCGGCGCGCGACGACCAACGGATCGACCGTGGCGGTTTGGTCAATGCGCCACAGTTCGTTGAGATTCGGAATGACAATAGGAAGCAGGGGCGCGGCGCAACAGTCGATCATTGTTGCTACCGCAGGGGCGTTGTCGCAGTTGATCGATGTGAAATAAAGGTAGATCTGAGATCGCTGGCCGACGAGCCTCCCAGAGTTCTCGGCGACTAGTACGGCAGACTGACCCCCCTGATCATAAACAAAGTAGTAGCCATAAAGGTTGCCAGAGCTATCAGGCCTGGTTCCAATAACCGGTCCAAGTAGGGTGCCGTTCGAGTCGACAACTTGCAGCGGAGCTTGCGCGATCGCTTCGGCGGAAAGCACTGCCGCAATGCTGCCGATGAGCGCGAGTGAACGGAAGAATTGCACTGGGGCTCGATTGTTCATCTTCTTGTGTCCTTTCTCCTTCTGAGTGAAGTTTTCTGGAGGCTAGAATAGCGGATTCCTCCGGGTGCCGAACTCAAAACTGGAAGTGAACAAGTCTTGAGACGGCGACGTCCATTTTCGATCCATCTGCTCAGAGCCCCAAGTGGCCAGCTTCGTAAGCGATCTTTGTAGTTCGAGTGCACCGCCGCGAACGATCGCCCCCATCTCCCTCCCCGGCTCCCTCGGCACCACAATCACCAGCCCCTCCCGTCCGCGCGTCAGCAGCACACGGTAGGCATTCCTCCGTAAGCGAAACGGATCTCTTACCAGCGCCTGCGCCCGGGTCTTGCGCATCCGCCACCCGCCCTCCTCCCACCAGAAGTCGTCGCCCCAGCAGACGATCGACAGGTCGAGCTCGAGGCCTTGGCACTGGAACTCGGTGATCACGGTGTCGAGGCGGCAGCAAGAGCGGGCGCTCTGCGGGCCGTCGTTGAACCACTTGCCGACCTGGATCTTCTTCGTCGCCTGGAAGCTGGGGTCGAGGCCGAACTCACCGAGGTTCTTCGCCTTCGAGCTCGCGAGGATTCCGTAGCGGCGGTCGGGCTCGCCGCCGAAGCGCTCGCGGACGTAGTCGCGGGCGGCGGCGAGGTCGTGAGTGACATGGATCGGGAAACCTTGTTCGCGCAGGCGCTCGGCGATCTCGCGGGCGGCTTTGAGCTTGCGCCTGGGGTCGCCAGATTCGCGGTCGGGTTTCCGCCCTTCATCTTTCACAGAGTTGGCGCTCCAAGCTGAACCTGCGAAGAACAGTCACCGGGACCGGAACGCCGTGGCAAGATGAAGCCGTGAAGACTCGCCAGGACGCCCATTCTAGGCCGATTGCAGGCCGAGTCGCCGAGCTCCAGCGGCTCTGCGCTCGCTTCGGCGTGCGCCGGCTGGAGGCCTTCGGGTCGGCGGTCGGTGGGGGGTTCGACGCCGCGACGAGCGATGTCGACTTTCTAGTCGAACTCGAGCCCCCGGCCGGAGTGGGATACGCCGACGCCTACTTCGGCTTCAAGGAGTCTCTCGAAGCGCTCTTCGAGCGGCCGGTGGATCTCGTCAGTCTCTCGGCGCTGCGCAATCCCTACTTCCTCGCCGGTATCGCCCCCAGCCGTCACTTGATCTATGCGGCCTGAAGCGCCGAAGACTCTCTGAGACGCGTGCCACGCGGCCGCGAGGGTGCGCAACTTCACCGCGGGCAAGGACTTCGACGACTGTGCACCCGATCAAATGGCAGAGTGAAGCGCGTAGAGTCGGATGGCGGCGGCGCTGGATCGGAAGTTCCTCGCTCTGGCCCAGTGCCTCGATCGAGACCCGGCTTCGACATTCTTCGCAGGTGTGACCATGGCCTTCCCCGTTCGCGCCGCGCGGATTGCAGCGATCGCCCTCTGGCTGGTTTGCTCCGCTTCAACGCGGGGCGCAGTCGCAGCCTCGCCGGAACTGACAACCTCGCCAGAACTGGCGACGATCGCTCGGATGCGCGCCCTCGCTGGCGCCTTGCTCTCTCGACAGATCGACGAGACGTCCGGGTCGAACGGGTTCGTCCCTCCGCCCGCGGATTTCGTCTATGCGAGCCAACCTTCGGATCTCGTCCGCATGCCACCCCAGAGCGCGTTGCGCCGGCACTCGGAAGTGGTCGAGCTCCTTCACCCGTCGGACGACTTCTACTATCTCTGCGAGGTGTACGAGCGGGACGGTTGGGGTGGGCGGATCGAGGTTTACTACCAGGAGGAGAATCTTCTCTCCGGCAGTCCGGTCGTGACGGTGCGGAGTGCGGGCGCGAACGGGAGAATCGACGCCGATCAGTATGAAGTCGGTGGATTCGTTCCCGGCAGTGCGACGGACGATCTTGTGATCTCCGCCAAACGGTTCGTGCGCTGGCCGCTCGGGACACCGGCCCCGGATCTGGTGGTGAAACCTGAGGGCAACCGATGCCCGGGCGAGAAAGTCGAGTCCGAACCCGATGCGGAGTCGGCGCCGAATGGATAGACGCTAGGAGCTGAGCCCGGTCCATGCGCTATTGGTGGGTGAACCAGAACCAGACCTTCCGCCACGAATTTGATGGCGGCTATCTCTGGTCGCCCAAGCGCAACTCGAACGGTGGGCGAAACCCGTTCTATGAAGCGATGCGCGAGGCAGCTCCTGGAGACCTCGTGTTCTCCTTCGCCGACACCCGCATTCGCGCCTTCGGCATCGTCACCTCCTACGCCTACGAGAATCCGAAGCCGAGCGAGTTCGGAGTCGTCGGCCGGAACTGGGAGAAGGTCGGATGGCGCGTCGACGTCGCCTGGCAGCTCGTTCCGACGGTCGTGCGCCCGGCCGACTGGATGGCTCTCCTCGCGCCGCTCCTGCCGTCCAAGTACGCGCCACTTCAGGCCGACGGTCGGGGACTTCAAGGCGTCTACCTGACGGAGCTGCCGGCACCGTTCGCGCTTCAACTCGCTCATCTGGTCGGGAGCGAAGTGGAAGCGATCGCTCGCACCGAGTCGGTCGCGGACTTGCCGGTCGCGAACGCGGAATCGCAGCATCCGGAACTGGTCCTCTGGGAGGAGCACCTGCGCCAGAGGGTCGAGCAGGACTCCTCGCTCACTTCGACCGACCGCGAGGCGATCGTCCTGGCGCGGCGGGGTCAGGGACTCTTCCGTCAGCGTGTTTCGCGGATCGAGTATCGCTGTCGCGTCACCGGGGTCGACCGACCCGAGCACCTGCGCGCCAGCCACTGTAAACCATGGCGCGACAGCGACAACAGCGAACGGCTCGATGGCGAGAACGGACTCTTGCTCACGCCCTCCATCGATCACCTGTTCGATCGCGGCTTCATCTCCTTCCGCGGCGATGGCCGGCTTCTGGTGTCCCCCGTCGCGCACGCTCCTTCGCTGGTGCGAATGGGCGTGCCGGTGGATCAGGAGATCGACGTGGGGCCGTTCAGCTCAGGCCAGGCGAAGTTCCTCGAATTTCATCGCGACCAGGTTTGGCTGAAAGCGCAACGACAGGCTGCGCGCTAGCGGAGGAACTTCCGCGCCCGCTATGGCAAGAACAGCGTCGCGATTTGCATCGAGGACGAGACCGAGGCTGAAGAAGCTGCGCGAGCTCGAAGCGCTCAGAAGGTTTCGCAGAAAGCGAACCTTACCGTCGTCCTCGCTCGCTCGAAACGTTAGTGGGCTCTCGGAGCGGGTGATGAAGCGGGTGTAGAGCCGGTGTGAAGTGGATGAAAACTGCCGCTTTCCATTCAGGCGCAGAAGGACTTGTATGGAGGACGTCCCGCAACTCCGCCAAGCCCGCAAGACCGCGGTCTCCGGTTCCGTCCTTCCTCCGTGAGGAGGATCGCCTTTTGCGACCCAAGAAGTTGCTTGAGCGCCTTACGGCGGGAGCGCTCCAGAACGTTCGCTTCGAGGATCTCGTGGTGCTTCTCGAGGAACTGAATTTTCGCATCGACCGCGTCCGTGGCAGTCACTTCGTGTTCGTTCACCCGCGCATCCCGGCGCCGCTACCCCTGCAACCCATTTACGGGCAGGCGAAGCCCTATCAATTGCGACAGGTACTGCGCTTGGTACGAGAGTACAATTTGACCGAGGACGAGAGCCGATGATCGAGTACCACATCAACATTTTCTGGAGCGAGGCGGACGGGAGCTGGGTCGCCGACGTGCCGGATCTCTTTCCTTGCTCGGCTTTCGGCGAAACGCCCGAGGGCGCTCTGGCGGAAGTCATGGTCGCCAAGGCGGCATGGCTCGAGTCGGCGGAGGCGCGCGGAGTGCCGGCGCCGACGCCGCGCTACCGACCGCACAGTCCGGCGGTCGCCCGGCAAGGTCACGCGGCAGGCTGAAGTCAGGTAGCGCTCGGCGCTTGCGGGCGAGCCGTTGCAGACTTCTCCTGTCTCGCCAGTCGAAGCACTGGTTTCACCAGTCGCCTGGCCGCGGCGCCCGACCGCCAGGCCCGCGCTTCGAATTCCGTCCTTGAAGATGTGCAGGCCGACCGGCGACCGTTCCAACTCCGCGATCGGAGGCGCATTGACAGCGCGTATCCCAAGGGATACGGTGCGTCTTGATCGAGCTTCGCAAAACGGCGGAGTTCGCGAGCTGGTTCGACGGCCTCAAGGATCCAGGAAGTCGCGCGAGAGTCCTGGTGCGGATCCGACGACTGTCGCTGGGAAATCCTGGCGACGCCCATCCGGTCGGGCAGGGCGTCTGCGAGTTGCGGCTTCACTTTGGCCCCGGCTTGCGGATTTATTTCATGGCGCGCGGCGCGTTCCTTGTCGTTCTGTTGTGCGGGGGCGACAAGAGTCGGCAGGCGCGAGACAATCGCCGGGCGATAGAGCTCTCGAACCGAGTCGAGGAGTGACGCCATGAAAGCCAGGACGACGCCGAAAAACCGGAAGACACACGCGTTCGCCAAGGCCAAGAAAAACTCTCCAACCACTCGCTGGGATGCTGCCGACCACCTCCGCACTTCAGCCGAAATGTCGGCCTATCTCGAAGCGGCGTTGGAGGAGGGAGATGCAGGTCTCGTCGCCGCTGCGCTCGGTGACATTGCGCGCGCGCAGGGGATGAGCGGCGTTGCGCGCGACGCCGGGCTCGGGCGCGAGAGTCTCTACAAGGCGCTTTCGCCCGAGGGAAATCCGGAGCTCGCGACGGTGCTGCGCGTCGTCGCGGCGCTCGGCTTGAGACTTCGAGCGGAGCCGGCGCGGCCGTAGGAGATTCTCGACGCGGGCTCTTCGCACGCTCAAGGTCGCAGCGGACGAGCTCCGATCGCGATCGAGCCGACGCTTACGGCAGCACCGCCGACCAGTACGCTCCGGATGCACTCTCGAAGCCGTCCGCGAACAGTGAACCGTAGAGGATGACTTCCGTGCCGGAGTCGGCGAGTCCGGGAAGATCTTCGCCGGGAACTCCGATCGCGAGGTCGGCGTGACCGTCGCCGTCGAAGTCGCCGGCGGCCAGCGCGTCTCCGAAGTTGCGGAGCCCCTGCTGGTTGTTTCCGGGAATTCCTTCGAAGCCGCCCGCGATGCCGCGATGATGGCCGAGGACGAGCCCGCCGTCGCCGCCTAGGACGACGGTCACCGCGCCGTCGCCGGACGAGAGCACGAACTCTCCGGGCTGACCGATGGCGAGGTCGGCGCGCCCGTCGCCGTTGAAGTCGGCAGCGGCGAGTGCTGCGCCGAAACGATCGCCCGCCTCATTCGTGCCGACGCCGAGAACTCCGTCCTGATCGAGAAAGCGGGTGCGCGGAAGGTTGAAGTCGGCCGCGCTGCCGTACATGACGACGACCTGCCCCATCTCCAGGATGGATCCACCGGCGTCCTCCCCGGGAACGCCGATCGCGAGGTCGTCGAAGCCGTCGCCGTCGAAGTTGCCGGCCGCGAGCGCGAAGCCGAAGTTGTCGCCGACCTCGGAGAAGCTTCCCAGACTGTCTTCGAGATAGAGGGTGCTGCCCGTCGCGGTGAGGCCCAGGGAGGTCCCGAAGAGCACGTTGATGCAACCGGCGCCGGCAAGGGAACCTGCCGACTCCCCGGGTACGCCGATCGCGAGATCATCGAAGCCGTCGCCGTCGAAATTTCCCGAGACGAGCGCCGCGCCGAATCGATCTCCCGATTCTGCGGTGCCCGGCACGTTCTGGATGTCCTGGTGGATGGGATAGCTCGCGACCGGATCGAGGCCGGACGCGGAGCCATGAATCACGATCACCATGCCGGCATCGGTGGTGCCGCCACCCACCGCTTCGCCAGGGGCGCCGATGGCGAGATCGGCAAAGCCGTCGCCGTTCCAGTCGCCGCAGGTGAGCGCGAAGCCGAACTGGTCATCTGTCGTGGGAAGCGAGGGAACTCCCGGAGTCTCCTCGGTGAGGAAGGCCGCGGCGTCGGATTGCAGTCCGCTCGGGCTGCCGTAGTGGATCTCGACCGCGCCGGCGTCGACCGCCGAAGGGAAGTTGTCGTCCGGGACGCCGATCGCGAGATCGTCGCGTCCATCGCCGTCGAAATCGCAGGACGCGAGTGCGGCTCCGAAATGGTCGCCGGCCTGCGGGACGTCGAACAGGGGAGACTTGCGCAGGAACTGGGCGGGGGGTCCGGAGAGGAGTCCGCCTCCCGCGGCCGCGGGGTTGCCATAGCGGATCGAGACCGCACCGGCGCCTGCCGGGCCGATGCCGGGAATGCCGTCGTCCTCGGGGATCGCGGTCGCGAGGTCGTCGGCGCCGTCGCCGTTGAAGTCCCCGGCGACGAGCACTCGGCCGAAGTACTCGAAATTTCCGGCTGGAAATGAACCGATCGCCTCGTTGACGAAGCGCTGCGCGTGCACCGAGGAGAGTCCGACGTCGGGTTGTGCGAGGAGCGGCGCGGCGATTAGGGCCATTGGGGCCATGAGGGCCGTCAGAAAAGCGCCTGCCCGCGGGCAACGATGTCCGAAGGTCGGCGGAAAAGAGAACGGTGCGATGGAGGATCGAAGATTCATGGGACTCCCGGAGAGAGGAAAGTTGCTCTCCATGAGTCCCGCGAGAAAAGACCCGATGGACGGACACGGACCGAGACGGGCGGAGGCGGACGGACAGGGGGCAGGCATGGGTGCCCGGGATCGGGCGAGCCGGTCCACGGGAGGGCGGCCGGTGAGGGATCACGGCCTCGTGTTGCGAGGGGAGCCTGCGCGCCCCGAACACGGTCGTTGCCCAGAGGATGCGGTTCAAAGAGTTGGGGCTGCCGCTACCGTCGCTCCGCCCAGACCTCGGCCTCGCCCGCGCCAGCTGTTCTCTGGAGTCGCCGCTGTCGCCCGAATCTGGCCTTCGACTTGCAGTGCAAGAAGGGGTCGCGGCGACGAGGATCGTCGTCGTTCGAGAACGTCAACCTTCCGACTTCAGGAGAATGAACATGGCAAAGGCGAAGAGTTCAATTCCCAAGGGCTATCAGACGATCACGCCGGCGATCGTCTTCGAAGACACGCGCAAGGCGATCGCTTGGTACGAGAAGGCGCTCGGCGCGAAGCAGGTCTCTTTGTCGCCGGGCCCCGACGGAAAGATCATGCACGCGGAAGTGCAGATCGGGAATTCCCTCGTCATGTTCCACGACGAGATGATGGGCGCGAAGTCGGCGCGTACGCTCGGTGGAACGCCGGTGACGCTGTGGGCCTTCGTCGACGATTGTGACGCGGTCTACAACCGCGCCGTGGCCGCCGGCGCCAAGGCGACGATGCCGCTCGCGGACATGTTCTGGGGCGACCGCGGCGGCACGCTCACCGATCCGTTCGGCATGACCTGGTGGATCGCGACGCGCAAGGAAGACCTGACGCCAGAGGAAATGGAAACCCGCGCCCAGGAGTTCTACAAACAGATGAAGCAGGGCTGAGCTCTACCCCTCGTACCCGATCCGCTCGAGGAAGCTCTCCATCGAGAGCTCCTCGAGCGGCTCCTTCTCCATGTTGCGGCCCATGACGCGGACGACGGCGTTCCGGCCGACGAGGTCGAGGAGGCTGTCGATCCATTCCGCGCGGATGAGCGCGGCGTAGGTTTCCCGGTTCGCCGGCCCGACGCCGACGACCGCTTCGACCTTCTGGCCGGGTCCGCACTGGCTGGCGAGTTCGCGGCAGAGCGGACAGTTGTCGAAGACCGGTCCGAAGCCCGCCTCCGCGCTCACGATGCGAGCGGTCCAGTCGAATCCCGAGTCGTCGTGCACGGTCATGAACGGCGGGCTCGGTGCCACGCGTCCGGCTGCGATCGGTTCCACCATGTCTCCTCGTCTCCTTTTCTCCTCCGCAGGAGGGGTTGGGCTGCGAAGAGAAGGACGGGAAAGGCGCGCCCTTTCTCGCGCCTTGTGCTGTCCCCCTTTCCTTCGTTCTGACGGTAGTCCGGGAAGAGGAGCACTGCCATGCGTCGGAGTCCGTCGTTTCTGCTGGCCTTTTCGGTCGCCTTTTCCCTGTCGCTGCCGCTGTCGCCGTCGCCGGCGATGGCGGTCGACGGCGACCTCGATCTGTCCTTCTCCGGCGACGGCTCCACGGTCTGGGAGATCGTCCAGATGTTCTCCGCTCCGGACGTGAGGACGAACGCCGTCGTCCCGGGCAATCAGGAGCTTTACCTCGTCGGGACGAGAAGCTCCACCGACTCGCACCTCGCCTGGCGGGCCTACGACCCCGAGGGTGAGGAGATCGACGGGCTCGAGTGCGAGGAGTCCACCAGCCAGGTCTTTCCTTTCGGCGTCGAATCGCGCGGCCTGGCGGCGGGGCTCTCGGATTCCGGACAACTGCTCGTCGCCGGAGGGATCACCTTTCAAGGCTCCGAATCGACCGAGCGTGCCTTCATCGCGCGTTTCAACCGGGTGACGGGCGGTTGCAATCTCGACACGACCTTCGCCTCCGGGGGTTTCGCTTTCTTCGACGACTTCTCGTTCTGCGATACCGAATCGTGCTCCGCTCTGGGCCTCGCGCAGATTCGCCGGCCGACACTTGCGGTGAGCGCGACCCGAATCATCCTGCTCGTGCGCTCCGAGGTTTCGGGCCCGAAAGGGCGTCTCTTCCTCGTCGGGCTGAAGGCGACAGGCGAGGTCGACAACGGTTTCGACGGCAACGGAGTGCTCGAGATTCTCGCCCCCGGTACCGACGGCTTCTACGGTGCGGCGCATCTCGAGCTCGACGCTCGCGGCCGGATCTACGTGCTGGCAACGCCCTTCAAGGAGGGCGGCGTCACCGACACCGACCTCTACCTCTTCCGCTACCTTCCGGGTGGCGGGCTCGACAGCTCCTTCAGCGGCGATGGCGTGCTGCCCGTCGTCGAATCGAATTCGACCGACTCGACGGCCGTCGATCTCCGCATCGCGAGCGACGGCACCATTCTCCTCTCCGGCGGAACGATCGGCGGGACGGTGTCGCTCGTCCGCGGCATCTCGTCGGACGGCACCGCGGGCGCGACGCTCGCCGAATCGATGTTGCCGTCGCGGATCGCCGTACAGGGAAACGGCCTCATGGTGACGAGCGCGGAATTCCTGCCCGAGTCGGGAATCGACGGCATGCGCACGCGGCGCCGGCAGTTCGGAAGCACCGGGAGTTTTCCGGTCGATCCGTCCTGGGGAACGGCCGGCACTGCCGATCACGACTTCGACTACGACCCGGGCTCCGTCGAAGGAGACCTCCCGGAGCATCTCGAACTGTGGAGCGGGCGCCCGGTGATCGTAGGCCGTTCGAGCGCCGATACCCCTGCCCAGATCACGTTCGCGATGCGCCTCGAGAGCCGCTACATCTTCGTCGATGGCTTCGAGCAGGGGCGCGCCGCGCTCTGGTCGGCGGTCACGCCGTAGACGAGAGCGCGATCCCGCCTACTTCGCGAGCTCGAAGAGGTATTCGACGAACGACATGACCGCGCCGTCGAGCCCCTGGACCGCCGGGTTCGACGATTCGATGAGGAAGTACTCGTCCGGAGCGTGCGCACCGCTGCCGTGGCCGAGGCCGAAGTGGCCCGACGGCAGCTTCAGCGGCTCGCCGGTGAAAACGAAGCCGGGATACGAACCGGCGTTCCGCGGCCAGATGAGCGGATCGAGGCCCGAGCGCTTGAGCAGGGCAATCTGCGCCTGGATGAGCGGCGCGGAGAGCGCGGTGGACGTCGGATCGTAGCCACCGGTGACGTTCACTTCGATGTCGGCGAACCCGCGCTTCGCGAGATGGGCGCGGAGCGCCGCGACCGCGTCGTCCTTGAGCATGCCGGGGACGAGGCGGAGGTCGAGCTTCGCGACCGCACGATGCGGCAGGATCGTCTTCCCGCCCTGCCCGGTGTAGCCGGCGACGAGTCCTTCGATGTTCACTGTCGGCTGGGAAACCAGCCGTTCGTTCGCCCCCACCCAGGACAGGTCATCGATCCAGTGATCGATACCGAACTGCTTTCTCGCCTTCTCCTCGCTCCGGCGTCCCGCCGAGGCCGCGACCATCGCCCGCTCTTCGGCGCTGAGCGGCGGCGCCTGCGGATAGTTGTCGATCGTGATCGTGTTGCCGTCGGCGGAGACCAGCGAGTCGAGCGCTTTCACGAGATGCCAGACCGGGCTGTCGACCATCGCCTTGAGCGACGAGTGCACGTCGGACTTCGGCCCGCGGCCCCACTTTTCGCCGCTCGCGACGAGCTCGAGCTCGACGACGCCCTTCGCGCCGAGACTCACGCTGACGTTTCCGTCCGTGTCCTGCGAGGCGCCCGGCATGAAGACGCCGACCGTGCCGGCCAGGGCGGCCGCGATGTCCGCGCGGCGGGCGATCTGCGCGATGTGCGGCGAGCCGATCTCCTCTTCCCCCTCGGCGACCAGCACGAGATTCACCGGCAGCTTCCGCCCCGCGGCGCGGATCGCATGCAGCGCCGCGAGGAACGCGGCCTCGGGTCCCTTCTGATTCACTGCGCCCCGGCCGACGATCGCCTTGCCCAGACCGGGTCTGTCGACGAGCCGTGCTTCGAGCGGCGGTGACGTCCACTCCGCCGGGTCGAACTGTTTGACGTCGTACATGAAGTAGAGACCGACGGTCTTCTTCGCGCCGGCGTCGAGAGTCGCGAAGACGCCCGGCTTGCCATCGGTGGTGACGAGCTCGACCTTCTGAAATCCGGCCTCGCGCGCGAGCTCTGCCATGCGCTCCGCGCCGGCGGGGAAGTTCAGGTCTTCCGCTGCGATCGACGGCAGCGCGATCCAGTCCTGCAGCCGCTTCAGCGATTCGTCGTGGTGGGCGATGACCTGTTTGCGGATGTCGGCGAAGGCGTCCGGCTTCGCGCTGGCGGCGGCAGCGGGAGCTCCGAAAGGCACAGTGAAGAAAACGGCAACGAGGAGCGGTAGCGAACGCTGGAAAAGACGCGTAGCAAGCATGAGGATGTTCTCCGGGACGTAGGGCATACAGGAAACAGCTTGACGTTGCGGCAACCTTAGCAGGGCCGCGTGCCTCGAGCCCGGGTGCGGCTTCACTCGATCGCGTCGCTCCAGGCTCCCGTGTTGCCCTGCAGGAAGCCATCGAGAAAGAGTGGGGTGGCCACCGGAAGCGCGGTGAGCTCGACGGCGCCCGATTCGCAGTCGGTCGTCCGCGCGGCGCCGCGCTGGTCGGTCGTCAGGCAGAGCGCGTCGAGGGCGTTGCCAACCGCGACGCTCGCGGCCCCGGGCAGGTGGGTAGGCGTCGCGCCGCCGTTCCCGGTCAACGCGCCGAGATCGAGCGCGACGGTGGTAACGCTGTTCAGATCTGTCGGCTGGCCGAACCCGCAGGTATTCCCCGCCGACTCGACGTTGCCGCCGAGCGAGGTCAGTGTAGAGGAGGTCAGGTTGCAGTTGCCCGCGACGATCGAGTTGGCGATGGAAAGCGTCGGGCTGTTGATCGCTTTGAACTCCGGGTCGGAATCGGTGGGATCGTACAGGGTGCAGTGGTTGCAGGAGAAGTCCACCATCGTACTGAGACTGATATCGAATGTCCCATTGCCGCTGAACGTGCTGTTCTCGACGATGGTGGAATTCTGGGTCGCCGAGAGCCCACTGCCCGAGTTGCCGACCAGACTGACGCGGCGCAGCGTGGCGACGCTGCCGATGCCGCTCAGAATGCCGTGGTGGCCCGAATTGCTGCCGTTGTCGCGACTCTCGAAATCCTCGATGGTCTGGATGCCCGGTCCGAGAAAGATGCCGCTGGTCACGCTATGGCGCACTGTCAGTCGGCGGATGGCATAGACGCGCCCGGGGAGTGCGGCCGCGATGGCCTGTTCACCGAGTGCGGCCGCGTCGAGAATCGTCACCCCGGCAGCGACGCCGAGGATTTCGACGCTTTCGCGAAGGTCGAGGTCACCTGCCGCCGCGAAGTCCTCGTTGCTGCCGAAGAGCGTCAGAGTGTAGACACCCGCCGAAAGAAGGATCCGATCCGCGTCGCTCGTCGCGTTGGCGGCGATCACCGCCTCGCGCAGCGAGCAGTCGTCCGGGAGACAGCCGTCGGGGGCCGGGTCGTTGTAGCGCGTGACGATGAAGTCGAAGGCGGATGCGGGAGCTGCGCTCCCGAGAAGGAGAAGAAGGAGCGATCCGGCACGAAGCGCTGTGTTCACGAAAACCCCCCGCGGAATGGAAATTCGGTTCGGAAGGAGGCTACGGCCGCTCGCCCGATCGACCCACTGTCGGAAGGCAGGGATCGGCAGCGACCTTGGCCAGTGCGGCGTGCGGAGTTCATCGCGCCCGGCCGGGGCTGTCGCATAGAGTAAGGCCGCGCGCGGGTCTTTTTCATGCCCGCGGCGCCCTTCGCGCTTCCGCAGCTCATTCCATTCAGCGTTTCAACAACCAGGGAGAAACAAACATGAAGAGACTTTCTGCAGGGTTTGCTGCCGCGATGATCCTTACGGCCGGCGTGGCACGGGCACAGGGCACCGCGGACGCCGCGGCCGCTTCGGCGACCGCGTCGAAGAAGACGCCGGCGTCGGCGATGGCTCCGATGGCTCCGACGACCGCGATGGCTGCGACCTCCGCAACCACCGCCGCGCCAGCCACCGCTGCGAACGGCGACAAGATGAAGGCGATGGCGGACAACGCCAAGTCCGACTTCCTGATGCTGTACGACATGGACGCGAAGAAAATCCACGATCTCGCGAACGCGATTCCGGAAGAGAAGTACGGCTGGAAGCCCGTCGCCGGCGTGCGCACCGTCGGCGAGGTGGTGAATCACATCTCCGGCGCGACGTATTTCTTCGCCCATGCGATGGGAGTCGCCATGCCGGCCGACGCACCGAAGGACTCCGAGAAGGGTCCCGAGGCGACGAGCAAGAAGGACGTCATCGCGGCGCTCGACAAGGCCATCGCTTTCGGCCGCGCGAACGTCGTCGCTGCCGGTCCGGCCGAGCTCGAAGCGAAGCACGACTTCTTCGGCAACCAGATGTCCGGCCGCGCGCTCTTCATGGCGAGCTACGGTCACATGAGCGAGCACCTCGGCCAGCTGATCGCCTACGCCCGCTCCGCCGGCGTCACGCCGCCCTGGTCGAAGTAAGACCTCTCGGAAGCTCGCGGTTCTCGAAGCCCCTCCGCCGTCGTGCGGAGGGGCTTTTTGTTTCTTGACCCGCAGGAGTCAGGGTACGACGCCGGACCAGTACTGACCGCCCACGCTCTCGAAGCCGTCGGCGAAGAGGGCTCCGTAGAGGATGGTCTCGGTGCCGGCGGAGTCGAGGCCAGCGAAGTCTTCGGTCGGTGCGCCGATCGCGAGATCCGCGACGCCGTCGCCGTCGAAGTCGCCCGCCGCGAGGGCCCCGCCGAAGAACCGGAAACCCACCTGGTTGTTTCCCGGAATGCCGTCGAAACCGGCGGCGCCGCCGCGGTGGCGGCCGATCGCGAGCCCGCTCGCGCTTCCCATGACGACCGTCACGGCGCCGTCGCGCGGCGACAGCACGAATTCGCCCGGCTGACCGATGGCGAGATCGTCGAATCCGTCACCGTCGAAATCCCCGACGGCGAGAGCGTTTCCGAAAAAGTCCATCGTCTCGCTCGTGCCGGTGCCGAGCACGGAATCCTGATCGAGGAAGAGCGTGCGTGCGAGAGCGAAGTCGATGGGGTCGCCGAAGAAAACGACCGTCTGTCCCGAGGAGTCGATCGTGCCGCCCGGGCCGCCGTCTTCCCGGGGCACCCCGATCGCAAGATCGTCGAAGCCGTCGCCGTCGAAGTCTCCCGTCGCGAGGGTTGTCCCGAACCGGTCGTTCTCTTCCGACGCTCCGTTCGCGCTCGCCTCGAAGAGCTCGATGCTGCCGGCCATCAGGAGTCCGGTCGGCGATCCCGCGAACATGTGAATGGCGCCGGTCTGCGCGACGGGCCCGTTCGATTCGCCGGGCGAGGCGACCACGAGATCCTCGAAGCCACCGTCGAAATTGCCCGAGGCGAGCGCCAGTCCGAAGGCATCGCTGGTCTCGGCGGAATCCGGGACGTTCGCGGTGTTCTGATGAAACGAAGTACTTGTCGCCGGATTCAGTCCGGCGGCTGAGCCGTTGATCACGATGACCATGCCGGCGGCCTGGACACCCGCGGCGACGTTCTCGCCCGGGGCGCCGATGGCGAGATCCGCGAAGCCGTCGCCGTTCCAGTCTCCACAGGCGAGGGCCACGCCGAACTGGTCGTTAGTGGCCGGCTCCGACGGGATCCCCGCGGTGTCTTCGGTATAGAAAGCGGCCGCGTCCTGCGCGAGACCGGCAGCGCTGCCGTAGCGGATCTCGACCGCACCGGTGTTCAGGGCGGAGACGAGATCCTCACCGGGCACTCCGACGGCGAGATCGTCGCGGCCGTCGCCATTGAAGTCGCACGCCGCAAGTGACTCGCCGAATCCGTCATCCACCTCCGGCGCGTCGAACGTCGAGGATTCGCGCAGAAAGAGATCGGCGATGCCTCCATGCAGGCCCCGATGTCCCGGGGCGAGACTGCCATAGCGGATCTCGACCGCACCTGCCCGGAGCGGTCCGATTCCGGGGATACCGCTGTCGAAGAGAATTCCCGTCGCAAGGTCGTCTGCGCCGTCGCCGTTGAAGTCGCCGACGGCGAGCGTCGCAGCGAAGTCGTCGCCGCTCGCCGCGGTGAACGCGCCGAAGGTCTCGTCGAGGAAGCGCTGCGCGCGCACCGATGAGACGCCGACGTCAGGTTGGGCGAGCGCCGCACCGCCCAGAAGTCCGGCGAGCGTGCATGTCGTCACCACGGTCGAAGCGGAGAGGAGAGGTCGCGGATTCATGGAGCTCCCGGGAGCGGACGAGAAGCCGCTCCACTGCTACCGCGGGAAAGCGGCCGTTGGACGGACATCGGACTTTCCCGTCGTCGAGTTCACCGACAGCTGACGCGTCAATTCATGCAAACACCTCGTGCGGCAGGCCGCTCGCTCGCGCGATCTCGCTTCGCGACGAGCGGACAGGAGAAGAGCGACTTCCATCGGCAGAGGGCTTCTGGATTGCGGCAGAATGCTGTCGACCTTCGGAGGCCCGATGCCGCAACGTCGCTTCGATCCCCAGTCCCTCGCGATCACCCCGGCCCTCGCCGGCTCGATCCTGCCCTCGCCCCTCCGGCGAGCGCTCGCCTTCGCGATCGACGCCGCGCTCCTCCTCCTGCCGACGATCGCGGCGGCGGCGCTCTTCTCCGGCCTCGCGCTCCACGCGAGCGACCCCGCGGGCTACCGCGCCCTGCGCACCGCGCTCTTCGCGTATCCGGACGAACCGACGGCGCGCCACGCGCTGCTGCGCGACCTCGCGCCCGCTCTCGCGCGCATCGATGCCGCCGGTCTCCCGTCGAGCGTGAAGGCGGACATCGAGGCCGGCGAGCTCGACCGCGCCGCCGATCGTCTTGCCGAGATGAATCTCCAGATTGCCCTCGACCTCGGGGAGAACGAAGCGAAACCGTTGACGGAAGGCACGGTGCGGCTCGAGGTCGAGCGGCTGATTCCGGCCTTCATGCGCGCGGCGGCGCTCTTTTTCGTCCCGGCGATCTACTTCGGCTTCGCCATCTCGCGGTGGGGAGCGACGATCGGCAAGCGTCTGCTCGGCCTGCGGGTGGTGCGACTTGACGGCGAGCGGCTCTCCTTCTTCGCCAGCGTCGAGCGTTTCGGGGCCTACTTCGGCATCCTCGGCACACTCGGTCTCGGTCTGCTCGATCTCTGGAAAGATCCCAATCGCCGGCTCGGCCACGACCGCGCCGTCGATACCGTCGTCGTGCGGCGATTCGCAGTGCGGGCGCCCTGAGGCGATAGGTTTCGCCGCAAATTCGCGAACCTCTTCCATCAGGGCCTGCGCTTTCTGAAGGTCGGCCGACGGTTCGACGCGACGGTCAGGGAGAAGTGCTGGACCACTCCGAAGTATTCTGTTCCTCGTCGAAGTCCGCCGCGAAAACCAGTCCGTCCGCGATGTAGAGCTCTTCCCGGCCCGCAACCTCGGCGTCGGCCACATAGAGAACTCCACGGCCGTCGGCAGTGAACCCGAAGCCCAGCACGTCGTCGAGAACGTCGCCTCCCGACACCGGCACGGCGCTCACGCGGACCGGGAAAGTCTGGGAGCCATCTACGTGGGTCGAATAGAGATGGCGTGAACCGCCGCCGAGAGAGGCGAGGAAGACGTATTCGGCGCTGTCCGGCGAGACGCCGCTATTGAGCCCGAGAGCGACATCGCTCCACAACGGGCTCAGCAGGTTGTCATTCCCGCTGGAGCCGTCGGTGCGCGTGGTGAAGAGGCCGATGTCCCCGGGTGTGACGAAGTCGCCGGTGAGAATCGTCCAGTCGGGGAGGACCGCGCCGGGAGCGCCGCCGTCGATCGCCCCGGCACCCTGGATCTGCCACCCGGCGCTCGCCGGTCCGCCATAGGGGGTCGCGCGAACTTCATGGAGCACCGTCTGGTCTGCGTTGCCGACCACGTAGACGACGAAATCGTCGAAGGCGACCCGGACGAAGATCGCGGACTCTCCGGCGACGAGCGCGCGATTCAGCCGCACGCCAGCGGCCGAAGGGCCGCCGATCGGAACGGAGAAGACCTCGTTGCGCGCATCCGTCGACCAGTCCGCGTCATAAACCACGGTCGAGCTGTCCGGCGAGATGTAGTACGAGCGGACGTCGCCCTCGGCGATGAGGGCGGTGCTGAGTTTCACCGGCGGGAGCGAACCGTCGGCGACGACCGAATAAAGCTCTCTCTTCTCGTTGACCTCGCGGTCGGCCTTGAAGACGATGCGCGAGCTCGCGGGAGAAAAATCGAATTCGCTCACGTCCCCGGACCCGACCGGGATGTCGGCCAGACGAACCGCGCTGCCGGCCGCGCCCTGGACAGGCGCGCTCCACAGCTCCCTCTTGAACTGCCACGGCGAATCCTCGGCGAAGAAGGCGACGCGCGTACCATCGGGAGAGAGCGTCACCGAGCCGATCTCCGCAGCGGCATCGACGAACCCGGGCGTAAGGCGAACTTTCGGACCGCCGCCGACCGGCACCCGCCAGAGCTCGCGGCCGGCGTTGAGATCCGCGCGCGCGAAAACCGCCGTTCCGCCGGAGACGACGAATTCGCTGATCGTTTCGCTCCCGGTGAAGGGACCATCGAGGCCGATGGCTGCGGAAGAGCCGTCGACCGGCGCCGAGAAGAAGGTGTTTCCGGCGACGACCTCACTGGTCGAGAAGAGAACGTGCTGTCCGTCATCCGTCAGGGTCGGACGGTAGATGAAGTGCGTGGGGCCGACCTGCGTCGGACTGATCTGCACGACGTCCGCGGCAGTGCCCAGCAGTGGAACGGAGAAGAGATCGAGACGGTCCCCGCCCTCCTGCTCGGCGGTGTAGAGCACGTACTTCGAATCCGGAGTGAACAGGAAGTAGTCGAAAATGTCGCCAGGAACCAGCGTGCCGGAGAGGCGCTTCGGGGCGCCGCCCGTTCGCCGCGCGGCCCACAGGGCGAGGGCATCGTTGACCTCCGCATCCTGCAGCCAGACGATCCACTCGCCATCCGGCGAGATCCGCGGCGGGCGCCGGGGCGCGATCCAGGTGACGTCGCTGCCAACCACGGCGGCACCGCTCACTTTGTGGACCGCTCGGCGCGGCGATGCGGCGAGCGGGCCGCCGATGAGAGCGGCTGACACGGCCGCGAGGAGCAGGGCGCGAAGCTTTCGTGAACGAGCTGTTCTCGGCATGGCAGGCCTCCATCCTCGAAAACGGAGGGCAGGGGGCGAAGACGACAGGAAGTTGGCGGCGCCCGCCGCCGGTCGGTCGCAGGCAAGACGCCGCGATTCCTGAAGCACGACCCCACCGTGGCCTCTGGCGCTGCCCTTTGCGCGTAGCGAGACATGACGAGCTCAAAGCGGCTGAGAATACTGGCCATAGGCATCATGACGGGCCTCGGTGGATGGCCGGCAGGAGGACAGATCCTGGTGACCAATCCGCACTTCGACACGGACGTTTCCGGTTGGCAGGAGGTTCTGGGGACGCTGATCTGGACCGACCTCACGGACGAGGGCGACTGTTCCGCCTCCGGTTCGGCGATCGTCGCGAGCGAACACGAGGGCGGTCAGGAGATCGCAGCGATGGAGCAATGCGCTCCGATCGGAGGCGTGGCCAACCTCTTCGCCCAGGTCCGGCATATGGGATACGGCAACTTCACGATCGAGCTCGATTTCACGACCACGGAGAACTGCTCGACCGGATTCTTGACCACCGCCAGCACGACCGTGGCGCAGACTCCCGGCGTCTGGCAGACGACGCTGGTGAGCGGCGTGCCCCCACCCGGAACGAACCGCGTGCTCCTGCGCTTCTTCGCGGTCGATACCGACCCGCACGGGCTGTCGATCGATGAGGCGATTCTCGGGTCCCGCTGGCCGCTGCTCATCGACGGATTCGACCGCAACGATCCCGAAGGAGGCGGCGGCAGCGCGCCGTGCCGCTGGGGAGTGAACTGAGGCCGCGGAAAGCGAGCGATCGCAGCTCGCCTCCTGTCGGGTCGGCCGCCAGAGCCACCGAGGGAAATCCGTCTTTCCAGAGGGAGCCAAGGGACTCGCGCTGAGCCTCGCCGGACCGTGCTGGACGGCGCCCGCGCGTTGAGTACACTCGGCGGACTTCAGGAGAGCGGTCGATGTTCGAATCTCTGCAGGCGAGGCGGGCTGCGGCTTGCGCTGCGATCTGCGCCGGAGCGTACGCTCTGGTGGCGTTCGGCGCGCTGCCGCCCCGCGAAGCGACTGAAGGGGATGCAGCGAATGAGGTCGGCGCAGCGGGCGTGGCGGGCGCGCGAGGAAACGGCGAGCCGGCACTGCTTCTCCTTACGCCTGCGGCGGGCGGCTTGCCCGCGGCATCGGGTGCGGCCACTGCGACGGCCGAGGCCCTCATCGCGCCGCTCGGAGTGCCGACGCGAAACATCGGCACGGCCGCCGAACCGCGCGAGATTCCGGCGACTTTCCGCGTGCGCGCCGCGCTTCCCGGATTTCTCGGGCCGGAAGTCCGCATCGACCTCGAGAGCCTCGGCGCCGGCGAGCGGCGCATCGACGGCGCGGAGGCGGGCGAAGATTCGGGAGGAAGCTCGCCGGCGAGCGGGCTGCCGCCGACCGGCTTCACCGGCAGCGACGGCCTCGTGCTGCATCGGCTGGCGGAGAATCCGTGGGAGGAGGGCTCGGGCTGGTACGAGTCCGATGTCGTGGTCGCGATCGCCGACCTGCGCGCGGCGCGCGCCTACACGAGATCCGCCAGTGAGGACGAGCCCGGACGTTGCATCCGCTGCGATGCGGAGGCACTTCACGTCCCGCCAGCCGCGCGGGAGCTGCTCTCGGGAGAGATCATCCGGGCCTCGTTTCCTCCGGCGCTGGTCGCCCAGCTCACGCCGACCTACGGCGCCGAGGCGCTGCGTCGCGGCGGACATGCGAGCGCCCGCGCCGTGCGCTGGGAGATGACTCCCGCCCTCCGCCAGGAGCCGGCGCGCAACGCCAGCGGCGGCACCGGGGACGTCGTTCCCGGGACGATTCTGCACTCCGGCGAGTTCACCACCGCGGCGGTCGATCTTGCCGTTCGCGGGCGTGGGCTCGACGTCGCTCTGGCGCGTACCTATCGCAATCAGACGATCGGCGCCGGCCCGCTCGGTCCCGGTTGGGAGCTCGGCTACCGCCTTCGGCTGCGCCCGCTTCCGAATCGCGACATCGAGCTCTACGACGGGCGCGGCCGTCGCGAGCTCTTCGCGCGTCAGAGCGATGGAACTCTGAAGGCGCCCGCGGGTCTGTTCTCGGAGCTCTTCGAGTCCGCGAACGGCTACCTCCTGCTCGACCCATCTCATGCGAGCGCGCACTTCGATCGCTGGGGACGACTGATCCGCCTGACCGATGCAGTGAAAGACCGCCCGGCCGCCGGCAACGAGATCAACTTCCTCTACGACGATGCGTCGCATCTCGTCGGCATCGAAGACGATCTCGGACGCGAGTTCGAGCTCGAGTACGACGATGGCGGGCGTCTGGTGAAGATCCGGGATTTCGACGAGCGTGAAGTGCGGTACGAATATGACGCTGCCGGGCGGCTCGAACGCGTGATCTCGCCGGCGATCGGCATCGGAGACGCGACCTTTCCGAACGGCCTGACGACGCGCTACGAATACTCCGATCCCCCGGCAGCCGGAACCGCGCTCGCGCAGCGCCTTGCCGGCCGCGACAACCTGGTGGCGATCGAGGACGCGCGCGGCGAGATCCCGATCGAGGTCTCCTACGAAGACGGAGATGGCGACGGGCGTCCCGACGAAGTCGCCCGTGAGACCTGGGGCGGCTTTCCGCTCGCGCTCGCGATCGACTTCGAGGCGCATCAGACGATCGTGATCGACAGGCGAGGACAGACCCGGGAGTACGGCCACAACGCCTCCGGGCAGCTCGTGCGCTTCGAGGATCCGCTGCACGCGGTCTCGACCTCGACGATCGACGCCGAGGGGCTGGTGACTCATTCCGCCGCACCGCTCGGGCGCGCGACGGACATGACGTACGACGTCGCCAACGGACGTCGGTCGCGCGGCAACGTACTCCAGATTGCAGTGACGGCCGACAACCGGGGCGACAACGGATCCAGCCACGTGCTCGCGACACAGATCGAGTACGACACCTACTCGAACCAGCCGACGAAGATCACCGATCCTCGCGGCGCCGTGACACTCATCGCCCGGGGCGCAACCGGACTGCCGATGGCGATCACCGAAGCCGCGGGAACCGCCGACGCGGGATCGACGGCGATCGTCTACAACGACTTCGGGCAGCCGACGCGAGTGACCAACCCGAACGGCAACGTCACGACCTACGAGTACTTCGGGACGGGAACATCGAAAGGCTACCTGCGCCAGGTCAAGGTGGATCCCGACGGCCTCGCGCTGGTGACGAAGTTCGAGACCGACTCCCGCGGCAACGTCCTCTCGACGATCGATCCGCGGGGAGTGCGCAGCGAAGCCGTCTGGAACGAGGTCGACTGGCTCGTCGCGACGAAGGCCGCGGCGAGCGCCGCAACCGATGGGAGCGGGTCGCCGGCCCTGGGGTACGAAACCAGATTCCTGCACGACGAGAATGGCAATGTCGTCGAAGAGCGCATCCCGTCGGGCGACGACGGCGGTCAGGTGACGCGGATTCAGCGCGACTACGGCGTTCTCGGCGAGCTGGTCGAGATCCGTCGGGAGGTCACTCCATCTGCGGCCGACTGGATCGTAGAGCGGCGTTCCTACGATGCGAACTTCAACCTGACATCGATCACCCACCCGGAAGGCGAGCTGACGCTTCAGGGATATGACGAACGCGACCTTCTCTCCTCGGTCACGCGCGGCGCCGGCTCGGCGGATCCTTCGACGGAGGGCTACGGCTACGACGCCGAAGGCTCCCGCATCTCGTTCACCAATGCGCGCGGATACGTTCGCTCGACCGCCCTCGACGGTTTCGGGCGCGTGAAGAGCTCTGTGGATCCGCTGGGAGATACATCCGCGGCCATTTACGACAACGGCTCGAACGTCGTCCTCAGCCGGAGCTTCGACACCGGAGGCCTGCTCCTCGCCGAAAGCAGCGCCGCATTCGACCTCCGCGGGCGGCCGAAATCGTCGAGCGCGAAGCTCTGGGCGGGGAGCAATCCCGCTGCCGCGCGCCTCGTGACGTCGTCGACCTCCTATGACGCTGCCGGCAACGTGCGCACGGTCACGGATCCGTTGGGTCGCATCTCGAGCCAGACGTACGACAAGGCCGAGCGCCCCGTGGTCGCCGTCGATCCGGCGGGAAACCGGGTCGAGCGGACGCTCGATCGCGGGGGCAATTCCATTCGCGTGGCGCTCGTCGAGAGGGTCGACGGCGGAGCTCCGGTCACGACGACGCTGACCGCGACGTTCGACGCGCTCGGACGCGCGACGTCGTCGACGGATGCGCTGGGGAACGTCGCTTCGACCACGTACGACGCGCACGGGAATCCGCGGCTGGCAATCGATGCCGAAGGGCACCTCTCGGAGTCGGTCTACGACGGTGCCGATCGTCTCGTGCGCACGTCGCGCCCGGAAGGAATTGCGGTCGACTACGCCTACGACCGGAGCTCTCGCCTCGTCAGCTACCGGGACGCGCTGAATCACTCGACAGCCTGGACCTACGACGCTCTCGGCCGGCGGCGCGTCACGATCTACCCCGACTCGACCCAGGAAACCGCAAGCTACGACGGCGCGGGAAACGCCACCGAGCTCGCGGACGGCAATGGCACGCTCGTTCATCAGGCCTTCGACCCTGCAAGTCGCCTGAGCAGCCGGTCGATCGTCCGGGCGAGCGGCGTCGAAGGTCCGACGACCGAGACCTTCGCCTACGACGGTCTCTCCCGGCTGACTCGGGTGCAGTCCGGAACGAACGTCACGACGAGTGCCTACGATTCGCTCTCCCGTCGCCTCAGTGAGACGACGAACGGGAAGTCCATCGCGAACGATTTCGACGACGCGGGCAACCTGACGCTCAAGACCTATCCATCGGGAACGACGGTGGCGCAGGGGTTCGACGAGCTGAATCGCGCCACCACGATCAGCAGTTCCGGGAGCGCGCTCGCGGGATACGGATTCCGTGGCGCGGATCTCGTTGTTCACCGCAGCCTCGGCAACGGCCTCTCGGGCGGAACGGTCTTTGACGGCGGACGACGACCGATCTCGACGTCGCTCGCGGGGACCAGCTTCGAACCGTTCACCGAGCGGCTTGCCTGGAGTCCGCGAAATCTCAAGACGGCGTCCCAGCGCGACGACCTCAACGGTGCCGGCTACGTCGCCGCTTACGACGGTGCAGGCCGCCTCGTCGAAGCGGCGCGGACCGAGAATCCCCTGGCGCTCGCGCCGAACAATTCGGTGCCCTCCGCCGCGTCGATCGCGAACCTACCGGAGTCGTTCGCGTTTCACTACGACGCCGCCGAGAACCTGGTCGAACAGACCCCCGAGAAATACACGATCTCGGGGCATCAGGGCAGTCCTGCCGACGGTTCCGGCCGCAACCGGCCGGGATCCTTCGCCGGTCAAACGCTCGTCTGGGACGGCGCGGGAAACCTGATCCGCAAAGGGCCGCTTCATTTCTCGTGGGACTACCGGAATCGCCTGACGCGCGTCACGCGCGACGGTGCGGGAGAGGTCGCGCGCTACGACTACGATGCCTTCAATCGCCTGGTGAAACGCGAGGCGGCGGGCGACACCGAAGAATGGGTCTGGTCGGATTGGCGCCTCCTCGAGCGCTACGAAAACGGGCTTCTCCACACGCGCCGGATCTACGGTCAGGGCCTGGACGAGGTCGTTCGTCAGGAGACGGATGAGAACGGTGACGGCGTTCTCGAGACCGTCACGGTTCCGGTCTACGACTCGATCGGCAACGCGGTGGCGATCACCGACGCCGCGGGCCGGGCGATCGAGCGCTACGAATACTCGCCCTACGGAAATCGCACGATCCGCGTGGACCTCACGCCGCCGGTTGTCGAACAGTTGCGCGAAGCGGACGGCAACCTGGTGCTCGAATTCTCCGAAGAGGTGCGGCTCGATCGCCTGCAGGCGGCGATCGCCGCGGGCTCATTGACGCTCCGCGATACGACCGACGCCGTTCCGGTCGCCGTCACCGCCGGGCAACCGGTCCGCGATGGCAAACAGAAAGGACGGCGCGTGATCCTGACTCCGGATCCGGGTCATCCGCCGACGGCTCTCCACGGCATGCACCTCACGATCTCCGCAGCGGCGATCGTCGATCTGTTCGAGAATCATCCGGTGGCCGAATACTCCAAGGACTTCGTCTGGACGGGAGAAGCGCACACGATCGACGACACGGCGCGGCCGCGCGTCGAGCTGCTCCTTGCGAAATCCGGTGGACTGGAGCTTCAGTTCAGCGAAGAGATCGACCCCGCGGTCGCGAGCGCGACGATCCTGCTGGACGGTCAAACGCGCACGTGGCTCGCGCAGCCCGACGGCTACACCCTGGTGCCCCAATCCGCCCTCGCCGCGACGACGCACACGCTGCAGATCGGCCCGAGCCTGATCGACAAATCCGGCCAGAGTCTGGAGACTCCGTTCACGCAGAACGTCACCACCGGCGCCGCAGACTCCATCGTCTTCGAACGCCCCGACCCGAGAGTGACCCCGACCTCCACCCTCGACAACCTCGCGAGCTTCCAAGGCCACCTCACCGACCCCGCCACCGGCCTCGTCTACATGAGAAACCGGTGGCTGGATCCCGAGATGGGAAGATTTTTGTCCGAGGATCCACTGCAATCGATTGAGGATGTCAGCTCAACTGCGCCGCTGCGATACAACCCACTCGGAGTTCGCGACCAGCTCGGGCTATACGAAGAAGACGTGCACTTGTTCTTAACCACTTTCCTGGCGGAGGCCGCGGGATTCTCCGCTCGAACAGCGAGGTTCATTGGAGAAAGCACACAAGATCTGGATCGAGATGGCCGAGACGCCACGAAGCACGGAGTTTCGCAGCGGAATATGCGTCTTTACCACTTCGTCTCCGAACAACGGCTATTGTCGATGGGCGCGAAAGCGAGGTCGAGCAGTTCGCTGAATAACACAACAGCGCGGTCGATAGGAGAGTTTCTGCATGCCCTCGAAGACTCTTTCTCGCATCAGGTTCATGAGACGAGACGAGTTCGCGACTTTTACTACTCAGGGCTTCGCACTCCTGGCGGCTGGAATATCGGTCACGGTCTGGAAGGGCATGAACCAGACTGGACGTGGATGCGATGGCCTCTGGCGATGGAGATGGCGAGGGCCGTATACCTCGACCTTGCCGTCTTGTGTCTGAAGTACCAAGACGAGTGCGCTCCTACAGATTACGCAGCTATAGTTCAGCCAGTCTTCGACTTTGTAGTTTTCGAGCCCGAGCTGATCCCTGAAAGTACCTACGTGCCCCTCCTGACAGTTGCAGACTATGGACGTAAGGTTGGAATCTTAAATTCAGCGTTTGGCTCAGAGAACAACAGGGAGAGCGAGGCAAGAAGGCGTCGTCGCGATCGTTTAGCCATATATCTGCGGAAATGGGAAGACCTCAAATAAGATGTGGGCTTCATCCTTGTTCTCCCACTTCACGCGAAACCGGAAAGTCCGAGTGCTCTTGGGTCTCTGCGCGCTAGCGGTCGCTGCGGCATGGCTCTTTAGATTGGGTTTCGCTCAATTTCCATTTGTCATATATCAGCAGCGAACCGCACTCGGCGGTGAGTGGTACCTGATTGACGAGACTAGGCCTCTTGGACACGCGAATTCGAGAGCAAGAATCATTCGGCAAGTTGGGCCAATAGTAAGGACCGTCGCCGAGGAAGTCGGAGAGTTTAAGGTCCTCAAAGACGACTGTCTGCTTTTCGAAACCGCAAGTCAAGAAGCGCACGTGCAGTTTGTCTGCGGGCGAGGGCGGCCGCGAACTCTCTATAGCGGCGACGGTCGGCCCCGGTTCGAAGCAGACCGGCTCGTCGTCGAGAGTTTGGTGCGCGGGCAAGTTCAGACAGTCCTGACCATCCCATACTCCGAGCTTGCCGGAGAGTATCCGGGGGACTAGCCTGATTGCTGAGATCGTTGGGCTCATTTGCACTTGAAGTAGCAAGCCCGTCGGAGAATGAGTTTAGCTGTGAGGCACCGATATCTTCGCGGAAATATCGCTTAGCTTCTCCTCACCAGTAGTCCAGATTCCCACCGTCGAATCCATCCGAGAACACGACGCGCCTTTCGTAGAGGCGGGCCCAGACGCCGGTGCTGCTGACGTCGGGGGCGGACCAGGTCGCCATGAAGCGTCCGTCGCTCATGGCGACGCCGCCGTTGTAGGCGTCGACGGTCGATTCGATCGAGAACGCGAGGCCGACCGGTGTACCCGTGCGGGCGAACTCCCGTCCGAGAATGTGGCCGTCGGCGTTTTCGGTCAGTTCATTGCCCCAGGTGACGACGAAGCTGCCGTCGGCGCCCATGGCGACCTGGGGATTCACGCGCTGGAACGCCGTCGTGGTTGTGACCTGAATGTTGCCGCCGATGGGGGAGGCGTCGGGGCGGAAGCGGCGTGCGAAGAGCTGTTGCGACGTCTCGTCGATCCACACGGCGACGAAGCCGCCCAGGGCGTCGGATGCGACGCTCGGTGCCGAGCGCTCGGAGGTCGGTCCGTTGTCTGTTGCCGAGAGCGGAAACGGGAGCCCGGCGATCGTTCCGTTTGCGGCGAGGAGCTGGCCGAAGACATCTCCGTCGAGCGTGCCGGCGTGGAGGACCACGATCGAGCGGCCCGCCGGGAGTGCGGCGATGTCATAGGAGAACAGTTCGCTGTCCGAGGCGACGATCTCGTCGTCCCCGAGCGAGGTCCCGGCGAAGTTCGCGGCGACGAGGGGTCGAAGCTGGTCGTCGGTCGTGAATTGGTTGCAGGTCGCCTCGGTGGCGAGACTTCCCCCGGCGCTGAACTCACGGATCGAGACGTCTCCCACCGTCGGCCCGTTCCGGCTTTCCCAGACGAACCACCCCGATCCGTCGCGCCGCATGGCGACACGGGGAGCGCCCTGGTAGTCGAAGGTGTTGGCGTTGATGCCCACCGCGCCGCCGAGAGGAAGCTGCGCCTCCGCGCTGCCAGAGAACGCCGCCAGCCCGGCCACCGCGGCCACCGTCGAGATCACCGCGAGGCGTGCGATGCCGTAACGGGTGCGCGGGGAGGAGAGCCGGCAGGAGAGTCGACAGGAGAGTCCGGTGCCTGGGAATGAGACGCCGCGAAATGAAACGCCAGGTAATCGGAAGCTGGTAAGTCGGAGCATGGGCGCTTCTCCTCGATTGGCCTTCTCTCACTTCCACGGAAATCGCCCGCCCGGTCCGCCACTTGGCCTGGCGAGTGGGTGTTGGTGTCGGCAGGGAGCGCCGCAGTCGCTCGACGTCGGCTTCCCATCGACCGCTCGCCACGCCCCGCAGCCCCCCTGTCAAAAGTCACTACCGTTGCGCCTGCGGGACTCCTTACTCTCTTCCGGAGGGAGGCCAGGCCATGTGCGAAGACTCCAGTGCCGCCTTGCGAAGGTTCGATGACCGGGTGTTCCGCAAGTTGCGACGGAACGGAAGGCTCCTTCTCGCCGCGCTGGCCCTCACCGCGGGTTCGATTCCTGCCGGCGCGGAGGCACCTGTGCCGGGCGGCCGGACTTTGCCGGAGAACTTCGACGTTCGCGCGCTGGCAACGAGCCCGGAACGCTCGACGCTCAGCGCTCGGGAGCTCGCGGCAGCGCGCGATCTCGAACTTCGCGCGCCGGGACTTCGCATCACGCGGGACGAGGGATCGATGCTGCCGGTTTCGATCCGGTCGACTCGCCCGGGAGAATCGCTCGCCGGAGCGGCGGGCGAGCCGGGCGCTGAGACGGTCTCGGCGGAGTCGGTCGCGCGCGACTTTCTCTCGGCTCACCGGGACCTTTACGCCGCGACGGCAGCCGATCTCGCAGCGCTCGAGCTCCGGTACGTCTCGTACGCACCGGGCGGGGCGACGATCGTGAAGTTCGACGCGTTCGCCGGCCGCACCGCGACCCGTCCCGGGACGCTGATCTTCGACTCCGAGCTCGCCGTGGCGATGACTGCCGATCTCTCCGTCACGGCGGTCGTCGGGCGCCTGCGACTCGAGAGCGCCAGCGCGGTCGCGAGGTTTGATCTCTCTCCCCAGCAAGCCATCTCCATCGCGCTCGCCGATCTCGCCGGGATCCGAGCGCCGATCTCGGAGTTCGTCCCGATCGTCGAACCCTCCGAGGCCCCGGAAGCTGCTGCTTCCTCCGCGCTCTCCGGCGCGTTCGACCCCTATGGGCATTTCGAGCTCAGCCGCGACCTGCTGACGGCCGACCCACGCATCTTCGAACGCGCGACGCGGGTCCGTCCCGTGCTCTTCCCTCTCGCCGTCGGGCGGTTCGTTGCCGCGCACTACCTCGAGCTCTGGGTCAACGGCCCGGCCGGCGACGATGCCGTCTTCTCCTATGTCATCAGCGCGGAAGACGGCAGCGTGCTCTTCCGCAAGAACCTGAGGCAGGACGTGGCGTTCTCCTACCAGGTGTTCGCTGCAACCACGGGACCTCATCAACCTTCCGACGGACCGACGGGTACGACCGGAAGTCCGCATCCGACCGGCCTCCCCGATGGCTTTCAACCGCCGTTCGTATCCTCCGACCCCGTTTCGATCGAGAGCCTGATCGGTCCCTCCGATCCATGGCTGGCGAGCACCGCAACCCAAACCACGGGCAACAACGCCGATGCCTACCTCGACCTCGGCGGCATCAACGGATTCGATGGGGGCGACGTCCGCGGCGCACTGACGGCGCCGGGAACTTTCGGGGCGGTCTTCGACCCCACGCTCGATGCGAGCGACACGACCAACCGGCAGGCGGCAGTCGTCGGCATGTTCTACGACGTCAACTGGCTGCACGACATCTGGTATTCGTTCGGATTCGACGAACTGTCGGGAAACGCGCAGACGGACAACTACGGGCGCGGCGGAGCCGGAAACGATGCGGTCCTCGCCGAGGGGCAGGACCACTCCGGTCTCGACAACGCCAACATCGCCGTGCCAGCCGACGGAAGCAAAGCGCGGATGCAGCTCTTCGTCTTCTCGGCCGGCGGAAGCCTCGCGCCGACACGCGACTCGACGATCGACATGACGGTCCTCACGCACGAGATCGCTCACGTGATGTCAGGCCGGCTGATCGGCAATGCGAACGGACTCAACAACGCCCAGGGTCTGGCACTGAACGAAGGCTGGGCCGACTTCGAGTCGATCCTCGTGACGACGCAGGCGACGGACGTTGTCGCCGGTACGACCATCGCCGTCGGCGGCTACACTTTCCTGTCCTTCTGCCCGGGATACGTCGACAACTTCTACTTCGGCCTCCGCCGATTTCCCTACTCGACGAACAGGGAAAAGAATGCGCTCACGTTCAAGGACATCGGACCCGGCTATACGTTGTATCCGGGAGTCGCAGGAAACCCCTGCATCAGCCTGACTGCAGATCCCGCGGAGAAGCACAATGCGGGCGAGATCTGGGCGAACATGCTCTGGGAGGGCTTCGTTCAGCTCGCGCAGAAGCATGGACTTCTCGCGGCGCGGAACCGGATCCAGCAGTACGTGATCGATGGGATGAAGCTGACCCCGACTCAACCGACCTTCACACAGGCGCGCGACGGAGTGCTCGACGCCGTGGCGAGCGGTGCCCATCCCGACGATGAACGCTACTTGCTGCGCGCGTTCGCGAAACGCGGCATGGGTTCGGATGCCGTGAGCCCGGTCTCGGGGAGCGTCAACAACTCCGGCATCGTCGAAGACTTCATGCCGTTTTTCGATGACTTCGAGACCGGCGACACGGGCCAGTGGAGCCGCACGACTCCCTAGCGCGATCGCAGAGAAAGCGCGCTACGGCAGAACGAGAATTTCGGTGCCGCTGCGGAAGAGGTGGTGCAGGCGTGCGGCGCCTTCGGGGGAGACGACGAGCGTGATGAGCGGCGGGTGCTGCGGCTCTTCGCCACGAAGACGGCTCCAGCCATCCTTCACCGAGGCGACGAAGCGACGGAAGAAGGTCGACTGCGGCGGGTCCGCGGTGATGTAGAGCTGCCAGCCGTTGTCGATCAGCACGCGGTAGCTGGTCGGAATCGGCGCTTCGTCGGGCTTTTTCTTGGGCGCCGGAGTGGGCGCTGCAGGTGCCGCGCCGGGAGTCGTCGGGGCCGGCTCCTCTTTGTCTTCTTCTTCCGAGTACGGCCGGAGCTCGAGCGGTGCGATCGTTTCGCGGTCGGTGTCGCCGGGACCCTGCGTCACCTTCCAGAGTGCCGGCGCGCCGAGCTCCGGAGCTCCGGACTTGGCAAAGAGCGGCTGGAACTCGAGAAGCAGCAGGTCGGCGAGCGGCACGCGTTCGAGCACCATCGCGCGAGAGCGGATGTCGAGATGCTTCGCCCGCGGATCGAGCACGAGGTAGAGCGTCGGCTCCTTTGCCAGCACCGCTTCGTACTCGCTCGTCCGCAGCTGCACGAGCGGCGGCAGCGCCTTCGCGCCTTCGGCGGCAATGCCTGGAGTGGCCGAGAGAAAGAATCCGCAGAGCACGACAAGGCGGGCAACCGCCCGCCCGCGCCGGAGCCGGCGCGAATCGGCAATCTCATCCAGGCGGGCGACAGCCCGCCCGCAGCGGAGCCGCTGCGAATCAATAAAGGTAAACACGCGCATCCGTCGGTACCGTTTCGAACACCCACTTCAGATCCTCGTCGCCGAGGCGGATGCAACCGTGGGTCACGCGCTTCCCGAGCAGCGTCTTGAAGATCGTGCCGTGGATGATGTACCCGTCCTTCATGTAGAGACCGTAGTCGCCAAGGGAGAAGTCGTCGACGCGATCGCGGGCGTTCTTCGGCGGCAGATAGCCCTCTTCGATGAAGGCCCAGTCGGGCTTGATCCAGAGCGGGTTCTTCTGTTTGCGCAGGATCTTGAACTCGCCCTGCGGGGTGTCGAAGAACCACTGCCGGCCGTCGCGCGGATCCTTGAGCAGGATGCCGGAGCCGGTCGAGCAGACCGCTTCGCGCAGCAGTTTCGGTCCCTTGTAGACGCGCAGCTTGTTGTTGTGCGTATCGACGACGACGTAGATGTCCTTCGGCGCGAGCCCGGCGAGACGCGCTTCGATCTTGTCGATCCGCGCCTGCGGATCGCCCTTGACTGTCGTCGGATCGGGGAGCTCGAGGCGGGTCGCGAAGTTGTGGGCGTTGTAGGCCCCGCCGTAGCGCGCCAGGCCGAGGGCCGTCCCGGTCGCGACGATCAGGACCGCGAAGACGAGCATGACGGAGACGCGCAGCAGGCGGCGGCCGAGACTCCGCGGCGGGGCGGCCGGCGAATAAAGCTCCGGCGGCGCGGCCGCGACGGCAGGAATGGAAGACGCAGACAGGAGCGGCGCTGGCGCCGGCCCGGCAGGCGGTGGAATCGCTCGCGATACCGGGGGACGCGGCGGGACGGCTGCAGCGCCCGGTCCGCTGAGGCCGGGCGCCCGGAGCGGGTCGGGCGGCACGAGAGGCTCGAACATCCGGGCCGGCGGCGGCGTGCCCACGGGCGGCGGAGCGGGAGGCTTTCCGGGAGGTGGCGGTGTAGATGTCACGGGGAGATCCTATGCCTTCAGAAGGTGCCGACGATGGTGACGGGCGTGCCGACCCGGGAGCGCGCGAAGACCTTGTCCATGTCGCGGTCGGTGAGTGCGACGCAGCCGTCGGTCCAGTCGCGTCCCTGCCCGCCGTCGCCGTGGATTTCGATCAGATTGCCGATGCCGGCGCGGAGCGGAACCTGTCCGGTCTTCTTGCCGAAGGCGTAGCGCGCGCGGTCCTCGGCGTTCGGATAGTCGATGAGCAGTGCCTTGTAGTACTTGGTTCGACCGGTGCCCTTGGCTTCGGTCACGCGGTAGCGCCCTTCGGGAGTCGCCTGATCCCCGGAGTGCATCTTCTGCTTGAGCCCCTTCGCGCCGAGCTCGGCTTCGAAAGAGGCGATGCGGTTGCCGGCGGCGTAGATGTGCAGTTTTCGATGCAGCTTGTCGATGATGAGGGCGGTCGAGCCATCGGCCTTCGAGCGCGCTACGGTGTCGGCCACCATGCGCTGCCAGAGACGGAGATTCTTCGGTTCCTCGAAACGCGAGTGCAGCAGATCGAAGCTCGTATGGACGACGTCGTTGAAGCTCTGTGCGCCTTCCGCCTCTTTGAGCGCGCGGTCGAATGCCCGCTCCCTGGCGAAGTGCTCGGCGAGCTCCCACTTCGAGGTCGCCTGACGCGAGGCCGCAATCTCGCGGCGGCCGACACCGGCCTCGTTCGACTCTTCCGCCGCGCGCCGCACGTCGGCAGCGATTTCGGGAGCGATCTCGAGCCAGCGCTTCTCGCTTGCGCTCTCGCGCACCTTGAGCCCGGCGACGGCGGTGCGCGCGGTCGAGAGGACGCGCATCCAGGAGGTTTCGACCCTCCCCGGCGTCTGCTGCCAGATCGGCGCGGTGCGCTCGTCGGCGGTCACGACTTCAGCCTGAGCGATCAGCCGGTCGATCTGACGGGCGGCCGCCGGCATGTCGGCGCGGACGACGCGCACGGCCTTGAAGGCAGAAGCTCGCGGTGCGGTCGGATCGAAGGGGCGCGCCGAAGTCTGCGGAATCGCCGAGGGAGCGATGAAGGCGGCCACGAGCGCAGCTGCCCAGAAAAGAAACG
>JBDTQG010000019.1:0-54659 GCA_039932315.1 Thermoanaerobaculia bacterium
CAAGGAGATCGCGCCGGACGTCCTGCGCCATCGCGTGGTTCCGACCTACGAAGCCGAAGCCCAGAATCTCACCAGCGACGACCTTGTCGCCCGGCTCCTCGACCGCGTCGAGGTTCCGTAACCCGTTCCAGCCTGAGGATGCTCTCCACGCTGCGCGATCGCTTGCGGCGCCGGCCGGTTGCGGCGCCGACAAGTGCAGGATCTGCCGACGGCCGGGTTCCCGCCGACCTGCTGGCGAAGGTGCGCCGGATCGAGATCTCGACGCGCAAGCTCGTCGATCAGGGCGTCGCGGGGACCTACCACTCGGTCTTCAGGGGGCGCGGAATGGAGTTCGCGGAGGTTCGCCCCTACCAGCCCGGGGACGACGTCCGCACCATCGACTGGAACCGCACCGCGCGCATGGGCGTGCCGTTCGTCAAACAGTTCGTCGAAGAACGCGACCTCACGGTGTTTCTCGCCATCGACGTCTCCGGGAGTCTCGGCTTCGGCTCGCGCGCGATCCTGAAGCGCGAGCTCGCGGCGGAAATCTCGGCGCTGCTCGCGTTCGCGGCGTTACGCAATCACGACCGCGTCGGCGCCGCTCTCATGTCCGATCGTCTCGAGGTCTACCTTCCGCCGCAGCGCCGGCGCAATCAGGTCCTGCGGCTCGTGCACGACGTCCTGCGGCATCCCGCGGCCGGCGGTACCGATCTCGAGCGCGGACTCGGCGCGGTCCTTTCGAACCTGCGTCAGCGCTCGGTGCTTTTCGTGGTCTCCGATTTCGTCGGCGCGCCGCCGGTGCAGGCGTTGCAGCGGGCCTCGGTTCGGCACGACGTCATCGTCGTCGAGCTCGCCGACCCCAAGGACCTCCGTCCGCCCGCGGCCGGTCCGCTCGTGCTGCGCGACGCCGAGACCGGAACCATCGCCTTCTACGACGGACGAAAGCACGCGGCCGCCGAGGCGGCCCGCGCCCGCGGCGAGCGCGAGCTGCTGCACTCGACCATTCGCACCCTCGGACTCGATCACCTGACCCTCGCGACCGACCGACCGTACATGCCCGAGCTGATCGCGTTCTTCGAGTCGCGCCAGCGGAGGCTGCGGCGATGATCGCTGTCCGACGTTCGGGCACGGCCATTCTTTTCGCGCTGACCTCCACTCTCGCGAGCATCGCGCCCGCATGCGCCCAGACCCCGCTCGTCTCCGGCATCTCCGGCAGGCCCGGGCTTCCAGGCGCGCCCGCGGCTCTGGCGACCACCGCGCCCGGTGCGGAACCTCCCGCAGCCCCGGGTGGCGTCGAGGTCCACCTCCAACCGGCGGGAGCTGACGGTCCGGAGGTCGGCGATCCCGTCACGGCGACCCTCACGCTCGCTCTTTCCGGCGCCGACAGCGCGCGCGAGGCCACCTTTCCCGACTGGAGCAAGGGTTGGGGCGAGGCAGAGGTTCTCCAGGCCTCGGCGGTCGAGAAAAGCTCGACACCCGAAGGCGTTCTCTTCACGCAGCGTCTCACTCTCGCTGCATTTCGTCCCGGTTCGACGGCGTTGCCGCCGGTCGAAGTCCATCTTTCCGGCGAGCCGCCCCGTCACGTCACGACGCCGGCGGCGCTCGCGCTCGTCCTGCGCTCGGTGATTCCTCCCGACGACAAGGAGCTGAAACCGGCGCCGCCGGCGCCGCCGCGCTCGCTGAGCGTGCCGCGCAGTTTCTGGTGGACACTCGCGACCGGCATCGCGCTCGCTTTCGCCGCCGCGATCCTCGTCTGGCGCCGGCGCGCGACCGCGGATCCTCTCGCGGCGCCACAGCTTTCGCCGATCGCCGAGCTCGAGCGCGCTCTCGGCCTGCTCGCGGTCGAAGCGCCGGCGGCCGGATTCCGGCTCCTCAGTCACGCGCTCCGCCGCTACCTCGGCAGAAAGCTCTCCTTTCGCGCTCTCGAAAGCACGACCAGCGAGATGCAACGACGCCTCGCGGCACGCCACTTCGAGCCGGTCCTCGTTCAGCGCGCCACCCGGCTCCTGCGCCTCGCCGACCAGGTGAAGTTCGCTCTCCGCCCGGTCGAAGCGTCGGAGCTCGCGACGCGGATTGCCGAATGCCGCGATCTCGCGACGACGGTCGAGACGCATCTCGCACCGCCGGTCGAATCGCAGCCGGTCACCGCAGGCGTCGCAGGCGTCGCGGTCGCCGGGGTCGCCGCCGCGCCGACAGGAAAGAACCGCGGACAGAGCGCATGAACGCGTTGCCTCAGTTCGCGGATCCGCTCTGGCTGCTGGCGCTTCTCGCCGCACCCTTTCTCGTCTGGCGCCACCACGCCCGGGCAACCCACGGCGCGCTCCTCGCGAGCCGCCTGCCGCGCGCGACGGGCGGCAACTGGCGCCTGCATCTGCCGTTCTACTTTCGCCTGTTCGCCTTCGTCGCCATGGTTGTCGCTCTCGGCCGGCCCCGTCTCGGCTACTCGTGGGAGGAAGCGACGACCGAGGGCATCGATATTCAGATCGTCGTCGACACCTCGGGCAGCATGGGAGCGGAAGACTTCCAGCCCAAGAACCGGCTGACGGTCGCGAAGCAGGTCGTTCGCGATTTCATCGCCAAGCGCACCGGCGATCGCATCGGCGTGACGATCTTCGGCGGCTCCGCGCTCACCCGTTCGCCCCTCACCACGGACAGCGCCATGCTCGACGAGCTCGTGTCGTCGATCGAGCTCAACACCGTGCAGGACGGCACGGCGATCGGCGTTGCCCTCGCCAATGCAGAAAGCCGGCTCAAGGACAGCGCCGCAAAATCGAAGGTCATCGTGCTGGTGACCGACGGTGCGAACAACGCCGGAGAGATCGATCCGCTCTCGGCAGCGGCGGTGGCGCAGGGGCTGGGTATCAAGGTCTACACGATCGGTGTCGGCCGGGAAGGGCACGCCCCGGTGACGGTACCGATCCAGATGCGAAATCCTCTGACCGGTCGCTCCGAAACACAGCGTGTTTCGATGATCGCCGAGGTCGACGAGAAACTCCTGCGCGCCATTGCCGAACGCACCGGCGGCACCTATTTCTCCGCCACCGATCCCGGAACGCTGCGCGCCGTCTTCGATCGCATCGACCTGCTCGAGAAAACGCCGATGCAGGTCAAGCGCTACATCCGTTACCGCGAGAGCTTCCAGCCTTTCGCCTGGACCGCCTTCGCGTTCCTGCTCCTGCCATTCGCGGCCGGCGCTCTCCGCCTGACCGCCGAGCCATGAACTTCGCCGAGCCGCACCTCGTCTGGCTCGCTCTCGCGGCGCCGATCGCGGCGCTCGCCGCGCGCTGGCTCCACGGCCGCCGTTCCGCGGCCGAATCGGCCTGGGCCTCGCGCGCCATCGAACCGCGTCTGCGACTCGGCGGCCGGCCGCGCCCCGCGCTTTGGGCAGCACTTCTCCTCGCGGTCTCGGTGCTCGGCATCGGGCTCGCGCTCGCACGGCCGCGCTGGGGCGAATCACTCGAGAAGGTCGAACATCGCGGCGTCGACATCGTCTTCGTCCTCGACAGCTCGGCGTCGATGGGGACCTACGATGTCCTGCCGTCGCGTATCTGGCTTGCCCAATCGCTCGTTCGCCGCATGGCGCAACAGCTGCCCGGCAACCGCGTGGCACTCGTACAGTCCGAGGGGGTCGGCGTCGTCATGGCGCCGCTCACGGTCGACGTCGCCGTGCTGGATCTCCTGCTCGATGCCGTCGAACCGGGATCGCTCCCGTTGCCCGGCACACAGCTCGCGCCGGCGCTCGAGCGCGCCATCGATCTCTTCCCCGCCGGCCACGAGAAGCAGCGCGTTCTCGTGCTGCTCTCCGACGGCGAGGACCACGAAGAGAATCTCGGTCCGGTGATCGCGAAGCTCGTCGAGGCCGGCGTGGTCGTGCACACCGTCGGTGTCGGCACGGCGCAGGGCGCGCCGGTGCCGGTCGCCGGCAAAGAGGGCGAGTTCAAGCGCGCATCGAACGGCGAGATCGTGATCAGCAAACTGCACTCCGCGACGCTCGAGAAGCTGGCACAGGCGACCGGGGGAACCTACCTCGAAGCGGCGAACGCCAACACCGATCCGGCGCCGATCGTCGAACGCATCGCGGGAATGCAGAAGCGCGGGATTTCGAGCGCGACGGTCGCGACCCTGGAGGAGCGTTTCCAGTGGCCGCTCGCCGCCGCGGCAGCGGCGCTTGCGCTCTGGCTCGCCGCAACGCCCTATGCACCTCTCGCGGGAGCCTCTCGTGCGCCGAGAGCCTCCGCAGCGCGCCCCCCGGAGCCCTCGCGATGAGCCGCCGTCGTTTCGCTGCCCTTCCGGACCGCAGAATCTCCGGCCCTCTGGGCCTGTGCAGTCTCTTCGGTGCGCTCGCGCTCGCCGCTGCTCTCGCGGCACAGTCCGCGCCGCCCGTGACGGGCGCCGCGCCCGCTTCAGCAGCAGGAGCTGGCGCGCCCGCAGGTGCTGCGCCCGGACCGGCCGCGCCACCGTCGTTCGAGTCGTACCGGTTCAACGCCCGCGAGCGGACGGCGCGCGGGCTCGCCGACTGGAAGAAGGGTCGCACCGCGGAATCCGTCGCTCCGCTCGACAGCGCGCTGCGCCTCCAGCCGGGAAATCCATTGGCCGAGTTCAACGCCGGCACGGCGCACCTGGGTGCGAACCAGGCGGATGCCGCGCAGCTCCTCGAACAGGCGGCGAAGCATGCTCCCGCGGCTCTAGCCGCCGACACTCTCTACAACCTCGGCAACGCCCGCCTCGGAGCGAAGGACGCCGCCGGCGCTGTCGACGCCTTCAAAGGAGCGTTGCGTGCGCAGGCGGATCTCGCCCCCGCCAAGCGCAATCTCGAGCTCGCGCTGCGCCTGCTCGACGAGCAAAAGAAACAGCAGGAGCAGCAGAAGAAGGACCAGCAGAACCAGAAGGATCCGAAGGACTCCCAGAAGAACCCGCAGGACAAGAATTCCCCGGGGCAGCAGAATCCGGATCCGAAGAACGGCGATCCGCAGCAGAATCCGAACGGCCAGCCGAAGCCGAACTCCGATCCTTCGCAGCCCAAGCCGGGCGAGGGCACTCCTCAGCCCGGAGAATCCGGCCCTCCCCCGAAACAGAGTCCGCTGCCGCAGTTCCACGACCAGAAGGACATGACCGCCGAGCAGGCCGCGGCCATTCTTCAGGCGGTCGAGAACCTCGAGCGCCAGCAGCGACGGGATCAGGCCCGGGCCGTCGCTCGCGCGAAGACGAGCGTGGAGAAGGACTGGTGAGCTCGCGCGCCGCTGTGTATGGCGCCGCTACCGTGGTGGCCGCGATTCTCGTGGCCGCGATCGGGGCTGCGCCATCCGCTGCCGACGAGCCGCGCATCGAAGCGACCGCGGTGCTCGAGCCCGGGCTCATCGGCGTCGGCGAGCTCGCGAGCTTCACCATCACCGTGACTTCGGGAGGCTTCGGCGGACTGGACGTCCATCCCGCGTTCGAGCTCGACAATCTGGACGTCGCCGGCGGTCCGTTTCAGAGTCAGAGTCAACGCTGGGTGAACGGCACCACCTCGAGCAGTCTGCAGCTCACCTGGCGACTCCGACCCAAGGGCGTCGGTCCAGCCAAAGTCCGCGCCATCGCGCTGACCGTCTCCGGACAGGCGCTGCGCCTTTCGGACAAGGAGATCCAGGTTCAGCAGGAGGCGCCCGCGGGACGTGCCGCACCGCCCCAGGCGGCACAACCGTTCGATCCGTTCGAGGATTTCTTCGGGCGAGCGGGTGCCGGACGGCGGCGGGCGCAACCGGTGGAACCGGAGCGGCCGAAACTCTTCCTGCGCGCCGAAGTCACTCCGGCGACGGTCTATGTCGGCCAGCAGTCGACCTACACCCTCTGGCTCTATACCCAGACCGACGTCGGCGCCTTTCAGCCGACGCATCTACCGGCATTCAAGGGATTCTGGGTGCGCGAGATTCCGCAGCCGTCGGAGCTCAAGCCCGAATGGCTGCAGCAGGACGGCGAGCGCTACGGGCGCGTCGCGATGCTCCGCCGGGCGCTCTTCCCGCTGCAGGACGGCAAGTTCAAGATCGAACCGACGGAGGTCGACCTCGTCGCCCGTCTGGCGGAAATCGGACCTTTCGGCACACCTTTCGGACGCAACGAGACCCTGCATCTCGCGACCGATCCGTCGAGCCTCGAGGTTCTCCCGTTGCCGCCACCGCCGGCCGGGTTCACCGGCGCCGTCGGCGAGCTCGCGGTTTCGGCGCGCCTCGACCGCAGCACCCTGAATGTCGGCGAAGCGGCGACGCTCACGATCCGCTCCACCGGGCGAGGAAACCTGCAGAGCCTGAGGCCTCCCGAGCTCATTCTGCCCGAGGGTCTCAAGGTCTTCCCGCCGCGACAGGAGAACGCCGAACGGCTGACGGACGGGACGCTCGTCTCTTCCCAGGAGTGGAGCTACGTGCTCGTTCCGCAGCGCGCGGGCAATTTCGACCTGCCGGCGCTCGATCTCCCCTACTTCGACCCCACGGCGAAGCAGTACCAGCGCGCAACGACCCGGCCGCTCGCGCTCCTCGTCACGGGCAACCCGCTGCAGGCCGCTCCGGCGGCAACCTCCACAGCCGACACAGACGAGACTTCGGCCAGCGGCAAAGGCGCAGCGGCGTCCGAGAAAGAGAGTGCTGCGGCCACCCCCGCGCCCGGCGACCGCTGGGGAGCGTCCCTCCTCGCCGGTCGCCCCTGGCTATGGGCCGTCGGCGGCGGCGTGGCTGTGCTCGGTCTCATCGGCGCCGGCTCGGCTTTGCGGCGCAGCACCGGCTCGCGCCAGCCGCCGGCCGGCAAGGCGCTGGCGGCAAAGATCCAGGAGCTCGATCGGCAGTCCGCGGAGCAGTCGCCGCGTGAGACCGCGGCGGCGCTCGAAGAGGCGCTGCGCCATCATCTCGAAACGCGATTCGACATCGCTCCCGGAACACCGGTCTCGCAATGGGCCGTCCGGCTGTCGGCGGCGAAAGTCGAACCGGCGGCCGCAGAGTCCCTCGCCGAGCTCGCCCGCGAGCTCCACTATCTGCGCTACGCACCGGAGCTCGCCGCCGCCGACGCGCTGCGGGCCGACGCCATCGCCCGGGCGCGGCGTCTCGCGCGACAACTGAAATAGCGGTCTCGCGTCCCCCACTCCACAGGGCGCGCTTCCATCTTCTGGTATCTTTCGCCCGATTCTAAAGGCCACCCAGAGCGCTTCGGAATGAGCGAAGTTTTCAGCCTCGACCCCCACGCTCTCGAGCAATTCCTCGAGCGCCGACGTGCGTCCCTGCCGCACTTCGAGCCCGAGATGAGTCTCGCCGACAATCTCGTCGAAGTTCTGCGCAAGGCGAACGAGTTCGTTCCGTCCGAAGCCGGATCGATCCTGCTCGACAATCCGCGCATCAAGCAGATCGATCGCAGCCGGAACCGGCTCACTTTTCTCGCCGCCTTCGGCGACAAGGCACAGCTTCTCGTCGGGCAGACGCTGCCGGCGAATCAGGGAATCGCCGGACACGTCTACCTCTCCGGGAAGGCCTACTCGACGACGAACGTGGCCTCCGATCGATTCTTCGATGCGTCGGTCGACGCGGAGACCCAATACCGCACCGAGTCGCTCGTCGCCATTCCGATCCGCATCGGCACGGACGTGTGCGGCGTGCTCGAGCTGGTCAACCGGCGCGGAGCCACCTACTACAGCGATCACGAGCGCGACCTGCTCGAGATTTTCGCCGACTACATTTCGATCGCGATCCAGAACGTGCTCGACGGTCGCCTGGCGCAGGAAGCGGCCAAGCGGGACAATCTCACTGGACTCTTCAACGACCGTTATCTGCATTCCGCGCTCGAGCAGACGCTCGCGCGATGCCGTCCCGACAGTCGCGATCTCGCGCTCCTCTTTCTCGACCTCGACTACTTCAAGCTGGTGAACGACCGCCACGGACATCTCGCCGGTTCGCAGGTTCTTCGCGAGACCGGGCAACTGCTGCGTCGCGCGGTGGGGTTGCCGCGCGCCCTCGTCGCGCGCTACGGCGGCGACGAGTTCGTGATCGTGGTGCCGGACATCGGCGCGGTCGAAGCGATGGCCATCGCCGAGCGCCTGCGCGCCGAGGTCGAGCGCGCCGTTTTCTGCGACGCTCCCGGCGAAATTCAACCCGATCCTCTCTTTCTCTCCGGCCTGAGCTGCTCCATCGGCGTCGCGACGCTCGCGCGCCACATCTCGCCGGACCAGACGCTGGTCACCGCCAAGAGCCAGCTGCTCAGGCTCTCCGACTCCGCGATGTACCGCGCCAAGGAGGCCGGCAGAAATCGCGTCATGCTCGCCGACACCGCCGCGGACACGGAGTCCGGGCTGTCGCGCACCGCAGCGAGGTAACTCTCCGGCACGCGCTGGAGCGCGGCATGGAGGGCGCGAGCGCCAGTCGCGCGTTGACCGCGCATTTGGGCGGCTGATAAACTGCCCTGGCTTCGAATTTCCTGCGCAGCTCCCCCGGATTTCCGATTCTTCCCGTCGATACCATGACGATCTGCAGCCCGACGATGCGAGGCCAGCGATGACGACGACCCTCCGCAACTCCGTTCACGTTTCGCCCGACGAGGTCCGCGACGTCCTCGCACGCCACATCCTCGTCGACGGGTACCACATGGTGCAGGATCTCGAGAAGAGCCATGGCGTCTATCTTCACGACGCCGTCCGGGGGCGGGACGTCCTCGATTTCTATGGCCACTTCTCCACCACTCCGGTCGGTTTCAACCATCCTCTGATGACGACACCCGAGTTCGCGAAGCGGATTCTCCCCGCGGCGCTCAACAAACCATCCAACTCAGACGTCTACACCACGCTCATGGCGGAGTTCGTCGAGACCTTCGCGCGGACCCTTCCCGCGGCTTTCCGCTCTCGGCTTTTCTTCATCGAGGGCGGCGCGCTGGCGGTCGAGAACACTCTCAAGGTCGCCTTCGACTGGAAAGTCCGCAAGAACCTGGAGGCCGGACGAGGAGAGCTCGGCTCGCAGATCATTCACTTCCGTCAGGCCTTTCATGGCCGCAGCGGCTACACCCTCTCGCTCACCAACACCGCCGATCCGCGGAAGACTCAGTACTTCCCGAAATTCCCCTGGCCGCGCGTCGTCAATCCGATGATGACGTTCCCGGCGAGCGCCGCCGGGCTCGAAGCGACGATCGCGCTCGAAAAGCAGGCCGTCGCGGAGATCGAGAACGCGATCGCACAGAACAGGCACGACATCGCCGCACTGATCATCGAACCGATCCAGGGCGAAGGTGGCGACAACCACTTCCGCGCCGAGTTTCTGCAGAAGCTCCGGTCGCTTGCCGACGAGCACGAGTTCCTGCTGATCTTCGACGAAGTGCAGTCGGGCTTCGGCACTACGGGAAAATGGTGGTCGTTCGAGCACTTCGGCGTCGAGCCCGACCTCTTTGCCTTCGCGAAGAAGACGCAGATCTGCGGCGTCGCAGCCGGGCCGCGAGTCGACGAAGTCGACTCGGCGTTCAAGATCTCCTCGCGCATCAACTCGACCTGGGGCGGCAATCTGGTCGACATGGTGCGTTGTCAGCGCATCGTCGAGATCGTCGAAGAAGAGAATCTCCTCGCCAACGCGACGGAGGTCGGCGAGCATCTGCTCGTCGGATTCGCCGAGCTCGCTCGCCTTTTCCCGGGAAAGGTCACCAACGGGCGAGGACGCGGATTCTTCGTCGCTTTCGATCTCCCCGATGCGGAGACGCGCAATCGCACACTGAAGGCGCTCAACGACAGCGATGTGCTCGGCCTCGCCTCGGGAGACCGGGCGATCCGGATGCGCCCGCCGCTCATCCTGTCGCGCACCGAGGCCGACGAAGGTCTGCGCCGCATCGAGCGCGCGCTCGCCACCGTTCTCGCCTGACCGGCAGCCGGCCCGCGCACTTCGGATCCCACCTCCCCTAACGGGGCGCGCAGCGGTCGAGCGGAAACGCCGCGGCCGAATTCTCCGGCATCGCCGCGGCGCTGGGCACTTTCATCAATCGAACTCCTGCGCGCTCGACGCGAATGCGCGCCGCGTCCGCCGGCCAGGCGCTGCGCCGGAAGAGGTGCAGCGAAACCGCGAGCGCGGGAGTCGTATCGAGCTGCGCCGCGAGCTCGACCTCGCGGGAGCTCGTCGCGGAGGGTCCGTTTCCATCGCCCGATCCAGGGCCGACGGCTGGCGGCGACAGCGCGGAGGACGGCGCTACGGCAGCGGCCTGCCGCAGGACCGCTTCCTTCCAGCCGGGATCGATTCCCGGCCAGCTCTCGATCCGCTGCATCGTCGCGACCCGGTCGGCCTCGTGACCCCGCCAGGACGTCGCGGCGGCCAGGCGCGGTTCGGCCAGCAGCGCCCGCGCTGCGCAGTCGATGCCATCGCCCGCGATCGGCGCGAGCTCGAACGGCGCGAATCCGTTCAACGGGTCGAGCGCGAGCGCTCGCGTCAGTGCGATTCGCGCGAGATCGGTCCGGCCCGCCTCGAGCGCGAGAGCCCCGGCGCGCAGCCAGAGCGCCGCAACGCCCGGAGCGAGGCGCGCAGCGGCGACCGCCGACTCCGCACGTTCGGCGATCGGCGCATTCGCCGACCAGGCCCAGCGGGCGCGATAGAGCGCAAAGTCGGGATCGAGCTCCGTCGCCCGGGCGAGGAGCGGAGCCACCTGGTCCCGCGTCCGCAGACGGGCTGCGCGCTCGTACAGCGCCTGCGCCCGGGTCAGGGGCAGCAGGACTCCGAGAGCGACGGCGACGTAGATCCAGACGGGAAATGAAGCGCGCGCACGCGGTCGCAGCTCTCCCGTCACACCCTCGCCGGCGAGAGCAGCACCGGCAGCGAGCATTGCTGCCAGAGGCAGCGCCGTGACGGCGAGCTGCGCTCCGCCCAGGGAGGCGAGCAGATATCCGGCGACGCCGGCGGCACCGGCTTCGAGCAGGCCACGATCGACCGCCCCTTCGCGTCTCTGCCACCGTCGCAGGAGGAAGAGTGCCGCCAGTGCGGTTGCGAGGGCGAGTCCCGGAAAGCCGAGCTCATACGCGAGCTCGACAGGAAGGGAGTGCATCTCGCCCACGACTTCGCCCGGCGGATTTACGCCGGGAATCGGCCGCAGATGCTCGGCGAGCGTCCAGGCGGTCGAACCCGGACCCCAGCCGTAGAACGGCCGGGCGAGCGCTCCTTCCCATCCGGCGCGCAGGTAGACCTGGCGGACCGACGACGAAGAATCCCGGCCCTCGACGATCGCCGCGGCGCGCGGGACGAGCATCGCGAGAGCGAGGAGCGCAAGGCCGAGGACCAGATGGCGAGCGCGCTCGAAACGTGCCGCGCCGAGGAGCGCCAGCAGGGCGAGCGACGAGCCGGCAAGAAACGACCGCGTCAGCGCGAGCGCTGCGACTCCCGAAACGACCGCTATCAGCGCTGCAGCGAAGGCCAGCCGGCGCTCCGGACGATCGTTCTCGTCGGAGGAGCGACGGCGCCTCAGGGCGAGCGCCGCCACCGGCAGCGTCGTGACGAGAAAGATGGCCAGAAGATTGTGATGCCCGAGCGGCATCGCGGTGCGCGAGGTCCCCTGCCGGACCTGGGCGACGATCGACGCCACGGCGGTCGCTGCGACCACGGCGCTCCAGGCAGCGAGGCCGATCGCACGCCGGCGCTCGTCCGTCCAGCAGCGCGCGACGAAAGCCGGCAGAAGCAGAAAAGCCGGGAGCAGAATCATCGCCACCCGTCCGGCGCGGGCGACCGGGGAAAGCGCGAGACTCAGTGCGGCCGCAGCAAACAGCGCCCATGGAATCCACCGGCCAGCCGTGCCGAGACGCAACGGATCGCGCCAGGCGAAAGCTCCGAGGAGTGCTGCGGCCAGCAGCAGGCCCTGCCCGAAGGCGGCAGAGGGAAAAGCCGCGGCGCCGGTGAACGTTCCGCACCAGAAAGCGAAACAGGCAAGCAGGAGCGCCGGAAAGATAGCCATTCGCCGGCGCATTGTACTTGTCGGCGTGCGGACTCGCCGGCGGGCCGCGCCGGCTGCGATAGGATTCGCTTCGCCTCCTGTCCGCAGTGCGGCGGGCGACTTTCCGGCGGCGCCTGCAGGCGGTCCGCAAGCTGCCTGGGACGTGGCCGAAAGATGCTCGATAGGTGCTCGACAGGTGCTCGAAGAACAGCTGCAGGCGCAATCCCATCGTTGCAAATCCGAAGCGGAGATCCTCATGACCGTCGCCACCTCGTCCGCGCTTTCTGCCCTGCTTTCCCGTCTCGGCCTCGAGGAGGAGAACTCCGGCGCTTTCGCCGGCAGCTGGCTCGCGACCTCGGGCCCGCGGGTCGAATCCCTAAACCCGGCGACCGGACAGGCGATCGCCGCGGTCCGCGACGCGACTTCGGCCGACTACGAGAAGGTCGCAGAATCGACCGCTGCGGCGTTCAACGTCTGGAAGCGCTGGCCGGCGCCGCGGCGTGGCGAAGTCGTCCGCCAGCTCGGCGAGGCTCTGCGCGCGCACAAAGACGATCTCGGCCAGCTCGTGACCCTTGAAGTCGGCAAGGTACGGAGCGAAGGGCTCGGTGAGGTTCAGGAGATGATCGACATGGCCGACTTCTGCGTCGGCCTCTCCCGCCAGCTCTACGGACTGTCGATGCACTCCGAGCGCCCGTTGCATCGGATGTACGAGCAGTGGCACCCGCTCGGTCCGGTGGGCGTCATCTCGGCCTTCAACTTTCCCGTCGCGGTCTGGGCGTGGAACGCGATGATCGCTGCGGTGTGCGGGGATACGACGCTCTGGAAGCCGTCCGAGCACGCGCCGCTTTCGGCCATCGCGGTGACGAAGATCGCTCAGCGCGTCCTCGCAGCGAACGAAGCTCCGCCGATCTGGAATCTTGCCGTCGGCGACCGTCATGCCGTCGGCGCGCCGCTCGCCGCCGACCGTCGCTTTCCGCTTATCTCCGCGACCGGCTCGGTCGGAATGGGCAAAGCCGTCGGTAAAGTCCTCGCCGAACGCCTGGGCCGCGCGCTACTCGAGCTCGGCGGCAACAACGGCATCATCGTCACGGCGGACGCCGATCTCGACCTCGCCCTGCGCGCCGTACTTTTCGCCGCGGTCGGCACGGCCGGACAGCGCTGCACGACGACGCGCCGGCTTTTCCTCCACAAGTCGATCGCTGCCGAGATGAAGGCCAAGCTGATCAAGGCCTATGGTTCGGTGCGGATCGGCGATCCGAGCGAGGGCTCGACGCTGATGGGCCCGCTCGTCCACGCCAAGGCGGTCGCGGACTATCGCCACGCTCTCGAAGTTGCAGTCGCCCAAGGTGGCAAGATCCTCTGCGGCGGCAAGGTTCTCGACCGGCCGGGCTTTTTCGTCGAGCCGACGCTCGTGGAGGCCATGCCGCACATGCCGATCACCTGCGAAGAGACGTTCGCGCCGATTCTCTATCTCTTCGAATTCGACAGCCTCGACGAGGCCATCGCGATTCACAACAGCGTCCCGCAGGGACTATCCTCGGCGATCTTCACCCTCAACATGCGGTCGGCGGAGACGTTTCTGTCGGTCGACGGCAGCGACTGCGGAATCGCGAACGTGAACATCGGCACCTCGGGCGCGGAGATCGGTGGCGCATTCGGCGGCGAGAAGGAGACCGGCGGCGGGCGTGAAGCCGGGTCCGACTCGTGGAAGGCTTACATGCGACGGCAGACCTGCACGCTGAACTACGGCGAGAAGCTGCCTCTGGCGCAGGGCGTGACGTTCGACATCTGAACTTTTCCCGATGACCTCCGTGAGCTCTGACCGCGAGGCGGCCGGGTGAGCCTTCTTCCCTTCCATCCGCGCCTGCTGCGCGCGGCGAGCTGGGGCTGGCGCCGGTTCGAGATCCGGCGCGAAGGCGCTGCGTTGCGCAAAGCGCGGCAACGTCTGGGCTATCCGCCGGGCGCCCCGGCGCGGCTCGCGGACGCGACGCTTTCGCCCTCGCCCGAGCAGCTTGCGGGAGCGCGCCGCCGAACGGAGCTCGCGACCGCGACGGAGCGCGCCGCGGGAATCGCGGTGGCGATCCTTTCAACCTCGGATCGCCTGCACTTCGCGCTCGCTCTCGTCGAGTCGGTGGAGCGTCATCACCCCGAGGCGTCGGTCCACCTGCTGATCGTCGACGGCGACGGCAGCGAGGTCGCTCCGCGCCTCGGCCTCCGGACTTACACCGCCAGCCAGATCGGCCTCCTCGACGATCCATATCGGGCTCTGAAGTACACCGCCCACGAGCTCTCCACCACCGCGAAGTCCTACTTCCTGCTGCATCTCGCGGCGGCGACCGACTGCGATCGATTCATTTACCTCGACGCCGATGTCCGGCTCTACTCTCCGATGACGGCGCTGCTCGCCGAGCTCGATCGCGCGGACTTCGTCGTCACGCCCCACACGGTCGCGCCGTTTCCGACCTCCGATCCGGCCTGGCTGCGGCCGAATTTCGGCGATCTCACGCAGGCGGGAGTGCTCAATGCCGGACTCTTCGGAGTCCGCCGAAGCCCGGCCGCGCTCCAGTTCCTCGACCAGTGGCGGGTACTGACCAGCGCTCCCGGTGCGAACTCCGGGGATCCCACCAACCGGAGCGACCAGCATCAGTTCAACTGGCTGCTCGCCTTTGTCGAGAATGTGAAGGTCTTTCGCGATACGAGTTACAACGTCGCGTTCTGGAATCTTCACGAGCGCGCACTCGGCCTGAGCGGCTCTTCCGGCGATGTGCCGCATTTCACCGTCGAGGGTCAGCCGCTGGTCGCATTTCACTACTCCGGTTTCGACCTCAAAAACGAGCGCTGGCTCTCCGCCCACGACAATCGGCACCTGACGGTCGCCGATCCCGCGCTCACGGCGCTTCTCGCGGACTACGCTTTGGCTTTGAAGCGGCATGGCGCGTCGGAGTGGGCGGAGCGACGCTATCGCTTCGGCAGCTTCCCCTCCGGGCAGCCGATCGACCGCCGGATGCGCACGCTCTTCAAGGAGCACGAGACGCACCTGCGGCGCGACGTCGATCCATTCACGGAGGTCGGGGAATCCACCTACTCGCGGGCCCTTCTCTCTCCGGCTCCGGAAGTCGGCGGCCTCCTGCCGCTCCTCGTCGCGCGGATCCGCAGCGAACGAGGCGACGTGCGCGCGGCATTTCCGGACTCCGACATCCATCCCGAGGCGATCCTCAGCTGGTGGAGCTACAGCGGAGCCCGGGAGTCCGGATACGAAGCGCTGTTCGATCGTCATCGTCCGGTGATCCCGAATCTCATCGGCATGAAGCAGCTGCTGCGGACCGAGATCGAGTTTCCGGCGGCCTTCGCCGGACTTCGCGAACCGCTCGCGGCCGACCGTCAACAGCTCCTCCTCCGCCTCGCCGAGGCCGGGCGGCACGAAGCCGCGCACACCGTTCGCACTCTCGCGGTGGAGACCTATTCCTTTTCGCCGATCTACGTCCTGCGCCGTCTCGTCGACGAGCGGCCGGACCTCCGCTCCGCGCATCCCCGGATACTCGACCGGGACGCAGCGGGATTCGCCAACTGGATCCGCCAGTGCGGAGTCGAGCTCGATTTCCTCGACGCGGACACGGCCGATCAGTTCGAACGTGCGGCCCACGGCCGCGCGCTGGCCCGCATCTTCTCCTTCGTGCAACGCCATCCGCGACTGACCGATCGCTGGCCGCTCGCGCTGGTCGGCGTCCATCGCCACGAATTCGCCAGCCTCCTGATCCACAATCTGGCCAACTCGCCGGAGTACGACCTCAACGACGTCGTGATGTATCTGTGGATCGTGGATGAGTTTCCGACGATCGGACTCGCGCTCGCGCTCGAAACGCCCTGCAACGCCGCGCAGATCCCGTCGCCGATCCTGCCTGAGGGTCAGGACCGCATTCTCGAGGCGCTCGTCGCCGGCGATCCGCGATTCGCCGCCGAACTGGAGAACTACCGGCGGGAACAGCCGCCCGTTCCAGACTCCGAAGCCGCCGTTCTGCGCGCGCAGATGACGTCAGCCCATGCCAGCGGAGAGTCCGCTGGAGACGCCACGGCGACGAGCTACGCCGGTCGCGTCGCGGGAGTGAACCTCTTCGGATACTTCCGCAGTCCGAGCGGCCTCGGCCGGATGTCGCGCGGGCTCAACGACGCGCTCAGCGCGCATGCGATCCGCGTGCAGGAGAACCTGCTCGGCCACGTCACGCTGGACGACGACATCCGCCCTGAAGAGTTCGTCCGCAAGTACGACCTGACGCTCGACACCAACATTTTCGTCGACGTACCTCATCTGCCGGAGCCTCCGTTGCGGCTGCAGCCGGCGCACGTCGTTGCCGGGCGCCGCAACATCGCCTACCTCGCCTGGGAGCTGCGCGAGGCCAATCCGCTCTGGGCCGACTATTTCCGCGAGTTCGACCAGGTCTGGGCGATTTCCCGGTTCGCCGCGCAGAGTCTTTCCGCCGCCCTCGATCGCGAGGTCCTGGTGATCCCGAATGCGGTCAAGATCGAAGCCGGTCTCGAGTCGCGAGAGTCACGCTCCTGGTTTTCCGGACGCCGCCCCTTCACCTTCTTCCAGACCTTCGACGCCAACAGCTCGATCGCGCGGAAGAACCCGGAAGCGACGATCGCCGCCTTTGCCGGGGCTTTCACGAAGTCGGACGATGTCCGTCTGGTCATGCGCATCTCGAACGCTCAGCGCGCCGTGCACCGGGATCCTCTCCGGCACCTCGTCGCTGCCGCGACGGCGACCGGCCTCGATATCCGCTTTCTCACCGAACCCCTGACCCGCCGCGGCGTGCTCGAGCTCATGAGCGGGTGCGACGCCTACGTGTCGCTGCATCACTCCGAAGGATTCGGACTGACCTGCGCCGAGGCAATGGCGCTCGGGAAGCCGGTCATCGCCACAGGCTACTCCGGCAACCTCGAGTTCATGCGCAGCGAAAACTCGCTGCTCGTGGACTACAAGGAGATCGCGATCAAAGTTACCGAGGGCCCCTTCCGCCGTGGCGCGCTGTGGGCCGAGCCCGACATTGCGCACGCTGCCGACCGGATGCGCTGGACCTACAATCATCGCGAAGCCGCGCGGGCCATCGGCGAACGCGCCCGGCAGACGGTCGCTGACGAGCTCTCTCCCGCACGCGTCGGCGAGCGCGCCGCTCGCGCGCTCGGCTGGCTCTGATCCTCAGCGCCGCTCGAGAGCGGCAGGAACTTCGGCGAGACCCGGCGAGAGCCAAATGTGGCTGCCGACGTCCGTGAGCCCGGCGGCGGCGAAAAGCTGCCGGTAGAGCGCCGATGAGCGCAAATTCAGCGCCCGTTTGTCCCCTTCGATCTCCTCTTCGGAAGTCAGAACCTCCAGGTACGCTGCACCTGCCGTACGCCTCGCGAGCTCGGGCACAGCGGACCGGAGCTCCGCATCGTTCAGGTAATGCAGAACGTCCGCACAGATCACGAGATCGAACGGTCCATGGAGGCCGAGCGCCGGAAGGTCTGCCACCCCCCCGCGCACGATCTGGCGCGATTTGCCGTACCTCTCGACGGCGTACTCCGAGGGCTCGATTCCCCGATAAGTGAGCTTCGGGCGCAGCCGCAGAAGCTCGGCACGCCAGCGAGCTTCGCCGCAGCCGACATCGAGGGCGCTGCGGATCGGGCGCTCGAGATAGCGCTCCGTGATCGCGACCGCGAGGGCCACGCGACGGCGCAACGCGGCATTGCCTTCGATGCGACTTTTCCCCGAGCGATACCAGCGATCGAAGTAAGCGCGGTCGTAACGCTTCGGTCGCTTGGCTTCGCTCACCGCTTCAGAAACGCCAGTGTCAGCCAGGGAACGTAGGTGATGACCAGCACTCCTGCTGCGAGAATGAAGAGGAAAGGCAGGACTGCCCGCACGATCTCCGACATCGGACGATCGAAGCGATAGGAAGCGAGAAAGAGATTCACGCCCACAGGCGGCGTGAGGAACCCGAGCTCGAGATTGGCGATGAAGATGATGCCGAGGTGCACCGGGTCGACGCCATAAGCGAGAGCCAGCGGCACGATGAGCGGCACCACTACCGCGATCGCCGAGAAGATGTCCATCAAACATCCGACGACGAGCAGCAGCAGGTTGAGCGCCAGAAGAAAGATCCACTTCGAGGAGATGTGCGCCTGTGCCCAGGCCAGCAGGCGCATGGGCACCTGCGCATCCACGAGGTAGCTGGTGAGCCCCAGAGCCACGCCGAGAATGAGCAGCACTCCACCGATGACGAGCACGCATTCGCGCAGAACGTGTGGCAGGCGGCGCCAGGCGATGTCGCGGTGAATCACCAGCCCGACGAGCGCGGCATAGACGACGCTTGCCCCCGCCGCTTCGACAGCGGTCGCTCGTCCGGTCAGCATGAGAACGACGATCAGCACCGGCAGGAAAATCTCCCACTTCGCGTCCCATGCCGCGCGCCCCAGAACCCGCGCGTCGAACGGCTGGCCGCCGATCTGTGAGCGCCGCCCTTCGCGCAGTCCCCAGGCGGCTACGGCGAGCACCATCAGCGTCCCGGGCAGCACTCCCGCCTTGAAGAGGTCGGGAATCGAAACCGAGGCGACAATGCCGTAGAAGATCAGCGGCAGCGCAGGCGGATACAGCAGGCCGAGCGCGCCGGACGAAGTCAGCAGGCCGAGCGAGAAGCGCTCGCGGTAGCGCTCGGCGGAAAGCGTCTGAAAAAGCAGCGCACCGAGCGCCAGAATGGTGACCCCCGAACCGCCGGTGAAGGTGGTGAAGAACGCGCAAAGGATCGCGGTGACGACCGCCGTGCCTCCAGGGAGCCAGCCGACCGCGGCGCGGAAGAGCGCGAGGAGCCGGACCGCTGCCTTGCTCTCAGCGAGCAGGAATCCGGTCAGCGTGAACAGCGGAATCGAGGGCAGCGTCGGATGCACCGCGAGCCGGTAACTCTCGATCGGCACCGCAGCGATGGGCACTCCGTCCGTGAGAAACAGCCAGACCGCCGCGCCGCCGAGGAGAACGAAGAGCGGCGCGCCGGCGATCGCTCCGAAAAGAAGCAGCGCGAGCCCGGCGAGCTTCGGCGCTCCCTCCGTCCAGGCCGGGTACTGGCCGAGGAGAAGTCCGACCGCCAGTCCGAGCGCCGCGAGCGCCCGTCCACCGGGTGACTTCGACGCCATCCAGGCGAGGCGCAGCGCGAGAATGAGGAACGCGACCGGCAGGACGAGTTGCGCCACCCAGACCGGGATGCCGAGCGCCACGACCCCACCGGCTTCGCGATCGAGCTTCACCATCTCGAAGGAGGCGCGGGCGAGGAGGATCGACACGGCTGCACCGATCGCGCCCGAGAAAATTGCCGCTGCATTGCGCCAGCGACCCTCTGGAAAGAGTCCGCTCGACGCGATCGCGAGAAGCTTCCCCTCGCGCGCCGCGTAGGCTGCGCCGAGATATCCGAGCCAGAGCGTCAGGTGCTGCAGCAGCGGCAGCGCCCCCGGAATCCCGCCGCCGCCGACCTGCCGTACGACGAGCTCGCTGCCGACGAGCAGCGCCATCGCCGCGAGCGGCAGGATCGCGATGCTCTCCTCCGTACGACTGAGAAAGCTCAGTGCGGAGCTCCAGCGGCCGCCGGGCCCGCCGCCGGACGCGAGCGGAATTTCGCCAGCGCCGCCTCGGTGGCATCGAGGATATCGGCGGGAACCCGGCCGTCTTTCGCGGCGAGCGCGAAGCGCTGTGCCTCGTCATGCCAGCTCTTCTGCTCGGCAGCGGAAATGTCGACGACGTTCAGACCGCGATGCCGCATCTCGTCGATCGCCGTCTGATCCTGCTTCGGAACGTCGCGCTCGAGATCCTTCTCCGTCGCCTTCGCCGCCGCGATCATCAGCTGGCGGTCTCCGGCGGAGATCTTCTCCCACGCGGACTTCGTCACGACGACGCCACCGACGAGCGGCGCGAGCCCCATGCCGAGCATGTACGGCGTTTGCCGGTACCACTGCAGCGAAAGCGCGGCGATCGGCGTCGTCGGAACGACATCGATCATCTTCGTCTGGAAACCGAGCAGAATGTCGGTCGCCGCGAGCGGCACCGGCTGGTAACCGTTCTTCCTCCACGACTGCACCGCGCCGTCGTCGCCCGCCCAGACGAAGAGTTTCTGCTTCTTGAGATCGCCGAGGGTACGGATCGCTTCGCGCGAGAAGAGGTGGACCCAGCCGCCATGCCCCCAGTGCAGCAGGACATATCCCTTGTCCGCGAGACGCTTTTCGAGCATCGGACGGAGCTCGCCGAGGACGAAGTAGAGCTCGTCGAAGCTCTCGAACAGCATGGGCACCTGAAAGATGTTGAACGCGGAGTCGATCTCCGTCAGTCCCGCGACGGTGATCGCGAGGCCCTGGAACTGCCCCGCCCGCGCTTTGCGCAGCGCATCGGACTCGTCGCCCGCGACGCCTCCGGCGTAGACCTTGAGCTGCACCCTGCCCGCCGTGTCCTTCGCCCAGCGTTCGCCCATCGAGCGGATCGCCTGATCCCAGATCGATCCCTGGGGAGCGAGCGTCGCCATCTTGAGCGTCTGCGCGGCAACCGGGGAACCGGCAATCGTCAGCGCTCCACAAAACATCGACGCCGCGATGCCGCGGCGGAACCTACTCTTGATGCTCGGCATTTCCGGAATCCTCATTTGTTTTCGCCGGCGCGTCCGCCGTGCCCGGCGCGCTGCCGGCTTCGGACTCGTCGACGAAGAAAAAATCTTCCGTACGGGCGAGCAGCACGCGCGCACGGCCCTGCGACACCAGATTGAGCAGACGGTCGGGCGGCGAGCGGTCGGGATCGACCGCCAGCGCCTTCTCGAGCGATTCGCGATACTCGCGGCGTGCCTGGCGCGCAACCGCCGATGAGCGCGCCCAGGTGACGTAGGGACTGGCGCGTTCACCCTGCGAGAGGAGCACGGCGCGATCGAAGTGGCGCTGCGCGCCCTCCGCCGAGCCGCCCATCATCGCCGGCATCGAATCGAAAACGATCATCGCCTCATGCAGGGAACCGCGGTCGTAGGTCTCGTCGAGCGCGAGCGCGCGTTCGAAGACCGCTCGTACCGTCGGCAGGTCGGCAACGCGATCCGGTCGGTCGAGCCCGAGCGAGATCGCCGAACCCCATGCGACTCCGGTCCAGTAGAGCAGATCGACGCCGGCCTTCGGAATCCGGGCGAGCGCGGCATCGGGATCGGTCGCCAGCTCTTTTCCGGCGCCGCGGTACTCGAGATCGAGCGCCGCCCGGCAATAGCCGAGAGCCCGGAGATAGAGCCGGCTCGCACGCTCGCGGATCGCTTTCGCCGCCTCGAATTCCACCGCCTCGATGCGCTCGGCATCGGGCTCGAGAAAGCCCGCGGCGTAGCTCGAGTAGCCGCGGCAGAGCGCCAGCCGGAGCCCCGCATGACGCGGCGCTTCGGCGGCCAGACTCTCCATCGTCTTGAGGGCGAACGGCAGGGCGTCGCGAACGAGCTGCGGATCGTCCTCCGTGCTCCAGGAGGCGCCGTCGGACGACAGCGCGTCGCCGACCTTCGCCGCGACGAAGCTCCGCGCGGAACAGCCGGAAACGAGCAGTGTAAGGAGAGTGAACGAAGCCGCCGCCGTGGTGCGAGACATGGTCAAGGTCATTCTAGACAAAAAAAACGAGAGGGGCGGTGACGCCCCTCTCGTCCCTGCTGCGCAAGACGGGCCGGACTCAGAAGTCGAGACGCAGTCCCAGCTGAATCGTGCGCGGGGTTCCGGGCGTCGTCTTCAGACCGAAGTTGACGTTGGTCGGCGTCGGATTCGACGCGTTGCCCCAGACCTGATTGACCGACGGAATCGTGAAGTTGTCGGCGTCGGTGCAGTTGAAGCATTCGGCGAAGACGCTGACCGTGCCGAAACCGACGGCGATGTCCTTGCCGACGCGGAAGTTGAGCGCCTTGAAGTCCGGCTGGCGCTCGCCGTTGCGATCCTGGTGCACGCCCAGGATGGTCGGGCGGTCGACGTTGTTGGTGTCGTTGTTGAGATCCGAGCCAGCCGTGATCGTCCACGGCGAGCCGGTCGAATAGTTGAACGAGCCCGAAAGATTGATACCCCAGAAGCCGGTGTCCCACAGGCCGTTCAGCACACCGCGCCAGGCCTGGTCGCGGTTCGACAGTCCGTAGTTCAGGTCGAGATTGTTGACGTCCTCGGCCTGGATGCCGGCGAAGTTGCGCTCGTTCGAGTCGTGATCCTTGTCCTGCGACCAGGTCACCGCGGCGTAGTACTGAAAGCCGCCGCTCATCCGGCGCTTGAGCAGCAGCGTCACGCCGGTGTACTGCGACTCGGCGTCCGAGACGCTCGTCGTGACCCGGCCGTAGAAGCTGTTCGGCCGGACGCTGTTGTAGCGCGGCAGGCCGTTCGCGCCGTTCGTCGTCGAGTACTGCAGGTTGATGTCCGTCAGGCGCTGCAGCTGCTTCGCCTTGGCGTAGGTGAGATCGACGCCGAACACCGTCGCCGGCATCACTTCACGCTCGAAGCCGAGCGTCAGGCGATCCGTGTACGGATTCTCGAAGTTCGGATCGATCACGAAGACACCCGGGCGGACCGGATTCGGCACGCGGGTGAAGTCGATGCGCTCAGTGCCGACGACGGTGAAGTTCGGACCCCAGCCCGGCGACAGCGGATCCGTCGGCGCCGAGAGAACGCCGCCGGCGTTCGGAGCGTTGATCTGGTACTGCGTTCCCTGCAGACCGTTCGAGGTGTAGAGCTGCGCGAGCAGAATGCCCGGCGTCCGCGCCCAGAAACGTCCGGCCGAGAAGCGCAGAACCGACTTCTGATCCCCCGGCGACCAGGTGATGCCGAACCGCGGCGAGATCTGATCGGTGAGCTTCGCGTCCGGAACCTGCGTCGTCAGGCGGTAGGAGCCGTTCGCATTGCGATCGTCCGGGTTGAGGATCGGATCGTTCGGGTTGTCCTGACTCTCGAACCGGATGCCGGCTGAAAGCGTCACGTTCGAGCGCAGGAACCACTGATCCTGCACGAAGAGCGCGGTCTCTTTCTGACCGAACGCCGCCGTGCCGGCCTCGTCCGCCGTCAAACCGCCGAGACCGCCGAACTGGTTGTAGGAGGCCCACTTGCCGGCCAGGAAATCCGCCCGGCTGTTGAAGCGGAACACACCGCGCCAGTTGCCCTTGAAGATCTGGTTGATCGACGTGTCGTTGTACTCGCCGCCGAACTTGACGACGTGATCGCCGGAAAGCCAGGTGACGGTGTCGGCGATCGCCTTGCGCTCTGTCGTCGAGACGATCGGCAGGAAGGACACTTCGCCGTAGGAACCGAGACCCGCGACCTGGAAGTCCGGCAGGTTCAGACCTTTGTCGAGACGCGGCGTGTCCTCGTTGACGTAGTTGAGATTCATGTCGTTCAGGAGGTTGGTGCCGAACTGCCCGCTCCACGATCCGACCCAGGCTTCGGTGTCGAGACCTTCGATGCCGTTGTAGGAGTCGGTACGTGTCGTCGCGTTCGAGGTGCCGTTCTCACCGGTGTAGTCGGTGAAGTTGCCGCGCAGCATGAAGCGCTGCGTCGAGGTCACCTGGTAGTCGAGACGGCCGAAGAGCACGTCGCCGTCCTGCCCGAAGCCGTAGGTCGGCGCCGAGGCGAGCTGCGGGTACTTCGCGAACACCGCGGCGTCGAGAACGCGCGAGTCGATCGGCACGGTCTCCGACTTGTTCTGCTCGTCGTAGGAAACGAAGTAGAAGAGCTTGTCGGGAATGATGCGCCCGCCGATCGAAGCGCCGTACTGATCCTTCTTCTGGTCGGACGGCTCGACGCCGTTCGCGAAGTTGGAGATCAGGCTTTGCGGCTGGTTGTAGTAGAACGCCGAGCCGTGGAGCTTGTTGGTGCCGCTCTTGGTGATCACGTTGACGAAACCACCGCCCGAACGACCGAACTCGACCGAGGCGCCGTTGGTGATGACCGTGAACTCCTTGATCGACTCCTGCGAAACCGACAGCGGTGCGCGACCTTCCGCGCCGCCGACCGTGCCGCCGAAGAAGGCGTTGTTGAAGTCGACGCCGTCGATCGTCACGTTCGTGTTGATGCCGCGCTGACCGGAGATCGCGAGGTTGCCGCGCTCGCTGTCGAAACGCGTCGAGGGCGTGAGCAGGACGAGGTTGCGGAAGTCGCGCGCAGCGAGCGGCATCTTTTCGATCTGCTCGGTCGTGACCGTCGTCGAGGAGGAGGTGTTGGTGACCTCGATTGCCGCGACCTCGGAAGTCACTTCGATCGTCTCCGAGACCGCCGAAACCTGCATCTGGAAATCGAGGGTCGGCGTGGAGCCGAGCACCAGCCGCACATCGGAGCGGCTCGCGGTGGCAAAGCCGTCAAGGGCGGCAGTCATCGAATAGCCGCCCGTCGGCAGATTGACCAGACGGTAGAACCCTGCGCCGTCGGTCACTGCCGTGGCGACGAATCCGGTCTCGAGATTGGACGCCGTCACTGTGACACCGGGAAGAACGGAGCCGTCCTCCACCGAGACCGTGCCGGAGACGCGGGTCGTCGTGACGTCGGTCTGTGCCCATGCCGCCGCGGCGAAAGCCGTGGCGACGAGGCCCGCTGCGAGAACTCTCTGCAAACTCTTCATACAACCTCCTGGAACGATGGAAAGGAATGCGGTGAAATCGAACGACGACGAGCGCGGTAACCCTATCGAGCAACGAGCGCCGGCAAGCAACGGCGCAGCAACAAATGAGTGACTTCGCTATGCCGATCCTACCCGAGTGAAAGCGCACTGTCAGCCGTACAATTTCTTGTGCAACTGAATCCGCGACCGACGCTCGAGAACGCGGTGTTAGACTTTGCGAAAAATCCAACGAGGGGGGAAAGATGTGCAATTCTTCGGCGCGAACGAGGCTCGCAGTATGGATCGTCATGGTCTTCGTGGCTGGAATGAGCGGCCCGGCTTTCGCACAGCCGGCCGATCCGAAAACGGCGGCGGGCGCGCAGCCGCCCGCGGCGGCGCAGGACGGCGCGGCGACGACGGAAGAGCAGCCCGTCGTTCTTGACGAGATCACGGTCACGGCGCAGAAGCGCGAGGAAAACGTGCAGCTCGTGCCGCTGTCGATCTCGACCCTCGATGCGGATCAGCTCGAGCTGATCAGCGCCGGAGGCGGCGACGTCAAGGCACTTTCCGGCCGCGTTCCGAGCCTCATTCTCGAGTCGTCGTTCGGTCGCGCCTTTCCCCGCTTCTACATCCGCGGGCTGGGGAACACGGACTTCGACCTCAACGCCTCCCAGCCGGTTTCGATGATGGTCGACGACGTGGTGCTCGAAAATCCCGTCGTCAAAGGCATGCCGCTGTGGGACGTCGAGAGCACGGAAGTTCTGCGCGGACCTCAGGGAACGCTTTTCGGCAGGAACACTCCCGCTGGACTGGTCAAGTTCGACACCAAGCGGCCGAGCCAGAATCGCGACGGATTCGTCAGCGCGTCGTTCGGCACGTTCAACACCGTCGATGCCAAGGCGGCGTTCGGCGGCGCGCTCACCGACACGCTTTCCGCGCGGATCTCGGTCCTCTACCAGTCGCAGGCCGACTGGATCGACAACGATTTCACCGGCAAGAAGAATGCGCTCGGCGGCTACGACGAGAGCGCCATCCGACTGCAGTTCCTATGGCAGCCGAACGACCGCTTCAGCGCCCTCCTGAACCTCCATGAATGGAGCCTCGACGGGACGGCGCGGATCTTCCGGGCCAACATCCTCAAGCCCGGCACCGACGACCTGGTCTCGGGCTTCAAGCAGGATCACGTCGCGCAGGACGGGCTGAACGATCAGAGCATCGATGCCAACGGCGGCGTGTTCAAGCTCAACTCCGAGTTCGACTTCGGCACCCTCACGGCGATCTCGGGCTACGAAACGCTGGACATGCTGAGCCGCGGCGACGTCGACGGCGGATTCGGTGCGAGCTTCGCACCGCCATTCGGACCAGGCTTCATTCCGTTCTCCTCGGAATCCGCGGACGGCATTCCGGATCTCACTCAGTTCACGCAGGAAGTCCGGCTGGCGAGCGACACCGGCGGCAAGTTCGACTGGCTGGTCGGAGCGTTCTACTTCGACGAGAGCCTGCAGGTCGACTCCTTCAGCTTCAACTCTCTCGCCGGCAACGTTCAGGACGGCTACGCCTTCCAGAATCAGGACACCAAGTCCTGGGCGCTGTTCTCCTCGATCGACTACCGCCCGAACGACAAGTGGGCTTTCAAGGGCGGTCTGCGCTACACCAACGACGAGAAGGACTTCTCCGCCGAGCGTCCGGATCCGACCTTCCAGACACCGACCGTGCGGCCGATTCTCGCTTCGACGGACGCCGACCTCGTCACCTGGGACCTGTCGGCGACCTACAAGGCGACCGACAATCTGAACATCTACGGTCGCGCCGGCACCGGCTTCCGCGCGCCGTCGATCCAGGGTCGCATTCTCTTCTGCGCCGACTTCGCCGGTGGCACCGATCCGAACACGAACTGCGTTTCCGTCGCCAACGAAGAGAAGACTCTGTCGCTCGAAGTCGGGCTGAAGAGCGAGATGCTCGAGCACAAGCTGCGCACGAACTTCGCGCTCTACGAGTACACCGTCGACGGACAGCAGATCGTCGCGGTCGGAGGTCAGTCGAACACCGCGACCCTCCTCAACGCCGACAAGAGCAAGGGCTACGGCCTCGAGGCGGACATCGCCTGGACGCCGACCTCAAACTGGCTCATCACGCTCGGCGGCAGCTACAACCACACCGAGATCGACGACCCGAACCTCGCGGTCGCTCCCTGCGGTGGCGGGTGCACGGTTCTCGATCCGATCATCGGCGGCCTGGCGCACGTCGACGGGAACAGCCTGCCGCACGCGCCGAAGACCATCTTCAACGGCGTCATCGAGTACAACCATGCTGCCGGCAGCGGACTCATTCAGGCGAGCATCGATTGGGCGTACCACAGCACGAAGAGCTTCTTCCTCTACGAGTCGAAGGAGTTCAACGGCGACTCGAAGGAGCTCGGCGCGCGCATCGGCTACACCTTCGCGCAGGGAACCTACGAGCTCGCGCTCTTCGGTCGCAACCTCACCGACGAAGTGATCGTTCAGAACGGTATCGACTTCAACAATCTGACCGGCATGACCAACGATCCGCGCACGGTCGGCATCGAGTTCGGCTACCACTTCTAATCCGGCATCCGCCTCCCCGCTTCACCGACCCGGGCGCACCACGCGGAGCGCGCCCGGGTCGAGTTGCACCTCCAGGCCCCACTCGCTCCCACCCTCCCCGATTTTCCGCTTCGCCTCCTTCGCATCCGCCGGAACCGGAGCGATCGCTTCGCCGTCACCGTAGAGCATCGTCGGACGATCGAAGGCGAGACGGGCGCGCCGTGTCCGGAAGGTCTGAAGCGCAGCGTCCGAGAAATGCCTTCCGAGGTAGACCAGGGGAAATACCGCGAGCAGATGCGCGCGTGAAATCTCCTTCGCGATGACGACGTCGATCAGGCCGTCCGCCGGATCGGCCCGGGGAGCGATCCGCATTCCGCCGCCGAAGGTGCTCGTATTCGCGAGGCTCACGAACATGACGCCGCCCTCGAAACATCCACCATCGTGCTCGAGCACCGCGTGCAGCGGACGAAAGGTGCGCAGCACCTGCAGGACGGACGCCACGTAAACCAGCGGACCGCGGAGGCGCGTGATCGTCTTCGCGTACTCCGCGCACAGGCTGTCGAATCCGGCACCCGCGACGCCGCAGCAGATACGGTTTTCGACGAGCGGTCCGGCGCGGGTGAGATCGACGGCGGCGATCGGCGCCGCGAGCGCGATGGGAATCGCGCGCTCCGCATCGAGGGGAAGTCCGAACTCCCGCGCGAGATCGTTCCCGGTCCCCAGCGCGATCGGCGCGAGCGCGCAAGCCGTCCCCGCCAAACCCCGCGCCGCGTGGTGCCAGGTCCCGTCGCCGCCGCAGACCAGCAGGCGTTCGACACCTTCGTCCGCAGCCGCCCGCGCACGCAGGGTGACCTCGGCGGCGCTCGCCGGCACCTCGAGCGGAAGCCCGTGCCGCCGCGCCAGCGTTTCGATCGCCGCGCGTCGGCGACCGCCACGCCCGCGTCCCGAAGCGGCATTGAGCAGAATCCGCGCGTTCATCTTCAGCGATTCTCCTCGGACTCGCCAGGGGAATACTCGAATGAATTCTTCCGGCAGTTTAAACTCTTCCCATGCCGAGACCGCAAGCTCAGATTCAGGTTTGTGTGAATGATCGCGGACCCGAGGCGCTGAAGCCATCCTGTGCACATCGCGGCGGGATGGACGTCTATCAGGCGTTCAAGGACCGGGTGAAAGCGCGGGCGCTGCGCGATGCGGTTCTCGTCACGCGCACCGGTTGTCTCAAGCACTGCAGCCACGGCGTGACGGTCCTCGTCTGGCCGGGGAACATCTGGTACGCCGGAGTGAAAGTCGAGGACGTCGACGAAATCCTCGAGCGCACGGCACTCGCCGGCGAATCGATCGAGCGCCTCGCAATGCCGCCCGGGCCGTGGGAGTGACCCGAACGCTACCGTCGCCGGCGTCGGCGCCGTTGCCGCCGTCTGCCGAGGTCGTGCGTCGCGGAATCGACGGAAAGAGCTGGACCGCGCTTGCACCGTTTCAGCGTGCCGACGGTCGCGGCCCGGCGCGGTGGACAACTGCGGTCGAGCTCTGCTGGGACGAGTCTCATCTCCACGTCCGGTTCCGCTGCGAAGATCACGATGCCTGGAGCACTTTCACCGAGCGCGACGCTCCGCTCTGGCAGCAGGAGGTCGTCGAGCTCTTTCTCGCGCCCGGCGATGAAGTGCCGAAGAGCTATTTCGAATTCGAGATCAGTCCTGCCGGAGTTCTCTTCGACGCACGCGTCGTCAATCCGCACGGCGATCGTCTCGGCATGACCGTCGACATGCAATGGAACTGCGCCGGAGTCGAATGGAGCGCTTCTCCCGCCGGAGAGAAACAGAACTGGCTCGCGGAGCTGTCGCTTCCCTGGCGTGGCCTGGATCTTTCTGCAGCGCCAGAAAGATTGCGTGCCAATTTCTTTCGGATCGAGCGCCCGCGTGGCGGCGAAGCGGAGTTTTCCTGCTGGTCGCCGACCTTCACTTCGCCGGCGGATTTTCATCGCCCGGAGAGATTCGGAAATCTTTCGCTGATCGGCTAGACTCCGCCTCCCGGTTTCGCGGAGGTCTACGAAAATTCGCAACACGCGTGTTCAACCACCGTTCGATGTCGATGCAGCCGTGGCTCATCTCAGCCGCAAGGACCGCACACTCGCGCGCCTGATCCGCGATGTCGGACCGTGCCGCCTGGATATCGCTCCACGCCAGAGTCCGTACGAAGCGCTGCTCGAATCGATCGTCTATCAGCAGTTGACCGGCAAGGCCGCAGCGACGATCTATGGTCGCGTTTGCGCGAGCCTCGGCTCGCGTCGCTGTCCGCGCCCCGAACGCGTCGCGGAGTCGACCGTCGAGGAGCTCCGTACGGCAGGCCTTTCGCGGAGCAAGGCGGCGGCCGTGAAGGATCTCGCCGACAAGGCGCTCGCGGGAGAGATCCCGACGCGACGCGCCGCCGAGAAACTCTCCGATGCCGAGCTCGTCGAGTGCCTGACCACCGTGCGCGGTATCGGCACGTGGACCGTCGAGATGTTTCTGATCTTCACCCTCGGCCGCCCCGACGTTCTTCCGCTCGATGATTACGGCGTGCGCAAAGGCTACGCGCGCACCTTCGGCCGCGATGTGCTTCCGAAACCGAAAGAGCTCGCGACACTGGGAGAAAAATGGCGACCCTTCCGAACGACAGCCAGTTGGTATCTGTGGCGAGCTCTGGATCTGGATGCGAAGGCCTGAAGAAAAAGAGCAAAGGCTGGAGAAAAAGCAAAAGCTCGGTAAGGGGCGTTTCAGTTGCATTAGCGCTCGCGCTAATTCTTGCCGGTAGAACTCAAGCGTCGCTCGCGGAGCGGATACACAGCTCCACTCGAGACAAATTCCTTCCTTCCCTGAACTCGCTAGCGACGGGTGGCCGGACCGAGGGCGTTTCCTATCTGATTGAAAACGGGCGCGGAGCGTTTTATCAGCGAGCACCCGCGGGAAACGGGCCGGACAGGCCCCGTCGCGGCGGCAGCGAAGATGCTCGTGAGCAGGCCCCCCGCAGCTCAGCAGCGAAACAAGCGAGCAACAAGAGCGAAGACACCACGCCTCGCGGTGTCGAAGTCGAAGACCTCTACCGCCTCGGCTGGATCTCCGACCTCGCCATCGCGCCCAGCGGCGACTTCGCGGTCTATGTCTGGACGAAGGCCGACCGCGATGCCGACGGGTACGCGTCGCGCCTCTATCGACTCGATCTCACCGGTACCGAGCACAAGTCCACCGCGATGACGCCCGAAGATGTGGATGCGTCGCAACCCCGGTTTTCGCCCGACGGAAGGTTTCTCGCCTGGGTCGAGAGCGGAGAAGATTCGGCGTCGCTCCGTGTCGCGCCAGCCAGAGTCGGGCGAGCGACGACGGTGATCAAGCTCGACGATGCGCCCGGAGATTTCGCCTGGTCTCCCGATGGCGAGCAGTTCGTCATGGAACGCTTCGATGATGCGCCCGACGGCCAGAGCGAAGACTCGCCGTGGGTGATCACACGCTCGCTCATCCGCCGGGACGGCGAGGGCTTTCTCGACGGCCGGCACACGCATCTCTGGCGGGTCGATCGCCGCAGCGGAAAGACGAAGCAGCTCACGTCCGGCGCGTGGGACGACAGTTCGCCCGCGTGGTCTCCGGACGGTCAGCGCATCGCGTTCGTGTCGAACCGCGCCGCGGATCCGGACGCGACCGACAACACCGACATCTATCTCGTCCCTGCAGCCGGCGGTGACGCGACAGTGCTCGTCGATCTTCCCGGCGGCGACGACAAGCCTTCGTGGTCGCACCGTGGCGACCGGATCGCCTTCCATTCGGTCCGCCGCGCGAATGACTACTATCAGCCGCAGCGTCTGATGACGATCGCGGTGCCGGCGACTGCGGGCGTCGCGCCGGCGCCCCCTGTCGATCTCACCGGATCCCTCGATGCGTGGATCGCTTCCGACTGCATGCAGGGCGGCTCCGACGCGGCGCCGCCGCTCTGGTCGCCGGACGACGCGACGCTCCTCACCCTGTTCGAGAACCGGGGCGCGACGCGGCTCGACATCATCGATGCGATCTCGGGCGCCGCGCGCACGATCGGCGGCGAGCGCCGAGTGCAGGGGCTCGTGCGCGAGCTGCCGAACGGCAAGGGCCTGATCTACAGCGAAACCGATCCGACGCACCCGCCGGAGCTTTATCGCGCGACCGGGAGTCCAGCTTCTCCCGAGCGGCTGACACACCTCTATGACGAATGGCTCGCGAAACGCCGGCTCGTCACCCCGGAGAAGATCGTCGCGCGCAATTCGAGCGGTGACAACGTCGAGGCCTGGCTCTACCCCGCTCTCGATCCGGTGCCCGGCACGAAGGTGCCGCTCGTCGTCTACATTCACGGTGGACCGCAGGGCTTCGACGGCGACTTCTTCGACTTCGATCTCGAGAATCAGCTTTTCCCCGCTCACGGCTGGGCGGTCCTGCGCGTGAACTACCGTGGCTCGACGTCCTACGGAGAGAAGTTCTCGCGCGCCATCTGGGGCGACTGGCAGTCGCGCGAGTACGAGGATCTGATGGCCGCGCTCGACGGTGCGATCGCCGGGCATTCATGGATCGACGCCGACCGCCTGGGCATCGGCGGCTGGTCCTATGGCGGGATCATGACGCTGTGGACAGTCGGACATACGCAGCGTTTCAAGGTCGGAGTGCCCGAGCGTTTCTCGTTCGACTACCTGTCGTCGTTCGGCGAAGACCAGTGGTACGTCTGGATGCTCTCCGAGCTCGGCAGCCCACTGGACAACGAAGAGCTCTACCGCCGGCTCTCGCCCGGAACCTACATCCGGAACATCACGACGCCGATCTATCTGATTGCAAACGAGCGCGACTACAACTGCCCGATGACGCAGGCGATGCAGCTCTACGAACGCCTGCACCTTCTCGGCAAGAAGACGGAGCTCGTCGTCTACCCCGGCGAGTCGCACTCCATGTCGATGCCTTCGCACTACGCCGACCGGCTCGAACGGCTGCTCGTCTGGTTCGGCCGGCATCTCGATCGCTGACCCCGCGACAGGCTCTCCGACACGGCTTCGCTGGCACTTGTTCTGCAGAACTAGTTCTGCGGCAGTAGTTCTACGGCACTAGTTCTCCGGCGGTGGCGTGGCGCTCGCACGGGAGCGCGCGTTCCGGGCCTCCGCCTCTTTGCCCAGAGCCGCTTCGCGCGCGGCGTCCGCGTTGCGGCGCTCGCGGCGGTAGACGTCCGCCAGAACGTAGTGGCCGAGCGGAGCGAAGGCGCTCGCGGAATCGAGCTCGAGTCCGCGCCTCGCTTCGCTCTCCGCCGCCGCGAGATCGCCGGTCGCAAGAAGCGCGCGCGCCAGAAACAGCCGGCCGATCGCGTAGTCGGCGTTGACCTCGACCGCCTTGCGCAGGGCCTCCAGCGCACCGGCGGAATTGCCCATGCCTTCGAGCAGCCGCGCGAGGTTGAAGAACGCGCGGAAGTTGCTCGGATGATCGGCGATCTCCTGCCGGTAAGCGGCTTCCGCGTCCGCGTGCCGGCCTTCGGATTCGTAGATCAGGGCGCGGTTGTACCGCGCGTGCTTCACTTTGGGATCGATCGCCAGCGCGCGATCGAGAGCCGCATGCGCCGCTGCCAGGTCCTTCCGGCGGAAGGCGATCACCGCGAGGCCCACTTCGGCGCGCGCGGTCTTCGGTTCCACTTCGAGCGTGCGGCGCAGCCCCTTCTCCGCGTCCGCATCGCGGCCCGCGTCGAGCTCGACCTGCGCGAGGCGATAAAGAATCTGAGCGTTGCCCGGGTCGCGTTCGAGATACTTCTTGTAGCCGGCGACCGCGGCATCGATCTCGCCCCTGGCCACGAAGGTGTCGGCGAGCCCGATCATCGCCCAGTCGTGGTCCGGCCGGCGCTTCAGCGTCTCGCGATAGTTGTCGGCCGCCTTGTCCCAGTCGCGCTCGCGGTAGTAGACGTTCGCGAGTGTGAACCAGGCGTCGACGACCTCCGGATCCTCGGCAATGACCTCTTTCAGGAGCTCGATCGCCTGCGCCGAATCCTTGTCCTTCGACAGACTCCGCGCGCGACTCATCTTCGCGTAGACGTCGAGCCGGTCTTTCGGATCGGGAAGGTCGCGGAAGGACTTGCCCGTGTCCGGCGCCTGGCCGCCGATGTAGCCGAGCGCGGCGAGCGCGCGCATCGTCTCCTCGTCCTCCTCGACTGCGGCGCTGCCCCCTTCGAGCGGCTTGACCGTGGCGTCGAGCGCCGCCAGTGCATTGCGCAGGTCCCGCACTGTCCGGCGTTCGGTGTCCGCGAGGTTCTTCGTCTCCTGGGGGTCCGCTTCGATGTCGTAGAGCTCGGCGCGGGGCGCCTCGATGAAGTGCCAGCGATCCTTGCGCAGAGAACGAAGCTCCGACCAGCCGTAGTGCAGCCGCGGCATGAAGATCTCGCTGTAGCCCCGCAGGAGGGCGGTGTCGGGCTCCTTTTCCCCCATGAGCAGCGGCACCAGACTCCGGCCCTGCCCCGGTTCGAGACCCTCCTTCACTCCGGCGAGCTCGAGGAGCGTCGGCGCCAGGTCCTGCTGACCGACCGGCGTCGCGATGACGCGGTGCTGCGTTCCGGAATAGGGCGAGTCGAGAATGAGAGGGACCCATGACGTCGAGCGGTAGATGAAGAAGCCGTGTTCCGCCTCGCCGTGATCGCCCAATCCTTCGCCGTGATCGCCGACGACCAGAACGATGGTGTTCTTCCGCATGCCGCGTTCCACCAGATGATCGAGCAGCCTTCCGACGAGGCTGTCGGTCCAGGCGATCTCCGCGTTGTAGACCGCCGCCGGATAGCGGCTCTTGAACGGCTCGGGCGGCGTGTGCGGCGAATGCGGATCGTAGAGGTGCACCCAGGCGAAGAAACGCTGCCCGTGCTGTACATCGACGGTGTCGAGCCACTCCATCGCCTTGCCGATCGTCTCGTCTCCCGGGCGCTGGATCTCGCCGAGGCTGAGCGTTCTGACCTTCTCGAGATCGAAGTCGTCGAAGTAGTGCTCGAAGCCCTGTGAAATCCCCCACTTGTGATCGAGCACATAGGCCGACACGAAGCCTCCGGTGCGGAATCCAGCGGCGCGAAACGCTTCGGCGAGCGTTTTCCGCTCCTCGGCGAGCCGGTACCCGCCGTTGTCGCGCACGCCGTGCGCGCCCGGCAGGAGGCCCGTCATGATCGTCGAATGCGCCGGCAGCGTGAGTGGCGTGACCGAGGAGGCGGCGAGAAACTGGGCACCCTCTCCCGCGAGGCGATCGAGCGCCGGAGTGTCGGGCGGCTCCAATCCCAGAGCGCGGCCGTAGACGCCGATGCGGTCCGCGCGCGTCGTGTCGAGAGTCACCAGCAGGACATTCAGGTTCTCCGGCCGGACGCCCTCCGGCAGGGTGCCGAGCCGGCCCCCGGGAGGACCGCCGCAGCCGGTCGAAAGACTCAGGATCGCCAGCGTGGACGCCGCCGTCACCCCCGCAGCCGCGCCCCGCAGGCGCGCCGCCGTCGACGCGCGAAGAATCCAAAAGCGCGCAGCGGATTCAGCAGGCCGAAGGTTCTCCCCCATGCGGACGAATGCTACGCGATCCCTCGCGAAGGCGCGCCAACCCTTGTCCTCCCTGAACTTCGGCGCTATTCTGCCCGGCAAGCACCGTAGGTATTCGAGCTGGCAGAGGTCTTGCGCCCACATCGTCCGGGCGCGGAACCTGGACAGCCCAATTTCAGTTCCGAAGACGAAAGGGAGGAAGGCATGTCGACAGGACGTATCGGCAGAGTGCTCGCGGCCGCCATGTGCACCGCGCTTCTCGCAGGCGGAGCGTGGGCGCAGAGCAAGACCACATCGGCGATGACCGGCACGGTCGTGGACGATTCCGGAGCCGCGGTTCCTGGAGCCACCATCGAGATCTCGAGCCCGGCCCTCATCGGCGGCGCGCGGACCGCGACGACCGAAACGAACGGGCGCTTCCGCTTCCCCGAGATCGCACCGGGCATCTACACCGTCAACAGCACTCTCGACGGTTTCCAGCCGGTGCGGCTCGAAGGCGTGACACTCCTCACCGGATCGTCGCAGGACGTGACGATCAAGATGTCGGTCGCGACGGTCACCGAGACGCTCGTCGTGACGGCGGACGCCGCCACGGTCGACACCGCGAGCTCGGCGACGAGCACCAACCTCGACAACGACTACCTGCAGAACCTGCCGACCGGGCGCTTCCAGCCCGACGTTCTGAACCTCGCACCGGGAATCAACAACGACGTCGCCTACGGTTCCGCAGGTTCCGGACTCGCGTACCAGCTCGATGGCGTCGACACTTCCGACCCCGAGGGCGGCACGGCCTGGTCGTTCGTGAACTTCAACATCGTCGAAGAGGTCCAGCTCGTCGGCCTCGGCGCTCCGGCCGAATACGGCAGCTTCACCGGCGTTGTCTTCAACAGCGTGACGAAATCCGGCAGCAACAACGTGAACGGTCTGGTCGACGGCTATTACACGAACAACAGTCTCTCGGACAAGTTCACCGGCGCCGAGTTCGAAGGTCTGAACCCGCGCACGGAGAGTTTCATCGACACCACCGCCCAGATCGGCGGCCCCTTGACCCAGGACAAGCTCTGGTACTTCATCTCCGGCCAGTACTACAAGGAAGAGAACTCCGACGGCGGTCCGATCCGCACGGAAGAGTCGCCGCGAGCCTTCGGCAAACTCTCTTTCCAGGCCAACGAGCACAACAACGTCGAAGGCTGGATCGAGTGGGATCGCTACGACATCGTCGGCCGCGGTGCCGACGCCGTGACGCCGCTCGATGCGACGGTCACGGAGACCGCGCCGGAATACGTCGCGAACCTGTCCTGGCGCTCGATCCTGTCGGAGAACACGATTCTCAACATCTCCTACGGCGGATACGACGGCTACTACTATCTCGATCCCCAGAACGGCTACGACACCGCCGGGCATCTCGACTTCAACACCGGCCTCTACAGCGCGAACTCCTACTATTACTATCTCGCGGACCGGCAGCGGAACCAGGTCGTCGCATCGATCTCGCACTTCGCCGACAACTTCATCAAGGGCGATCACGACCTGAAGTTCGGCATGGAGCTCGAGCGCTCGACTCTGCGCAGCCGCGAGGGATATCCGACCGGCGCGTGGTTCTATGACAACTACGGTTATGCCGACGATCCGGGCACGGAAGAGTACGACTACGTCCCCTATACGCAGGGCTATTACAACTACAGCTACGACTTGAAGGGCACCATCGAACGCGCCAGCTTGTTCGCGCAGGATGGCTGGCGCATCACGCCGGGCTTCACGATCAACGCCGGTGTGCGCGCCGAGTTCAACCAGGGCAAGGTCCCTGGCGAAGGAAAGATCTTCAGCAACAACGCGGTCGCCCCGCGGCTCGGTTTCGCCTGGGACGTGACGGGTGACGGCAAGACGGTGCTCAAGGGTCACTACGGCCGCTACTTCGAGAAGTTCGTCGCCACCGAGTTCTACTACGCGAACCCGGTCGCCTTCACACCGCTCGAGTTCCACAACATCTATCCCAGCGGCTACATCGAAAATCTGGGGCAGGCAACCGCCTCCTCGACCGTCATCGAGGGCGATCTCAAGCAGCCGTACATGGATCAGTACACATTGGGGATCGACCGCGAGCTCGGCAGCGGGATCACGGCTTCCTTCACCTACATCCATCGCGAGAAGAAGGATTTCATCGAGACCGTCAGCCGTGACGGCGAGTTCGTTCCCATCACCGGCATCATCCGGGAAACCGGCAGAACCGCGACGCTGTACGACTACCTGAATCCGGAGACCGACGTTCTGGTCTATGCCAATCCGTCGGCGCTGCATCGCAAATACGAGGGCTACATGTTCGTCCTCAACCGGCGACTGCGCGACAACTGGCAGATGATGCTGTCCTACGTCTACTCCAAGGCGACCGGTAACGTCGACAATCTGAGCTTCGGCGGAGCCTACGGTGGCGACAACGCCGGCAGCTTCCTCAACACGCCGAACTCGCTCGTCTTCGCCGAGGGCAACCTCACGAACGACCCGACGCACGCCGTGAAGCTCCAGGGTTCCTACGCGATTCCGAAGTGGAACCTGCTCTTCTCCGGCAATTACACTTTCAACACCGGAGACACCTACAACATCCGGACGACCTGCCTGCTCGTCGATGGCGACTGCTACGACTTCAATCAGGGAACCAACCGGGTGCACGGCGAGCCCCGCGGTTCGCGCCGTCTGGACGACAAGAGCGAGCTCGACCTGCGGGCCGAGTGGTTCATGGACCTCGGTTCGAACGACGATCGCGTCGGTCTGTTTCTGGACATCTTCAACGTGACGAACCAGGAACGCTTCACCCTGGTCGAAGATCGCGCCGGGAGCAACTTCGAGAACGGCCGCTCGACGAACCGCCCGAGAACCTACCGGATCGGAGCGCGTTACAGCTTCTGAGCCGGCTCGAAGTCCAGGAGGAGAGGAGGGCCGGCGGAGACATCGCCGGCCCTTTTTCTTTGTGCCCGGTTCGGGCGATTTCTAGCGCGCAGCCTCGCGTCGGAGGAGCTCGAGCATGTCGGCGGCACCGCAGACCGTGATGCCCCGCGCGGGCTCGATCGCGAGCGCCGTGACCAGGCCATCCTCCGCGATGAGCGCGAAACGGCGATTGCGCATTCCCATACCGGAGCCTGAAAAATCGCGCTCGATTCCGGCGGCGCGGGCGAAGTCACCGTTCCCGTCGGCAAGCATCTGGATGGATTCGCCGACACCCTGGGCCGCACCCCACGCTTGCATCACGTAGGGATCGTTGACGGCAACGCAGGCGACGAGCTCGATCCCTTGCGAACGCAGCTCCTCCAGGCGCTCGATATAGCCCGGCAGGTGCTCATTCGAGCACGTCGGCGTAAAAGCACCGGGCACCCCGAAGAGAATCATCCGCCGGCCGGCCGCGAGGGTCGCCAACGAAACTCCCTCGACGCCCGACTCCCCGACCCGGTGCAGCTGAACGTCCGGCAAACGGCTGCCTGTCGCGATCATCGAACCGTCCTCATGGCCTGCCTCTCCAGGTGCCTGTCAAAGGTGCTGCCTCTCCAAGGTGCCACAAAAGTGCGGTGCCACAAAGGTGCCACAAAGGTGCCAGGTGATTTCCCGAGCGGCGAATGCCCGAAAGGTGCTGCCCGAAAGGTGCCAGGTGATTTTCTGAACCTTCCGGGACGCTTCCTTCCGAAGCCGGATGCTAACGGCTCCCTCCGAAAGGTGCCAGGCGATTTCCCGGGCGGTTTCCAGAATGAACCCGGAAGCGACCCTTCAAACCAGGCTGCGGACCGTGGCCGGGCCTCGCCGCCAAACCCAGAGCACGGACAGGATCGCCACGATCGCGAGGCCCAGGGCCAAGCCCCACCAGATCCCGACCAATCCGAGGCGCTCGGGGCGACCGAGCCAGGCTGCGAGCGGCAGGCCGAGGGCGTAATAGCCGATGAGATTGAAGAGCGCCGCGGGTCGCGTTCTGCCCATTCCGCGGAGAATTCCGCCGCCGACGACCTGCAGCCCGTCGAAAAGCTCGAATGCCGCGACGATCGGCAGCAGCGTCGCGGCGAGCGCGATGACGGCCGCATCCGGCGTGAACCAGGACGGGATGAGCGACCGGCCGGCGATGAAGAGCAGGGCGAAGAGCGCCATCACTCCGCTTCCGAGAGCCAGCGCGACCCAACCGGCGCGCGCTGCCGCCACCGGTTCCCGCGCGCCGATGAGATTTCCCACCCGGGTCGACGCTCCCAGCGCGATGCCGAGAGGCACCATGTAGGTGATCGAAGCGAGGTTAAGCGCGATCGCATGCGCCGCGAGCTCCGTCGGACCGAGCCAGCCGGCCCAGAGCGACGAGATGGCGAAGGCCCAGTACTCGAGCGCCAGCATCGCCGCCACCGGCAGACCGAGCCGCAGGATCTCCGCCATGCCCCGCCAGCGCAGCCGCGCGGGATCGACGACGGTCTTCGCTCCACGCTGCAGGCGGAGCGAACGGATCGCGACGACCAGCGCGATCAGCATGACGACTTCCGTGATCGCGGTGGCGATCCCGGCGCCGACGACTCCCAGACGCGGAAAACCGCACCGCCCATAGACCAGCAACCAGTCGAGAGCCCCATTGAATATGCATGCACCCAGACTGATCCACATCGCCGGCCGGACAAGCCCGCGCGCCTGAAGGTACTGCTTGAGGGCGATGAACAGGAGATAGAACGGCAGGCCCGGGATCTGGACGACAACGAACCGATGCGCGATCGCCACCGTTGCCGCGTCCTGCCCGAAAAAGCCCAGGATCGGGCCGGTCGCCAGCCAGAGTGCACCGAGCGGGATGCTGATGCCGAGCGCAAGCGTCGCGGCGTGAAGAAGCACGTCGCCAAGTCGGTCGCGGTCGCGCGCGCCGTGCGCCTGCGATGCGATGGCATCGAGTCCGAAGATCAGACCCATCGCGCAGATCGCCGTGCCCATGACCCAGAGACGTCCGAGCGTGACCGCATTCAGCGCCTCGACACCAAGCCGGCCGACCATCAGAAGGTCGATCGTCCACAGCAGCATCGTGAAGAGCTGCGTCAACGCGACCGGCGCGGCGAGCGCCGCGAGACGCCGCGCCTCTCGCCAGCCTGCGCTCGAACCGTCACTCGCCATCGCCTGTGCAACCTATCGCGCCAGAAGGGCATTTCGGTCATGTAGGATCGCCCGACAGTCGAGGAGGAGTAGCGATGAGCCGAAAATCCGCCGTCCGTGCACGGATCGTGTTCGCTGGTCTGGCCGTTGTGTTCTCGCTTGCGGCCGCCGACGCCGGCATCGCTGCGGAAACGCCCGTCGCCGTTGCCAACACTTTTTTCTCTCCCGCGACGGTCACGATCTACGCCGGTGAGGCCGTCCGCTGGACCAACACTCAGGGCTTCCACAACGCCAGCGCCGACAGCGGTCTCTTCAGGTGCTCCACGGTTTGCGGTCCAAGCTCCGGACCGGCGAGCGCAAGCTGGAATTCGGCCTTCACTTTCGACAACCTGCTCAATGCGTCGAACTCCGGCACGGTCCCGTACCACTGCGAACAGCACGGGTCCTCCGGAGGCGGCGGCATGAGCGGCAAGGTCATCGTGCAGCGAGCGATCTTCTCGGACGGATTCGAAGGCGATTCGGAGCTCGAGTGGGCGGTCGGAACCGCGGCAGGGGACAGTTGCGCCAACCCGATTGTTCCGGCGATCCCGGCGAACGATCTCGCCGGCGATCTTCGCGGCGCGAGCAACGATCTGGACTTAACCCTCGACGCGACCTGCCTCTCCGCCTCGGCGAAGGGACGCGACCGCGTCTATCAGATCGTCGTCCAGGACGGCGATGTCCTCGTCGCGACCGTCACTCCCGTTTCGACCGGATTCGACCCTTCGGTGTACATCATCGCGGCTCCCGCGGTTCCCGGGCAGTGCGCCTTCGCGACCTATAGCTGCCTCGGATCCTCCGGTCACGCGAGCGGCCCCGGCGGCGCGGAGACCGCGACATACACGAACCTCACCGCGGCGCCGGAGACCGTGCTCGTCGTCGTCGACAGCATCGACGCGGCCGTCGCCGGCAGCGAATACACCGTCGACATCACGTCGAACTGAGGCTGTCTCATCCATGGCCGATCCTGGGGGGCTGCGCTCGAAGAGTGTCGCCGAATTCACCTGCACGGCGGTTTTCGCCGGCGCAGTCTCTACTCGAAGACAAGAACGAGGGGTTCGATGAGTCGAGCGTTTCGCGCTCATGCCCGGATCTGGATGGTCACGGTGGGCGCTCCTTTCCTTGCGGCGGGCGCCCTCTTTCCTGTGACCCACGTTGCCGTTGGAAACACGTTTTTCTCGCCCGCCGTCGTCACGATCTACGCCGGGGAGCAGGTGCAGTGGTCGAATACCGGCGGCTCGCACAATGCCCGCGCCGATGACGATCTCTTCCAGTGTTCGGTCGATTGCATTTCGAACAACGGCGTCGCCTCCGGCGGCTGGTCTTCGACCTTCACCTTCGACTCCCTCGAAAACGCGACGAACGCCGGACCTGTTCCCTACTACTGCGACAACCACGGTCTGCCCGGCGGCCTGGGAATGACCGGCGTGGTGATCGTCCAGCGGGCGATCTTCTCGGACGGCTTCGAAGGAAACGACGAGCTCGAGTGGTCGGCGGGCGCTGCGGCCGGTGACACGTGCGCCAACCCGATCGTGCCGGCGATTCCCGCCGCGGCCCTCGCGGGCGACCTCCGCGGCGCAAAAAACGATCTGGACCTGACCCTGAATGCGAGCTGTCTCTCTGCATCGGCGAAGGGTCGCGATCGCGTCTACCAGGTCGTCGTCGGAAACGGCAACGTTCTGACCGCCACGGTCACCCCCGTCTCCACCGGATTCGACCCCGCGATCTATATCGTCGACCTTCCGTCCCCAGCGGGCGCCTGCGCCTTCGCGACCTATTCCTGCCTCGGCAGTTCCGGACACGTGAACGGGCCCGGCGGAGCGGAGACCGCGACCTTCTCGAACACCTCCGCGGCGCCGAGAACTGTCCTCGTCGTCGTCGACAGCATCGCTGCCGCAGTTGCCGGCAGTGAATACACCATCGATCTCTCGGTGAACTGAGGGCTTGTCACAAATGGCCGATCCGCTGGGACTGCGCTCGGAGAGCGTCGCCGAATTCACCTTCAAGGCGGTTTTCGCTGGCGTCATCCTCGGAGCTCTCTTCGGCTCCGCCAACGCCTATCTCGGCCTCCGGGTCGGCATGACGGTCTCGGCCTCGATCCCGGCGGCGGTCATGGCGGTCGTCGTTTTCAAGGCGCTGAAGCTCAAATCGACGATCCTCGAAGCGAATATGGCGCAGACGATCGGCTCCGCCTCGACGGCTCTCGCGACCGGCACGATTTTCACCATCCCGGCGCTCTTCCTCTGGGGGATGGTGCCGCCGTACTTCCAGGTGGTCGCGCTCTGTTTTCTCGGCGGGCTTCTCGGGATCTCGGCGATGATCCCTCTGCGCCGGCTGCTGATCGTCGACGCGCACGACGAGCTCCCCTATCCGGAAGGCCGGGCCTGTGCCGAGGTGCTGCGCGCTTCGGAAAGCGGAACGAGCGCCGGAGTGTGGATCTTCCGCGGCATGGCGGTCGGCGCCGGGGTCAAGCTGCTCCTCTCCGTCGCCTTCCTCTTCCCCTCCGAGATCTCCTACCTCCTACCGGTTCTACCGAAGGCCGAGCTTGCACTGGAGCTCTCCCCGGCGCTCTTCGCGGTCGGTTTCATCCTCGGCTACCGCCAGGCCGCGGTCTGCGTCGCCGGTTCGATCGTCTCCTCCATGGTCCTCATTCCGCTCCTCGCCTGGATGGGCGCGCACCTGGGCGCACCGCTCTATCCGGAGACGACGCGCCTCATCGCCGACATGTCGGTGGGCGACATCTGGTCGCGGTACGTGCGTTACATCGGCGCCGGGGCCGTCGCCACGGCGGGCATTCTGACGGTGGCGAGAAACCTGCCGACGATGGTCGCGTCCTTCGCCGCCGTCGCGAAGGGCCTCCAGAAGAGGCCCGCGGCCTCGCCCGAAAAAGGTGCCAGCCGATTTCCCGACGCGACCGATCGCGACCTGCCGGGCTCGTTCGTGTTCGGTGGCATCGCCGTCGTGGTCGCGGTCTCCTGGCTGGTTCCCGGCGTGTTTGCCGGCGGACTGAGCTCGGCTCAGCGGGCCGTCTGTGCCGCAGGGGTTGGCATCTTCGGCGTCCTCTTCGTCGCGGTCGCGGCGCGAATCGTCGGGATCGTCGGCGTATCTTCCCAACCGACCTCGGGAATTGCTCTCGTGACACTTCTTGGCGTTGCCTCGGCTTTCGCCGCCGCCGGGTGGGTCGAAGGTGGCGCCAAAGCCGCCGTCCTGACTGTCGGGACGATTGTCGCCATCGCCGCTTCGAAGGCCGGGGACATCGCTCAGGACCTGAAGACCGGCTACCTGGTGGGGGCAACGCCGGCGAAGCAGCAGCTCGGCCAGTTGATCGGTGCTGCCGTCGCCTGTTGGGCCGTCGCAGGAACCGTCCTCCTCCTCGGAACGACCTATGAATTCGGTGGCAAGGAGCTCGCCGCCCCGCAGGCGACGCTGATGAAGACGATCATCGAAGGCGTCCTGTCTGGCAACCTTCCCTGGGATCTCGTCGCGACCGGGGCCGGCGTCTCCATCTCGGCCATGCTCTGCGGAGTCTCTGGACTCGCCTTCGCGATCGGCGTCTACCTGCCGCTCTCCTCGATGGCCTGCCTCTACGTCGGCGGCCTGGTGCGAAAGCAGTTCGAAGCGAAAGCCGGCGCCGAACACTCGACAACCAGCGACAGCGACCCTGGAATCTTGGCCGCGTCGGGCCTGGTCGCCGGAGAGGGACTGGCCGGAATCGCTATTGCTGCAGCCGCGGCCCTCAAGTGGATCCCCAAGAGCGCCGACCCGCGAATCGCCGGGGTGCCTGGCGAACTGGTGACGCTCGCGGTCATCCTCGCGGTGCTGGGTTTCCTGCATGTGGCGGGCAGGTCCACCGCCTCCCGGTCGAAGATCTGAAGCAAGGACCAGCGCCGCGGACAAACCCAACCGCAGTCGCGACTGGCGGTTAAGGACATCCAAGAATGGGTGCCGAATGGGTGCTGCCGAATGGGCGCCAGGTGATTTCCCGAGGTGATTTCCCGACATATCGCGCCGACAAAAGGTGCCAGGCGGGCGATTTCGATTGGCGATTTCGATTTCCAGATTGCCCCTTCAGTTTCCGACTGCGAGCGATTCGCGCCGCTGACGCCAGATCTCGCGCGCACTTCGCGTCCTTCCATCTCGTGGGACGACGACTTCGATTTCTTCCGCCTCAATCACTCGTCGAGACGACCTGTCGAACGATGCAAGGGCGTTTTCTGCTCAGCCCCTCGCCAGGAATTTCCGATATCGAGGCCGGAATCCTCGCCCGTGCTGCGCGCCTCTACGACATGGCCGTGCACTACTACGTCTTTCTTTCGAACCACCTGCATCTCCTTCTTTCTCCACGGGATGCGCAGCATATGGCTCAATTCATGGGCTACCTGAACTCCAACCTCGCGCGAGAAATCGGGCGCTCGGTCGGGTGGCGGGAAAAGTTCTGGGGCGACCGCTACCATGCGGTTCTCGTGTCGGACGAGGAGGGAGCGCAGGTTGCTCGGCTCCGCTACCTGTTGAGCCACGGCGTCAAGGAGAACCTCGTCGAAACGCCGGCGGACTGGCCTGGAGCGACGGCTCTTCACTCACTCCTCTCAGGAGAGCCGGCGATTGGACATTGGCGAGATCGTACTCTCGAGAGTCGCGCTGCGCGGACCGGCGGGCTCAATAGTCCGGAGGACTTCTTCGTTGAGGAATCCCTGGAACTCACGCCGCTTCCGTGCTGGCAGCACCTTTCGCCGGAAGAGATTCGCTCGCGTGTCGTCGCTCTCGTGAGCGAGATCGAGAGTGACGCGAAATCAGCCCGGGAAGAGTCGGGACGGACCCCATTGGGGGTCGCTGAGGTCAGCCGCCAGCATCCACACCTCCAGGCACCGCGCCTTGCACGCGGGTCTTTGCCGTTGATACACGCCGCTTCCGCTCTCGTCCGGCAGGACTTTCTGCAGCGCTACCGAGAGTTTCAAAGAGCCTTCCGAGCGGCTACCACGCGCTGGAGGACTGGAACGGCAGACGCGCTATGTCTCTTTCCTGCCGGGTCATTTCCGCCCTTTGCCTCTTTTGTGCCGGGCGAAAGAGGCTCTTAGGTCCGACGCTGGTTTGGCACCCTCGACTCGGGATGCCTCCCGTCGAAGCTTGCGGAGGGTTTCTGGCTCAGGGGAGGGGAAGTATTTCCGGCAGGTGAGACACCGGGGCGCTCTGTGCGTCGACTGCAGGCAGGTTCTGTGTTGCATCTTCTCCTGCGACGATGCGCAAGGACGGTAGCCCGATCCCGACGCTTGCGACTCCGCCGTCGCCCGAGATGAATGCAATGCCAAGGTCCGGCTCGACGACTGTCGGTGCACGCGATGCAATTCCCTGCACCGGGATGACTTCGAGCACGCGATCGTCGACACCATTGCCATCCGCGTCGACAAGCGCCGTCGTTGCGACCGCACTGAGATCGACGATTGCGACACCTCCGCTCGCTCCGGACACGTAGGCTCGCATCAGGTTGCGATTCACCGATACGGCGACCGCCGCAAGCGGCAGGCTGACGCGGCTGCGGAGCACAGGTTCGTTTCGCACCGTCAGATCGTAGACAAGCAGCCCGGCGGTCGCGTGGGCGACGACGGCTACATCGCGCTCTTTTTCGACTGCGTCAATGCGCCCGTCGCCGTTCATGTCCCACGGGAAGTCGACCTCCGTCGCAACGTCCCACGCTGTCCGTGAGCCCGCGATCTCGGCGCAAGCGTCAGCGAGAAACGTGAGGGATCCCGGATTCGATGGCGGGCTCTCGATCTCCGCGAGACCTCGAAAGGCAACGACTCCGACCAGATCGATCGGCGGCGAGCTGGCGGCTTCCACCAGCGCGTCAATACCCACGAGAGCATTCGCCAGATCTGCAGAGGGCTCGTTGCAGAGCGAAAGCGCCGGATCCCCACTTCCTGAATAAATGCCGATAACGGCGCTTGCCACCGGCGAAGGCTCGTTTGGAGAGTGGTAGAAAGCATCAATATCGACGGCCTCGATCCCTGCGCCGAGAGTCGCGACGTACGCGATCTCCCGACGGTGCCGTAGCAACTGAAGGCGGTCGCCGGGCTCGACTTCGAGGTCGACGTGAAAAGCGCCGTCGCTTGCCGCATCTTCGCGACGGAACGAACCTCGATCCAGGTTCCGTAGCGTCACGGGTGCGCCGCCGGCAGCACCGGAGCCGGTGACTCCGATCGACGACCGCACATCAGTGCCGTCAGGTTCGCCGGGAGAGCCCGGAGTCAGCTCTGTGATCAGACCGTCGGGCGCCGGTTCGCCAGCCCGCCAGGTCGAGGACAGGTCATCCGAAAACACCACGACTTCTCGCGGGGTGCCTGAAGGAAGCTGCGTTCCCGTTCCTCCGAGACGATCCGAAATGATCGTCGTACCACGCCATGCCATTCCGCGAGCCGCTGCCGGATCCGTGGCCGCGAGGATTTCCGGCAGTACCTGAGGATCGAAAATGCGAAGTATGCCGAAGTTCGCAACTCCGCCGCCGGCGACGATGAGGCGACCATGCGAATCCATCGCGATGGCGCGCACCGGTTCGCCGAAGGGAAGTGGGAAGGTCAATCCTCCAGGAAGCAAATTCCGGAGATTCGCCGGGTCGGAAGCGTCGAGCACCGCGATTCCCTGAGCCTCCGCCGCGACGAAGAGCAGAGTGCCCATTCGCAAGACAGCATTGACCTTGGTAAACGGATAGCTGTCGATGACCCGGCTCTTGCCGACGATGAAGTCGATCGCGACGTCTCTCTCCCAGCGATTCCCCGAAGAGTCGGAAAGTTCTGGCGAGAGAGTCAACCTCAGATTTCTGTCGACAGGCCAGGCCCCCGGCGGCAGTACGCGGATGCTCGACCGCGAGCCGCGAAAGCTCGCTCTGACGCCCAGATCGCGGCCCGCATCGTCGACGACATGAACGCCGGCCAGATCGTCATCGAGTGCCTCGTTGAAGTCGATGTCCAGCGGAGCGTTGCCGTCGATTCGACCTCCGATCGTGAGCAGGTACCGCCCCGACTGCGAAACGGACCGGGAGAGGTCGAAAGAACCGGCCGCGGTCGCAGTCGTAAAGAGATCAGAGTCCTCATTCAATGCTGCGAGGTGCACCTTGACCTCGGGGTCAACGCTTCCTTCTCTGCCGTGAATGGTGAGCGCGGGGGGCTCGAACCGCCACGAAATTCCATCTTGAAGCTCGCCCGCACCGTGTGCCACCAGATCCAGGACGAAACATCTGAGCGGCGAACCAGCGATTGGATAGGGCGGCGAAGTGTCACCGAACACCTCCGGAGGAATCTCTGCCACTCCGCCGTCGCTCGCTGGAGGCGTGACGTCTTCCTGGAACAGGACAAAACCCGTGTCGCCATCTCGGACAGTCAGAGAAACCGGCTCACCCAGAAGCGTGGGAATCAGGATGGAATCGAACTCGAGCATCGACGTGATGGCGCTGTTCAGCACCGTCACGAGGCCATTGAGCGGGCTCTGAACGACGACGTTATCGAGAGAGCCAAAGGGAAAAGCAAAGAAACCCAACGGCTGCGGACTCCAGGCGAGCGCATAGTGCCCGGCGAAGGCGAGGCCCGGAACCAGGCGGGAAGGGGCAACGGCGCCGAGCGGCGACGCAATGCCCGAAAGCGAGCTCTGATTCAGCAAGAGCTCTCCAGACTCTCCTTGAAGCGCCGAAGCGTCGAGTTCTGCTGGGCTTTGCTCCCGGGCAAACATCGACTGCCCTGGACCCTCCACCGTCAGCGTTTCGAGGCGACCAGCCACGATCGTCGCCAATTCGTGCAGCATCCATCCGTGCGCCCCAGGAGCCTGCACCTCTCGCAGAACCAGGAGTGGCCTCGCAGCAGGAACTCCCGGCGGCGCAGGCAGCGAGAGTTCGATCGGCTTCGCGGCTCTCGCTCCGCCGAAATCAAGAACGAACGAGACACCTTCGATGAAGCTCTCTGGAAGAGCGATCGGAAGATTTCCTGGAACCTGAGGCTGCACGCGCACGGATGTGACGGTGTCGAACGTCGCCGGCATTACGAAGGCTGACCACCCGTCGACCGTGGTGAACGTCGCGCCCTCCGGACCGACAAAAGCTCCGCGCCCGTCCTGACTGAGGAACGGCCCAAGAAGCGCCACCTCTTCGTTGCCGCCGGGAACCAGGACGTGCAGAAGTATTCGATCGGTCACTGCAGCCGCAAGCGAGAGCTCGAAAGCGCCTTGCGAATCCACGGTGGACGAAACAGTGGCTGCAAGCCGTGTCAGATTCTCCGCAAATGCCAGCGTCCCGGCGGGCGCGGCACCCTGAAGCCCCTGAATTCTCGATTCGCCATTCGCACCTGGTGCGAATAGGAGGATGCGCGAGAGATCGACACCGATCGGAAGGGTCGTAGTCTGTGTCGTAAATCGAGCTGCTACAGGCGCCTCGAGGTTATAGCCCTGAAGGTCTCGAATCGACGCGTCCACAAGAAGCTCATAGGCGGTCCCGGGTTCCAGGGATGCCACGGGCTCGACGCGCAATCCTGAGCCTGACGGACGAACGTGGATAGAGACAGCGGCGCCATTCACTCTCGCGAGGCTAACGGCGCCAGCGACGGAAAGTGGATCGATGGGTTCGCTGAACTGTATCGACGGTTCGACTCCGATCGGAACTCCGATTGAGCCTGGCGCGGGTTGTACTGCCAGCACCACGGGGCGCACGACGGCGAGAGCGATGTCCTGATCGATTCGTTCGTTGGCAGACTCGATCATTGCGTCTACTGAGCCGCGATTCCGAGTCGGACGATCTTCCGCCGAGACGGTGAGCTCACCCAGCGGGGCGGGAAAGACGTAGCTCCCATCGGAGCTCGAAATTTGGATCCACTCGACAGAAGATGATGAAATGAAGGCGCCTGAAAGCGGAGGTCCGCCAACGTCGAGGACAGTCCCTCTCAAATAGCCAATTGCAGTTGCAGCGCTCGCAAAAAGCAGCGTCCCGGATTCCGTGACTCCCGGCCAAGCAAGATCGGTCGGCTCAAGCGCAGCCGTACGCCAATCCGATCCGTCCGCGAAAATGTTCGACACCGGCCGCCACGACGGGGCTCCCGCCCCACCTGTTTCCAGGCGGAAAAGAAGTCCAGTGGACCCATGCTCCGGCGGTGCAGGAGTTGCAAACCGCAGCGCTGCGGAGTCTTCGAGAATCGCGCCAGAGAGATCGAGATTTATCGCTCCAATGGCCTCGAAACCTGCTGGCACGGAGGGCAACGAGTCCATGGATGCGCTCCGTTCAATTCGAATCGGCGTCGGGATCGCCACCGCTCCCGGCGGAATTTCAACCTGATCCCCTTGCGCGTCGAAAACAGTCCCGCCACCAGGACCAATGACATTCCCCCGAACGATTCCGCTTCCATATGGTCGAACGGAAACCCGTTCCTCACCGAGATCGATCGGCAACTGCCGCGCATCCGCGGAGGCTGACAATCGAAAGTGCGCCACCGACTGACCGCCATCTTCGCTCGAGTGATATACGACCAGATCGGCCTGGAAGGCCGGTCCGCTGCGATTGGTTCCATCGAGCAACTCGAGCTGCTCGACAATCGACAGCGTCACAACCGCTCCACTTGCGAGCGTTTCGTCGCTCGCAAACTCCGCAGTCGCCAAGCTCACTTGTCCCGCCAGAACGAGCTCTGGATCGAAAGTCAGCGTCGCCGACTCTATGGAGGCGTCAGATGAAGGTTCCGGAAGAGAGCCCAGAACTTCACCGGGCACCGCTGCTGGCACTGCCAGCGGAGGGCGATCCGCTTCGACGACGGCCCACCCACCAGGGCCATCAATTTCGAACGAGAGCGTCGATGCTGAAACGGTTTCCAGCGAGACGACTCTCCACTGCAACTGCTCGACTTCGAAATGAACAGCCGCGACCGATCTGCCGATCGCAGCAGACACCGGGAGCGTCAATCTCGCTGCCGTTGACCATCCGAGCGCCGCACAATCAATCCACGCCGCAGCGCGCGGCGACCAGCCGTAGGGCAGCAGAAACGGAAGTGCCTGTTCCGACAGCGCGGTCAGGGAAATCGAACGTTGTTCTGCGAACGTTCCCGAAGGAATCTCGAGCCGGGGACCAAAAGAAACGCCATCGGCGGCCTCGATCGGCTGGAGAATCCCGCCAGACGGTCCGATCTCGACGGGCGCCTGCAGAATGGTGAGGCGAGGATCGAGAATATCTGCGCCCTCGCTCGAGGCGGAGGAAACGAGCCGGAATACGGGCGAGTATCCTTCTCGTCCGAAACGAACCAGATGCGTTCCCGGAACCGCAATCAGAGAGAACGTGCCGTCGAGTGCCGACGTGATATCCGACGCTGGACCCTCCGATGGCGTGCCGTTGGAAGTCAACCTACGGATGCGCGCGCCAGGAAGAGGCCGCCCAGTGCGATCGTCAAGGACGGTACCGACCAGAAAGCTCTCGGCGCCGTCGTCACTGCCAAGAACTCCGAACCACGGATAGGCCAGCAGATTCCCGGCCAGGTCGCGCAGCTCGCGTCGCACTTCGATTTGAATCGGACCGGCAGGAAGCGGGCCATCCGCGACAAAAGTCACGATGCCGCCGCTGAGACTCAACAAGCCAGAAATCGCTCCGCCGGAAAACGAAGCAGCTACGGATTGCCCGAGTGAGAGCGGATCGAGAGGCTCGTTGAAACGCACCTCAAATCCCGAGGCCGCTCTCAGTACTCGAGAAACGAATGGAGCATTGCAATCCTGCATGATGTTCAGTCGCACAGGGGGTTCGGAGGTATTTCCGGAGCTGTCCGTCGCAGAAATCTCGAGGTGATTGATGGCTGACGGCTTCAGCGCGACTTCAAGGTCGAAGGCACCATCCTCCGCCACGATCGCGTGAGCCGCACCGGCCCCCCCTGAAGCGTCGACAGCTGCGCCGGGCTCAGCCGTCCCGGAGAGAACAATCGTCGACTGGCAAAGAAACTGAGACGGAAGAGCAGCGACGAGGGGCGGCTCGGGCCCAATCGAATCGCCGATCGTGAAGCTCACGGTCGCCGGAGCGGGAAGGGCGTTGCCGGCGAGGTCCACAGTTCCAACGCCAAAGTGCACGACAACCACTATCGACGGCGGCAATGGCCCCAATGGACGCACCCGCAACTCGGCGCCATGAACGGTGATTTCAGCGTCGAGAGGTGCACCTGCCGCTGTCTCAAGTCGCACGTCAGCCGAGCTCTCAGCGGCGAGGTTCTCCGAGAACTGAGCAAGAAAGGCAAAGGTCGGCGAAACTCCCGACGCACCATCGATCGGCTCTGTAGACAGGAGCCTTGGAGGGGTCGTGTCCCGAAAGACGGTTCGCGTGCGAGTACCTTGATTACCACTTGCATCCGTAGCGCGCGCAACAAGCCGGTTCTCGCCTTCCAGGAGCAATATGCCGACAGCTTGAAAACTGTCTCCTTCGACTGCGGCAGAGGTTCCATTCACCGTGACCGCAATTCCGACTGACTCGCTGACCGATCCCGACACGACAACCGACTCCTGCGCCAGCCTTGCGCCCTCTTCTGGAGACAGGATCACGACGGCAGGCACGTCGGTATCGCGCCTGACCCGAACCGTCGCTGATCCGGAGTTTCCCAGCCGATCGATGGCGTGAACGACAATCGTGTTGTCTCCCTCCGTCAGCTCGACAGTCGCATTCCAGTTTTCGCCTTGGAGCACAGCCGAGTGTCCCTGAACTTCAACGCGATCCAGATGCTCCTCTGAAACCCGGCCAACGACGTTCACGCCGCTGTCGGGCACGACCGAGCCCGCCGCCGGGTCAGTGATCGTGACGATCGGAACCGTTGTATCGCGAACAACAAGCCGAGTGGCCTGAGCTGTGTTGCCTGCCAAGTCCGTCGCTACACTCGTCAGCACTGTCTGGCCCTCGTTCAGCGGCACCTGGGCAGCGATCCATGCACTGCCGGTCACCGATGCCGGCACACCATTCACAGTGACGCCGCTGATGTGAGTGTCGGTCACCTGCCCAGAGACCGCGACAGTCGTCGTGCCGAGAAGCGCACCCTCGAGAGGCTGGCGAATCGTCAGCGCAGGTGAGACCGTATCGCGCACAACGTGATGGAGCCGCGAGACTTCATTGCCAGCCTCGTCCATCGCAACGAGGAGAAAACTGCGCTCTCCCTCGCCAAGAGCGTACGGTCCCGCGACGAAGCCATCACCGACCAGCGCAACACTCACCCCGTCGATGGTCAAGGTTGTCGCGCCCAGGACTCGCCCCGCAAGCCTCACCTCACTTTCTCGGACGACAGCGCCGTCTGGCGGAAGGAGGTCGAGCAGCGTAGGGGCGCTAGCATCGATCCGAAAGCTTGCCTGACCGGTTGCTGAGTTTCCGGCGCTGTCGGTCGCAGTCGCCGCGACAACGTGCGGACCTTCACCTCCGACCAGATCACCACTAACGAACGCCGACCCATCCAGCGTGATCACCGAGGTCCAAGGCGAAGGATCGACAACTTCTACCGCGGGACGAATAGCATGATTGAACAGTGAGCCAGGCTGAATTTCGGCCCCTCCATTCAGGAATCGCAAAGTCGGAGCAAGCGTGTCGACGGAGATCGAGCGCGTCACTGTAGTGGAGTTTCCGACGGAGTCCGAAGCGACGACCAAGAACTGCACTGGGCCATCTTCCGAAGGAAAGGGCCCAGCTGAGAACGAACTGCCGTCGAACGACGCCAGCGCTCCGTTCACTCTCACTTCGGCGAGATGCGGATCGACGGCGCTTCCGCTGACGACTACCTGGTGACCTGCGACATAGGCACCTTCGATCGGGAGCGAGACAACGACCTCCGGCCCAGATCCGTCATGACGGATCGCATGAGCCCGCGTCGTGATATTCCCCGCCGCGTCCATCGCGCGCAGGTCGAAAACTCGAACGTCCGCATCAAGCGCCAAAGGTCCGGTGGAAAAAGCACCTTCTTCAAGAGCAATCACCTCGCCATCGATCGTGAGGCTCACGGCTCCGTCCACAAGCCCCACAAGGGTCACCGAGGGGGTGGCGAGCAAAGTGCCATCGGGCGGAATGACGGAAAGAAACAAGGGCGGCGTCTTGTCGATTTGAAAGCGCACAGAAAGCGCCGCGGAATTTCCACCTGCATCCGTCGCAGTTGCTGCCAGCAGGTACTCTCCTTCGCCGTCTACGAGCGTTCCTGAAAGAAAGGGACCTCCGTTGAGAGTTGCATCAATAACCATAGGTGTCGCATCGTTCGCAACAACTAGCGGAGCGATCCCATGGTTGAAGATCGCGTTGTCTCCTATCGGCTGCCCCCCCTCCAGGAACGCGAGCGTTGGATTGCCGGTATCCAATGTGACTTGCACTGCGGTCTCAGCCACGTTTGCGACACTGTCCATTGCGCGTACAAAGATCGCGTTTACGCCCTCGACCAGTGCGAGGTCGTCAAACCGAAAATTGACTCCAGTCAATGATGCGGGATGACCGTTCACAAGAACCTGAGCCAGATGCGGATCCACTGCGGATCCGGCGACGACTATCGGAGACGACCCGACGACGCCGGGCACCGGTTGCGCAACGCTGATCGTCGGAGCCGTCGAGTCACGAACCACCCGCAGAGCCGCATCCGTCGAGTTCCCAGCAGAATCCCTGGCGACAAGGAGGAAAACTCGCTCGCCTTCCGCCAAGGCGAAGGACGCGGAGACGAAGTGCCCTCCGACGAGTGCCTGCTGCGCACCGTCGATGGTCAGGGAGGAGGCTCCAGAAATGTCTCCGGACAGCACAACCGCTGGCGCCGAGATAACTGTTCCGTTAGCAGGAACCAACGCAACAAAGACGGGCCCGGCGGTGTCGATCGAGAAGTGCACGACTCTCGTTGCGACGCTGCCGTCTGCATCGAGCGCTCGGGCGTCCAAAGTGTACGCGCCGTCACCGGAAACGGTGCTTCCCGAGGAGAATGGACCTCCGTTCAGCGTGGCTGAAATCGAAATCGGTGCCACTCCACCGCCGCTCTGTATGGTCGGAGCAATATTCCGAGGAAACTCAGTGCCGTCGACCAGAGGTGAACCGTTTTCCAGGAAGTGAATCGCCAGCGGACTGCAGGCGGGGCCGGACCATCCGACGACGGTGCTCCAGGCACACGGAGCTCCGGATTCGAATCCGTTGGCAAAGACCGTTAGATTGCTGGCGTGAGCTAGCGCTGAGCCAAGGAGGGCCAGGTTGAACAACCCAAGGAAACACGCCCGGGCCAGACGGGGGCATTGCAAGGATCGAGGAGCGTTCACTGACGAGCCTCGACCTCAACGCCACAAGCTGTCAAGTAGAAGAGCTCCGATGAAGTGACGACTACATCTCGCAAGAGACAATCAACGTCAACGCGTCGCTCGTAGTCTGCGGCTTCTGCGCCGAAGTTGCCGGCGGCAATCCACAGGACTTCGCTGCCTCCCTCTGCAACTTTGAAGAGCCCCAGAGCCGTCCTCGGCATTGGAGGAGCTGGTCCCAGGCTGAGGGCCCCCGCGGTGTCCAGCAGGCGCCGAGCCCCCTGGCTTTCGATCGCCACCCAAGGCTCCGAGTTGACCTCCTCGAGATCAAGCAGTGTAAGGTCAGGAAGTGCTCCGGAGGAGACAAGCGTTGGCGTCCCTTCGGGCGGAATCGCGAAACATTCGACACGTCCCACTCCCAATCGGTAGAGCTTCTCGTCGGCAGCGAAAAGTCGCTCCCCTTCCACAAATTGCACCGACAAAGATGATGCGAAGTCGACAACCGGCGAGGTCGGCAACTCGACATTGACCGGAATGAGGCGATCGGCCGAACCCGATTCGCCGACCGTCCAGAGGCGAGTGCCTACCAAGACCATGGATCGGATCGGATGCCCCGCAAATAGGGCCAGCTCGGAGACGATTTGAGGATCGCTGGGATTCGATAGATCCGCGATCGTGAGGTTCGCTCCAGCGATGAAGGCAACCTCACCGATGAGCGTGATTTCGCTCACCGGCCCCTCGACGACCACTTCTGAAAGCTGCA
>JBDTQG010000020.1:0-53827 GCA_039932315.1 Thermoanaerobaculia bacterium
GCTGACCCTTGCAGCGTCGATCTACGGCGTCGTTCATCTCCCGTCCTCGATCGTCGAGCCGCTGATCGCGCTGTCGATCGCGTACGTCGCGATCGAGAATCTGGTGACCTCCGAGCTCAAGCCCTGGCGCCCGCTGCTGGTCTTCGGTTTCGGCCTTCTGCACGGTCTCGGTTTCGCCGGAGTGCTCACCGATCTCGGCCTCCCGCGGGCGAGATTTCTGACCGCGCTCCTGTCCTTCAACGGCGGCGTCGAGCTCGGCCAGCTCACCGTGATCGCCAGCGCCTGGCTTCTCCTCGGCGCGTGGTTCTCGAAACGCCCCTGGTATCGCCGCCGGGTGGTCGTTCCGGGGTCGCTGGCGATCGCCGCGGTCGGCATCTACTGGTTCATCGAGCGCACTTTCGGCTGAGAGCCGCTGCTACACTGCCCGCGCGACTTGCGGCCGAATATCAGGCGAATCTCAGGCAACGGTTAAGGAGGCATTCGAGTGAAGAAAGTTCTCTTGGCGGGTCTCGTCGGCGGGCTGGTGATCTTCTTCTGGGGATTCCTGGCGCATATGGTCCTGCCGATCGGTGAAATGGGCTACCGCCCGATGCCGGTCAACTCTCCCCTGCTCGAGGCGATGAAGTCGAATCTCTCCGAGCCCGGGCTGTACTACTTCCCGGGAAAAGAGGCTGGACGAAAGCAGACGAAAACCGAAGACGTCGTCTGGGAGAGCAAGTACAAGGTGGGGCCGACGGGGCTGCTGCTCTATCATCCGACGGGCGAGGACCACGTCTCCGGAAAGCGCCTCGGGATCGAAATGGCGAGTGATATCGCCGGCGCCCTCCTGCTCGCCTACCTGCTGAGCGCCCTCGGTGGCTCGATCGCGAAGAAGATCCGGTTCTCGGTGCTCGCAGGGATTTTCGGCTGGGTGTCGATCAGCCTCATCGAGTGGAACTGGTACGGCTATCCCGGCGCCTGGCTCGCCGGTGAGCTCATCGATCAGATCGTCGGCTGGGGCCTCGCCGGTGCGGTCATGGCCGTTCTGTGGCGATCGATCGACCGCCGTGCCGCTCGCCTCGCTGCCGCGCAGGCCTGACGACCGCGCCGGCAGGAGGCGGCTCGACGAGGCTCAGCCGCGGCGGCGCTGGAAATCGGCCATGAAGGCCACCAGCGCATCGACGCCGTCCTCGGGAAAGGCGTTGTAGAGCGAAGCCCGGATGCCGCCGACCGAGCGATGTCCCTTGAGGCCGTCGAGCCCGGCTGCCGTCGATTCGGCGACGAACTGCTTCTCGAGCTCCTCCGAAGGCAGCCGGTACGTCACGTTCATCCACGAACGGCTGTCGGTCTGCGCGTGGCCGCGGTAGAAGCCGCCGCTGCCGTCGATCGCAGCGTACAGGTTCGCTGCCTTGCGCCGGTTGTGGGCCTCCACCGCTTCGAGCCCGCCCAGCGCGAGCAGATGCTTGAGCACCAGGTGCAGGATGTAGATCCCGAAGACCGGCGGCGTGTTGTAGAGCGAGCGTTCCTTCGCATGCACCGCGTAGTCGAGATACACCGGCGTCGATGCCGACGCTTTGCCGACGAGATCCTTGCGAACGATGACGAGGGTCAGCCCGGCGATCGAAAGATTCTTCTGTCCGCCGCCGTAGATCATGCCGTAGCTGTCGATGTCGATCGGGCGGCAGAAGATGTCCGACGAGCAGTCGTTGAGGAGCGGCACGCCATCCGGAATCTCGGGCAGATGGTGCCATTGCGTGCCGAAGATCGTGTTGTTGGACGTCATGTGCACGTACGCGGGCTCGGCGCTGTAGCGGATCTCGCTCTGCGCCGGGATGCGGTCGTGATTCGTCGCCTTGGAGCTTCCGGCGACGTGAACCGAGCCGAGCTTCTTCGCGTCGGAGATGGCTTTTTCCGACCAGACGCCGGTGTCGATGTAGTCGGCGGTTCGGCCCGCGGGCAGGAGGTTCATCGGCAGCATGGCGAACTGCAGCGTCGCTCCGCCCTGAAGGAAGAGCACGTGATAGTCGTCGGAGACACCGGCGAGCTGGCGCAGGTTCGCCTCGGCGCCGAAACAGATCTCTTCGAACGGCTTCGAGCGATGGCTGATCTCGAGAATCGACATGCCGACGCCGGGCAGCGAGACCAGGTTCTCCTTCGCCTCCTCGAGAACGGGCAACGGCAGTACCGCCGGGCCGGCGGAGAAGTTGAAGATTCGACCGTAGGGGTGTGAGGCGTTCGACATGGAGGTTTCTCCGGGAGTGAGGCGGTAGAACGGAATTCTATCAACCGGCCGTGAGAGTCCGGGAAAGAGCTGCCGCGAGCGGCGCGGCCAGGCGCGCCACTTTGCGCGGACCGGCCGCTGAGGCGACGAACGGGCGCCACGGCGATCCCAACAGGTCGCGACGGAACTCGACGCAGAGCGTACGGCCGGGCCAGGCCGCAGCGTAGCGATAACCCATGGTCGCCGGGTGCAGGTGGTAGGTCGCGTTCTCGCCCGACGAAACACCGAGATCCGAGTAGGCGGCACGCAACGAGGCCACGAGTCCACGCGGCGAGAGATCGGTTCCCGTGTCGTCAGCGGTGATGAAGTCGACGCCCGGCCGCAACGTCCAACCGGGAAACACAGCCGGCCGATAGGCCGCCCGCAGCGCGCCGACGATGTCGGCATCGACCGCGACTTCAACGGAGCGCGGGGCGAAAGTGTGCAGCGCTACGGCCAATCCGCTTTCTTTGCCGAGCACTTCGCGGTACAGCTTAGATACCGCGCCGTGGTATTGCTGGTAAAGGGAAAGAAGCAGGTCGCGGTCCGTGGGCGCGGTGATGTAAGGCGGCAATCCGGGTGTCATTCCTGCCGTGACGGTCTCGCCGATCTCGCGATTGAGATCGACGAACGTGCGCGGTACCAGCGCCCGCACGACGACGACTCCCCCTGTTCGAGCCTTTTGCTTCGCGGTGGCAACGCGCCTTGCGACTGCGACCGCGAGCTCCGGTGCGCCGAAGTCCGTGTTGACGTGGAAGAACTGCTCGAGATTCGGCGGCAGGGGGCTCTCGAGCTTCACCGCGACCGCGTCGTAGTGAACAAGCTCTGTCGCGCCGTGGGGCACTTCGATAAGGAGCGACGCGGGCCTCGGTCCACCAAGGCGAAAGACCTCGCAAACGCCTGGGATCGACTCCGAAGAGCGGTTGGGCAACGTCGATTCCGAGTCCGGCATGGCGCAGGCAGATCCTATCGCCGCACCCGCGAGATGTGGCTAGAGCCCGACGCGTTGTCGTATCTTCACTGAAAGCGCTTTTTCACCGAGGAGACTTCCTTGCCCCTGTCCTGGAACGAGATCCGTGACCGCTCGGTCGCTTTCGTCCGCGAGTGGTCGGACGAGAGCTCCGAAGACGCCGAAGCGAAGTCGTTCTGGGACGCCTTCTTTCACGTCTTCGGCGTCGAGCGCCGGCGCCTGGCGCAGTTCGAGGCCCCGGTCTCGCTCGTGCGCAACGCCGGGAAGACCGGAACCGGCTATGTCGATCTCTTCTGGAAGGGGCGTCTCCTCGTCGAGCACAAGTCGCGCGGCAAGGATCTCGACCGCGCTTACGCCCAGGCGGTGGACTATTTCGAGGGCATCGCCGATCGTGACCTGCCGCGCTACATCCTGGTTTCGGATTTCGCGCGCCTGCGACTCGACGACCTGGAGACCGGCGAGCGGCACGAATTCCCGCTCCAGGAGCTGCCGAAGAACCTCCGTCTCTTCGGTTTCATCGCCGGCTACGAGGCCCGCCCGCCGCGGCCCCAGGACCCCGTCAACCTGGCTGCGGCGGAACGAATGGGGAAGCTGCACGACAAGCTGAAAGCCTCCGGATACGAAGGTCACGATCTCGAGGTTTTTCTCGTCCGCCTCCTCTTCTGTCTCTTCGCCGACGACACGGGGATCTTCCAGCCGGTGCAGTCGTTCCGCGAGTGGATCGAGAATCGCACGTCGCCGGACGGGAGCGACCTGGGGGCCAAGCTTTCGCAGTTCTTCCAGGTGCTGAACACTCCCAACGACCGCCGACAGAAGAACCTCGACGAGCAACTGGTCGCCTTCGCCTACGTGAACGGCAAACTCTTCGAGGAGCGGCTATCCATCCCGGACTTCGATGCCGCGATGCGAACGGCGCTCCTCGACGCTGCCGGCCTCGACTGGAGCCGGATCAGCCCGGCGATTTTCGGTGGCCTCTTCCAGTCGATCATGGATCCGAAAGCGCGACGGAACCTCGGCGCGCACTACACCTCGGAAGAGAACATCCTGAAGCTGATCGAGCCGCTCTTTCTCGACCACCTGCGCGCCGAGCTCGCCGCGGCGAAGGGCAACGCCAACAAACTCTTCGAGCTGCAGAAGAAGCTCCGCACGCTGACTTTCCTCGATCCCGCTTGCGGCTGCGGCAACTTCCTGGTTGTCGCCTACCGCGAGCTGCGTGAGATCGAGCTCGAGATTCTCCGCCAGGTGGAGAAGAACCGCAGCCTCGACATCTTCCACGCCGTGCAGGTGAACGTCGACCAGTTTTACGGTATCGAGATCGAAGAGTTCCCCGCCCAGATCGCCCAGGTCGCGCTCTGGCTCACCGACCACCAGATGAACCAGAAAGTCAGCGCCGAATTCGGCCTCTACTTCGCCCGCCTCCCCCTCGTCACGAGCCCCACGATCGTCCATGGCAACGCCCTCAGGCTCGACTGGGAAACGATCGTCCCCAGAGAGCGCCTCAGCTACATTCTCGGCAATCCGCCGTTCGTGGGAAAGAAGGAGCAGAAGCCGTCACAGAAGGAAGATGTGCTGGCGATTTTCGGCGGGATGGCTGGTTCAGGAGTTCTCGACTATGTGACCTGTTGGTACGTCAAGGCCGCAGGCCTGATCGAGAGAACACAGATCCGCGCGGCATTCGTCTCGACCAATTCGATTGCGCAAGGTGAGCAACCCGGACTTCTTTGGCCGGTGCTCTGGAAGCTGGGAATCAAGATTCAGTTCGCTCATCGCACTTTCAGGTGGAGCAACGAGGCCAAAGGGCGGGCCGCCGTGCACTGCGTGATCATCGGCTTCGGATGCGCTGAAGTGGCCCGGCCGCGCTTGTTCGACTACTCGAGCCCGGCCTCTAGCGCGCAGGCGATGCGTGTGGCGCGCATCAACCCGTACCTGGTTGAAGCCTCTGACGTCGTGCTGCGAAAGCGAAGCGGGCCGCTGAGGGAGAGCGTGCCAGAGATGCGGTACGGGAGCATGCCCATCGATGACGGGCATCTGATCCTGTCCCCAGAAGAAAAGAAATTCGCAGTAAAGGAAGAGCCCGATCTCAAGGCGTGGATTCGGCCCTACTTCGGTGGCGACGAGTTCATCAATTCAACAGTACGTTGGTGTCTTTGGTTAGAAGGAGCGCCGGTGGAGCTCTTGCGCGACTCACCGCTGGTCCGCCAGCGCCTGTCCCTTGTTCGTTCTTTTCGCGCTGCAAGTGGGAGAAGCGAAACAGTAGCGCTTGCCTCTCGCCCGGCTCTCTTCGGCGAGATCCGGCAGCCAAAAAGTCGTTACTTACTCGTTCCGAAGGTATCGTCCGAGAACCGACCCTTCATGCCGATCGGTTTCATGCCGCCTTCGGCGATCGCGAGTGGAAGCGCTCTTATTGTCCCGGGAGCCTCGCTCCTTCACTTCGCGGTCCTGACCTCCTCCATGCACATGTCCTGGATGCGATCAGTTTGCGGCCGGATGAAGAGCGACTACCAGTACTCCGCTGGAATCGTTTACAACAACTTCCCGTGGCCGGAGGGACCGACGGAGAAGCAGAAGGAGGCGATCGAAGAAGGGGCGCGGGGGGTGCTCACGGCTCGGGAGGAGTTTCCGGATTCGACTTTGGCGGATCTCTATGATCCGCTGACGATGCCCCCTGTCCTCGTAAAGGCACATCAGAAGCTCGATAAGGCTGTCGATGCGGCCTACGGCTACAAGGGCAAATCGACCGACGCCGAGCGCGTCGCTTTCCTCTTCGAGCTTTACCAGAAGTACACGTCACTCTTTCCGGCGGAGGGGAAGAAGGCGAAGGGCCGCAGCATTGCGGCGAAGGGAAAGCGGGAGAAGTGAGCTCAGGGCCCGGAAGGCGTGCGTCCTCCGCTTTCAGGCCTTGTCCGGGGCGCTGTGCTCTCCGCCGACATTGGACGCCCACTTCTTCTGATTCATGAAGATGCTGATATCGACGACGAATTTGCCTCGACTGCGCGGAAAGGTCTCGCGCTTGACGCGGGCGATGAAACCGCCCGTTTCACGCGCCAGGGTGCGGTGGATCTTGTCGATCGCGCCGAGAAACTGAGCCGCGAGCTCCGGGTGCGGCAGCTGGCCGCGCAAGATGAACAGCCGCGCTCCGGATTCCATCACCGCCGCGACGGATGCCGGCGTGCGCGTGATGTCGTTGTCCCGGCTCACCGCAACCCAGCCGTTGTTGCCGCAGTGGCGGAGCCAGATCTCGTCTGCGACGGAGTCTTGGGCGGACTTCTCGGAGAAGACCTCTTGATGCAAACGAACATTGAGTCCGCTCTCTTTGAAGATCTGACCCACGCCAGGACCGAGGTCGCGGTCCACGAAGAACGTGTACTCAGGCGGCGAGGAACTTGGGGCGCTCGTAGCGGATCGCTTCCTCGATGTCGGCGATACCAAGGTCGTAGTCGGCGGCGAGAGCCGAAACGGACTCGCCCGCGCCGAAGCGATCCGCGATCGTGGCTGTGCGGATGGCCTTCCGCATGAGCACCGGGCGACCAGACCCCAGCTTGGGATCGATCAGCACGACGCGCGGCACGTCGTGGAGCGTGACCTGTTCCAGCGGGCGAGTGAAGGGGAAAAGTCGAAGCGGAATTCCCTGGAGGTCGCGATCGATGCGCTGCAAGAAGGTCTCGAGAAGCTCCTTCAGAGCCTCCTGTCCGCTGCGCCCGATGTTGACGAGCTTGTCCAGCCGCTGAAGGAAGAGCTCGCCCGGCATGGCGCGCAGATCGTCGCTCAGCAGCAGGCGCTCGATCCCGTACTCCTTGCCTGCATAGGCGAGCGCGGTCCGAACATGCCGCATCGGAACGTCGTGTTTCGAGCGCAAAGCGCGCAGCGCATGGGCCTCGATCAGGTTCCAGAAAGAGAGGCGCGCATCCTTCTCGTCGGGGCGCCGGATCAAGGGCTCGAAATTGCGCTTCCCTGCAGAAACCACGTAGGACCGGCCGAGGACCCAAGAGGAGAGGGTAGCGCTCGGAATGTCGAGGTAGTGAGCCGCTTCGGGAACCGAGTACCGAGGTGCTTCTCTGGCGTCTCGGATTGGGCTCGCCCAGAGGGGATTTCGCCGTTCGATCACGCTTGCAGTATACGTTTGCTTCTCCTCGCGAAGGCCGTCGCCATTTCTTGCCGCTCGTGGAGAAGCTACGCCCAAATTGCGCCTATCGCAACTGTCTCCGCTTTTCGATTCCCTCGGGAGGGAAACGCCTGGCATTTCGGAATGAAGATGCACATTGGGGCGGAGACTCGGCGTACCTCGGAAAGAAGGAGAAGATCCGAGCGGTAGCGGAACGAGCGCGCCGCTTCATCCAGGAGAAGGCCGGCCGCAACCGCCGTTTGACCGACGAGCAGAAATCGCGGACTCGAAACCGATCCCGCGTTCGCTCCAAAGGCGAGCACCGCTTCCCCATCATCAAACGCGCCTTCGGCTTCGCCGAGGTGCGCCACCGCGGATTGGCGAATAATACGCATCGCCAAAAGCGGTCTCGAAATCTTCATCGCGCGCCAAGACCAAGTGGTCACCGGCCCCGGCGCAACTTGACTAGAGCTTCCCTAGTCCTGCGATTCCGCTAAAGCTCGTGGACGAGCAGGCCGTCGCGGAGTTTCGGCTCGAACCAGGTGCTCTTCGGCGGCATGATCTCGCCCGCGTCGGAGACGGCGAAGAGCTCGGCGACGCCGACCGGATACATGGAGAAGGCGATCGCCGCTTTACCGGAGTCGACGAGCCGCTCGAGCTCGGCGGTGCCGCGGATGCCGCCGACGAAGTCGATCCGCTTGTCGGTCCGGAGGTCGCCGATGCCGAGAAGCGGGCCGAGAACCTGTTCCTCGAGGAGGCGGCAGTCGAGAGCGGCGATGGGCGAGACAGGCGCCTGTCCTTCCGGCGGCCGCAGGAGAAAGGTCGACCACTGCCCATCGAGATAGAGCCCGACGTGTCCCTTCGCCTGCGGTTGCGGCGGGCCGTCGATGAATTCGAAGCGCGAATCGAGCTCAGCGCGGATCTCGGAAGCGCTTTTCCCCTGCAGATCCTTGACCACCCGATGATAGGGAAGGACATGCACCTGATCGTCAGGGAAAGCCACGGCCAGGAACTGATCCGCTTCCCCGGCGCCGAGCTCCTGCCGCGCGCGCCAGGCCGAAGCCGCGCGATGGTGCCCGTCTGCGATGTAGAGATCGTCGACGTCGGCGAAAGCTGCGACGAGAGCGTCTCGATCTGCGGCGGTCGCGCGCCAGAGCGTGTGGCCGACTCCGTCGACGGTGGTGAAGTCGAAGAGCGGTGGGGCGCTCGCGATCCGTTCCGCGATGCGGTCGACCTCCGGCGAAGCCCTGTACGTCAGGAAGACTTTCCCGGTCTGGGCGCGGAGTGCGCACATGTGATGCGTGCGATCGTCTTCCTTGTCGCGTCGCGTCTTTTCGTGCTTCTTGATCCGGTCGTGCTCGTACTCGTCGACGCTCCAGGTTCCGGCGACGCCGGTCTGCACGTGGTCGCCCATCTGCAGGCGATAGAGGTAGAGCGACGGCTCGCGATCGACCTCGAGCGGCGCGTTGCTGCGCAGCGCGTCGAGATTCGACTTCGCCCGGTCGTAGACCGCCGCCGAATGCGGGTCGGTTTCGGCGGGCAGGTCGATTTCGGCGCGCGTGACGTGCAGAAAAGAGAGCGGATTGCCGGCGGCAAGTGCCCGCGCCTCCTCGGTGTTGACCACGTCGTAGGGGACGGACGAGACCTGCTGTGCGCCCTCTGCGGTCGGCCGCAGCGCCCGGAAGGGGGTCAGTTTTGCCATAATCCGGATTCTAGGCGCGGAATCGAACCGGAGTCCATTGAAACGGTCGAGTCCGCGAACTCTCGGGGAATCTCATTTCATGAGTGGAATCGCTGTCGGACTCGTCGGTTGCGGTCGCATCGGCCGTAACCTCGTGCGGATCCTCACGCGCACGTCCGGAGTCGAGCTGCGTGCCATCGTCGATCGCGCGGCCCCGGAAGCCATCGAGTATCTCCTCAAGTTCGACACTCTCCTGGGCCGATTTCCCGCGCCGGTCTCGCGCCGGGAAGGATTTCTCGAGATCGATGGCGCCGCGATTGCGCTCCTCCCGCCGCCTGCGACCGGAGCTCCCGACTGGTCGGCGCTCGGGGTGGATATCGTGATCGAAGCGAGTGAGAGTCTCCTCGAACGTGCGACGCGCGAAGCGCATCTCGCAAACGGCGCCTCGCGCGTTCTGCTCTGTTCGCCGCCGGTACAGCCGCCCGATGCGACGATCATCGTCGGCGTGAACGACCGGGATCTTTCCGCCGCGCATCGCATCGTCTCGGCCGGCTCGGTCACTGCCAATTGCGCGGCGCCGGTGCTGAAGGTTCTGTCCGCGTCCTTCGGTATCGAGCGCGTTTTTCTGACGACGGTGCATGCGTATTCGAACCAGCTGCGCCTTGCCGACGTTCCGGCGGACGACATGCGGAGCGGCCGCGCGGCTGCCGAGAACATCATTCCGCAGCCGACGAATGCCGACGAGCTGATCTCCGATCTGCTGCCGGAGCTCGCGGGGAAGATCTCGGGTCTGGCGATCAACGTTCCGGTTCCGAACGGATCGTTGGTCGACGTCACCTGCTGGCACGAGTCGCCGGTCACGATCGACAGGATCAACGCCGCCATGAAAAGCGCGACGGAGAAGCGGCTCTACGGAATCCTCGCCTACGAAACCGAACCGATCGTTTCGTCGGACATCCTGCACTCGACTTATTCCGGTACTTTCGACTCCCTGGCGACGATGATGGTCGGCGATCGGGTTTCAAAGACACTGACTTTCTACGACAACGGATGGGGATACTGCCACAGGGTCGTCGACCTGCTGCGGAGGCTCTTTGCGCTTTCGCAGGGAAGCCCTGCACCAGATCCCGGCGCAGCCGATTCCGCAGGCGCCGCGACGCCGGGGTCTGTGCGATGACGACGCGCGTCGGCATCAACGGTTTCGGGCGCATCGGACGCTCGGTCTATCGCATTCTCGCGGATCGCCCGGACGTCGAGGTGATGTGCATCAACGATCTCTACGAGAACGAGCACCTCGCCTACCTGCTGGAGTTCGATTCGGTCATGGGTCCGTTCGGACGGAAGGTTCTGTTCGACGACGATTCGATGACCGTCGACGGACGGACGAGCCGGATGACCGCCGAGCGCGATCCGGCGAAGATTCCGTGGGGCGAGCTCGGCGTCGACGTCGTGATCGAGTCGACCGGGGTCTTCCGCAGCCGTGAGAAGCTTGAGCGTCATCTCGCCGGCGGCGCGAAGAAGGTGATTCTCACGGTTCCGGCAAAGGACGAAATCGATCGGATGGTCGTCATGGGTGTCAATGAAGTCGAGCTGACGCCCGCCGACCGGATCGTCTCGAACGCCTCCTGCACGACGAACTGCCTCGCGCCGATCGCGCGCATTCTCGATGAGGCGTTCGGCATCGAAGAGGGAATGCTCTCGACGATTCACGCGTATACGAACGACCAGCGCCTCGCCGATGTGCCGCACGAGGACCTGCGGCGGAGTCGCGCGGCCGCGGCCAACATCATCCCGACCTCGACCGGTGCGGCCCGCGCCGTCGGCAAGGTCCTGCCGCGCCTCAAGGGCAGGCTCGACGGCGTCGCCTTGCGCGTGCCGGTTCCTGATGGATCGCTGGTCGACTTCAGTTGCCGCCTGAGACGGAAGCCGACAGCGGTCGAGGTCAATGCCGCCGTGGCCGCAGCTGCCGCGGGTTACCTCGCCCGGATCGTCGAGTACAGCGATCGCCCGCTGGTCTCGACCGACATCATCGGCAATCCGCATTCGTCGATCTTCGATTCGCTGTCGACGCAGGCGACCGGCGACGGTTTCGCGCGGATCGTCGCCTGGTACGACAATGAGTGGGGCTATTCGCAGCGCGTCGTGGATCTGCTTTTCCACCTCGCTGCGATCGGAGTTCCTGCAGGAGGAGTGAAAGCGTGACGAGGATCGGGGTCTTCGGTTGGGGAGTCGTTGCGCCGCGCTCGCGGGACATCGCGGCGTTCGAACGAAATCTGCAGTCCACCGACAGCTGGCTTACGCCTTACGACGGCTTCGGGCCGTCGAATTTCCTCGTCGGTCAGCCGGACTTCGATTTCACCGACTACAAGCCGTGGATCGACGCACGTTTCCCTCCCAGCCGTTTCTCTCAGATCACGGACAAGATGGACCTCCCGACGCTGTATGCGATCGGCGCCTTCGTGCAGGCGCTCGGGCAGAATCCCGGGATCGAACAGGTGTTGCGCGAGCTCGGGACGCAGGCGCACGTCTATGTCGGAACCGGCCTGGGAGCGCTGGGGACGGTCGAAGCGGTGTCACTGCAGTTGCACAGGGCGCAAAGGAAGTGGGACCGTTTCTGGGCGTCAGCGGATCGCAACGAGCCGTTGCGCCGGTTCCGCGACAACGGTGAGCTCCCGCCGGGAGATCCGCCGCCGATCGACCCTGCAACCGTTGGCGATGAGGATCGGGACGAGGCGGACGAGCGCTGGTGGCGTTACTGGTCGACGCAGTCGAGCGAGCTCCGTTCATTCCTGGCGGAGATGCGGGAGATCGAAGCGCTCACGGTGCAAGGCGCGGTCGAGACCGGGAAGCTGGGCCTGATCAAGGAGAAACAGCGACGGATCAACCGGATGCTGAAGGCCTGGGGCTGCCCGCCGCCGCCGTGGCGCGAGGTCTCGGCGAACCTGCTGTGGAACATCCACAACGCGCCGGCGGCGCAGATCTCCATGATGGGCAAGATCACCGGTCTGACGTTCTCGCCGGTGGCTGCCTGCGCCACTTTCGGCGTGACTCTCAAGCTCGCCATCGACGCGATCCGCCGCGGTGAGGCCAGAGCGGTCGTCATCGGCGCGACCGATCCGCCGCCGCTGCGCCTGATGGTCGGCGCCTTTCACAACGCCCGCGTCGGCGCGGCCGACGGTTCGGTATCGAAGCCGATGACCGGACTGCGCGGTACGCACGTCGGCGGCGGAGCCGCGATCTGGATCGTCGGAGATCTCGACTACCTCCGCTCGCGCGGTTTTCGTTCGATCGGGATGGAACCGCTCTCGGTCGGAGTTTCGTCGGACGCGGAGCACATCATCACGCCGTCGAAGGAGGGTCCGACGACCGCCATCCTCCAGGCGCTCGCTGCGGCCAATGTCTCGCCGGATGATGTCGGATCCTGGGATCTCCACGCGACCGCGACGCCCGGGGACTACCTCGAGGTCGAGAATCTCCGCAATGTGCTGCATCAGGATGTCCTCGTTACGGCGCGCAAGGGAACTTTCGGCCACGGCATGGGGGCGAGCGGCGGCTGGGAGCTCACCGCGCAGTACCTCGGCTACGAGCGTGGCGTCATCTTCCCGACTCCGCTCGCGCGCACCGAGCTCAATCCGGAGATCGCCCGCGTGCATGAGCGCTTCGCCTTCACCGAGGGCTGCCCCGTCCCTCCGGGCGCCGCGGGCAAGCTCTCGATGGGTGTCGGCGGCATCAACGCCTGTGTGATCTCGCGGCCGTATCCCGACTGACGCTCCGTCGCGGCGGCGAAAGGCTATCCGCAAGAAAGCGGACGCCTTAACCCGCCCCGGCCCGCGCGTGAACAGGATGCGTCCATCGATGTTCAGCCTTTCGCAGCCGGAGGCTGCGGATCGGATCCGGCGCCTCGCGTGTGCGCTCGGCCTCGTGCTGTCGGGGGCGATGGTCTTCCGTTCCCAGGTCGGCGGGGATCAGCTGAACCTGCTCGCGCGCGGCTGGCTGCTGGCGGCGCGTGGCGAGCTCGTCCCCTACGGCAATCCGATGTCCCTGGGCGGCAACGGTCCGGGCATCGCCACCAGCCTTCTCGTCGGAGCGCCGATCGCCGTCTGGGCGAATCACCGGGCGCCGGTCGTGCTCCTCTGGCTCCTGCACCTCATCGCCTGGATTCTCGTCGACCGGCGATTGCGGACGGTCCTTTCGCCGTGGGAACGAGCGGCCCTCGCTGTCGTCTACTGGCTCAATCCGTGGCGACTCACGGCCTCGGCCTTCCTGTGGAATCCGAACTTCCTCTTCTTCGCCGCCGCGCTGCACTTCACGACGGCGTTCGACTCCCGCGAACGGCCGCAGTGGCTTTCCTCGATGCTCCACGTGCTCGCGCTCGGTGTCGGAGCGCAGCTGCATCCGGCGATGCTGCTGCTGATCGTCGCCTCGATTCTGCTCTGGCTGCGAGGTGCATGGCGCGTGCACTGGGGTGGGATTTTCCTCGGCGCCGTGGCGATATTGGCCATGCTCGTTCCCTGGTGGGAGGCCGTCGCGCACGCGCCGGCCATCGTCAGCGTCGCGCACGGATTTCCCTTTCGTGGGCTCCTCTGGGTGCAACCTTGGCTCAAGGGGCTCTCCTACTGGCTGCGCTATCCGTCGCTGCTCATCGACCGGCAGAATATTGCCTTCGATTTCTCCGCGCTCGTCGGAGCACGAGCGGACCGCCTTCTGGTACCGGCGGCGCGCGGACTCGTGTTGGCCGCCGGTGCGCTCTCCTTGCCGCCGGTTCTCGTCGCAAACGTCGAATTCCTGCGCCGGCGATTCTCCGCTGGAGTGCGTCTCGCCTGCGCAAGAACGAAAACTGCCGACGCGCGCTCGTTCCTCGACGACTATGCCTTCTGGTGCCTCGTCGCTGCCGTGCTCGTGTTTGCAGCGGCGCCCACGACGCCGCAGAGCTGGCAAGCGGTTCCGCTCTTCCTGGCGGCCCTGCTGCCGTTCGTGTTCTGGCTCGGGCGGCGTCTCGCCGGCGCGAACGACGGCACATCGGCACCCGCCGGTCCGGTTCTTCGATCGCCGCTCGTCGCGCGCCGCTGGCTGATGGCGGCGATCGTCTCGGCGGTCGGGCTCGAGCTCGCGATCGCCGGCGGTGCACCGAGCTTCCGCTGCGGCGGACGCGACGCCGTCGGCTTTCCGCAGCGCTCGTGGTCGCCGATGTTCGACGAACTCGGACTCAACCGGACCTGCAGGTGGGAGCTCGATGTCCCCGGCAAGTGGTGGCCGGATGTGTTGCCGGAAGAGACGAAGCCCGAGACTATGGCCCGACCGGACGGACCTCACGCGTTTCGATCATCCGCGCGGCGATCTCCTTGACCAGTTTCGCGGCGACGCGGGCGGTCGCGGCGCCGAGGTCGCAGAGCGGGTTGTACTCGACGACGTCGGCGCCGACGAACGGTCCGGGAAGGCCCTGGATGAGCGTAAGCGCCTCGCGGGTCGTGAGGCCTCCCGGCTCCTGGTGCGAAACGCCCGGGGCGCAGGACGGATCGAGTCCGTCGAGATCGAGCGAGAGGTAGACCGGCCCCGCAATCCGCGGCCGCAAACCGGCCGCCCAGGCGGGCATGTCGATCACTTCGACGCCATAGCGCTCGACCTGCCCGCGCTGATGCCCGTTCATGGTGCGGATTCCGACCTGCACGAGCCGGGAGACGAGTCCCTCTTCCAGAATGCGCGCGAAAGGGCAGGCGTGCGAAAACCGGTCGCCTTCGAAAACGTCGTGAAGATCCGGATGGGCGTCGATGTGCACCAACGTGATGCCGGGAAAGCGCGGCCCGACCGCGCGCAGCACCGGCCAGGTGACGGAGTGATCGCCGCCGATCGCGATCACGCGACCGCCGCCCGAGTAGATCGCCGCGACGCCGGCTTCGATGAGAGGTCGCGCCGCTGCTCCGTCTTCCGGCAGCTCCAGGTCGCCGGCGTCCGCCATGCGACCGGCGACTGAAAGATCGATGCCGCGTTCGCTCCAGGGGTTGGTCGCGGGTGACCAGAGCTGCTCACGGACGAGCTGCGGCGCGCGGGCCGGGCCGCGGAGGAAGGACGAGCTCAGGTCGTAGGGCAGACCCAGAAGGGTCGGCGTTCCCGTGTTCATGGTGCACTCCACTCCGCGGGCCATTCGGCAGGATATGCAGCGACTGTCCTGGCTGCGCTCGAAACCATGAAGACCGCCTCCGGTGAATCGCCGTGAAGATTATCGCGCCGCACGGACGGGTCAGCGATCGATCCGAAAGGGCGAAAGCTGCGGCCGCTTTGCCCGCCGGCCGGCGGTTGCCGACTTGCCGAAAAGATGCCGCATCAACCACGGCAGCAGGAATTGCGCCGTCCAGCGAAGCTCTTCGTGCGCGACTTTGAAGCGCGACTGCGAGGCGCGCGGAGGCAGCGGTGACGACCAGTCGTCGCCTGCACCCGGCAGTTCGAGCGCTGCCGCAAGGGCGGCCGCCATCCGCTCATGGCCGGCGGAGTTCGCGTGCAGGCGGTCGGCGCTCCACAGACGCGGGTCCGAAGCGACGGGATAGGCGGCGAAGTCGACGCAGCGCACTCCCGTCCGCGCGGCGATCTCGAGGACGGACGCGCGCAGGGTTTCGAGACGCGGCGCGATCCTTCGCGCGAGTGGCAGGACCGGCACCAGGTCGGGCAGCGTGAACGTGAGCACGGTGGCTCCCGACGCGACCAGCGCGCGGAACATCTCTTCGAGATCGCGAGCGACGGCGGAGAGATCGCAACGCCGCGAGACCACGTCGTTCGTGCCGCAGAAAAGCGTCACGAGATCTGGCCGCATCGCGAGCGCAGGGGCCAGTTGCTCGTCGCGGATCTCGCGCGTCGTCTTGCCGCGCACGCCGAGGTTGGCGTAGAGGAGCGGGGCCCGATCCCGCGGCGACTCCGCGATCCGCCCGGCCAGCCGGTTCGCCCAACCGCGGTAGGAGCCGTCGGGGTCGCGGTCGTCGATCCCTTCGGTCGAGCTGTCGCCGATCGCGACGTAGCGTTCGAAAAGGGGAGCGCTCACGCCGGTGTGAAGGGGCCGCCGCGGTCGTCTGCACGGGCCGCGCTCGCTGAACCCGCGAAGCTCTCTGCCATCGCGGCGAGAGCGACCGCTTCGGCGACCTGGATGCCGTCGATCGCCGCGGAAAGAATTCCACCGGCGTATCCGGCGCCTTCGCCGGCCGGGAAGAGACCCGGAGTGCTCGGGCTCTGCAGGCTCGCCACGCCGCGGCGGATCGAGATCGGCGAAGAGGTGCGCGTTTCGACTCCGGTCAGAAGGGCATCGGCCATGGCGAACCCGGGGATCTGCCGGTCGAAGGCCGGGATGGCCTCGCGAATAGCGTCGATCGCCCAGTCCGGAAGGCATCCGGAGAGGTCGCCGAGGCGCACTCCCGGTCGATACGACGGCAGGACCGAGCCCAGCCCGGTCGAGGGCCGGCCTGCGAGAAAGTCGCCGACCCGCTGCGCCGGCGCCTCGTAGTTGCTGCCACCGGCGACGAAAGCGCGCTCTTCCCAGTGGCGTTGAAATTCGATTCCGGCGAGCGGCCCTGAGGCGTAGTCGGCGGGCGTGATACCGACGACGATGCCGCTGTTCGCATTGCGCTCGCTGCGGTCGTACTGACTCATGCCGTTGGTGACCACCCGTCCCGGCTCGGAAGCGGCCGCGACGACGGTGCCGCCGGGACACATGCAGAAGCTGTAGACCGTGCGTCCGTTGCTGCAGGCGTGAACGAGGCGATAGTCGGCGGCGCCGAGCGCCGGGTGGCCTGCGTGCTCACCGTAGCGGCAGCGGTCGATGATCGCCTGCGGATGCTCGATGCGAAAGCCGATCGAAAACGGTTTCGGCTCCATGGCGACGCCTTGGGCGAAGAGGGCTTCGAACGTGTCGCGAGAGCTGTGCCCGACCGCGAGCACCACAGCTTTCGCGGCGACGACTTCGCCGCTCGCGAGGCGCACACCGGTGACCTGCCCGTCCGCGAGCTCCAGCCGGTCGACGCGCGTGCGGAATCGGATCTCTCCGCCGAGATGTTCGATCCTCGCCCGCAGACTCTCGACGACTTTGACCAGCTTGAAGGTGCCGATGTGCGGACGGTGGAGCCAGAGAATCTCGTCCGGTGCGCCGGCCGCGACCAGGTCGGTAAGCACCTTGCGACCGAGATGCCGGCGGTCCCGCACCTGACTGTAGAGCTTGCCGTCGGAGAAGGTGCCGGCGCCGCCCTCTCCGAACTGGACGTTCGACTCCGGATCGAGAACACCCCGGCGCCAGAGGCCGAACGTGTCGACGGTGCGCTCGCGAACCGCCTTCCCACGCTCGAGCACCAGCGGTCGGAAGCCCATCTCGGCCAGCGTGAGTGCGGCGAAAAGTCCGCAGGGTCCCATGCCGATGACGATCGGTCGCGGCCCGGCGAAGTCCGAAGGCGCCCGGGCGACGAAGCGATAGGTTGCGTCGGGCGTGATGACGACGCGCGGATCGCCGGCGAGCCGCCGCAGGACCTCGTTCTCGCTCCGGCAGCGGACGTCGACGATGTAGACCAGACGAATGTTGCGGCGCTGCCGGGCGTCGGCGCTGCGTTTGAAGATCTTCCACTCGAGAATCTCTTCCGCAGCGATGCCGAGCCGGTCGGAAACGGCCGCCGCGAGCGCGGCAGGGGAGTGATCGAGCGCGAGGGCCAGCTCCGAGATCCGGATCATGCGCGGAGCTCCGTGACTTCGCCGGAGGCGTCTTCAGCCACGCGAGAGCAGCGTCGCGACGAGCGCGAGCGCCGCCGGGAGCGCCTGAATCCAGAGAATCTTCTTCCCGACCGTTGCTGCACCATAGAGGCCGGCGGCCACGACGCAGCCGAGAAAGAAGTAGCGCATCTCGAGTCCTGCGGCGCCACGGTACAGCGCCCAGACGAGGCCGGCGGCGAGAAATCCGTTGTAGAGCCCCTGATTGCCGGCCAGCGTATGTGTCGCTTTCGCCATCTCCGCCGAGAGGCCGAACGCCTGGCGGCCGGCGGGTTTTTCCCACAGGAACATTTCCAGGATCAGAAAGTAGAAGTGCAGGATCGCCACGAGGGCGGTGAGGACGGTCGCGACGATCCCGAGGTTGGCCATGATGCGCGCGATTCTATGCTCTCACTGCGACGGCGCGGCTTGCCGGGGAGTCACTCGCCACCTGCACGTCCGGCGCGAGCCTGCCGCAGGAGCGTGACGCAGAGGCCTTGCCAGGCGGCTCCTTCGATCACCATGATCGCGGCCGGGTCGAGCTCCGCTTCGGCCCATGGGTCTGGACCGCCGGCAGCGGGGTGGGGCGCAATGGCATAGCACTCGCTCCCCTGGGCGACGATACCTGCCGCCGCGAGCGCGCGCACCGTTCCGGCGAGCAGGTACGTCTCCTGCCAGGCGAGGTCCGCGGCGAACTCGACCAGCGTCGCGAGATCGGGTGCCGCATCGAGCAGCTCCCCGAAGAAGACGTCGAGCATCTGGCAGCGTCCGTCCGGGAGGAGAAAGAAGAGCGTTCCGAAACGCGATGCGAAAAGGATCGTGCGCTCCGCTGCCGCAACCTCGTGCGGGAACAGCGTCGCCCAGGGCCCGAACCAGGTCGAGATCTCCGGCTGGCGACGCGCGACGATCACCAGGTCCGAGGCTTGGTCGAGAACGCCGAGATCGATCGCGCCGATGTCGTTCACCAGAGATCCACGATCAGCACGCGGGCTTCGAGCGGTCCGTTCCAGACCGGAATGCGCCGCGTCGGCTTGAGGCCGAGAAGCTTTCCCTGGGTCGTGCCGCCGGCGAAGATCACCGCTTTCCAACCGCGGTACTTGCGCTTGAGAGTGTCACCGAGCTCCTTCCAGAGCTCGGGAGAATCGAGCAGGCGCTCTCCGTGCGGCGGGTTGGCGACGACCAGGCCGGGACCCGCCGGCGGCTCGTAGGCGAAGGCATCGCCCTGAACGAGATCGGTGCGGCCGAGAAGCCCGGCGGCGGCGAGATTTCGCTGCGACGCGACGATCGCTTCCCGCGCGAGATCGACGCCGATCATCTGCAGCGCGGGATCCGGGGCCGGAATCGCCTCGTCACGGATCGTCTGCCAGAGACTGCGATCGAAACCTGGCAGGCGTTCGAACGCCCAGAGGTTCCGCAGCCGGTTGGGAGCGAGTCCGAGCGCGATCGCGCCGGCTTCGGCGAGAAATGTTCCGGAGCCGCACATCAGGTCGACGACCGGCCCCTTCCCATTCCAGCCCGAGGAGAGAAGGGCGGCCGCCGCCAGCTGCTCACGCAGCGGTGCCGCGGTCGAGGTCACACGGTAGCCGCGCCGGTCGAGCGGCTCGCCGGAGCTGTCGAGGAGCAGCGTCGCGCGATCGCGGAAGAGGCGCAGGCGCAGGGCGACGTCCGGGCTCGAACGCTCGACATCGGAACGCGCCTGAAAGCGCTCGCGCTGCGCGTCGACGATTCCATCCTTGACCTTGAGCGCGACCCAGCGCGTGTCGCGGATCTCGGAGTGCGACGAGGTGGCCTGGATCGAGAACGTGCGGTCGGGCGAGAAGAGCTCGGCGAGCGGCAGCGTCGCCGCGCCGTCGCGCTTGCCATATCCGGCAGGAGCCTTTTCGACGAGTGAGCGTGCACCGGCGTAGAGCGCGTCGTTGTCTCCCGCCGGCCATGAGCCGAGCTCCACGAGGACGCGGTTGGCCGTGCGCAGACGCCAGTTGGCCCGCAGCCCAGCGCCGAAATCGCCGTCGAAGGCGATGCCGCCGGTCTCCCGGTCGGCGACAGTGAGCCCGAGGGCGGCGAGCTCGTTCTCGAGCAGCGCCTCGAGTCCGCGGCCGCAGGTCGCGATCCAACGCATGGCGGAAGTCGGTCCCTCAGCTCTCGCCGGTGACGAGCTGGCGGTAGTCGCGGTTCCAGTAGAGCAGCGGCGGCTGTTCGGGGGAGAGCACCGCGCTCGCCTGGACGGCGCCGATGTAAACCGTGTGCGAACCCGCCGGGAAGCGCGACTCGATCGTGCAGTCGAGCCAGGCCACCGCGCCGGCAAGGACCGGCGCTCCCGTCACCGCCGTCGTCCAGGTGCCGGCGCCGAATCGTTCGCTGTCCGGAGCCCAGGCGAAGCGGTCCGAAAGGGCGCGGTCGCCTTCTCCGAGGATGTTGACCGCGAAGACCGCTCCCGGCGCCTCGAGCAGGCGGTGCGCGCGATGGCGCTGGTCGATGATGACGGCGATGAGCGGCGGATCGGGCGAAACAGAGACGAACGCGGAGACCGTCAGGCCGTGAATCTCCTCGCCCGACTTCAAAGTGACGACCGTGACCCCGGCCGGAAAGTGGCGCAGGGCGTCGCGATAGGCGTCGGGAGAGATGGGCATGGGGGAACCGGGCGCGGCGCGAGGCGCAGTTTGCTCGAACGTCACCCGGGAGTTTATCCTCGTTTGTCAGGAGATTCCTTGAGCGACACGACCACCCGCGGCATCCGCATCGAAGTCGAGAGCGAGTATGAGCCGGAGCGCAGCTCGCCGCTCGAAAGCTATTTCTTCTTTTCCTATCACGTCAAAGTCACGAATCAGGGAGAAGAGACCGCTCAACTCGTGGCGCGGGTCTGGATCATCACCGACTCGGACGGCGAGGTCCAGACCGTCGAAGGTCCAGGAGTCGTCGGCGAGACCCCGGTGCTCGCCACCGGAGAGAGCTTCGAATACACGAGCTTCTGTCCCCTGAAAACCGCGGTCGGTGCGATGCAGGGGCACTACGAAATGCGCATGACGGCGACCGGCGAAACCTTCGCCGCCGAGATCGCCCCCTTCACCCTCGCCGTCCCCGGCGCGGTGAACTGACCGCTGAGTCGCTGCGCGTGGCCGAGAGGCCGCTGCACTGCATGCGGTCGCACGTCCGGAGTTCGTCTACCTCGCCCGCACGCCTCGGAGATCGTCTTCGCCCGCTCTGAGCGATCGGCGACTCACCGGGTAATGTGCCAGCCGAGAGTTCGCCGGTTTCCGGCGGCGTCGGCGATCTCGACCTCGAGCAGCATCCGTCCGGCGCGGTAGGGCGAGGGAACGATGCGGACGCTCATTTCTGCGCTGCCGCAGCCGACGTCCCAGGCGTTGAGGCTCAACGACTCCTGCGGCATGGTGGCCATTCCGCCGAGGTAAATCGCGGCGCCCGCCGTGCGCAGAGCGACCGAGGTGTGGGCAGCGTCGAGACGCAGTCGTTTCGCGTCGGGCTCATCGGATGTGGAGCAGGGAATCGCCGTCCAGGCGCCGTCGCCGGCGAGAAGCTCGAGCCCGGAGTCGCAGGACGCCGTGACGGGCGGCTCCTTCTTCGCCCGTCGATGCCGCCGGGCACTTCCGCTGTCGTCGGGAGTTGCGGTTGCCGGAGCCGGCGCTGTCGCCACGAGGTCGACCCAGGGCGCCGCGGCATCGACGATGAACGGCACGCTCGCCGAGTCCGCGGTGCGACCGCGCGCGTCGGTCGCGCGTGCAGAGAGCTCATGGCGACCGCTGAGGGGCATCGCGCGCAGCGCTGCGATCGAGGTTTCGCGGCCGTCGAGCCGCAGCGTCCACGGCAGAGCGCCACCCGAGCGATCGACCGCGCGGACTTCGATGTCGGGCAATGCCGCGAGGCAACCGTTCGACGGAATCGGGGCGCCGCCGGAGGTGCGAAGAGCGAGAGTCGGCGCTGGCGGTGCGACGGAGTCGACGGCCGTGAAGCGCGTCGCGGGGCTCGGGAAGCCGTCGAGCCCCGACGGCGCGACCGCGGTGACCCGCCAGTAGAGCTCGCCCGTGAGGAGATCGGCGGCCGTCGGCAGATGGTACGGGCTCGAGGCGATGGTCAACTGCCGATCGACCAGCGCGCCGCAGGCGGTGTCGCGGCAGATCTCCACCGTGTAGCTCGCGGCGCCGGGGACCGCCGACCAGCTGAGCTCGGGCTCATTCCGGCCGAGCTCATCGCCGTCGGCCGGATGCAGTCCGGCAGGCGCCGGGAGCAGCGCTTCGACGGGCCCCGGCTTCGCCTTCGGAGCCACGCTCGTCCCGCTCCCGGCGGGCACGTCGACGCTCGTTCCCGCTGCCGAGACCTTGCTCTGACCGGTGTAGATCATGAACTGGGCGACGTCGCCGGCGCCCTTGCGCGAGCGCGCGGCCAGCGGCTGTTCGGCGCTCGGTGAGGCGAGGGAGCGGGCGCCGCCGACGACGACTTCGATCGCGCCGGGCGCCTTGCCGTCGTTTCGTCTCGAACCGCCCGTCCGGGCGGATTGGGCCGGGGCGCTGGTGACGTCGGCCTGGCCGACCTGGATCTCGATCTCCTTCCGGGGCAGCACCGCGGGCAGTGCCGACGGCGACTGATTGCGGATGAAGACCAGCGACGCCTCGGAAAGAGTCACGGTGGCGCCATCGTCGAAACGCAGCTGCGCCGACGCCGATTCTGCGGTGCGCAATGCATCCCGTTCGAGGAGCACGTCGCCTTCGCTCGCCGGGCGCCACGACACCGGAGTGGGCAGCTCGCGCACGTCGCGCGCGATGGCCGTGACCTGCGCCGAGAGCTTGGCTGTCGGGCGTTCGAGGAAGATTCTCAGACGCTGGCCCGGGAAGAGCAGATTGGGATCCTGGACGAACGGATTGAGGGTGTGCAGCTCCGGCCAGAGCTCCGGGGAGCCGAGGTAGCGGTCGGCGAGTCCCTCGAGCGTGTCGCCCGGGCGCACCACGTGCCAGCCGCTTTCCCAGGCCGAGCGATCGATCGTTTTGGCGTCGGCGGGCCTGGCGGCGGGGGAGCCGGCCGCGCCTGGAGCGAGCGTCGCGACCGCGGCGGTCGCGGAGGTCGCTGAGGTCGCGGGGCTCGCAGAGGCCGTACCGGAAGGGATGGAAAGCAGCAGGACCGCGAGGGCTCCGGGGATCGCTGCGAGGTCATGTCCGGAACTCCGGCGGCCGGCGCGTGCGAGGAACGTCATGGTCCACCCTCTCTGGAACGAAGTCAGGAAAAAATGCAGCGCCTATCCTATCGCCGCCACGGTATCTGCCCGGTTTCCGCTCGGGCCCGAGGCCAGGAAACGGCCTTCAGGCGCGATGCGGATATCGGGTGTCGACGTAGTCGTCGATGATGGCGATGAAGCGCTCCGCGAGCTCGGAATACGTTCCCTGCAGGGTCGCGAATTTTTCGCCGTCGATGAAAACCGGGCAGGTGGGTGTCTCGCCGGTGCCGGGCAGCGAGATCCCGATGTTGGCCGCCTTCGATTCGCCCGGGCCATTGACGACGCAGCCCATGACCGCGAGCTTGAGCTCTTCGACGCCCTCGTAGCGAAGCTTCCATTCAGGCATCTGCTCGCGGACGTGCCCCTGCACGCGCTCGGCGAGCTCCTGAAACGTCGTCGACGTCGTACGGCCGCAGCCCGGGCAGGCGGTGACCTGAGGCGCAAACGAGCGGATTCCGAGCGACTGCAGGATCTCGCACGCCGCGTAGACCTCTTCGCGCCGGTCGCCGCCGGGCCGCGGTGTGAGCGAGACCCGGATCGTGTCGCCGATTCCTTCCGCGAGGAGCACTCCCATGGCCGCCGAAGACCAGACGAGCCCCTTCATTCCCATGCCGGCCTCGGTCAGTCCGAGGTGCAGCGGCTGACGCGTCCGCCGCGACAGCTCGCGATAGACGGCGATGAGGTCGGTCGGTCGCGAGACCTTGCACGAGATCAGAATCTGATTTTCGGTGAGGCCGTTGTCGAGGGCGAGCTCGGTCGACTGCAGCGCCGAGAGCACCATGCACTCGTTGAGGATCTCTTCCGAGGTCAGCCCGAGGTCGCGATCGGTGTTCTCCTGCATTTTCGTCATCACCAGCTCCTGATTGAGGGAGCCGCCGTTGACGCCGATACGGACGGGCTTGCCGCGCTCGGCGGCGATCCGCACGATGGTCGAGAACTGCTCGTCGCGCTTGCGGCCGTAGCCCACGTTCCCGGGATTGATGCGGTACTTGTCGAGCGCCGCGGCGCAGGCGGGGTGCTTCGTCAGCAGAAGATGACCGTTGTAGTGAAAGTCGCCGATGAGCGGAACGTCGCAGCCGGCGTCGAGGAGGCGTTGCTTGATCTCCGGGACCGCCGCCGCGGCTTCGTCGAGGTTGACCGTGATCCGGACGAGCTCGGACCCTGCCTGGGCGAGGGCGAGACACTGCTCGAACGTGGACCGGGCATCGGCGGTGTCGGTGTTCGTCATCGACTGCACGACGACGGGAGCTCCGCCGCCGACAGTGACGCGCCCGACGGCCACGGGAATCGTCGAAGCTCTTCGGATCACGGACATCTCCCTCCCCGGATCAGGCGCCGACCGCGCATCGGTTCTTTCCCGCTTCGAGCTCGTCGGCGAGAGCGGCGTCGACCTCGAGGAGCCCGAGATTCGCCTGCTTGAGGTAGCGATACTCCTCCGGAATCGCGGACGAGTGTTCCTTCACCCACTGCCCGAACGACGCTTCGTCGAACGGCTGCGCCGCAGGATGCCGACGGTCGAGCTCGCCGAATCGGATCTCGACGACGCCCGACGATCGGCGCTCGCTTTCGCCGGCGTAGTGACCGGGAAAGAGACGGAGGTCCGGTGGGAAGGTACCTTTCGCGCGCTGCAGGCTCTGCCAGAGAAGCGCCGTCCATTCCGCGCTTCTGCCGGCGAGGTCGGGCCGGCCGATCGAGGTGGTGAAGAGGAAATCCCCGGTGAGAGCGAGCTCCTGGCCGAGCCGTAGCACGGTGCTGCCGGGAGTATGGCCGGGCATCGCTGCGACGTCGAAACGGGCGCCGCCGACCGCGATCGTGCTGCCATCGATCAGCGGCGAGAAGACGATTCGCGCCGGTTGATCCGAGAACGGGTCGATCGCATCGGCTGCGGACAGGCGATACGGGACGGCGAAGAATTCCGCCAGGGCGGGGCCGCCCGAAAGATAGTCGGCGTGCGTGTGCGTGTCGACGACGCCGACGAGGCGTGCGCCGGTTTGTGTCAGCAATTCCTTCCAGACCGCGAGATCGCGGCCCGGATCGACGGCCAGCGCTTCGCCGTCGCGGAGAGCGAGATATCCGAGGGCGCCCTTGCCGATGCGATCGAGCTGGAACAGCGCGTCGAGCCCGGCGACGTCCGGCACCGGGCGCGGAGCGACGAGGCGCATCCAGCCGAGCATTCCGCCGACGAGCGAACGGGCCTCGAAACCCTGCCGGAGCAGCAGATTCGTGATCGGCCGGCTCGACATTCCGCGATCGCACACCACGGCGACCGGCCGGGTGCGGTCGAGACCGAAGACAGCGGCATCGGAAGCCCCGGCAAGCTGCGATCCCGGAACGTTGATGTAATCCCTCGCTTTGCCGGCCTCGATGTGCCCGCGTGCGGCGCGCTCCGGCGGCCGGGTGTCGAGCACCTGCAGCGATGGAACGGAGGCGGCGTCGCTGCCCGCCGGCGGTTCCAGCCGGTCGAGGAGCTCGCGGGGGGTGATTTCCGGGATCGTCACCCGTTCCTCGTCGCGCCGCGCGTCGCCTTCCTGCTCCGCCGGGAGCGCGGCAGCCTCACGGCTTCTCCGGCGAGACCCAGCAACGGCAGGTACTGCTCCTCCTCCTGCGCGAAATGCAATCGGAGAACGGCGTGGGATCCATAGAGTATGCGGCGGAGATCGGTCTTGTCCTCCGGCGAGAGGGGTCCCGCGGGCAGCTCGTCGACCAGACGTCCGAAGAGCCGGACCTGATGGGCGATCTCCATGTGAGCGCGGCTCATCGTGCCGGTGGGATCCTCGCCGCCGAGCAGCCGGGCGACCACCGGGTAGACCGTGGCGTCCTCCTGACGTTCGTGCGGAATCAGATCGTGATCGAGAAAACTGCGGAGATCCTCGAGCGCGACGCGGAGATCGGCAGGGGAGAGCGTGTCGAGCTGGTCAGCGACCGAGCGCAGCGTTTCGACCCGGGGCAGAAGATCCGCGTGCTCGGCGCGGAAGCGCTCTCCGAGGTCACGGCTGCCGGCCGGGGCGGCGCGCGGCCGGCGGCCGGCGGAGAGAGCCCGGAGAGCGTTGAGAATGACCGCGACGTCGATCGCCTCCTGCAGCAGGGCTCCCGCGAGAGGCGGCAGCCGACCGGCAGCGGCGATGAGCATCGCGGCGAGCGAGAGCGCCATGCCGACGCTCACGCTCTGGAAAGCGATCGAACGGGAGCGCTGCGCGATCGCCATCGCTTCGGCGAGACGACCGAGATGGTCCACCGTGAGCACGACGTCCGCCGCCTGCGCGGACGCCGTCGCACCGCGTGCCCCCATGGCCACGCCGACCGTCGCCGCGGCGAGGGCGGGCGCATCGTTGAGACCGTCGCCGACCATGATTGTGCTGCCGCGCTCCGATTCGTTGAGAACGGCGTCGACTTTCTCGGCGGGAGATCGTTCCGCGAGAACGAGATCGGCGCCGACTCCGAAACCGACGGTTTCCGCGACCTCCGGATGATCGCCGGTGATCATGACCACGCGCCGGATGCCAGAGCGCCGCAGGGCACGGATCGTCGTTCGGGCATCGGGCCGGATCGGATCGTGGAGGATGAGCGTAGCGACGATCTCTTCCCCGATCGCGACCCAGACACTCGACGTGCCTTCGAGCGCCGTGCTGCGACGGACCTGCCGCATCGCGGAAGTGAGACTGCGGTCCCGGCCGACCCAGGAGAGCTTGCCCAGGGCGACGCGAACACCTTCCACTTCGCCGGCGATTCCCTCTCCGGGAATTTCCGTGACACCCGTGGGGAAAGCCAGAACGAGGCCTTTGTCGCGCGCAGCTCCGACGAGGGGTGCGGCGAAGACGTGCGGCGAGACCTGGTCGAGCGACGCGGCCAGGCGGAGAATTTCGTCCGCGGAACGGGTGCCATACACCCGCACGTCTCGCAAGGCGGGCTGTCCGGTCGTGAGAGTGCCGGTTTTGTCCAGCAGCAGGATGGTCGCACCGCCCAGCGCTTCGAGTACGGCGCCGCCTTTGACGACGATGCCGCGCGCCGCGCAGCGCGAGAGACCGGCCACGATGGCGACCGGAGCCGCGAGGATGAGCGGACAGGGGGTGGCGACGACGAGCACCGCGAGCGCGCGGATCGGATCTCCGCTCCACCACCAGGCGAACCCTGCGAGGCCCAGCGTCAGGGGCAGAAACAAAAGCGCCCAGCGATCCGCGAGACGGACCAGCGGCGCCTTCGAGTCCTTCGCACCCTGCACCAGACGAACGATGCCGGCGTACGTGCTCTGGTCAGCGGTCGCGACGGCGCGGAGGTCGAAGGGACCGCCGGCATTGACGGATCCGCTCCGCACCGGTTGGCCATCGGCGCGCGTCACCGGAAGCGACTCGCCGGTGAGAGTCGACTCGTCGAGAACGGCGGGTCCGCCGACGACGAGACCATCGACCGGCACGATCTCTCCCGACTTCACCAGCAGGAGATCGCCGGGGTGCACCGCCTCGATGTCGGGTGAGGTGAGCACTTCGTTCTCGTAGCGATGGACGACTCGGGGAGCGTGCTCGAGCAGAGCGTCGAGCTCGCGTCGCGCGCGGGCGTCGGCGAACGCTTCGAGGGCCAGACCGCCCGAGAGCATCAGGGCGATGATCGCGCCCGCGGCGTACTGGTGAAAAACCAGGGCGCTCGCCATGGCGAGCAGGGCGATCAGATCGACTCCCGGTTTCCCGCGCGCGAGATCGCGCGCCACTGAAATCGAGAGCACAGCGAGCATCACGGCCGTCGTGACGGCCCAGCAGGCGCTCGCGACGGTTTGCGCACCGCCGAGCCAGAACGCCGTGCCAGCGAGGAGTCCGGTAAGTGTGAGCCCGACGAGCCAGCGATTCATGGGAGAGGAGAGCCGCGCCGACGAGCCGCGCCACGCTGATGCGTGCGGCCGGGCGAAACTCTCAAGGTTCGCGAACTACGACCGGCACGCGCGGCCAGGCGTTGTTCATGTAACCCTTGAAATTCCACACCTGATCGACGGCCTCCGGCTGCGTCTGCGACGCGGAGTCCCAGGCACGCACGACGATTTCGTGCGCGCCGGACGCGAGGTCCACATCGCACTCCCAGAAGCGCCACGCCCAGCGCTCCTGCTCGGAGCGCAGCGCGGCGAGTCGCCAGCTCCTGCCGCCGTCGAGCGAGATCTCGACGCGCTCGACCGCGCGTCCGCCGCCGGCGAGAGCGAAGCCTTCGACGTGGACGCTTCCCGCCGCGAGGTGTGCGCCGGGAGGCGGAGAGGTGACGACCGCGTTGATTGCCTGCTCCCCGAGCATCGTGCCTTCGTCCCAGACGACGTTGTCGGGTCCGACGCTGGCCGGGAAGAGACGGTAGGCCACGGACTGGAAGTAGTTGTCCGAGGGTCCCGCCTGGAGCTTGATCTTGTGGAGCCACTTGACGCTCCGGGCGCCGATCCAGCCCGGAACCACGACGCGCAGCGGATATCCGTGCACGGGCGGCAGCGGCTCGCCGTTCATCTCGAGGGCCAGGAGGACCTCGCCGGCGAGCGCTTTTTCGAGCGGAATCGAGCCGCCGAAGTGAAACCGTTTGCCGTGCCGCTCGGCCTCGTCGAGGCCGCAGAAGGCGGCATGACGGGCGTCAGCCGTCGGAGCGGCGTCCTGCAGGAGGTCGGCGAGACGGATGCCCGCCCAGCGGGCGTTCGACACCGCTTCGCTGCCCCAGGCCAGCTCGTGCGGAATCGGCCGGAGCGCGGCGAGCTCGCTGCGTCGATTGCCGGCGCACTGGATCGTGGCGGTGACTTCGTGTCGCGGATAGCGCGCGAGATCCGCGAGCGAAAGCGTCAGGGGGTGCTCGACCATTCCCCGGATCTCGAGGCGGAAATCCGCCGGATCGACGGCCGGAACTCCGCCATGGCTGCGCACGAAGAAGAGATCGTTCGGGGTCACGAAGCTCGCCCGCAGCTCCTCTGGTGGCGGACCCGCGTTGAACGGGCTCTCCTGCCGGACGAGGATGCGGGGGCTCTTGCCGTGCTCGCTGGACTCGGCCATCGCAGTTTCGAGATCAGTTGTTGAGAAAGAGCTGCTTCTGAACGCGCCGGAAACCGGTCTGCGCATCGGCGCCGATCGGCTCGAAGAGGTGACACGAGCTCATCTCGCCGCCGTAGACGTGCAGGGTGACGGAGACCCGATCGGTCAGCGCGTTCGCGAGCGTGTGGTACTCGAACGGCGGAATGAGCGCGCCCGAAGCGCCGGCGAGCGCATGGACACGACCGCGCGGCGCGAAACGATAGACCGCCTCGGGATCCTGTTCTGCAGCGAGCTCTCCATGACTGTCGACCGGCTGGCCCGCGATCTCCGTGAGCTCGTACTGCAGCACGGCCATCTCGCCCGCGACCACCCCTTCGACGCACCAAATGCCGCCGTGATCGTGAAGCGCGGTCCCCTGACCGGGCCCCCACGTCATGACGATCGCGTTGTAGCCGCGCTCGTCGTCCCGGTGCAGCAGACGCCGTGCGTAGCTCGTCGGAAGCGGCTCGAAGAAGCGCTCGGGCAGGCGGATCTCGCCCGCCCGGATGAGGTCCGAAAGGCTGCGCTTGATGGCCGCAGTGGTGCGGTGGACGTCACCCAGCCCCACCGCAAGGTCGAGCTGCTCGACGAGCGTGGCAACTTCCGGATAGAGCAGGGTCGTCACAGTGGACGAAGGGTATCAAACCCGCGGCGGAAACCGCACGGCCCCTGGGGATTCCGGCGGAGTCAGTGAACGGTCGGGGCCGGCCCGAGGTCCGGGCCCGCAGTGAGGTCGCCGGGCGAGTCCGCGAGAGGGGTCGGCGCCGGTTCGAGGTGGGCGGGGGGGCCCGCGGCAGCGAGCGGCTTCGCGGGAATCCCCGGCGGGGGCGAGAGGATCGGAGGGTTCGGGGCTGTGGCGGAAGGGGCCGGAGCTGCGACCGCGGCGGCGGCGATCGGCGGCGCGGTCTCGTCTTTCGGCTCCTGACCCGTGCGATGGAGAAGCTCGACTGCGGCGAGACGGTAGGCGTGGGCGCCGGCGGCCTGGGGGAACCAGGCGAAGATCGTCTGACCGCTCTCCGGCGCTTCCGCCAGCCGGATGTTCATCGGGATTTCGCAGTCGAAAACGCGATCGACGAGTTTTTCGCGCAGTGATGTCGCCTGCGCGCGCGCCGACTTGCTGCGATTGTCGACCATCGTGAGCAGCACTCCGAGAAAACCACTCGTCCGTCCGTAACGACCGGCGAGACGGTCCGCGGCTTCGAGCAGCGGCTGAATGCCGTCGAAAGCGAGGTAATGCGGCACCGCCGGAACGATGAAGTGATCGCAGGCGATGAGCGCGCACTGCGCGATCGTGTTGAAGGAGGCCGGGCAGTCGAGCAGGATCCAGTCGTAGGACGAAGCGACCGGCAGCAGGGCATCGCGCAGCTTGGCCTCGCGATTGCGCAGCGGCGCGAGCTCGACGTCGGCGTGCATGAGATCCGCTGAAGCCGTGAGGAGATCGACCTTCGCCGTGAGCGTCGAGCGGATCGCTTTCGCCGCCGGCATGCCGCGAAAGAGCACGTCGTGCACCGACGGGGCGAGATCTCCGCGCGATACGCCGAGACTGAGAGACGCGGAGGCCTGCGCATCGAGGTCGACGACGAGCACGCTCTTGCCGAGACGGGCCAGAGCTCCCGCCAGGCTGACGACGCTGGTCGTCTTGCCCACTCCGCCTTTGCGACTGATGACAGCGACGATCATCGAATTCCGCTGATCCTAACGGATTGCCGTGACCGTCGCGTCATGGTCCGGTCGGTCGCTCTCAGTGCACCAGCTTGCGGTATTTGATCCGATGCGGCTGATCGGCGTCGGTGCCGAGTCGGCGCTTCCGGTCGGCCTCATAGTCCTGATAGTTGCCTTCGAACCAGACGACTTCCGAGTCGCCCTCGAAAGCGAGGATGTGGGTCGCGATCCGGTCCAGGAACCAGCGATCGTGGCTGATGACGACGGCGCAGCCGGAGAACTCGAGCAGAGCCTCTTCGAGCGCCCGCAGGGTGTCGACGTCGAGGTCGTTGGTCGGTTCGTCGAGAAGCAGCAGGTTGCCGCCGCTCTTCAGGATCTTCGCGAGATGGAGACGATTGCGCTCTCCGCCGGAGAGATCCTTCACCTTCTTCTGCTGATCGGGACCGCGGAAGTTGAACGCCGCGCAATAGGCGCGCGAGTTCACCTCCTTCTTGCCGATGAGAATGAGATCCTTTCCGCCGTCCGAGAGCTCCTCCCAGAGCGTGCGGTCGCCGTTCAGCGTCTCGCGACTCTGATCGACGTAGGCGAGAGCCACGGTGTCGCCCAGCCGGAGCTCGCCGGAATCCGGCTTTTCCTGGCCGACGATCATCCGGAAGAGCGTCGTCTTGCCGGCCCCGTTCGGGCCGATCACGCCGACGATGCCGCCGCGGGGAAGGAGGAACGAGAGTCCGTCGAGGAGCAGGTTGTCGGCGTAGCCTTTGGAGAGCTTCTTCGCTTCGACGACGAGGTCGCCCAGGCGCGGCCCGGGCGGAATGTGGATCTCGTTCGGATCGCGGCGCGACTCCTGCGCCTGCTCTTCGGCGAGCAGTTTCTCGTAGTCGTTGATGCGCGCCTTGCCTTTGGCATGCCGGGCGCGCGGCGAGAGGTTGATCCACTCGAGCTCGTGTTGCAGCGTGCGCCGCCGGTTGCTCGATTCCTTCTCTTCCTGCGCGAGGCGCGCGTCCTTCTGCGCCAGCCAGGAGGAGTAGTTTCCCTCCCACGGAATGCCCGCTCCGCGATCGAGCTCGAGAATCCAGCCGGCGACGTTGTCGAGAAAGTAGCGATCGTGGGTGACGGCGACGACGGTGCCCTTGTACTCGGCGAGGTAGCGCTCGAGCCAGGCAACGGATTCGGCGTCGAGATGGTTCGTCGGTTCGTCGAGCAGCAGCATGTCGGGCTGACGCAGCAGAATCTGGCAGAGCGCGACGCGGCGGCGCTCACCGCCGGAGAGCCTGGTCACGTCGGCATCCGGCGGCGGGAGACGGAGAGCGTCCATGGCGATTTCGAGCTGCCGGTCGAGCTCCCAGAGATTCTCGGAGTCGATCCGGTCCTGCAGGCGGCTGAACTCGTCGGCGGTCTCGTCGGAGTAGTTCTGGGACAGCTCTTCGTAGCGGTTGAGGATCGCCTTCTTCCCGGCCACCGCATCTTCGACATGCTGGAGAACGGTCTTCGTGGGGTCGAGGGGCGGCTCCTGCTGCAGAAAACCGACGGTGTAACCTTCCGAGAGGTAAGCCTCGCCGTCGAAGTCCTTGTCGAGACCGGCCATGATGCGGAGGAGAGTCGACTTGCCGGCGCCATTGTGGCCGAGCACGCCGATCTTCGCTCCCTCGTAGAAAGACAGCCAGATACCCTTCAGGATCTCCTTCCCCTGGGGTGTCGTTTTGCGCATCTTCTTCATCGTGTAAATGATCTGCGGCATACCTCTGCGACCTCCGTTTCGGTGACGCGCAGTCTATCGCGAGGCATGCCGCGCGGCGTCGAAAGACGCTCGCGATGAAACCGGACTATTCTGGAGAACGTATCGAAAGTGTCGGTTTCCATCGTTCGAGCTCTTTCCGGCTCGTTCCGGCGGAAACCGTTCGGAAGGAGAGGCGCGATGGCGGGAAAGGCAGGAAGGGCTCGGCTCTGGGCGATGAGCGGTGCCGGTGCGCTCGTCGTCGGGCTTCTCTTCGCGCAACCGACCGAAACTCCCCTGGCGCGGCTCGACTTCCGCGGCGACAAACTCGGCTGGGACGACGTCACCCTCGGCATGTCCGTCGTTCAGGTGGAGCGCCGGGTCGACGGAGCGCTGGGGATGACGCGCGCGCCAGACGGTGCCGCGGTCTCTGCCTGCGAGGCGTATACGGTCGACGTCGAGCGCGGCACGCTCCGGCTGACGCTGGGCTTCCCGAGCGCGAAGCCGGGCGCGAAGCTGCAGTCGATCTTCGTTCGCTTCGAGGGTTACCAGATCTCGGCCCGCCGGGCGGCCCTCGTCACCGAGCTCAAGGGCAAACTGCCGGGAGCGAAGTACGTCGCCCTCAGCGGCGCGTCGGCGCCGGCGGAGGCGGACGATCCGGCGCCGGCCTATCTGCTGCCGGGAAAGGCCGGGCTTGCCGTACGACTGACGCCGGGCGAGGGCATTCGACTGACCCTTCGCGACTGCCTGAACTGATTTCGCCCATATCGTCCGCAGATCGTCCGCAGGTCTTCTGCGGGCGGTCTGCGGAAGGGGCGCAGACGTTATGCTCGCGGGACCGATGCGTTCGCCGGAAGTCGCTGCCGCGATCCCGAAGCTGGTCGAAAGCGGAGATCTGTCTCCGGCCACGGCCGCGCCTCTGCTGCGCGCGGCGCGCGGCGAGCTGCTGTCCATCCGGGGGGAGCTGCGGGCGATCCTTTATGTCGGCGTGCTGGCGCTGGTCGGGGGCATCTCCCTGCTGATCCAGGAGAATCTCGATCGCATCGGTCCCGTGACGATCGCCGCCGGTCTCGCTGTCGCCGCCCTCGGCTGTCTCGGATGGGTGCTGCATCGGTCGCCACCTTTCTCGTGGAAGCTCGCAGCGAGCGAGGACTGGAGCCTCGACTACCTTCTCCTCCTCGGCATCCTTCTCTGCGGGGCGGATCTCGCGTACATCGAAGCGAAGTTCACGCCGCTCGGAGACGCCTGGAGCTATCACCTTCTCCTCATGAGCCTTCTCACCGGAGGCCTCGCGCTGCGCTGCGACTCGCGCACCGCCTGGTCGCTCGCGCTTTCCACCTTTGCCGCCTGGCGCGGCGTCGCAGCGGCTCGCGTTTTTGGAGAACTGGCCGGAATCTGGAACAGCCCTCTGCGCTGGAATCTCGTCGCCTGCGGTGCGATTTTCCTGACCGTGGGAGCCGCCATGCGGCGCTTCGACCGCAAGCAGCACTTTGAGCCGCTGACGACATTTCTCGGAGCCCTCGCGCTTCTCACGGGTCTCGGGCTTGCGGCGCTCGACTCCAGAGGGCCGTGGATGCTCTGGGCTCTCGCCTTCTGCGCGCTCGCCGTCATCATCGCGGCCGCCGCGTTGCGCGCTCGCCGCTTGATGGTGTTTGGACTGGGTGTGCTCGCGGGGTACGCCGGCGTGACTCGACTCGTCTTCGAGCTCATGGGCCCCGCGAATTTCGGCTGCTTCTGGTTCGCCGGCAGTTCGGTCGCCATGGTGCTCCTCCTCTGGTTCGTTCAGAGGCGTTTTCGGGCGGAGGCGGAGTGAGGGAGGAGATCGCGCAGGCGGATCGGAAGTTCCACGTCCGCAGGGCTCTAGCGGCCTGGCGCAAGGCGGGACTCATCGATCCGGGGGCCGAAGCAGCAGCCGCAGCTGGCTACGCCGACGACCGCGTTCGCACCTCGCGTGTCTTCCGCGTGCTCTTCTGCGTCTTCACCTGGATCGGAATATGGACCGCTTACGGCGTCGGCCTCGCGTTTCTCTCGATCGGCGGTATGAGTTTCGAGAGCGGGATTTCGTTCGCCATCATCCACATCGTTCTCGGCGGGGCGGTGCTGACGGTGGCGGAGTTGCTCATCTCGACCCGGCGTTTCCGGAGGTTCGGCATCGAAGAGGCTTGTGCATGGATCGGCTCGAGCTTCCTGGTCGGCGGCGGAATCCGGTGCCTGAGCCAGATCTTCGTTCCCGGGGCACCGTTCCTTCTGGTCGCCGGCGCCTGGATGTGTGCGGCTCTCTCTGCCTTGATCATCTGGCGCTGGGCAACGCCTGGAATGGGCGTCGTTGCGACGAGCGCGCTTTTCGTCGGCCTTTCGCAGCTGCCGGCGAATCAGCTGCTCATCTTCGTTGCGTCGGCGGTTCTCGCCTGGCCGCTCGCGGAGCTCTCGGTCGCGGCGCACATCTCGCCGGAGGTCCGGCGCCGCTTCGGCGAAGCGTTTGTCGTCGCGGTTCTCGCGCTCTACAGCGCCGTTCACGTCGAAGGGTTGGACCGAAGGCTGTTCCGTGACATCCAACTGGGCTCCGCGAGCGGCTTGTTCGGCTTGAGCTCTTCCCTTCCCGAGAAGTCGGCCTGGGTGCCCCTGGCCTTCGTCCTGACGATCGTCCTCCCCTTGGGGCTTCTCCTCGTCGGCGTCCGCCGGAGGCTGCGTGCGGCGATCGATCTCGGGCTGCTCCTCTCAGCGGCGAGCTTCGCGACGATCGTCGCGCGTCTGCACCTCGAGCCATATTGGCTCGTTCTTGTCGTTTCCGGGCTCGCGCTGATGACCTTCGCGCTCATCGGGCGCCGGTGGCTCGCTTCGCGTGCAGGCAACGAGTGGCGAGGACTGACGGCGCTCGCGCTCGTCGACGATCGCGACAGTCTCGGGACGCTCGAAGTCGTGGCGACGCTCGCGACCTTTTCTCCGGCGGCGCGCGATCTCCCGGCGAGAGGTTTCGAGCGGGGGAGTGGTGGCGATTTCGGCGGCGGCGGCGCGAGCGCGAACTTCTGACGCGACGCTCGCGGCGACCGGCCCGGGTCAGCTGCCGGGAGTGATGTTCTTGATCGGCGGTTTCTCGGCCGCCGCCGGTGCGGCTGCCGCCGGCGCGACCCGCTCGCGCCACATCCCGAACAGGGCGGCGGCAAGGCCGAGCAGGATCTCATCGATGAACGGGATGAAATCCGGAATGACGAGATCGAAAAGGAAGAGGGCTGCGAAGACCGCGAAAGCCTGCGGGAACTTGAGCCGTGAGACGGTCTTCTCGACGAACTGTGCGCCGGGTCCAGGACTCATGCGGGAAGTCTAGCGCCGAACTCCGGCCCTTGGCGACGAACGCGGAGGACTGACAGACTCCCGTTCCCTTGTCTGGCGTCGATCTCTTCGAGGAACGGATCGCCATTCCAGGCACGCCGGAGTCCGGCGAGTCCTCGTTCCTTGCGGTCCGGCTTGCCCGTCCCCGGGAGGCCCGGCGCGCTCCCTTCACTTTCCTCTACGTTCACGGTTTCGGCTCCCATCAGAGTGGCGAGAAGGCTGCATTTTTCCGCGACTGCGCGATTTCCGAAGGCCTGCCGTTCTGCTCGTTCGATTTTCAGGGACACGGAGAGTCGGGCGGCGAGATGCGCACGCTCACCTTCACCCGGAACCTCTCGGACCTCACACGAGTCCACGATCATCTTGCGGAAATCGGACTGGGTACGGTCGTTCTCATCGGCTCCTCGATGGGCGGTGCAACGGCGCTGTGGCACGCGGCACGTCGGCCGGCACAGGTGCTGGCCAGTCTGCTCATCGCTCCGGCGGTCGGCATGGGCCGGGGACTCGAGCGTTGGGCGGGTCCCGAACGTCTCGCGCGCTGGCGCGAAGAAGGTGTCCTGCGCTACTCGAGCGAGCTCGTCGAAGCCGAGCTCGGCTGGGAACTGATCGCCGACCTGCGACGCTACGATCTCGAAGTTCTGTCGTCGTCCTATCGCACGCCGACGCTGATCCTGCAGGGTGTAAAGGACGACACCGTCGACTACCGCGAGGTGGCGCGCTTCGTCGCGCGCTCACCCGGCGGCCTCTTCAAGCTGCGGTTGTACCCCGACGGCGATCACCGCCTCAACGGACGCAAAGAGGAGTTGTGGAGCGAGATGCGCGACTTCCTCATCGCGCATCGGCTCCTGTCGGCTTCGTCAGTGACGTAGCTCTCCCGGGATCATCGGCAGCGTCGCGGGCGCGGCCGGGATCGTCGGTGATGCGAGCTCGTCCTGGAAGTGCAACCGTCCTTCACGGAAGCTCGCTCCCCGCAGAGCGATGGCCAGCACCTCGCCGAGGGATTCGACGGGATGCAACCGGATGCGATCACGGACCTCCTGCAGGAGATCATCGAGGTCGGCTTCGTTCTCCTTCGGCAGCAGAATCTCCGTGATGCCGGCGCGGACAGCGCCGAGGATTTTCTCCTTCAGGCCGCCGATCGGAAGGACGCGTCCGGAGAGCGTGATCTCGCCGGTCATGGCGAGGTCGTGCCGTACCGGGCGGCCGGAAAGCACCGAAACGATCGCCGAAGCCATGGTGACGCCGGCGGACGGACCGTCCTTCGGAATCGCTCCCGCCGGAACGTGAATATGCAGATCACGCTCGAACGCGACTTCGTCGATGCCCAGAGCCGAAGCGTGGGCGCGGGCGTAACTCCAGGCGGCTCGCGCCGACTCCTTCATCACGTCCCCGAGCTGCCCGGTGAGGACGAGGTCGCCCTTGCCCTTCATCGTCTGGGCTTCGACGAACAGGATGTCGCCGCCGACCGGGGTGTAGAACATTCCGGTGGCGACTCCGACCTGATCGAGCCGGGACGCACGCTCCGGATGAACCCGGGGCCGGCCGAGAAGATCTCGCACGGTCGCGGAATCGATCTCCGAGCTCTCGAACTCCTTCGCCGCGATCTTGCGGGCGACCTTGCGCGACATCTTGCCCAGCTCACGCTCGAGTTGCCGGACTCCGGCTTCGCGCGTGTAGTTGGAGATGAGCTCTCCCAGAGCCTCCTCGGTGATCGTCAGCTGGCTCGCAGCCAGACCGTTCTCTTCGAGCTGGCGGGGCAGGAGGTAGCGGCGCGAGATCTCCGCCTTTTCGAGCTCCGTGTAACCCGAGAATTCGACGGTCTCCATCCGGTCGAGAAGCGGTCCCGGAATGTTCTGCGCGAAGTTCGCTGTGCAGATGAAGAGAACTTCCGACAGATCGAACGGCACCCCGAGATAGTGGTCGGTGAAGCTGTCGTTCTGCGCCGGATCGAGAACTTCGAGCAGGGCCGAGGCGGGGTCGCCCTGATAGGAGACGCCCAGCTTGTCGATCTCGTCGAGCAGAAACACCGGATTCTTCGTGCCGGCCTGCTTCATTCCCTGAAGAATGCGCCCGGGCATCGCACCGACGTAAGTGCGCCGGTGGCCGCGGATATCCGCTTCGTCGCGCGCGCCGCCGAGAGAGATGCGAACGTACTCGCGTCCCATTGCGCGGGCGATCGACTGCGCCACCGAGGTCTTGCCGACGCCGGGAGGTCCGAGGAAGAGGACGATCGGGCCTTTCGACTGCTTCTCCTTCTTCTTCGGCTTCTCGCTCTTGTCGCCCTTTTGACCCTTGTCCTGGGCAGTTCCGGCGTTTGAGGCATCCGGCTCGCGGTCAGCGCGGTCGCTTGCATTCGCTGCGCCCGAGGGGTCGGTCGCCGCGCCCGAAAGAGTCGAATCGTCGGCCTCTGCTTCTTCTTCTGCCGAAGCCTTTTCCTTTTCTTTCTCTTCCTTCTCCAGTCGGAGCTGCCGCACGGCGAGGAACTCGAGCACGCGATCCTTGACGTCTTTCAGACCGTAGTGATCCTGCTCGAGAATCTGCGCGGCCTCCTGAATGTCGAGCTTCTCCTCGCTGCGCGCGCTCCACGGGAGCTCCGCGACCGTCTCGAGGAAGGTGCGGATGACCTGAGTTTCCATCGACTCGCGCCCGATGCGTCGCAGCCGGCCGAGCTCACGATCGACCTCCTTGCGCACCGCCGCCGAAAGGTCCAGCTTTCCCAGGCGTTCTGCGAGCTCGTCGAGATCGTTGTTGTCGTCCCCGTCGCCGAGCTCCTTCTGGATGGCCTTCATCTGTTCGCGCAGGACCATCTCCCGCTGGCGGTCCCCGAGCTCTTCACGGACCTTGGTCTTGATCTCCTCCTGAGTATCGAGCACCGTCAGCTGGCGCTGGACCTGGATCAGGACCTGCCGCAGGCGTTCCTCGACGGAGAGCAGCTCGAGAAGCTTCTGCCGGTCCGCCGTGGGCAGCTCGACATAGGCCGATACGAGGTCGGCGAAGCGTGACGGCTCAGCGGCGATCGAAATGACCTGCTGGACGAGCTCCTCCGGAAGTCCCGCGCGCTTGGCGAGCTCGATCGCGCGCTCCCGCGCTTCGCGGAACAGGGCGACGAATGCCGCGTTCGCCGGATCGGCCGGATTCTGGTCGACCGCGGTGAGCGTGGTCGCGACGAAATATCCGTCGCGTTCCTGGTAACGCAGCGCGACGCCGCGGCGTTCGCCGTGGAGGACGAGCTGCATGCCCGAGAGGCTGCGTTGCACCTGTCCCAGGCGGGCGATGGTGCCGACGTTGTAAAGCCCTTCGGAAGTGACGTCGTCGACGTTCTGGCGCTGAGCGACCGCGAGAACGAGTGGGTCTGGATTGCGCAGCGCGGCTTCGATCGCGCGCAGAGTGCTGGCGCGACCGGCGCCAATCGGCAAGGCAATTCCGGGGAACAGAACGGCGTCCCTGAGCGGCAGGACCGGGATGATCAGCTGTTCGTTCATCGATTCTCCTGCGACGGCAAGCCCGCGAAGTTGCGGAGTCTCCCGTCGGCGATTACGAAAACCGGACCGGTGGTGGCCTTATTCCAGGGCAGTTCCCAGGACCGGTTCAGCGCTGCTGCCACCAGAGCGCGAAGGCGAGGAGGCAGCCCACGGCAATGACCGCCCCCCGCGCCTTCTGCTGGCCGATGCGGCGTCCGAAGTTGGCCCCCGCGAAGCCGCCGAGCACGGCACCCGCGAGCATGACCAGCGCCGCGGGCCAGTCGACGCGTCCGGAGAGGATGAAAACCGTCGCGGCGACACCGTTGATGCAGATTCCGAAGAAGTTCTTGAGACCGTTCATCGCATGGATGTTTTCGAGACCGAGGCTGCCGAGGAGCACCAGCATCAGGATGCCGATGCCGGCGCCGAAATAGCCGCCGTAGATCGCGACGGCGAACTGCGCCAGCCAGGCGGCGCGGAGACCCACGCTCGAGCCGTCAGCCTGAGGCTGCGCGGTGAACCGGTTGCGGAAGCGCGAGAACGACTGCAGGAAGAACAGCAGCGTCGCGAAAAGAATCAGCCATGGCGCAAGGCGGGCGAAGAGTTTCTCCGGCGTGGAAAGCAGCAGGAGAGAGCCCGCGGCGCCCCCGAGGAGGCTGGGGACGAAAAGCGTCGAAAGCCAGCGGCGGTGAGTCGCGACCTCGCGCCGGTAGCCGACGAGGCTCGCCGCAGCGCCGGGCAGAAGCGCGACGGTCGATGTTGCGTTGGCGGTGATGCCGGATTCGCCGAGCAGCAGCAGAACGGGAAAGGTGAGGATCGTGCCGCCGCCGGCAAGGGCGTTCATCACTCCCGCAGCGGCTGCCGCGGCGAAAAGGACGGCAGCCTGGCCGGGAGTCAAACGGGACCGGGGTTCAGGAGCTCAGGCGAAGGACGAATCGCGACGTTCCGAACTGTACCCGGTCTCCCTCCGCGAGCAGACGCTCGGTGATCCGTTGCCCGTTGACGTAAGTTCCGTTTTCCGAGGAAAGGTCGCGCAGAAGCCAGCCGTTCGGCGTCTCGGTGAGCTGCGCATGCCGGCGCGAGACCGCTGGTTTGTAGATCCGCACCTGATTCTCCGGTGTCCGGCCGATGAACGTGAGCGGTTCGAGATAGTGCGGCTGCGGATCGAGATCGGCGTCGAGCGCTTCGAGCCGCGCTGCGGCCGGGGGCTTCGTCACCAGCCCGCGGGTCGCCGTTTCCGACCCGCCGGCTGTCCCTCCGGCGGGCTCAGCCGCGAAGCCGCCGGATCCGCCAGCGCTTTCCTGCGCCAGGCGCGCCGCGGCGACGGCGACCGAACTGCGCGGCAACGGGGGCTCGCTCGTCCGTGGAGCCCCGGTCGCGTCCTCGAAGTCCGGCCGCAGGGAAAGATCCAGCTTGGGAATCCAGCTCGGGGGGTTGGGCGGCGGGTCGACGGGCGGCGGAGGAGCTGCGGCCGCAGGCGGATCGGGCGGCAGCATCAGCGTCCCGTCCTCCTCATCGCTGTCATCGCTCTCATGGCTCTCGTGGCTCTCATGGCTCTCGTCGTCGCGATCGGATACCCCGAGCTCGACGGCGATCGCCGCGTCGCTCGCCTTGCTGGCGAAGATCTCGCCGGCCGGAAGGCCCGACGGCGAGACCACTGGCGGAGCGAGCTCCTCGGGCGAATCGAAGGCACCGACGAAGCGGTCCACCAGCTGCGAAATTTCCGCGGCACGACTCTCGGCATCGCGCAGGCTTTCGCCGAGCTGCTCTTCCCGGTTGCGATGCGCCTCGTCGTCGAACTCTCCGAGGCGGTGCCGGAGCTCGAGCTCCTCCTGATCGAGGCGCAGGGTCTTGCAGGCGTCTTCGGCTCCGGCAAGGAGCGGCTTGAGTCGACCGTAGGTCGCGCGCGCTTCGTCCTTGAGCGGCGCAGCTTTGGCATCGAGCGCTGCGATGCGCGTCTCGTAGTCGTTCCGCACACGGGACAGGACCTGATCGGAGACCTGGTCCGCGGACTCCTTCATCCGCGCCAGCCGCTGGCGCAAGGCATCGCGCTCGCGACGGAGATCGACCAGCGAATTCAGAATGGAGATGTCGACCTGCTGCAGTTCCTCGATCATGGCCCGCGCTCCCGCTCCTCTTGTTTCGAGGGGAGTCTACTGCGGACGGCGGGGTCTATCCGCCATGGGGTTCGTCGACCGAGAAGATCATGAGGGTGGAGGTGGCGTGAGCGACGAGCTTGCCCCGCCCGTCGACCATCTTGGCTTCGCTCAGCGCCGACCGCCGGCCGAGATGGAGGACCGATCCGGTACAGGTCAGGCGGCCGGAGCCTTCGCCCACGGCGCGCAGGTAGTTGATCTTGATTTCGAGCGTTGCGCAGGTGACACCGGGAAGGAGCTCCGAGAGAACCGCGCAGCCGCAGGCGGTATCGCAGACCAGCGCGGCGATGCCGCCGTGCAGCACACCGTTCGGGTTGAGATGAAATTCGGCAGGCTGGATCGCGAAGCGCACCTTCCCGCGCTCGACGTCCTCGATCTCCATTTCGACGAGACTCGCGACCGGCGGCGGCGGGATCTCTCCCGACACCATGCCGCGCAGCATTTCCAGTCCGCTCCGGCCGTGGGCGGCGCGACGGATCTCTTCGGGACTGCTCCAGGTCATGGTTCTCGAGCGAATGTTTTCATCCATGGCGGGCATTCCTGGCGAGGCGGCGATCCGGCATGAAAAGGAAACGCCGGCCCGTGAACCGGACCGGCGCGCGGATCCTAACAGCCGACGAGAGCTCGCGACGGTCAGCTGGCCTGCTTCGCTTCGATCGAGATTTCGACGGCCACTTCGTCCGAGAGGAGCACGCCGCCGTTGTCCAGCGCCTTGTTCCAGTTGATTCCGAACTCCTTGCGGTCGAGCTTGGTATTGATCGCGAAACCGGCGATCGACTTGCCGTCCTTGCTCTTCATCTCGCCGAGGAAATTCACCGGCAGAGTGATGACTTTGGTGACACCGCGCATGGTGAGGTCTCCGGTCACCTTGTACTCGCTGTCGGAGACCTTCTCGACCTTCGAGCTCTTGAAGGTGATCTCGGGAAACTTCTCGACGAAGAAGAAGTCTTCGGTGCGAAGGTGGTTGTCACGGTTCTCGTTTCCGGTGTTGACCGAGGTCGCCTGGATCGTGAATTCGACGGAAGACGCTTCCGGCTTGACGTCGTTCTTCACGATCGTGGCGGAGAAGTCCCCGAACGATCCGCGGACCTGCGACATCATGTGGCGGACGACGAACGAAACCTGGGTATGGTTCTTGTCGGCGTTGTAGGTGACGACTCCCGGAGCCGCCGCAACCTTCGGCGCCGGCGCTGCGGAAGTTGCCGGCGGGGCCATCGGCGATGTGGCAGCAGCCTGCGCGAAAACGGCGCCGCCCGCGATGGCGAGCAGGGTGAAGGCGCTGAGGATCGAGAGTCTGGAGGCGAGGTTCTTCATTTCGATTTCTCCTTGCTGTTCTGGGTCGGTGAGACGGATTCAGGATTCAGGCTGTCGCGAAGGGCATCGAGAAGTCGGATGAGACTGCGGGTTTCCGCGTCGGACAGAGCGGCGAACGTCGCCGCGAGACTCCCCGACATCGGTCGTTCCAGGGTGGCGAGAAGCGCCAGCCCCGATTTCGAGATCGAGCACAGCACGCGCCGACGATCGAGACGGCAACGCGAACGCTCGATGAGTTTCTTCGCCTCGAGGCGGTCCAGCAGGCGGGTGATCCCCGGCGCCTGCTCGATCATCCGCGTGGCGATCTCCAGCGTCGGAACGACTTCCGGATGAGCGCCGCGAAGAATCCGCAGCACGTTGTACTGCTGGACGGTGATGCCGTGCGGCTCGACCGTCGCCGCAAGTCGCCGCTGCAGAAGATCGCTCGTTCGCAGCAGAGCGACGCCGGCCTCCGCGGCGGGAGTCGCGAACGGTTTCTTCTGCTGCAGCTCGCGCTGGATCTTGCTCGTCGTCACGGAAGTTCGCGCCACGCAGTTACGCTACATGTCATTGGTTGACATGTCAAGGATCCGAACCGCAAATCTCCCAGGGCGCTGTCGGATTGCCGCTGCGAGTGGGGCGCGCTAGCATCCCGACGTTTCTGGATCGCGTCCTTGGAACCCGCCCTCTCATCGCTGATCGATTCCGCCGAACGCGGCGAACGCCCGCAGGCCGAGGCGCTTTTCGCCACGCTCTATTCGGAGCTTCATCGCCTCGCCAGCCGGCAGCTGGCGCAGAACGCCGGAGTGAGTCTCGGGGCCTCCAGCCTCCTTCACGAGGCCTACCTCGACATGTCGCAGCGCGCCGGGACGACGTTTCCCGACCGTGGAAGGTTCATGGCGTACGCCGCGCGCGTCATGCGGGGGCTGATCATCGATCACGCCCGACATCGCCGAACGCGGAAGCGCGGCGCTCAGTTCGAGATCATGGGTCTCGATCTCGACCAGCTCGAATCGGCCGTCGACAGCGCCGAGCTCGAACGCCTCGGTGCCGCGGTCGAAGAGCTCGCGACCGTCGAGCCGGCTCTCGCGCAGATCGTCGATCTCAAATACTTCTGCGGCTTCTCCTTCCTCGAGATCGCCGCCATGCTGGGAGTGACCGATCGCACGGTTCAGCGGCACTGGGCAAAAGCCAGGATCTTCCTGCACCGATCCATCCACTCCACCGATTTCGTCTGATCCTGGCCGCTCTCGCGGCCGCCCGGTCGTGGATAGCGCCCGGCTGCGCGCCGCGGCTTCCGGGAGCTCTTCCTCGGGTCACCTGTCGGGTTTCGTCCCCGCACCTCGCTTGTAGGGGGGAGCGGCGACCTGCCGCTCGCGATGACGACGGGGAAGAGGGGCGGAATGCCACGGCAACCACTCGCAGACACACGACGCAGCCAGAAGGGGCGCGCTGCGAGCCTGATTTTCGGGGCTCTGATCCTGCCGATCGCGCTGGACTCTCTCACGGCGCCCGCCGCAGCGCAGTTCGGCGCCGTCGGACTTTCCGCCGTGGGCGCGCGGCGCTACGGCAACCCGAGTCACGGCTTTTTCTTCCCGCAGTCCGGCGATCAGTTCGCTGCCGCGCTCGTCGCCGGCGACTTCAACGGCGACGGGGCTCTCGATCTTGCCTCGGGCTCTCCCGGACACTCGAACGTCGGCGGCGATCATCCCGGCAGCGGCGTGGTCTTCGTGCACTACGCGCTGCCCGGCGTTGGCCTTGCCGGCAGCCAGGCCGGTCAGACGATCACCCAGGCGACGAGCGGCGGACCGGATCCGGCGGAAGACAACGATGCCTTCGGCAGCGCGCTCGCGGCGTGCGACTTCAACGGCGACGGATTCGACGACCTGGCGGTCGGGATTCCTCACGAGAGTACGGCCGGAGCAGGGTTCGCCGGAGCGGTGGAGGTCCATTACGGCTCGGTGAGCGGTCTTGCGGCCATCGCAGCGCAGTTCCTGACCCAGGAGAGCGGCACCGTCCCGGGAGACTCGGAAGGCGCCGACTTCATGGGCGCCGCGCTGGCCTGCGGCCGGTTCAACGGCGACTCGTTCGCCGATCTCGCGATCGGAGTGCCGGACGAGACCCTTTACGACAGCACTGCGAACGAGCAGTTCGGAGCCGGGACGGTGCTGGTGCTGCGCGGTTCTGCGGGCGGGCTGCTGACGAACAGCGCGACGCTTTTCGACCAGGATGTCGCCGGGATGGACGACACCGCTGAGTACTCCGACTACTTTGGCACGGCGCTCGCGGTCGGGGACTTCAACGCCGACGGCTTCGACGACCTCGCCATCGGTGTACCGGGTGAAGACAACGTTTTCGGTGACGGCATCGATGCGGGGAGAGGCGCCATACAGGTGATCTTCGGGGGCTCCGGCGGCCTTTCGGCGATCGGCAGCTTCTTCAAGGTCGAGAGCGCGCTCGGCGGAAATTCGGAGATCGGCGACCGCATGGGCGATGCCCTCGCCGCCGGCGATTTCGACGGCGACGGTTTCGACGACCTCGCGATCGGAGTGCCGCGCGAGGACGTCGGTGCGGTGGAGAATGCCGGACAGGTCATCGCGATCTACGGCTCGGCGAGCGGCTTCCCTTTCGCGCGAACGCAGTTCTGGCCTGAAGACTCGATCCACGGCAACGGATCGAGCGAGACCGGCGACCTCTTCGGATCGGCGCTCGCCGCCGGCGACTTCGACGGCGACGGCCGGGACGATCTGGCGATCGGACACCCGGGCGAATTCGTCCTCGCCGCCGAGGATGGTCAGTGCACCGTGATCATGGGCGGTGCTGGCGGATTGTCGAATGCCCGGCGTATCGGATTCGCTACCGGATTCCACGGACTTCCCGGAACCGCCAACCAGGCGAATCGCAATTTCGGTTTCGCGGTCGCCGCCGGCGATTTCGATGGCGACGGCGTATCCGATCTCGCGATCGGAGCTCCCCACGAGGACGAGGCCGGCCTCACCGATGTCGGAGCGGAGATCGTTCTTTACGGCTCGCTGTTCAGCGATGGGTTCGAGGTGACGAACAGCGGCTTCTGGTCGGCGAGCGTTCCGTGAGTTGTCGGGTTTCGAGCTCCGGCCTCGCTTGCAGAGCCGGGAGGACAACCTCCCGGGTGGCTCAAGCGAGGGAGGCCGCATGAGAAAGCTCGTCAAGAGACAAGTGCATTGCCGGATGTGGACCGCGCTGCAACTCCTGCTGTTGCTCGGGGGGGCGGCCGAGGCTCAGATCTCTTCTGTCGGACTCTCTGCAGTACGTTCACAACACTTCGCGGACGAGAACCTCATTTTTTATGTCCCCGGAGTCGCGGACACTTTCGCTTCGGCTCTCGCAGCGGGCGATTTCAACGGCGACGGTGCGGACGATCTCGCCACCGGAGTTCCCAGTCACGACAACCTGGGCGCCGGCCATCCCGACAGCGGAATCGTCGTCGTGCGCTACGGAGCATCGCGGACTGGACTCCGGAGCGGACTCGCGACGACGGTATTGAGTCAGGTGACCGGTGGAGAACCGGATCCGGCGGAAGACGGCGATGCATTCGGCTGGGCGCTCGCGTCGTGCGATTTCAACGGCGACGGTTTCGACGATCTGGCCGTCGGCGTACGCCTCGAAGACGTCGGCAGTGCGGTTGACGCCGGGGCGGTCGAGATCTACTACGGCGGCCCGAGTGGCCTCGCAAGCGTTGCCGAACAGTTTCTCACCCAGAACAGCAACGGAATTCCCGGGACCGCCGAGACGAACGATCAGTTCGGGATGGCGCTCGGCTGCGGCGACCTCGACTTCGACGGTTTCGGCGATCTGGCGATCGGAGCCCCGACGGAAACATTCGAGCATTCCGGCGGCGACATCGTCGGCGCGGGCACGGTGGCGCTGATCTACGGCGGGCCGGGCGGACTGACCGGCGCTCGAACCCATTCGTTCAACGAGGACGCGCTTCTTCCGTCGGATCACCCCGCCTGTGGCGAGCTTTTCGGCTTCGCCCTCGTGTTCGGCGATTTCAACAGCGATCTCTACGACGATCTCGTGATCGGTGCGCCGGGAGAGCGCATCGATGGGAGCTGCGCGCCGGGCACGGGAGTGGGAGGGTTCGCCTACATCCAGGGTGGCGCCGGGGACGGGGTGGCGATCCAGCTCATGCAGACGTCGTCCGCCTGGGGAGAGCCGCCCGAGATTGGAGATCATGTCGGGTACACGCTCGCTGCCGGCGACTTCGATGGCGATCTGAACTGCGATCTCGCCGTGGGCGTGCCGTTCGAGGATTTCTCCATCCCGGTCATTCCCGATGCCGGCGAAGTGGCCGTGCTCTATTTCGAGGGCGGTTTTCCGGCCCGACATCAGATCTGGTACGAAGAAGAGGTTTACGGCGCCGGCACGAGCGAAGGCGTCGACCATTTCGGACTCACGCTCGCGGCGGCGGACTTCGATCGCGATGGCTTTTCCGATCTCGCGATCGGCCATCCCGGCGAGGACGTCATCGCGACCGACGACGGTGCTCTGACCGTCGTGATGGGAAGTCCGGACGGTCTCATCGTGAGCCGCATCCGGCTGTTCGTCGAAGGCAACGCCGGGCTTCCGGGACCTGTGACCCAGTCTTTACGAACTTTCGCGGCCGCGCTCGCCGCCGGAGACTTCGATGGCGACGGCGCCGCTGACCTCGCGATCGGCGCTCCGCTCGAGAACTCCGCGACGCTCTTCGACACCGGCGCCGAAGTCGTGCTCTACGGTTCTCTCTTCTGCGACGGTTTCGAGGCCGGTACGCTCTCCTCCTGGCCGGGCGAGGTCCCATGAGAGGTGACTCCGGGAGGAATCGAGGCCATGCAGGAGCAGCCGCGCAGGAAACTGAGAACCTGCGCGAATCGGACTGGAGAGAACCGATGCGAAGCTCGTCGTGGGCAGGATCCCTGCCGTCCATCCCTGGAACCGTGGCCCGCCTCGCGCTATGCCTCCTCGCCGCGCTCGTTTCGCCGAGCGTTCTCGCCGCTGCGCTCGACGTCGGCGTGTCGTCGGTCCGGTCGCAGCACTTCGGGCACGACTCGGTTGCGGGCTTCCTGGCCGAGCGGGACGACCGCTTCGCCGAAGCGCTCGCCGTCGGTGACTTCAACGGCGACGGTGCGGACGATCTCGCGACCGGCGTTCCCGGCGACAACGGAATTTCGGACGCCGAGCTCGCCAACTGTGGCGCAGTGATTCTGCGCTTCGGCATTCCCGGCTCGGGACTCATCCCCGGGGTCGACGACTTTTTCCTGAACCAGCTTTTCCCCGGAGCGCCCGATCCCGCCGAAGCGGGGGATGAGTTCGGCGCGGCGCTCACCGCGTGCGATTTCGACAACGACGGATTCGACGACCTCGCCGTCGGCATTCCGCTCGAAGATGTCGTCGCGGGTGAGATCGATGCCGGCGCCGTCGATATTTTTTACGGTTCGTTCGGAGGTCCGCCGCCGACTGCCGGTCAGCACTGGACGCAGAACTCCGCCGGCGTTCCCGGAGATGCCGGCGAGATCCATCATTTCGGAGCCAGTCTCGCCTGCGGCGACTTCGATGCCGACGGCTTCGCGGATCTCGCGGTCGGAATTCCGGGCCAGGACGCGACGGGCTCGGGCCTCCATGCCGGCGCCGTCGAGATTCTCTACGGCAGCGCGACGGGACTGGGCTCCGCGCGTTCCGCCCTGTTCGAGCAGAACAGCCCCGGCGTCGACGGCACCGGTGAAGGGCTCGACTTCTTCGGCTCGGCGCTCGCGACCGGAGACTTCAACGGCGACGGCTTCGACGATCTGGCGGTTGGCGTTCCTGGGGAGGACAATCCCGGGGTCGGCGTTCCCGGCGCCGATCTGCAGGGAAGGGGAGCGGTCGCGGTGCTCTTCGGCAGTGGGGTGGGCATCGCGGCGGCCGGGAATCTCGTCAGAACGGAGTCGGAGCTCGGCGGCACTTCCGAGCTCGGCGACCGTCTCGGGTCGGCGCTCGCTGCCGGCGATTTCGACGGCGACGGTTTCGCCGACCTCGCGGTCGGAATTTCGGGCGAGGATCTGTCGGGTCCGCTCCAGGTCGATTCCGGACAGCTGGTCGCGATCTACGGCGCCGCGTCGGGCTTCGCCTTCGCGCGCACGCAGTTCTGGACGGAAGACGGAGCCCTCGGCGCCGGGGAGAGTGAACCGACCGATCGCTTCGGATTTGCCCTGGTGACCGGTGATTTCGACGCCGATGGCCGCGATGATCTCGCGATCGGGCACCCGGGAGAGTACGACGTGGTGGCGGGAGACGGAGCCGTGACGGTCATGTCAGGCTCGGCCAACGGTCTCTCTGCAGCGCGGTTACGGAGTTTTGCGTCCGGTCAGGCGGGCGTGCCTGGCCTTCCGAACCTGCCGGAACGCCGGCTCGGCCATGCTCTCGCGAGCGGCGATTTCGACGGCGACGGCTTCGCCGATCTGGTGGCGGGCGCTCCGCGCGAGGACCAGGAAGAGATCGTGAATGTCGGAGCCGAAATCGTTCTCTACGGCGCGCTCTTCGCCGACGGGTTCGACGGTTCGACGTCCGGTTTCTGGACGCCGACCGGAGAGTAGTCCTTGGCGGAACCTGGCAGGGGCAATCTCTTCCGGTTGCTCCGGGTGAGGGTCCGCTGTAGGTTCGCCGGGAAATCCGCGACGGTGCCTGAAGGAGGTCGATGCTCGACAGGGAACGCTGGCTGCGGCTCAGTCCGCATCTGGATCGCGCGCTCGAGATGGACGCCGCCGCGCGGAGCGCGTGGATCGAAGTGCTGCGCGAGAGCGATGCCGGCCTGGCGGCAGATCTCGAGCTCCTCCTCGCCGAGGAGCGCCTGGCCGGACAGCGGAATTTTCTCGCGGGGGAGAGCCCAGTCGCTCCGTTCTCGGGATCTCTCGCCGGGCAGACGATCGGCGTTTATACGCTCATCGCACCTCTGGGTCAGGGTGGAATGGGCAGTGTCTGGCGGGCGCGCCGCAGCGACGGGCGGTTCGATGGCGAAGTGGCGGTCAAGCTTCTCAACGCCGAGCTCGTCGGGCGCACCGGCGAAGGCCGGTTCCGCCGGGAAGGGAACATTCTCGCCCGGCTGACTCATCCGAACATCGCTCATCTGATCGACGCCGGCGTCTCTCCCGGCGGTCAGCCGTTTCTCGCCCTCGAACGGGTTGAGGGCGAGAACATCGACGTCTATTGCGATTCGCGGCGGCTGGGAATCGAGGCGCGATTGCGTCTGTTCCTGGACGTGCTCGAGGCGGTCGCCCACGCCCATGCCCACCTGATCGTCCACCGCGACGTCAAGCCCTCCAATGTACTGGTCTCGCAGGACGGCCGGGTGAAGCTCCTCGACTTCGGCATCGCGAAGCTCCTGGAGGAGGAGACCGGGAGCGGTGCGATGACGGCTTTGACGCGCGACGGCGGACGCGCGCTGAGTCCCGCGTACGCCGCTCCCGAGCAGGTGACCGGCGCGCCGATCACGATCGCGACGGATGTCTACTCCCTCGGCGCCCTGCTCTACCTCCTGCTCACCGGCGGGATGCCGGCGGACGCCGACGAGAGCTCTCCGGCCGACCTCATGCGCGCGATCGTCGACACCGTGCCGGAGCGTCCTTCGCGCCGGTTCAGCGACTCTTTCGGATCGGCAGTGGAGCGCGCAGCGAGCGCCGAACAGCGCGCGAGCACGCCGGAACGGCTGCAGCGCGAGCTCGCGGGCGACCTCGACACCATTCTTGCCAAGGCGCTCAAGAAGCGGCCGGTGGAGCGCTACGCGACCGTTGCGGCGCTCGCAGAAGACCTGCGGCGATTTCTCGAGCATCGGCCGATTGCCGCCCGACCCGACTCGACCGGCTATCGAATGGCGCGCTTCGTGCGCCGCCATCGTGTGCCCGTAGCGCTTGCCGGTCTCTTTCTCGTCGCGATCGTCGCCGGTGTGGCGGGGACGCTGGTTCAGTCGAGGCAGGCGCACCGCCAGGCGGCGATCGCCGGCCAGCAGCGCGATTTCGCGCTGCGCCAACGCTCGCACGCCGAGGCGCTCAACGATCTCAATTCCTTTCTTCTCACCGACGCCGCTCCCGGGGGGAAGCCGTTCTCGGTCGGCGATCTTCTGGCGCGCGCCGAGAAGGTCGTCGACAGCGAGGGCGCCGCGACGCCGGCAGGTAGCGACCTGGACGTGGAGATGCTGATCGCGATCGGCATGCAGTACTCCGATCAGGACCAGGTCGCGAAAGCGCAGGAGCTCCTGAGCCGCGCTTACCGTCTGGCACGCCAAAGACCCGAGATCGAAACGCGGGCCCGAGCGGCCTGTGCACTCGCGCGCACGGTGTCCCGGGCGGGAAACTTTGCCCAGGCCGAACGCCTGGTCGCCAAAGGTCTCGAACTACTGCCAGAGGAGCCGCAGTTCGTTCTCGACCGCGTCTTCTGCCTGCGCCGCGGCGGCGACGTCGCGCGCGACGCCGAGGATCCCGAAGCGAGCCTCGAAAGCGTCCTTGCCGCCCGGAAGCTGCTCGCCGAATCGCATCTCGGGTCGGCAATCCTCGACATGGGTCTGGCGCTCGAGCTCGCCGAGTCGTACCGGATCGCGGGAAGGAATCGCGAAGCGGACCGCGCGTTCGCGCTGGCTGCGGAACGTCTCGAGGCGGTGGGACGAGGCGATTCCGAAACCGCAGCGACTCTCTACAACAACTGGGCCCTGACCGTGCGCTCGATGGGCAATCCGCTGGCGGCGGAGAAGCTCTTCCGGCGGGCGATCGAAATCGACAGCCAGGACGCAACACTCGACTCGAGCTCACCCGCGAAGCTCACCAACTTCGGCATCACGTTGAACGACCTGAACCGGTTTGAAGAGGCCAGGATCTACGCTGAGCGAGCCTGTGATCTGGCGCACCGGCGCGGTGACGACGTCGCCGAGGTGCCCGCACAATTTCTGCGCGCGCGGCTGCAGATCCATTTCGGCGAGCTCGCGAGCGCAGCGCAGGTTCTGACGGCGCTGGGTGCCAGGATCGAGGCGCTCTTTCCGGCCGGTCACCCTTTTCGTGCGATGTTCGAATCCACCGCAGGACTTCTCGCCCAGGCGCGTCGCGAGACCGAGCGCGCCGGCGAAGCGCAAAATCGGGCCATCGCGATGATCGAAGCCAGTCCCCAGGGCCAGCCTTATCTGCCGTTTCTGTTGATTCGCCGCTCGGAGCTGTACCTCGCCCAGGGCCGTCCGGTCCCGGCGCGCACGGACGCCGCGCGGGCGGTCGATCTGTTGCGCGCCTCTTCCGAGCAGGGCACGCATTCTCATCTGATCGGCAGAGCAGAGCTCACGCTCGGCCGCGCCCTCGCCGCGGTCGGCGCGCCCGCGGAGGCGCATGCGGCTTTCGTCGCAGCGCTCGCCGACCTCGAACCGACCCTCGGCGCCGACCATTCCGACACCCGCGCCGCTCGCGAGCTGGCGCTCGGGACCGGCGGCCCGGCGACTTCCCTCTAGCGGTCGGGCTCTGCGTCGAGACGCGATTCGAGGTGGACGAAAAGCCGGTCTTCGCGCTGTTCGATGTCGAGGCGGCGCAGCGGCAGGTCAGGAGCCGTGAGGCAGGCGCCGGTCTCGAGGTCGTAGCGCCAACCATGTCGCGGACAGGTGACTATGGCGCCGTCGCGAACGCCGCCGGAAAGGTCGGCTCCCTGATGCCGGCAGGCGAGCTCGAAAGCCTGAATCTCGCCCGTCGCCGCGCGACGAACGCCCACGGCACGCCCCATCAGGCGCAGGACTTTCAGCTCGCCGCTTCCGAGCTCCGCCGCGGATCCCGCCCGGATCCAGGTCAGATCAGTCTCGATTTCCGCGCGGTTCGCCGGGCACGTTCGGGACTCTAACCGGAGATGGGCCGCGCCTGGCCGGCGGTGCCCTAGAATCGAGGAGCGCGGCAGGCGGAGAACGAGGCTCCGTCGAGCTGCGTCCCCTGTCTTCCGTTGACCTGTAGACGAAGGGGTGCGCCGGTCCGGGAGGACTCATGTCACGCAAATTGAGAATCGCGAAAATCGGATGGCTGTTGTCCATGCCGCTCGCCGTTCCGCTGGCCGCAGACGTCGAGAGCGACCTGCAGCGGGATCTGGTCGGCAGGTTCGCTCTCACGACAGGCGATCTGAAGTCGGAGTGCAGCGACCACTACACCGATATGAAGGTGATCGGTACGCGCGCCTCGGGGGGCAGCGGAAGCCGATTCGAGGGCGGCGAGCTCGTACGTATCGACAACGTCCACTCCGGAATGATGGCGGGACTCGACGTCAACGTTTCGATCGTCGAGCCCTATCTCCTCTCCTTCACCGATGGTCCGTTCACGGTGTTCGATCAGCGCCGCTGCCGTGTGCAGCTCAATTTCGACGTCGCGCGCGACATCCGCAAGGACAAGACGAAATCGGCCGCGGCCATCGCGGGAGTCCTCAGCCTCTTCGACAGCGAAAGCGCTGCCCGCGCCGCGAGCTGGAACCGGCGCAAGGTCGCTGCTTATCCCGCCGGCTGGGAGAAAACCCGTCACGAGTACGAACAGTGGAAGTTCGTCCACGGCAACGAGCTGGTGCGCGCGAAGACCGAAGATGTGCTCGACGAGGCCGGCCGGATTCTCAACTCCATGCCCTCGGACGACGACTACTCGAAGAGCTTCGGCGATGGCGCCCGTTCGCGGAGCTCCGAGTCCTGGTCCGACTGCGAGGCGATGCTGAACGCGAATTTCTACAGCACGGGATCGGCGGGATCGGGTGGAAGCTCGCGCGGCTGGAGCGACGGTCAGCACGTCGCCTGGTCGACGCTCCTCGCGCATGCGCTGCAGGCCTGTATTCGCGAGCCCCCGAGATAGGAGCGTTTTCAGGGAGCGACGTCGATGAGCTGCTCGTCCGCGCCGATGAGTCCCTTGTCGATCAGCCACTCGCGATTGAGCTTCGAGAGATAGCGCTCGCCCGAGTCGGGAAGCAGGGTGACGACGATGGCATCGGCGGGAAGCTTGCGAGCGACCTCGCGGGCCGCCCAGGCCGCCGCAGCGCCGGACGAACCGGTGAAAATGGCCTCTGCGCGAGCCAAGGCGAACACCGAGCGGTACGCCGTCCGGTCGTCCACCGTCACGACCTCGTCGATCGTCTCGGGCCAGCAGGATTCCGGCATGTAGCTCTGTCCGATGCCATCGATGAGGTAGAAGCCGAGCTCGTCCTTGGGCGGCAAATGCCCGTGGCGGTTCCAATAGGCGTAGATGCTGCCGACGGGATCGACGCCGATGCAGCGGATCGCCGG
>JBDTQG010000021.1:0-51681 GCA_039932315.1 Thermoanaerobaculia bacterium
AGCAGAAGTCCAATGGCAAAGAGCCGACGGGATTCGCGCATCGGCACCGGCGACAGCGCGAGCAGGATTGCCGCCAACCAGAGCGGAACCATGAGCGCGTCGGAACGGATTTCGACCGACCACTCGAGAAAGGTCTCGCACACTGCATACGTCGCGAGCGCCCAGCGCTGGGCGGAAGCGCCGAAGACCGCACGGGCGATTCGTCCGACAAGGACGAGCTGCAGTCCCGCCGACAGCCACGTCAGCACCCGCCCCGCGCGCAGCCAGGAAACCGGGTCGGCCGCGAAAACATTGAAGACACTGAGGAGGCGAAAAAACAGCGGCGGATGGTTCGAATTGAAATCGAGATACTGCAATTTTCCGATGGCAAGAAGCCAGCCTTGATGGAGTGATTCGAACTCGTCCTGGTTGAAATATCGCCCCCACGACAGCAGGAGCGACACCGCAAGCCCGAATGTGAGGGCCGGCCAGAGAATCCAGCGACTGGGATCCCATGGACTCACCGCAGGACTCGCCGGAGGATTCGCCCGAAGCGCAGCACCCTTCTCTGCGTTCATTCGATCGCGTTCCCCGCGCTCGCCTTCATCCGTTGTCATGAGACAACGGAGTCGACGCTGGCAAGGCCGTCCTGCGACCGGATCGAGTCCGGAATCATCTTGCCAGCCGCCCACCAGCAGAACAATGCGAGCAGGATCCCGGCAGGAAAGTCGACGACATAGTGCCAGCCGAACCAGACCGCCGAGACACCGATGCAGACCACGACCGGTGCGATGAAGTACGCCACCGGGCGGATGTACGTCCAGGCGATCAGGAAGCCGAGGAAGGCGATGCCGACGTGAAGGCTGGGAAAGGCGGCGATTCCGGCGAAGGGGATGACCGGGAAATCGCGACTCCGAACCATCGCCTGCAGGCCCTGGAGCATTCCGTTCTGGCCCATGAAAGTCTGGGTCCACGACAGGTGGGAATAGGCTTCGCGACGGAAAAAGGCCGGGCCGAGGGCAGGGAAAGCGATGTAGAGCAACGAGCCCAGCGCGTAGCAGAGAACGAGCGCGGCGAATGCGCGACGCACGACGATCCGCCCTCGCCACCCGAAAGCGAGACCCAGTGGCACGCCGAGAGCCAGGCCGCTCTGCAGGTAGAGCCGCTCCATCGCCATCGTCCAGGTCCGGTCCTGATTGTGCCGCTGCACCCAGTCAATGAAGTTTCCGCCGGCGGCGAAGAGGAAGTTGTCCGCTCTCCACAGCCATTCGTCGAAAAGGCGCGGATTGAGGTCGAGCTTGCGGGCCTTGAGATGCGTATAGCAGGTCGTGACGATGAGCAGCACGATCGCCCCGCGCGCATAGGCCAGAAGCTCGACCAGACCCTCGCGAGCCGTCGTTCGTCGGCGCCAGAGCCGGTAGATCCATAGCGGCAGCCAGAGCGCGACGACCGCCTTGCTCACGAAGATGAGGTAGCCGGCGTAAGAGCCCGCTACCCAGCGCCAGCTCGCCCGAAACCCGAATGCGGCGAAGAGCGCCAGCGTGCCGAGCGCGTAGATGGCCGCGATCCGCTCGTGCGGCTCGAATCGCGCGAGCGCTCGCACCCACCAGCTCTCCCTCGGCGGCGACTCCGCGAGGGTCGACTCCTCCTCGTTCATGTTGCGGCTACGCTAGCACCGCGAGTTTCACCGCGCGAACGCCGCGTCCGGAAACCCTTCGATAGATCGGACTGCGAAGCGGCTCGGACTATGATCCGCGCGTGACGGCTTCGACGGGCGGCGCAAAGGAACAGAGCGCCGGTCGCGCGCGAGTTGCGGGACTCGGAGAGCTCCGCGTTTTTCTCTGGATCGGCTTCGCCTGGGCAGGGGCTTGTTTCCTGATCGTCGCCGTACGCCTGAGCCCGCCGCCTCGGGCCTCTGCATGGCTCGTCCTGGTTCTCGTCGCACTGTTTCTCGCACTTGCCCACGGAACCCTGTGGACGCTGCTCAGTTGGCTCCTGACGCGAGCTCTTCCCCGCAGTGCCCGGCAACTTACTCTGCGCGCGATTCTCGCGTTGGCGGCGGGGACCTTCTACACAGCCATCGCGATGTCGCTCGTCAAATTCAGCTATACCCGAGCCCCGATGCGCTTCGAGGACCTCTGGTTCGTCTTCGGCAATTTCCGCCAGCTCGTGAGTGAAGGCAGCTGGGGCGAGCGCCTTCTGATCTTCGCCGGACTCGCCCTTCCGATCGTGTTCGCGCTCGTCATCTTCGGCGCATTGCGGCGCGCGGACCGGAGTTCGCGTCCCTTGCCGCTGCGGACACTGCTGCTTCTCGCGGCTCTCGCCATCGCAGGACTCGGGCTCACCGGCTGGCGCTATCCGTATGCGGGCGTCGTCACCGGAAGTCTGATTCCGGAGACCAGCTGGGTCGCACGGAATTTCTTCTCTTCGCCGGCCCGCGGAGAATCCGGGAAACCCTCGAGCGCATTCGCGTCCAGCGCGGCGCAGAATGCCCGCATCGGGAGCTACGTCGCGCCCGCGCAATTCCGACGCGAGAACGTCGTCGTGATCCTGCTCGAATCGGTGCCCTGGAGCCGGCTGTTCGGACCGGAAGCGCGTGTCGACGCCACACCCCGTCTGCATGCACTGGCCGCCGAGTCGACAGTTTTCGCGCGGGCCTACGCTACGGCAACGCATTCGGACTACGCGCAGACCTCGATTCTCGCCTCGCTTCATCCCCGGAAGTTCGACCACCACGACTACTTTCGGGATCTCGCATATCCACGGACTCTGCTCTGGGACCTGCTGCAACCGCTCGGCTATCGCACCGCGCTCTTCTCCTGCCAGAACGAAAGCTGGGGCAACATGAAGGCGTTTCTCCAGACACCTGGGCTCGAGCTCTTCCGCCACTCGCCCGATTGGCCGGATGCTCCGCGGCGCGGAGAGGGTGCGGAGTCGAAGGTCTTCGAGGCGACTCCGGTCGCGATCTTCCGTGAATGGCTCGGAACGACTGGGGATCGGCCGTTCCTCGCCTCGCTCAATTTCCAGGCGACGCACTATCCGTACGTGATTCCTCCCGGCACGGCCCCACGGTATGAACCCTCGACGATCGATTTCTCCACGACGTTTCTCTCCTATCCCGCGGACAGGATTCCCGTCATGGAGAATCGCTTTTACAACGCGCTCGCGAGCGTGGACGCTGCGGTGGGTGATGTCGTCGATGCGTTGATCGCGTCCGGCAAGTGGGATCGCACGGTCCTGCTGGTCGTGTCCGATCACGGCGAGGCTTTCTACGAACACGGCATGCCCACCCACGGAACGATGCTGCTCGAGGAGCAGGTGCGAACGGCCGCTCTCCTGCGCCTTCCCGGAGAACCGGCGCGCGTCGTCACGCAGCCGGTTTCGGTGCTCGATCTCGTTCCCTCGGTCGTCCAGTTCCTGGGCCTGCCCGCGCACGGAAATTTTCAGGGACGAAGCGATGTGCTCGCCCCGGGCTACAGTGCCCAGCAACGCGCGTTCCTGATGACGATTCAGGGCATCACCCAGGAGGACGGCGTCCTCCTCGACGACTGGAAACTCCTGCGCAACTACGACCGCCGCGAAGAGGCTCTCTTCGACCTCGCCAGCGATCCGCAGGAGCAGGTGAACCTCGCCGGCACCCGGCCGGAGAAGCGTACCGAGCTGGAAAAAGAGCTCGATCGCCTGCTCGGGCTCCAGCTCAACTACTACCGCGAGCAGGACTGGCAACTCGGATGGTATCCCCCGAAGTTGCCTTGAGGCACCTTGATCTCAAGGCGGCGGATCGAATTTGGTCTTCTGCATCAGCACGGTCAGATTGTGACTGGCAAAAACATTGTCGGCATTGAGCGCCAGCGCTCTTCGCAACTCGACACTTGCCTCAGCCAACTTGCCTGACGCGAGCAGTGCCCCGCCCAGATTCGCATGGGCATCGTCGGAATCGGGGGCCAACGCGACCGCGCGTTCGAACCAGGCGCGCGCTGCAGCGTAGTCGCGGGCGCGGGCGGCGAGGTTGCCGAGGTTGAGCGTCGCCGAGAAGTTATCCGGGTTCGCAGCGATCGTCTGACGGTAGTGGCCTTCCGCCGCGACTGGATCGCCGCGCTCCTCGGCCAGACGACCGAGGTTGAATTCGACGAGCTCTTGGCGCGGTTCGTATCCCGAGAAGTGCGGGAGAAGCCACAGGATTGCAACCGCCGCAAACATCGCACCCCCCTTGCGCCGGTCTCCTTTACCGAAGGCTTCTGCTGCATTCGAAATCGGAACCGCGGCGAGGAACAGGAGCCCCGGCACCGCCGGCAGGCGATAGCGCGAGAACACGAAGAAGGCGACGACGGAGAGCATCCAGCCGACCTCGAACAGCAGCACCGGCGACCAGGCCGAAAGACGGGCCCGTTCGAGGTAGAGCCCCCAGAGAGCGAGCAGAACCGCCGCGCTCCACTCGAGTCCCGGCAGTCGCAGCGGCCACGAGATCGACTTCATCCAGTAGTAGTCGACGGCATCCGGCCACTCATAGCCGGAGAAGTAGAGACCGACCTTCCGCAACTGCAGCTGACCCCAGGCCAGCGGTTCCGCTGCCGCAAACGAGAGCCCGCGATGCAGCCAGTAGGAAGAGACCTCGCCGGCGGCGAGCGGCCGGCCGACCGCCCGCTCCGCAAGCCGCCGCGCCTCTTCGCGCTCGTATGCAGGAATCTGCTTCCCTGGAACCAGCGGCCGGTAGGTGCCGTCCGCCAGCGGATTGTTCCCGATCCAGAAGTTCACCCCGCCTTGCGAAGTCGTGAGCAGAAATCCGCCACCCAACGAAGCGTTTCGCGCGGCGACGGGAAGAAGCGGCAAGAGAAAACCCAGAACGAACAGTCCCGAGCGCTTCAGAAAACTCCACTCCCCCTTGCCGGTTTTCTTCCACGTCGCGACGAGAACAAACGGCACGACAAGCAACATGTTCTCCCGCAGGAGTGCAAGAAGCGCGGCGACGAGACCCGCGAAGAACCAGAGCCTCGACCTTTCGTCTTCGCGCGCTTTCACGACGAGGAGGAGAAGAAAGCAGACCGCCGAGACGGCGAAGCTTTCCTTCAGCAGCTGCACGTCGTAGAACCAGAACGGCGTGTAGAGAGCAAACAGCAGACCTGTGACGAGGCCCGCCCGCGGCCCCGCGAGGAGCTCGCCGGTGCGCATCAGCGCCCAGCAGGCGAGAACCGCGACGGCGATCTGCAGGAGGTAGATCGCCGTCGGTGTTGCCGCCGCAAAACGGTAGACGAGAGCGACGAGGTACGGATACAGCGGCGCCTGAAAGAACGGCGCGCTGCCCCGCCAGTCTCCGGCGGCAATCGCACGCGCCCAACGGTCGTATTCCTGACTGTCGAGAGCAAGCTGGGAAACGAACGGTGCGTCCCGGACAGCAACGAGGTGCGCAAGGCGGAACGTCGCGCACGCTCCGAGAACGAGGGCCCGCGGCCCGGGCTTCATCGGACTCCGCTCGCTCCCGGGAGCGTCGCCCGTTCGTCCGCGAGATTGAGCAGCGCGTCCACCGGAGCGAACTGGTCCTCGAGAACGGGGACCGCTGCGAGATCGAGATCGACGTGCATGCGCTGAGCGGCCAATGCAGCGAATCGCGCCCCGCCGAGCGCTGGCGACGCCCCGGCGTCGAGCGCCGCGGCGTGCGCCGAGAGCTCCGAGTCCGCCATCGGCCCGCCATCTCGCGCGATCAGCAGGAGATTCGCCGATCCGCGGATCGAAAAGACCTCGACCCGGGCGAAGACCTGGTGCAGGGTGCGGTAGATCGCGCGGGAGAACGGATGATGAATGCTGCCGGCGAGATTCAGTCCGAACGTTCCGCCGGGGGCGAGATGCTTCCGGACCTCTTCGAAAAATGCCCGCGTGGCGAGATGGAAAGGAACAGCGCGGCCGATGTAGGTGTCGCAGTAGATCCAGTCCCAGGTCTCGCGGGAGTCCGCGACGAAGCGGCGCGCATCCGCTTCGACGACGCGCATCCGTGGCCCTTCCTGCAGTCCGAATTCGCGCTTCGCGATGTCGACGACAGCCGGGTCGATTTCGACGTAGGTCGAGGAGAGACCCGGCGTGCGCTCCGAAAGCAGTCGACCGACACCGCCCGATCCGAGGCCCAGAAGGAGAAGCTTCCCGGGTCGCGGAGTGAAGAGCCGCATCGTTTCGGCGCTGAAAACGTAGCGCAGCGTCGGCTGCCCGGTCGCGACGACGATGCCGCCATGGGGCGATCCATCCGACGACAGCGTGCGCTCGCCGTCCGACTCGCGCACCACCAGCGTCTGGTAAGGGGTCGCCCGCTCGACGACGACCGTCTGCCAGCCCGAACGCGGGTGCGGGGAAAACCAGACGAGCGCCGCGAGCGCGAGCGCCCCGAACCGATCCCAGCGGCCGGATGCCGCAGCAAACCCGGCGAGCGCGGTCGCCGAGACGAGCAACGACAGGATCGAGTCGAGCGCGAGCGCGGGAATGAGAACGAACGTCGCGCAGAGCGTTCCGGCGAGGCTGCCGGCGGTGGACAGCGCGAATAGCCTCCCGGACACGTTGCCAAGACGCTCCCGATCGAGGCCGGCGAGTCGCACGGCAAAGGGAGCGACGGTAGCGAGAAGCAGCGTCGCCGGGCCGAAGAGCAGCGTCGTCGCGAGCAGGGTGCCGACCGGGCGCCCACCGGTCGCTTCGCCGATCGCTGCCACCGCGCTGCGGCCGAAGATCCCCGTCGCCGCCTCGAAGAGCGCGGCGAGCAGCAGCAATTGGGAAAGCGCCGAGAGTTGAGGACGACGGTCGGCGAAAGCACCTCCGAGCATGTAGCCGCACGACATCGCCGCCAGGAAGACGCCGATGATCGAACCCCAGACGTAGACGCTGTTGCCGAACGACGGCGCGAGAAGCCGGCTGGAAACGATCTCGAGCGCCATCAGCACCGCGGCGAGCACGACGACGGCCACCAGGAACCGGAGTCGGTACGCCACGGTCGACGGCAAGCTCAGCTCCGGCTGGCGAAGAACGCGCGCACGGCATCCGCGGTGCGCAGAACTTCGTTCTCTTCGAGCTCCGGGTACATCGGCAGGCAGAGCACTTCGCTCGCCGCCTTCTCCGCGCGCGGGAGCTGCGGCGGCTTCGGCAGGAGCTCCGCCATCGCCTTCTGACGATGGAGCGGCGACGGATAGTGCACCGCCGATCCGACGCCCTGGACCTTGAGGAACTCCTGCAGCGCGTCGCGATGCGACGTGGCGATCGTCATCTGGTGATAGACGACTTCGTCCTGCGGATCGTCCGGAGGAAAACGCAGATCACCCACGCTCTCGAGCCCTTCCTTGTACAGCGCAGCGAGCTGTCGGCGGCGCGCGTTGTCGTCGTCCAGCAGTGGCAGACGGCAATTCAAAACCGCCGCCTGCAGGCTGTCGAGCCGGCTGTTCGTACCGATCTCGACGTGGGTGTAACGCTCGCTCTGGCCGTGATTCGCGAAGCGGTACACACGCTGCATGAGCGCCTCGTCCATGCCGGAGATCGCTCCACCGTCGCCGAAACAGCCGAGATTCTTGGTCGGATAGAAGCTCCACGCCGCGAGATCACCGAGCGTACCTACTCTCTTTCCACGGCGACGGGCGCCGTGGGCCTGCGCGGCGTCCTCGACGAGGAACCAGCCGCGGCGCCTGCAGATCTCGCTGACGCTCTCGGCGTCGAAGGGCCGTCCATAGAGATGCACGCCGATGACGCCGGCGGTCTTCGCCGTCGCGTGCCGTTCGAGCTCCGCCGGATCGAGGTTGTAGGTCGCCGCGTCGATATCGCAGAAGACCGGCACGCCACCGGCGAGCACTACCGCCTCCGCGGTGGCGAAGAAGCTGAATGCGGGAACCAGCACTTCGGCACCGTGCTGGAGCCCGAGAGCGCGCAGCGCAACGACGAGCGCGTCGGTTCCGTTCGCGACACCGACAACGGCGCGCGCGTCGAGAAAGCGCGCGAAGGAGGCTTCGAGCTCTTTGACTTCCGGTCCCTGGATGTAGGAGTTGCCATCCATGACTTTCTTCCAGCGTTCGGCGAGTGCGGCATCGATGCGCCGGCGGGCGCGCGTCAGATCGAGAATCGGGATGGTCGTCACCGGGACTCCGTGGGTAAGGGTTGCGCCGTGGTTTCTGCCGGCTCTTCGTCGCCGCGTAGCGCGACGAGCGGACGGCGGGTCCATGGCGTGTCGTAGAGAGCGATCATCTCACCGCCCATGGTGATGTTGTCGCGGATCGAGACCATCCGCAGAAGATGAAACCGGTCCGGATGCTGCGCCGGAAAAGCGAACCAGCTGGGGAAGACGATGACGAAGTCGGGCTTCCGTGCGTCAAGAAACTCCGCCAGTACTTCGCTGAAGACCTTTCCGTCGCGAGCTCCCTGCTGGCGGAGGTGCGTGACTTCGGGGGTCATGAGGCCGACCAGGTCGAGCACTCGATTCGGCAGGAGGTACTTGAAGGCCCCGACGTCGTTGACCGCCAGGACGGCGTCCGGCGGCAAACGAGGTCCGAGCCATTTTGCCAATGCGACGTTGCTGTCGCGGACGTTCGCGCAGGACGTGAGATATCGCCCGAGACTCTTCGTCAGCGACACGAGGGTAGGAGCAAAGAGCAGCACGAGAGCGAGCGCACCGACGGGGAGCCTCACGCCACAGAAAGTCGCCGATCTCAGGCCTGCAAAAGAGAGCGGCGCGAGCGCCAGAAGGCCGAGCAGTACGACGCACGGGATGAGCGGAAAGAAATAGCGCCCGAAGTTGCCGACGGCGACGTCCTTCCCGGAAGAGAGCATCGCCGAAGCGAGCGGCAGGGCCAGGGTCCACAGCGCGAGAAGTAAGCCGCGATCGCGCGCTCCTCCGAACCGCCGCACCGATTCGACGACCCCGCCGAGCGCGAGCAGCGTCATCCACGGCTGTGAAGCGAAGAGAATTCCCAGGACGGTCGCGAGCAGACGTCCATCCGGAACGAGCATTGGCGGCCCGGAGCTTTTCGCCGCGACCGTCGTCGGCAGAAATGAGCCCGACATGGAATGGAACGCCAGCGCGACCGGAACGACGACGAGCAGCGCGACGAGGATTCCACTGAGAGCGGACGCGATCGCGGTGCGCGACGGCCGCGAGCCGCGGAGCCCCGACTCGGTCACCGCGCGGGGCACCTGGGGCGCGCGGAGAGAGAAAAGACGATCGGCCAACGCCAGGAACGGCAGGAGCAGGCCCTCGGGCCGAGCGAGCGCCGCAAGTCCGAAGAGCACAAAGGAAACGGGCGGGAGGGCCGGTTCTGCGCGCTCCCGCAGATGCCGGGCGAGTCCGGCCAGGAAGAGCAGGACGAAGAGATTGACCTCCATCCCCGAGAGTGAGGACCAGACCAGCCAATCGCTGACGGCGACGAGCAGCGCTGCGACCAGCGCCCGGGCCGGCGAGAAATCGAGCCGCAGCGCCACGCGATGGACGGCGAAGACGCTTCCCGCCTGCGCCGCGATGCCGGCGAGCTTCGCCCAGAGAATCGGTGAACCGGGAAGGAGCGCAAGAAGTCCGAGAAGCGCGGTCCACAGCGGCGCCGTCGTTCCCGCCACGAGCTCACCGGGGTTGAACGCCAGGCCATTGCCGTGCGACAGACTGCGGGCGAACACGAGGTGGATCCAGCTGTCGTCCAGTGGCAGCTGCAGATCGCCGTCGAAGAGCCAGGATTCAGCGACCAGAAAAATCAGCGCCGGCAGCAGTGCGAGCCCGAGGAGCGCGAGATGCCTTCCGAGCTTCCCGGTCCGAAGGCGATGGGGAGAGAGCCCTGGCGGCGCGCTGGACGTGCTGTTCAAGAGGCGGCCATGATAGCCGACCTCGCGATGGGCAACTCCCCTTCTCCGCCCGGCGAGAAACCGAAGTGAACGAGCCCGGACTCGAACCCTGTTCGAGCCGGGCCGGGCCCAACCCGGGTCAAACGCCGACGAAGGGACCCGAGAACGCGATGCTAAAGTCGATCTACTCATGCCCAAGCCTGCGCTGACGGCCGCTGAGCGCCTGGTTCGCAACAGCGCTCGCGCAGCGCTCTACTCGTCCCTCCTGATCACCGGGCTGTTGTTGAAGGTGCTCCTCATGGTCGCGCACCCCGCGACGCCAGCGGAAATCCGCGGCATCGAGAAGCTGCAGCACTCGTGGGACGGCGTCGATTTCATCTCGCTTCCCGAAGTCCAGCTCCTCCGCGACTACATCGCCGTCGATACCAGCGAGCCGGACGCCAACGAGGTGCTCGGCGCCGAGTTTCTCGCCGGCAAGCTCGCCGCCGCCGGAATCGAGCCGCATATCGAGCGCCTGGCGGGAAACCGGGCGAACCTGTGGGCCTTCGTCGAAGGCGACGACCCGCGCGCCATCGTGCTCGCCAATCACATCGATGTCGAACCGGCGCAAGGGGCAGGGAAGTGGAAGTTTCCGCCGTTCGCCGGTGCGATCGACGGCCCGTGGATGTACGGGCGCGGCATCTACGACATGAAGAGCGTGACGATCGCGCAGCTGCTCGCCATCACCGACATCGCGAAAAGCGGGCGCCGACCGAAACGCTCGATTCTCTTTCTCGCGACGTCCGGAGAGGAGCTGGGCAGCGAGACGGGTACACGCTGGATTCTGCGCGGCCATCCCGAGCTCGTGGCCCGCATGGGAATCGTCCTGACCGAAGGAGGCGTCGTCGAGGCCTCGGCCGCCGACGACATCAAGTACTGGGGAATCGAATTCGCCCAGAAGCGATTTACCCAGGTCACTTACTGCAGCGCCGATCGAGCGCGACTGCAGGGCCTGCACGACGCACTGCGTGAGAACAACTATCTCGACCCGACGCCCTCGATCTCCCCGGCGGTCACGACGTTCCTCGGGCACTACGCCCGCACACGCGGTCTGGGCTCGTTCCAGAAGTGGCTCGCCAACCCGGCGAAAACCCTGCGCAATCGCCGGACGTTCGATCAGCTGACGCCGTTCATGAAGGCGCTCTTCCGCAACGAGGTCGTGCCGTTCAACGTCGAGCCCGACCCGGAAGGTGGTTACCAGCTGCGGGTGTTCGTGCACCTTCTTCCCGAAGCGGACCGGGACAGCGTCATCGCTCAGCTCCTACCCCAGTCGCTGACGGTCGGCACGACGTTCCGGATCGGCGAAGACCTGGGGAGCCGGAACGCTTCGCCGGTCGACTCCGCGGATTTCCTCGCGCTGCAGAATTCGATCGAATCGGCCTATCCCGGGACGACGGTCGGACCGTACTTTCTTCCCTGGGCAGCAACCGACTCCCGCTTCTTCCGCGCCGCGGGGATTCCGAGCTACGGCTTCTCTCCGTTCCTGCTCGCGGTCACCGACACGATGAGCATCGCCCGCGCCAATGAAAGGATGCCGCTGCCGGGATTCGTCGACGGAGCGGCGATCTATCGCCAGCTGATCGCGGACATGGCGAAATAACACTCTTTGGCCGAGCCGCATGACAAATTTTCGCACCGTCACAATTCGACCTTGCCAGAACCTTCTGTTTTCAGTGCTTTACCAAAGCCCTCGAACTGGCACCCGCTCTGCAGCACCCCCCTGCGGACAGCCTTCGGAATGTTCCGGAGGCGCAATTTCCCAAGGCAAGAGGAGAGCAAATGATCCAGAAACTCCGGAACCGCCAGCGGGGCTTCACGTTGATCGAGCTTCTGATCGTGGTGGCAATCATCGGCATCATCGCCGCCATCCTGATCCCGAACTTGATCGACGCCCTGCAGAAGGCAAAGCAGAAGCGCACGATGGCCGACATGCGTAACGTCGGTACCGCCTGGTTGTCATGGGTGACCGACGTGGTGTCGGGCGCCGCGGCCGGCTCGGGCGTCAACACCTGGGATGGTTCGACCTACACCAGCCTCGGGCACGACAATCTTTTCGCCACCCTCCACCCCACGGCGACCTTCTTCTACATCAACGAGCTCCCGGCGAAGGACGGCTGGAAGCACAGCTACTTCTACGGCTACAGCGGCAACCCGCTCGGCTCGCAGGTCATCGCGATCGGCAGCGGCGGCCGCAACGCCGCCATCGGCACGCTGCCGTCGAACACCACGATCGGTGCCTTCACGCCGACCAAGTATGACGAGGACATCATCTGGGCCGACGGCTTCTTCGTTCGCTGGCCCGGCGGCGCCGCCACCGGCGGAAGCTAAGAGTCTTCGAGCTGCATCCGTTTTCCCCGAACGCCGCGGTCCTCCGCGGCGTTCGTCTTTTCGGGCCACCTCTTCCGCCGGCCTCTCCCGCTTTCCGCATTCAGTAAACTCCGCGCACTTTGGGCCCTGCACTCTCCTCGGCGGGACGCCGGTTCGCGGCGCTCCTGCTCGCTCTCCTCCCCGCAGGAGCCGTTGGGGCCTCGCGCCCGGCCATGGATTCGGCAGCGGTCTCGCCGGGAGCGACGAAGCTCGCCGCCTATCTCCGGATTGACACGACGAACCCGCCGGGAAACGAGGCCGCCGGCGCCACGTGGCTCGCCGGAATTCTGCGCACGGCGGGCATCGAGCCCGAGCTCTTCCTTTCCCCGCACGGCCGCACGAGCCTCTACGCCCGGCTCCCCGCGAATTCTCCCGCCGTGCCCGGCGCGAGCCGCCCGGGAGCGCTGCTCCTTCTGCACCACATCGATGTCGTACCCGCGGGAGACGGCTGGCGTTTTCCGCCGTTCGCCGGCGAAATCCATGATGGCGAGCTCTTCGGGCGCGGAGCCATCGACTGCAAGAGCCTCGGCATCGCCCATCTCGAAGCCTTTCTGAACGTCGCGCGCTCCTCCGAGCTGCGCCACCGGGACCTGATCTTTCTCGCCACCGCCGACGAAGAGTCCGGCGGCAACGAAGGAGTCGGCGATCTTCTCGCCCAGCATCCGGAGCTCTTCATTCATGTCGCCGCGGTGTTGACCGAGGGCGGCGTCGCCAAGGCCGTCGGCGGACGGCCGCTTTACTGGGGTATCGAAGTCGCCCAGAAGCGCCCGCTCTGGCTGGAACTCTCGGCCTCGGGCCGCCCAGGGCACGCCTCTTCCGCGAATCCCGAGAGCGCCGCCCATCGACTCATCGGCGGCCTGGCGCGACTCACGGCAGCGCCGATCTCCCGCCGGCTGACGCCCGAAGCGAGCTCGTTCCTCGCGGCGGTGGCCCGTTTCGATCCCCAGGTCCGCAGAACTCTCGCCGAGCTCGCTTCGCCGGAAAGCCGCAACGGCGCGCTCACTTCGCCCGGATTGGACAACCTGCTCACGGATTCGCTGCAGATCACGACGCTCTCCGCATCCGAGCGCATCAACGTCGTCGCCGGAACAGCGCGCGCGGGAATCGACGTTCGTCTGCTTCCGGATACCGACGAGAAGATCTGCGTGTCCGGCATCGAAAAACTCCTCGGCCCGGGCATCGCCGTGCGGATACTCCTCACCTCTCCCGCGACGAGGAGCTCTCCCGCCGAAGGTCCGCTCTATGAGGCCATGGTCGCGGCGCTCGACGGCGGGGCCCGCACCCCGGTCGTCCCTGCCTTCATCCCGGCCTTCACCGACGCGCGCTACTTCCGGGCGCGGGGAATTCCAGCGTACGGACTCTCACCGTTTGCACTCGACGCCGACGAATTGCGCACCGTCCACGCTCCGGACGAACGCATCGCGCTCGAGGCATTCGACCGGGGCGTCGAGCGCATGGTGCGCGTCGTTCGCGCGCTCGTTCTCGCCGATCTCGACTCCCACTGAATCGCCGCAACGCGTAGCGGTCATGAACAGATTCCGCAACATCGCAATCCGCAGCTGGCTCGGGAGGCGCAACTTCCGCGCCGCCCTGCTCCTCACCGGCGTTCTCGGGGCTTTCTACTATCCCCTTCTCGAGCCCGGCGCCGTCCTCGCGACGCGGGACCTGGCCGAGTACCACTTGCCCATGCGGGTCGCTTTCGCTCGCCTCGCGAACTTCGGATTGCCGCAATGGGATCCGTTTTCCCACGGCGGACAGCCTCTGCTTTCGAATCCCAACTACGGCGCGCTCTATCCGCTCTCCTGGCTGGCAGCGATCTTCGCGCCCGCGACGGCACTCAACATTCTGGTTCTGATTCACGCCGCGCTCGCCGCCTGGGGCGCGCTGCGGCTCGCGCGGCGCCTCGGGGCGAACGATGCCGCAGCGGCTCTCGCCGCTGTCGCGTACGCCTGCGGCCCGACCTATCTCTCGTTGCTGCACACCCTGACCATCGCGCTCGCGATGAGCTTCCTGCCCTGGGTCATCGACCTCGCTCTCGCTGAGCTCGATGACGGCGGCGAAGACGCTCGCGGTCCCGGCACCTCGGGAACGTCGAGAGGCATCGGCGAAGTCGGCGCTATCGGGAAATTCGGCGAAATCGCGAACGCAGCACCGGTCGTCCGCCGCCGCCCGTCCTGGCGCTGGCTCGCGCTGAGTTTCGCGATGGCAACGATGCTGTTGCTGGGCGACCCGCTCCTCGTCGCGATGATGCTTCTCGCACTGGCGGCCTTCGTTTTCGGAAAGCCGCGTGCGCGGCTTGCGCAGCTGCCACGGCTCGCGACCGCCTTCGCGCTCGCGCTGTTGCTCGCCGCGGTGCAGTTGCTGCCGTCGATCGCGCGATTGGCCGATTCGCCGCGTGCGGCCGGCCTCGGCTGGAAGCAGTCGACCGCCTGGTCTCTTCCCTGGCAGCGCATCGTGGAGCTCCTTTTCCCGACGTTCTTCGGCGATTCGACGCGCCCCGAGCTTGCGCTCTTCTTCGGTTGGGGAATTCACGATCGGGACTATCCCTACCTCATTCTGATCGCTGTCAGCCTGCCGTTGCTCTTCTTGAGCCTCGCGTCCTGGACGCGGCGCGACAGCCCCGAACGCGCGAGTTTCGCGCTCATGTCCCTGGCCGGAATCTTCCTCGCACTGGGCCGCCACAACCCGCTCTACCGCTGGGCCTGGAGCCACTTTCCGGGCATCGACAAGCTGCGGTTTCCGGAAAAATTTCTGCTGCTCGCACTGATCGCGGCGATCTTTTCCGGCGCTCTCGCCTGGCAACGCCTTCTCGACGAACGGGACCGTCGCCAGGACTTCCGCGCCCCGGGCGCCGAGCTTCCCGCCGCGCTCGCCGCCGTGCTCGTGCTGGTGGCAGCCGGCCTGACCGGGCTCGCGTTCGAGGCCCCACAACTCGTCGCCTGGTTCGCCCGCGCCCACACCGGGCTGCCGCTGGTGGACGCGGCACTCGCGCGGGCTCTGGTTTTCTATCGCCACGAAGGCCTCGCCGCCGTCGGCTTTGCCTGCGGCACGCTGGCGCTTTTCGCCTGCGCCCGCTTCAGCCGCCTCTCGCGCCGCACTCTCGAGGGTGCCGCGCTCGCACTCGTCGCGCTCGAGTTGTGGACCTATGGGCACTCTCTCTTGCGCACTGTTCCGGGAAGAGACTTCTTTGCGCCGCCGCGGGTCGCGAGCGAGCTTCCGGCGACGACGATGCGGCTCTTCTCCGACGAGCCCTACCGCCAGGACGGCAACGACGTGGTCGTGACCGGTGAGAACGCGAGCCTGCATTGGGCCCGGGCTCCGATCGAGCGCCTCGACTCGCGTGCGGGGAACCTGTTCGGCTACGCCTACGCCCTGGACAAAGACTTCGACCTCTCGCTGACGCGGCCAGCAAGGAGGGCCCTCCATCTCTACGAGCGCGTCCGCGAGAGGCCGACTCTCGCGCTTCACCTGCTCGGCGCATGGAGCGTTTCGCACCTCGTCGAGCGGAAGTCGGGCGCCAACCTCATCGCCGAGGTCCTCCAGGCCGGCCCACCGGCGCGTGCGCGCTCAGCTCCCGATCTCGTCCCGGTGCGCATCCGCGAGAACGGCTTCGCCCTGCCGCCCTATCGCTTCGTCGAGGAGGTGCGGGCATTTCCGGACGCCGCGGCAGCCGAAGCCGCGGCGGTCGCGGATGCGCTGCCATTGAATCGCGTCGAGTACGTGATCGCAACACCGGCCGAATCGACGGCGCTCACGCCCCTCCTCCCGGCACGCCCGCCTGATGAGCAGCGCGAAGGAGCGCAGCTCCGTGGCGTCCAGGATCGCGGCGATCGGATTCGGATCGCCTTCGTCGCTCCGCAGCCGGCTCTGCTCGTCATCGCTTCGACGTTCGACGACCGCTGGCAGGCACGGAGCGGCGGTCGCAAGTTGCCGATCTACGAAACCGCGGCGGGTTACATGGCGCTGATCGTGCGCGCCGGCGAGAGCGAAGTCGAGCTGCGATTTCGCGATCCGTGGGTCAGCCTGGGCGGTGCGATCACGGCGACCGCCCTCCTCTCGTCGCTGCTCGCAGCGGTGCGCGCTCACCGCCTGCGCAGGAAGGATCGGCGGCCGGGAAGCGCAGCGTAGAATCGGGAAACTGTGCCGCCACCGGTCTTCTTCGTGGTCTATGCCGCGCTGGTCGGCCTCCTCGTCGGCAGCTATCTGAACGTCGTCATCCATCGCCTGCCGCGCCAGCTCTCGACCGTCTTTCCGCGCTCGCGCTGCCCGCACTGCGGCGCGGCCATCCGCGCGCGCGACAATTTTCCCGTGCTGAGCTGGGTTCTCCTCCGCGGTCGTTGCCGGGACTGCCACGCGCCGATCTCGCCCCGCTATCCGACGATCGAGCTGATGACGGGGGCCCTCTTCTCCCTCGCCGTCGTCCGCTTCGGACCGACGACGACGGCGATTGCGGCCGCCGCATTCTGCGCGGCACTCGTGGCACTCGCCGCCATCGACGTCGAGCACCTCCTTCTGCCCGACAAGATCACCCTTCCGGGCCTTGCGATCGGACTCGCGGTGCAGCCTTTCCTCTCCTGGGGCTCCGTCCCCGGCGCCATTCAGGGCGCGCTTCTCGGCGCGGGGATTCTGCTCGTGATGGCGGGGCTCTGGGAGGTGACGAAGGGAGTCGAGGGCATGGGACTGGGCGACGTGAAGATGCTGGCCATGATCGGAGCCTTTCTCGGCGTGCACGGCGTCGTCGTCACGCTCGTCGTCGGATCGCTCGCCGGGTCGATCGTGGGAATCACCCTTCTCGCGCGCGGCTCGATCGAGCTTCAGGGCAAGCTTCCCTTCGGTCTTTTTCTCGCTCTGGGTGCCGGCGTCGCTCTCTTCGTGGGCGAAGCGCTGGCGCGCTCCTACCTCACGCTCCTGTGAGCGCGCCGGATTGAGCGCTGTAGCGCAAGGCAGGAATAGTGCCGGCCACGGGCGCGGACGCGGCGGCGTCTCGGGACGGCGGCTGCGGCGCGACACTCCGATTCTGATCCCCGCGTCGCTCCTCGTCTTCGCGGCGCTCGCCGCCATCACTCTCCTTTCCTACCGCGGAGCGATCGCGGGATTCACTGCCGAACGTGAACAGGCGAGCCTGGCGCAGGCCTCTGCGCTCGCCGAGGCGGCGCGCATCCTCGGCAATGACGACTGGACCGTGCTCTCGCGAGCGTTGCCGCCCGGCACGGCCATGGCGATCTACGACGATCGCGGCATCGTCCGCTCGAGCTTCGGCTTCGGCGGACCCGACGCGCTTGCGATTCCGTTGCCGCGCGCGGGCGAAATTGCGACCCCGCGGGTCGAGGGTTTCGGACGCCTCTCCGCGACCTCCGCGGCGCCGGATTCCCGCGAGGCCTCGACGATTCGAGCGCTCGTACCGTTTGCCCGCGCGGGCAAACGGTTTCTGCTCCGCGTCGAGACGCAGGAGCCGACCCTCTTTGCCCAGCAGCGCAGCCTGAGGATTCTGACGCCGGTGGTCTTCGGCCTTTCGCTGGCGATCGCGCTGCTGGCGATCTTTTTTCTCCGCGCTCTGGTCCGGCCTTACGAGGAGTTGCTCGAGAAGGCGCGCTCCGCCGCCCCGCCGGTGGTGCCGGCGGATTCCAGGGCCCTTTCCCAGGGCTCTGGAGACGACGTCGAGTTTCTGCTCGCGACCTTTGATCGCGCGCTCGCAGCGTTGCGCACCGAGAGTGGCAGCGCCGCAGTAGTTGACCAGGCCAGCTCGCTCGCCGATCTCTCTGCCGTCGAGCGCACTCTGGGAGCCCAGCTCGAGAGCGGACTCCTGATGTTCGATCGCGACGGGCAATTGCTGGCCGCCAATCCTTCCGCCGTAGAGCTCCTGGGCGACCCGACTCCGGACACCGGCGGCGATCCGGCCCTGCGCCTGGTTCGCGCCCGGGCGGCGATCTCTCGTCACTCGGGTCTCGTCGGCTTGCTCGCCACCGCTTTCCGTGCGGGAAAGTCGATTCCGCGAGCCTCGGTCACGCTCGATCGCCCGGACCGTCAGGTGGAGCTCGGCCTGACGCTGCAGGCTCTCCGGCCGGTGGGTGCCGTGGGCGCACCTGGGTTTCTCGCGTTGCTCGCCGACGTCACCGACCTCACCCGTCGCGAGGCGGAGGAGCGCTTCGCCTCCGGACTCGCTCAGCTGGGAGAGCTCTCCGCAGGCGTCGCGCATGAGCTCCGCAACAGCCTGGCGACGATGCAGGGCTACCTCGAGCTCGCCTCCCGCCGCGACCTTCCCACCGCAGCCAGCGAAGAGATTGCTGAAGCTCGACGCGAAGCCGTCGCGCTGGCGCGGATCGTCGACGACTTTCTGACCTTCGCCCGGCCCGGTCCGGGGGCGGCGGCGCCGGTCGATGTCGTCGCTCTGCTGCAGCGTGCGACGACCGATCCGGCGCTCGCCGGTGTGCGCTGCGATCTTCTTCTTCCGGGTACGCCGGTGCCGGACATTTCCGGCGATGCGCATCTCCTGCAGCGCGCCCTGCGCAATCTCCTGCTCAACGCGGCTCAGGCGACGCGCGCGCGCGCAGCGCAATCCCCGCCGTCGGAGCCCCCGCCCATCCGGGTGCGTTTGAGTCTCGATACGGCGCCGTCCCGTGCCCGTGGCGAGGAGCTCGCGACCGGCGCCGCGCCGAGTGGAACGCCGGCGGCTTTTCTGACGATCACCATCGAGGATCGCGGGACAGGGCTTTCTCCGGAAATCGCGGCGCGTCTCTTCGAACCTTTCGCCTCCTGTCGCCCAGGCGGAGCCGGGCTCGGCCTCGCCCTCGCGCGTCGCATCGTGCTCATGCACGGGGGAACGCTGCAGGTCCTGCCCGGAGATCCCGACGGAGTGCGAGCGGAGATCCGACTCCCGGCTGTCACAATTGTTACCACAAGTAACCAGCTCGTCGAATTCACCGCCCTGCAGAACAGTTCACAGTCGCGGCCATCTGCTGAAAAAGAAAAGAGTTAGGCGACCGCTACCTGCCGCCCCCGAGCTGGTATCAGGGTTGCTATCCCTACCGTCACAGCTGAAGGAGAAATGTCATGAGGTCCAGCAACACCCCAGAGCCGGTCTCCGGCGCCCGCTCGAATTCCGGCGAAGCCGGCTTCTCGATCATCGAAGGCCTGATCGCGGCCCTGCTACTGCTCGTGGTCACGCTCGGCATCCTGCCGCTGTTCTCGCGATCGATGAACAACAACGTCAAGGGCAACGATTCGACGCGCCAGGCCAACGGCGCTTCGGACGCCTTCGAGACCTCTCTCGCGCTGCCGTTCAATGCGGGAGACATGTCGCTTCCCAACGACGCCTCGACGTCGCTGGTGACGACCGACACGATCGCGCTCAAGAAAGTGGCGACTCCCACGGGCGGCGCCGACCAGACGGTCTCGAACCGCTGGGAGCCGCTCGCCGGCTTGCCATCGACGGACCAGCCGATCATGAATCGTCAGCGCACGCTGCAGCAGTACAGCTTCGATGACTTCCGCGACAACCAGTCGTTCGACAACCCGCGGCCCGGGACGACGGACCCGCGCCTCATCCATTTCAAGGTCATCGATGTCGTCCTGCAGGACGCAACCGGCGGCGCGAACCAGCTTTACTCGTTGCGTGAAGTTCAGGCCTTCTAGGAGCCACGAATGAACTCGAACTCTCCGGCGTCCCGGCAAGGCGGTTTCTCTCTCATCGAGCTCCTCATCGGCATGGTGATCGCCGTCGAGATCCTCGTCGCTGCGCTCACGGTCTTCGACGTGCACAACCGCATGGCGCGCATTCAGCTGCAGATCACCGACATGCAGCAGTCGCTGCGCGTCGCCCAATACGACATGGTGCGCACGACCCGCATGGCCGGCCGAGGAGGAATGCCCTCGGGGTTCGTCGTCGACAACACCACGCTCAGCGTTCCGTGGCTGCGCGGACGCGCGGTCGAGGTCCGCGACAATGTGGCCGATACCGGTGACAACCAGGTCGCGCTCGGCATCGACGAGCCGAAAGCGGTTCCCGGAACCGACATCTTGACCGTGCGCGGATGCCTCACGGGCCTGATGCTGCAGGTCGACCCGACGAATCCCGCCGACTTCACCAATACCAGCCTGACCGTGCGGGCAAATCTGGCGAACGGCCGGACGCAGGACATCTCTCAGCTTCTGGAGCCCGACTTTTCGGGGCCGATGCTGCTCCAGAGTGTCCAGAACCGGGAGCTCTGGGCGGTCGCCGAAGTCAGCGATGTCGTTGCAAGTGGCGATGACGCCGTGCTCACGATCAGTTTCGCCTCCGCAACCGTGCCGCCGAATCCGCTGGTGACCGCGCCGCCGGCGAACTTCAACCCGGGTTTCGTATGCGCGCTCGAAGAGTATCGCTACTACGTGCGGCAGAACTTCGAAACTCCTGGGGACGACACGACGCCGCTGAAGCCGCGCCTCGCGCGCGCCCGGATGATCCCGGGGACCGAGCTGCCGTACGCCGGCACCGCGGCAAATCTGTCGCTCGACATCGCCGACGACATCTTCGACCTGCAGGTCGCGCTCGGTTTCGACACCGACTACGATTCCGCCGGTCCCACGCTTGGATCTTTCGACGACGACGCCGATGCACTCGGGCCCGACGATATTTTCTACGAGGGGGCAACCGACGCCAGGCGCGCGACGGATGACTGGCTCGGAAATTCGAGCGCCGACGACCCGACACAGGCCCAGTATCGGATCAACGCGGCCATCACGACGCGGCCCGTACGCCTGTACTACGTGCGGATTTCGACGCTCGCCCGCACTTCACGACCCGACCCCAAATATGTGGCCCCGGACTTCGATCCCGTCGCCGGCGTCGACTTCATTGAGAACAACGACTACGACAAGGCCCCGGCGAATTTCTTCAAGACGCCTTTGAATCGCCAGTTCCGTCACCGACTCCTGCAAACCGTCGTCGACCTCCGAAACATCTAGGCTCCCGAGGATCTTGAAATGACTGAGTCACAGCCCATGTCCCCCGAAGTGGCTTCCACCTCGAACCGCAGCGAGAGCGGCAGCGCGTACCTCGCGACGCTTCTGATTCTCGTCGTCCTGACGATCCTCGGATTGTCGCTGGCGGTGATCACGCAGACCGAGGTGCTGATCGGCGGAAGCGAGAAACAGGCCACGCGTCAGGTCTTCGCCGCGAACTCTGGAATCGGACTTTCGACCGGCTTCATGCTCGTCGCCGCCGACGCCTCCGTGCATCAGCTGAGGATCGCCGAGCGCACCCAGACCCTTTTCGGGACGGATACGACCGTAACGGATGACGTCTGCACTTCGCCCTTCTACCAACTCCAGAGCGGCGTGTGCAATCTCTGCATGATGAATCAGGACAACGACTACTTCGCCGTGACCTACGGCGTCACGGTCGCCGCATTGCGCCGGAGCGACAAAAAAGAAGTCGGCTCTCGCAAGGAACTCGGTGCGGTCCTCGCCGTCGAGCCCTGGAAGAACGACATCGGAGGCTTCCAGTTCTCGTCCGAAGACCGCTTCAAGCCGATGGACGCCGACCCCACGAAGGCGCAGGACCCCTGCGAAGGCCTCTTCATCAAGATCTAGGGTACTGGAGAACAGAACATGACGACTCGAACCTCGAAACTCTCACTGCGATTCGCGCTTGCAGGCCTCGTCGCCGGCTTCGCTGCAATCGCTTTCTTCTCCGGCACGCCCGCGGTTGCGGATGACCGCGACATCCTGCGCGAATCGACGACCAAGCCCTATCTCTTCATCATTCTCGACACGTCGGGTTCGATGAACTGGGCGCCGCGATGCACGGCGCAGCAGGTCGCCGATGGAATCTGTACCTACCGTTGCGACACCGGCGACTGCATGACGCCACGTTCCGCCGATGACCCGGCGTCGAAGTTCCGGCAGGCGAAAGAGGCCCTCTACGAGGTGCTGCGCACCGTCGACGACATCGACATCGGCTTCGCGACCTATAACTCGGACGACACCGTAATCAAGGACAAGCACTGGCTCTACGAGGTCGCGGCGGGACAGACCGGACTGCCGCTCGCTGGGGGCCTTACTTTCCCGCTCGTTGGCGGACAGGAAGTCTTCGGCACCCCGGTCGCCTGCGCCGAAGGCACCGGTGACGGGAACATCGCCTGCTTCCCGACCACCGCCAACGGTTGCGGAGCTGCCACCAACGTCTGCAACCCAGCGGATATCGGCGACGCCTGGGAGCTGCGGCGGCTTCAGCGGCTACCTCGCCTCGGTACCGCCGGCAATGTGACGACCGACACCTATTTGCGCGTACCGACCTCGAACACGCGGTACAAGATCCGCTATACCGGCGCGGTGACGTACGGAAACCCGACGATCGCGGTGACGGTCGCGGTTTCGACCTGCACGAACACGAAGTGCACAACCACTACTGCGGTCGCGGGTTCGCCCAAGGTCTTCACCTACAATCGGATCGGCGACTTCGTGCAGTACTACAACACCCTCGCCCGCACCCCAGTCGTCACCAGTCACGAGGACGCGTCCTTCACGAACGCCGGGACCGACGGAGCCGCGGGAAACAGCTGCTCCGGCTGGGATCCCAATACGGACGTCACCGCCGACGAGTTCGTCAACGGCACCGCGCTGTCGAATCTCAAGCAGCGGACGGGAATGGATGGAAATCCGGTCTTCCCTTCCGGAACCGGCGGTTTCGACCCTCCGGGAGCTCCGGACGACTGGCGGTTCGAGTACGGTGACGTCATTCCGCTCAACTGGTCGATCAGCAACAAGGATGCGGTCCTGCGACGACTTGCCCCGCGTCTGAACGGTGGCGATCCCGCGAGCGACCCGGAAGCCTTCGCCACCGCGACCTACATGCAAGACACGAAAGTCGGAGCCGAGACTTATCTCCGCGCGAAGAACAGTTCGCAGAAACCGCTCTATGCCCAGGGCTCCACTCCTCTCGGCGCCGTACTGCAGAGCTTCCGCGGCTGGTACCGCGGCTGCGCGAATACAAGCAGCTGCAACGGCACGACCGGCTGGGACGACTTCGCCGCGGCCCATGACTCGTCCTGGGGCTGTCGCCGAAAGTTCGTTCTCGTCCTCACGGACGGAGACGAAACCTGCAGCGGCGATCCCTGCGCCATGACCGACGTGCTCGACGACACCGACGGCGATGGCGACGGTGTGTCGACCTTCGTCGTGGCGTTCGGCGTGCAGACCGGCACGAACACCCTGAATTGCATGGCCGCCAACGGCGGGACGGGCGCACCCATCCTGCCGCAGAACAAGCAGGAACTGGTCACGGCCCTCACCGGCCTGCTCAGCCAGATCCGCGAAGAGGCCTCGGCCTTCGCCTCCGCCGCCGTGCCGCAGGTGCAGGCGAATGCGAGCGACAAGGTTTTCCTGTCGAGCTTCACGCCGCTCGGCGACGAGGGCTTCTGGGCAGGGAGAATGGACTCCTATCTCAAGCCGCTGCCTCTCGACGCGAACAATCGGCCAGATCGCACCCAGGTCTGCGACGCCGACACGAAGGCCGGCTGCTTCCTGTGGGACGCCGGCGACGTGCAGCTGGGATTCCGCGGCGGCGGTGGAACGTACGCTCCGAGCGGTTTCCTTCTGCAGGCGCCCCATCCCGACGACGTCAGCGCCAACCCGCCGTACGTCGCTGCCAACCTGCAGCTCGGGACCGCCGACGACGAGCGTCGAGTCCTTTACACGCAGTTCAACGAACCGGGGAACCGGAAGCTCTTCACCTATCCTTCGACGACGAGCCAGAAGTACGACCTCTGGGCCGGAATGAACATCTTCTTCGTCGTCGGCAACACCGCGTCGGAAACCGCCGCCGACAACGAAGCCAACTCGGTCATCACCAAGACACTGCTGCAGAAGGAAGCGAAGATCCAGACACCGGATCCGGTAACCCCGGGCAACACGATCACCACCCCGGTGACCTACCTTCTCGGTGACATCTTCCACGCCGACCCGCTGGTCGTCGGAAAACCTGCCGATTTCACCTTCTACACGACCGACCCGTATCTGAACAAGCGGCTCTGCGGGCAGGCCGCCGATCCGACGCGCGGACCGAAAGTTTCCTACCGCGCCTTCGCGGACCGCAACGTCTGTCGACGCTCGGTTCTGTTCACTGCGGCGAACGACGGACAGCTGCATGCCTTCGATGCCGGGATTCTGCGCCCGGTCGGATCGAATCCGGCCGAGTGCCTCGTGCCTGCCAAGGACCTTGACGGGGATGGAGTCGCGGAGGTCGATGAGTTCGGCGACGGCGTCATCGACTACGACCTCGGAGACGATGTCGAGCGCACGACGAAGCTCTGCAGCACCGGCGCCGACTGTGAAAGTTCCCTCTGCCTCCAGAGCGGATTCTGCGCCCAGAAATCCTGCAACGTCGACGCCGATTGCGCGAGCAACCTCTGCACCGCCAGCGGGGGATCGCGGGTCTGCTCCGGCGGCGAAGGGGTGATCGACGGTCAGTACGACAACGGTACGGGCCGCGAAATTTTCTCGTTCATCCCGCGGCCGATGCTCAAGTCGACCCGGACTCTCGTCGAAGATCACGATCGGAACAAGGGTCCCTGGGGAGTCGACGGCAGCCCGCGGATTGACGACTTCTTCATCGATCCGCAAGCGAGTGAAACCGGCTCGACCGTGTGCACGAACCGTGAGTGGCGCTCGGTCGTCCTCGGCGGCTATCGCGAGGGCGGCCCTGGATACTACGCGCTCGATGTGACGCAGCCGGACACGCTGGACTCCGACCATGTCCCCGAACCGGACAACGGCTACGTGCCGTCCTGCTTCGGTGGCGGGGGAAGCTGCGAGAACATTCCCTACCCCTCGGTGCTCTGGGAGTTCCAGGACATCCAGCGCATTCAGATCTCGGCCGGGGTCTTCGCCAACATGAATCTCGACGAAGATCTGAACAACGAAATCGATCTCGCGAACTCGTGGAGCAAGATGACGACCGGCAGGATCCGGGTCTGCACCGGCAGCTGTACCGCGGACGAGACCGAAGACCGCTTCGTCGCGATCTTCGGCGGCGGTGTCGGCGACGACCCGGCGTTCCAGCGTGGCAACTTCGTCTACATGATGGACGTCGAGACCGGGAAGATCATCTACAAGAAGAAGGTCGTCGGCGCGATTCCGGCCGACATCGCAGCCGTCGACTCGAACGGCGACTCGTACATCGACCGACTCTATTTCGGGACCACGGCCGGATTCATCTACAAGGTGCAGCTCGAAACGTCCTTGACGTCACCGATGAAACTCGCGTCGCAGACCTTCCAGACTCGCAACTTGGCGGTGAATTACAACTTCACCGCCGAGCGCCTCATCGGACCCACAGGCGACACCAAGCGGTACGATCCCTTCCAGGTCTTCTCGACCGGCGGACGCCCCATCTATGAGGAGGTCTCGGCGGTATACGTCACCAAGCTGAACAAGGAAGCCATCGTCGTGGGAACCGGCAACCGGTGGAATCTCTGGCAGTTCGACGGATTGGCCGGCCGTTTCTATTTCGTGCTCGACAACGACTTCGCCGATACGGACCGGGACGGAGTGTTGAACATCACCTGCTCCGGGTGTACTCAGCCGCTCACCGAATCGAAGTACACCGCCGTCGATCCGGACGGTCCGGACAACGCAGCAACCGCGCTCAATCTGCTCTATTCGGGCGGCGGCGGTGGCACTCTGCAAGGCTGGTACTTGACTCTCCAGCCGGACGAAAAGGTCATCACCGAAGCCTTCTCGTTCGCCGGGATCACGATCTTCACCGCGTTTCAGCCGACCGAGATCTCGAACGACGATGGAACCTGCAGTCGTGCCGGCAGGAGTCACATCTTCCTGGTGGGAACGGTCACGGCTCTGGGCTACCACATTCCAACCGGCGGGACTCTCGCGGATCGCAAGCGGTACGTCGAGGTCAGCGACTTCACAACCCCGCCATTCGTCGAGCAGAGTGCGACGAAGAATCCCGAAGACGGCAACGGTGGGCCCAGCGCGGACGACGTCTCGCCGAGCCTGAAGTTGATCTCCGAGGAGCTGAAGCAGCTGCAGTCGACACGCTGCCGCTATGCGAACTACACTCTCAACATCAAGACGATCCGCTCCAACACCGGGGTGATCTTCATCGCCCCGGTGCCGGTGTGCATCGATCCAACGAGTTGGAAGGAGTTCTGATGCGGAAGCCCTGCCGCAGTTTCTTGAGCACCTCGTTCGCCGCCGTCGTCCTGTTGACGGCGGCGGGTAGCGCCCGCGCCGACTGGCTGGTCACGCGTGACGGCGCCAAGATCGAAACGAAGGGCCCCTGGAAGGTCGCGAAGCGCCAGGTTCTCTTCACTCTTCCGAACGGCGAACTGTCGACGATCCGCGCGGACCAGGTGGATCTCGATCAGAGTGCCTTGGCGACGACGCGTGCCAAGGAGATCCAGGCGAAGCCGGTGCCTCCGGCGGCTGCGAAGAAGGAGCCGGTCCTGCGGCTGACCGACAAGGACATCGCCTCCGGGTCGAACAGTGCCGACAGCGCGGAGGGGAAACCCGGCGATGCGAAAGCGGCCGAAAAGGGCGTTCTCGAGGTCATCTCCTGGGAGAAGACGGAGGATTCGAGCGGTGACGGGCTCGAAATCTTCGGCACGATCAAGAACACCGGGACGGGCATCGTCATCACGCCGACGCTGCTGGTGGCGATCTACGACGCGGACGGCGGGTTGCTCGCCTCCAACAATGGCGATGTCAATTCGCAGCAGATCGAAGCCGGGAAGACCGCCAACTTCCGCGTCGCTTTCCCGACGATTCCCGATTTTGCGGCGGTGAAGTTCGATCCGCAGGGCCGCGGATTCCAGGCTCGTGTCGCGAATGCCGGCGTCGACGAAACCGAAGCGCCGGAGGCGGATGAGCCGTCGGACGTGACGGGCGACGACAGCGATCCGACTCCGGACGCCGAGCCCGACGCGGGAGCCGCCCCACCGTCGCGCTGAAATCGCATGCTTTTCAGCAAGAACGTTTCAGCACGGACGTTTCAGCTACGACACGAAGAGCCGGCGCAAGCCGGCTTTTCTTTTTGCAGTCGAAGCTCAATCGCGGTAGTGCGGAAAACCCTTGAGATCGTGCTCCTCGATCCGGCGGAGCAGCGTGCGATAGCTCACGCCGAGCGCCGTGGCCGCGAGGCGCTTGTCGCCGCCGGCATCGCGCAGCGCCTGGCGCAGCCGGTTCCGCGCCTCGTCGTCGCTTTTCCGTTCGCCGTCGCCGGCCGTGGGCGCGAGGGACGCCCCGGGCCCCGGCCGCCCGATCATCCGCCCGATCTGCTCGGCCGAAATGCGCTCTCCCGGTGCGAGGATCGCCGCGCGCTCGAGGACGTTCGCCAGCTGACGGATGTTTCCCGGCCAGGCTTCCGCACTGAGGAGCTCGAGCGCGTCCGGGGCAAGCTCGAAGGGCGCCAATCCGAGACGGGCGGAAATCTCCGCCGCGAGATGGCATGCCACCAGCGGAATGTCGCTCGCCCGATCGCGCAGCGGCGGCAGCTCGATCGGAAAGATTTCCAGGCGGTAGAGCAGGTCGGCGCGGAACTCCCCGGCAGCGACCATCGCGGAAAGCTCGCGATTTGTCGCGGCGACAAGGCGGACATTCGCCGAGAGCGTGACCGAGCCGCCGACGCGCTCGAAGCTCCCGTCGTCCAGAACGCGCAGGACCTTCGCCTGAACGGCGAGCGGCAGCTCACCCACCTCGTCGAGAAGGAGCGTGCCTCCGGACGCCAGCTCGAAACGGCCGGGCCGCCGGCGATCGGCGCCAGTGAAAGCGCCTTTCTCATGACCGAAGAGCTCCGCTTCGACCAGCGTCTCCGGAATCGCGGCGCAATTGACCGCCACGAAAGGCCGCTCTCTTCGCGGCGAGAGCGCGTGCAGCGCGCGCGCAAAGAGCTCCTTGCCCGTGCCGCTCTCTCCCGTCAGGAGGACTGTGCTTTCCGTCGGCGCGACGCGTTCGAGAGCGCGGAGAGCGGCCTGCAGTCGCGGATGCGCACCGACGATGGGCAGCGCACCCTTCGGCGCAAAGACCGGGGCGCGCGCCTCTTCGCGCACGAGCTCGGCGACCAGGCGAAACAGGCGATCGAGATCGACCGGCTTCTCGAGAAAGTCCGCAGCCCCGAGCTTCATCGCCCCGACCGCCGCCGCGACGGACCCGAAGCCCGTGAGCACGACGACCGGAGGCGGTGGGGTCCGCGCGCGCGCCAGAGTCAGAACATCGAGCCCGCTTCCATCGGGGAGCATGAGATCGGAGAGCACGAGGTCGATGCGCTCGCCCGCAGCGAGCTGCGCTCGTGCCGTGGCGACGTCGCTCGCGGCGACGACGGAATAGCCTTCTCCGGACAGCGCCCGCACGAGCATGGCGCGCAGGGAGTCCCGATCTTCGACCACGAGAAGTCGGAGCGCCATCTCTAGTCCTCTGGTCCCGGCAAATCGCGCGCGCGCTCGACGGCGAGCGCCAGGACCTCGTCGTCCAAAGGATCGATCGTCCGCAAGTCCAGCCAGAATTTCCCTTCGCGGAGCGCGCCGATGACTGGCGGGATCGGAGGGATGGAAGGGACTGGCGGGACCGGCGGGAGCGGCGACGGATCGAGCGCGCCGCGTCGCAGGCGCGCCACGAAGGCTTCGTCGGCGGGCAGAGCCAGCGCTTCGCCGGCGATCGGAACCTCCGGCGCGGCGCCGCCACCGACGAACGCGGGCGCGGGGAGAATTTCGGCGTTCAGCCGCAGGGAGAGCGAAACGAGCCGTCGGCGCAGCGCCTCGGGCTCGCTCCACAGACGCTCGACCGGAAGCGGCCGGCCGGCGAGCTGACGCCGGAGGACGCCGTCGAGAGCCGCCGTCACCAGTCGGCCCGGACGCAGCGCGCGGTAGAGCGGGTGCCGCCCGCAGCGTTCGACCAGCTCGCGTCGACCGAGAAGCAGCCCGGACTGCGGACCGCCGAGAAGTTTGTCGCCGCTGCCGATGACCAGATCGCAGCCGCTGGCAAGAAGCTCCGACATGCTCGGGTGGCCCGCAAACGCCGGCGCGGCGTGGCGCCGCAACAGCCCGGCTCCCTCATCTGCGATGAGCACGAGACCGTGGCGGCGCGAAAGATCCGCCAGAGCCGGTGCCTCGACCGACTCGACGAAACCCGAAATCCGGAAATTGCTCGCGTGTACCTTGAGGAGCACCGCAGTCGTCGGACCGATCGCCCCTTCGTAGTCGGCGAGACGCGTCCGGTTGGTGGTCCCGACTTCGATGACCCGGGCTCCCGCGGCGGCGAGGATGTCGGGAATGCGGAACGATCCGCCGATTTCGACCTGCTCCCCCCGCGAGACGATGACATCGCGACCGTCCGCGAGAACGTGGAGCGCCAGGACCAGCGCGGCGGCACTGTTGTTGGTCACACGCGCCGCCTCGGCGCCCGAGAGCGCGGTGAGGAGCGCTTCGAGACGGCCGGAGCGCTCGCCCCGCCGTCCGGTCGAAAGATCGATCTCGAGATCGCAGGCTGCAGTGGAAAGGGCGGAAAGCCCCTCGGCCACCTCGACCGGCAGCGGCGTACGTCCCAGGTTGGTATGCAGGAAGATTCCGCTGGCATTCAGGACCCGGCGGAGAGGCGGACCGAAGCGCACCGCGAGGGTCGTCTCGAGCTCATCCGGAAGGCTCCCCAGTCGCTGGATCAGGGTCGCCTCGTCGAGGCGCCCCGACTCGATCTCCAGCCGCAGCGCGGCGAGGAGGTCCCGGACTTGGGTGGTGAGCGCGGTCGACCCGTATAATGAAAGAAGCGGTCGCAGCCGTGGATCCGCCAGCACACGATCGACCGCAGGGAGCTGCCGGCGGCGATCGGAATCCACGGAGGACATCGGACTTTGCGTCGATTCTAGGAGATCCGGCCCGTGAATCCCACCAAGAACAGTCGCGTCCCGCCCGGCACCGGTGCCAACCGGATCCAGCCCGGGACCGGCGGCAACGCGCTTCGCGGGATGCGCCCCGGAGTCGTCCAGGCGCCGGCGAAGCCTTCAGCGACCGAACAGCTCGACCGCCTCGCCGAGGGGATCGACCGTTTCAAGGTGGAATTCGAACGCTTTCTCGCCGGCGCGACACTGGTGCCCCCGGAGGAGTCGCGAACGCGGCTGGTCCGCGACCTGCGGGAGCTCCGCAACGCCAATCTGCGCTCCTCCGCCGAACAGTTCCGGCTGGCCTCTCTCGAGGCGCGCTTCAACAGCTATTCCGAGCTCTTCAACCGGCGCCTGCGTGACAAGGAGGAGGGGCGTTCCCGCCGTGGGAGTCGTTCGGCGGCCGCCGGAAGCGAATCGCGTTTCGACGTCGCGGCGGGAATCGTGGTGACCGATCGACTCGAGGCTTCGGCCGTCGATGCGCTGTACCAGTCCCTGTCACAACGCGCCGGAGGGGCAGGTTCAGCTCCAGCGATGGAGCTCGAGAAGTTCCGCGGCTATCTCTCGCAGCAGATTGAATCGATCCGCCTGAAGACCGGCTGTGAAGCGGTGCAGTTTCGCGTCGCCACCGAGGACGGCAAGATCAAGCTGAAGGCCAAACCGGTTCACAAGTAGAGCGTTCGCCTTCCCGCCAATCGCACTCCGAAAGGAACGATACCTTGCGCAATTCCGGCTTCTCCAAGACGACTCGTACTCTGCTTCTCCTCGGCGCCACGCTGCTGCTGTGCGCCGCATTCGCCGAGGCCTCGGCACCCAGGAATCTGGGGCGCGCCATTGAAGTCCAGCGCGCGCTCGTGCTCTCCCGGCCCGCCGATTCCGCGGCCGAAAACGACCTGGGTAGCCTCCTCGTCCTCGCCGGCGACAATACCGGTGCGGAAGCGGCCTACCGGCGGGCGATCGAGATCGATTCCGCCAACGGAGCGGCGCACTTCAATCTGGGACTGCTGCTGCAGAAGCTGGAGGACCGTCGGGGCGCGCTGAAGGAGTTCAAGCGTACACTTTCGAGCGAGCCGAGAAATGCCTGGGCTCACTACCAGATCGGAACGATCTACGATCACTGGGGACTGGATTCGGCGGCGAAGCGCGCCTACGCACGGGCCATCGCGATCGACCCGAACCTCGGCAATCCGGCCGTGAATCCGCACCTGCTCGACAACGAGCTCGCCACCTCGGCCATGCTCTATTCCTACCATCACTACCGCGAAGAGTTGTTGCCCGAAAAGCGCTTCGAGGAGCCGGCCAGGATCGCCGGCGTACTGATCGATCGTCCGCACAGCGACGCGAACGTCGACGCCGTGGCGGCCACGGAGGGTGAGTCGTCGGAAGGAGGCGGCTTCATCCGTCCGTCGGGCACGGCGGCGGCAACCTCCGACGAGTCCGCCGGCATCGAGAAGCCGGAGCCGGACGACGGCGATTCGACAGCTGCGCGAGTTCTGTCGACAAAGGATCTCGATCCCGCAAGTGTTTCAAACCAGGTCGGCGGCGGCACGACGGTCGTCGGAGTCGGTGGCGCGCGCAGTGGCTCGAGCCTGCGCGCCAGGACGCGCGACACGCGCACCGGATCCGCTCCGCTGCTTCGTCCGCAACTCCGCAGTCAACCCGCACCGACGCCAACGTTCCCGAGCTCGCCCACGACCTTCGTTCCGACCGGCGACAGCACCGGCAGAATGGAGACCCGGTTGGTGGAGATCGACGCCGCCGGCTGAGCCGCGCATTCGCGGGCGAGCCGGAACGGGCTCGTCCGCGTTCAGCGGAGGTCAGTCCGTCAACTCTCCGGCGCTCCGTCGATCGATTTCAACTCGGGAAGGAGGCGGATCGACCGCCAACGCCCCACCCAGAGCCAGATCGCCCCGGCCGCGAGAGCGGCGACATATCCGTCGACCGCGTAGTGCCACGCAAGGGCCACGGAGCCGAGAAAGATCAGTGCGGTAAAAGTCCAGGCCACTGCGCCCCAACGCCGGTCGATGCCGCCGGCCGCCAGCGCGACGAGCACCGCAAACGCGACGTGCATGCTCGGCATCGCCGAGATGCCACCAAAGGTCATCGTTTTTCCTGACGTCTGAAACTCGAGTAGAACCCGCTGATTGTCGATGGCATCGAGCGCGACGCCTTCGCGATCGACGTGCGCAGCGAGCGTGCGGTTGAGCTCCGCGAACGGATCCGCTCCCCTCACCACGGTGCCGTAGTAACAGGGTCCGGCGCTGCTGAGCGCGAAAGCTCCGACCGTGCCGATGAGGCCGAATGCCATGACCGTGGAAACGAGAAACCGCGCGCGGAGCCGGCGGCGGGTCGACCAACTGGCCGCCACGACCGCTCCGATCAGCACGACGAACCAGAGCGTGTAGACGACATCCAGAACCTCGAGCGCCACCGTGCTGCGGACGATCGGACGCAGGAGACGCCACGGATCCACGCCGCCATGCATCCCACGATCGAGGGCCGCGAGTCGCGCGTCCCAGGCGAATGGCGCGAAGCGCGGCATCGCCTGCTTCAGGCTCTGAAAGGTGCTCTGGAAGGGCGCCGCCAGAGCCAGCACGAGCAGGGCTCCGGCGACGGACTCAGCGCGCAGCCGTGCCGCAAGGCGGCCGCGAAATCGTGCCCCGAGAAGAACGAGCGCGGAGGCCGCGAGCCAGAAGAGCAGGAGCCAGCGATATCCGAAGCGGAAGTGCCAGGCGCCTGTCGCGCCTCCGAGGAGAAGCGGAGCCGCGAGCGCGCAATAAGCGCAGACTGCCACCAGCAATGCGCGATGCTCGGCGAGGACGGCGCGCACCCAAGTCCCGGCACGGTCGGGCGCCGCTTCGTCTGGAGCCGGATTTTCGACGGCTCGGATCACGGAAGGAGGCTAGCACCGCGCCCGAAAAACCCTCTCAGGTCAGGCGGGCGTGGTAGACGAGGTTGAAAGGCAGGAGTGTGTCATCGAGATTGTGCGTCCGCTCGACGACGTGCGTGAACTCGCCGCCAACAACGAGCGCACGAACCATTCGGGCCCTTCCTTCGGCGAGCTCGACCGTCATCAGCTGGCACTCTTCCGCCGGGAGATCGACGCCGGCGCCCGATTGCGCACTGTCGTGCACGCGACGGAGCGCCATCACCTCCGGAACCTCGAACGATTCCGGGTGGACAATCGGCACCACCTCGAGCCGGCCATCCTCGTCGAGTCCAAGCTCAGATGCGAGCTTCCTTCCCTGGGCGAGAAGCGACCGGGTATCGAGATCTCTCTGCTCCGGCCGAGTCAGCGGGATCGCCGTCGCGCCGTCCGGCGCAATCCAGGTGACGCCGCGATATGTCCTCGTAAGCACCATCGATTCCCCTTCTCGCGCACGGACTTTCGCAAATAACCGGCCGGCGATAGCAATCGATGTTTCACACTCCCTGCCAACTCCGCGAGCTGCGACGGGGCGCATTCCAAGGGGATTTCGGCATCTCCAGCGGGGATTTTCGAGCGGCGCTCCGGAGGTTTGTAGAAGCTCCTCACCTCCTCCGAACGGCGCCCGCCGAGGTCCGTTCCGTGCTCGCCACTCGCCGGGACGGGGGCGAAAGGCTTCAGGGCAAAAGCATAGGGTCGGTGGCGAGCGGGTGAATGCCGATTCCTTCGGATTGGATCGCACTTCGGAGGCCTCTCAAGGCCTCGTCTGCCGCGCCGAACTCCACCGAGGATCGGAGTGCGGGAGCGACCAGTTCGATCTCTGCGCCGAGGTCCGACTCGACGCGCAGCATGAGCTGCCTCGTTTCTTCATCTGCCTCTGCGAAGGGTCCCGTCGCCTGACGAGTCAGTTCAACGAGCTTCGCGAGCCCTGCCTTGCTCATGGCCTCCTCCGATCCCGGGTCTGCCCCGAAGACAGCCGCTCAACTATCTCACCGTGGACGGAACGCTGCCTATCCGCGCGGGTGTCCTCTTCTGCGCACCTCATTGCACGTTGGCAACGCACAAACGCCAACCCGCGCGAGAACCGAGATGTCCGGTTGCCCGTTGATGTGGCGTCATCCCGGAGTCGATCGTGGCATCGGCCTTGCTCTCCCACTCGACACAGCCCTGTAGAGAGCGTCCACACGTCGGCAAACGACCGGACGGACGGGACCGCGCGACGAGGAACTGAACTGCTCCCGACTCTCAGTTGCCCGCAATCGATCGGCGGGGTTCCCGGATCGGAGCGCCGGTCCGCAAGCTCAAGAGAAACAGTGAATCCGGAGGAATTACCGATGAAGAAGCGACCGACTCGCGTACCGGCGAAACCTTCAACTCTGAAACTCTCCCATCTGAAACCCTCCCAGCCCGAGCTCCGCGCGGCGTCGCCCGAATCCGTGGAAAAGAAACGCCAGGCAGCCGATGACCTCGCGGCAAAATTCGCCTTCAACGCGAACAAGGTCGAGGAATTCGGCCCGTCTCAGCGGAAGCTCAAGGAGGGGGTTCATCGAGCTGCTTCCGCGCTGGCGACGGCCAGCACCGTGACTGAATCCAACGATTCCGGCAAGACGGGGAAAGCGGCGCGTCGCGGTCTCGATCCCGGAAATGCTTCGCTCGAATCCGCCCGACTGGACGCCGGAGGCCAGGTTCTCACCACGAACTTCGGCGTGCCGGTCGGAGACAACCAGAACTCTCTCAAGGCGGGCCTCAGAGGTCCAACGCTTCTCGAAGACTTCATTCTTCGGGAGAAGATCACCCACTTCGATCACGAGCGGATTCCAGAGCGAATCGTCCACGCCCGGGGTTCTGCCGCGCACGGCTTCTTCGAATGTTATTCACCCCTTGGAAAGTTCACTCGCGCGGCTTTCCTCTCCGAAAAAGGCAAGCGGACACCCGTGTTCGTGCGCTTCTCGACTGTGGCAGGCGAGCGCGGATCTACTGACACGGCGCGCGACATCCGCGGCTTCGCGACCAAGTTCTATACCGAGGAGGGCAACTTCGATCTCGTCGGCAACAACATTCCGGTGTTCTTCATTCAGGACGCCATGAAGTTTCCCGATCTGGTGCATGCGGTCAAACCCGAGCCGCACAACGGAATGCCGCAGGCTGCCAGCGCTCACGACACTTTCTGGGACTTCATCTCGCTGATGCCGGAGTCCGCACACGTCCTCATGTGGCTGATGTCGGACCGCGCTTTGCCCCGGAGTTTCAGAACGATGCAGGGATTCGGCGTCCATACGTTTCGCCTGGTTGATGCGCGCGGCGAGTCCCGGTTCGTGAAGTTTCACTGGACGCCCGCTGCAGGCACGCACTCCCTCGATTGGGATGAGTGCGTGAAGATCTCCGGTGCCGATTCGGATTTTCATCGCCGCGATCTGTGGGAGTCGATCGAGAACGGGGTTTTTCCAGAATACGAGCTCGGCTTTCAGATTTTCACGGAGGAGCAGGCGAACGCTTTCAGCTTCGATGTGCTGGACGCGACGAAACTCGTTCCGGAAGAGCTCGTACCGATCACGCCGGTCGGCCGAATGGTCCTCAACCGGAACCCCGATAATTTTTTTGCCGAAACGGAACAGGTCGCCTTCGGAGTCCAGAACCTCGTTCCGGGAATCGACTTCTCCAATGACCCCCTGCTTGCGGGAAGAATCCATTCCTACTTCGACACGCAACTGTCCCGGCTCGGCGGACCCAATTTCCACGAGATCCCGATCAACTCCCCCTTGGCGCCGGCACACAACAACCAGCGGGACGGGATCCATCGCCATGCCATTCCGCGCGGGAGGGTCGCCTACGAGCCGAACTCACTCGCCGGGGGCTGTCCTTTTCAGGCTGGAGCTGCCGGCTTTTCTTCCTTTCCCCAGCCTGTAGCGGAGGATAAGGTTCGAGGAAAGCCGGAGAAGTTCGCGGATCACTACTCGCAGGCCTCTCTGTTCTGGAACAGTCAGACCGACTACGAAAAGGCACACATCGTTCGCGGATTCCGTTTCGAGCTCACGAAAGTGGAGCTTCCCGCAATCCGAGAGCGCACCCTCTCGATGTTGCGCAACGTATCCGAGGATCTCGCAGCGCAGGTGGCAGAAGGTCTGGGCATGCCGCTTCCAAAACCGATGCCGTTGCTCATCACCCCCGCTGTGGCGGAGGTCGGCGAATCTGCGGCCCTCTCGCTCACCGCGCGACCCGGACCCGGAGACATCCGCGGACGGAAAATCGCCATCCTCGTCGCGAAGGGAGTCGACGGGCCGGGCGTCGAACGCATTCAGAAGACACTGCGCTCCGCTGGTGCCCAGCCGCTGCTCATCGGCGCCCGTCTGGGCAGACTGACGACCGTCAAGGGTGGGTCGATTGAAGTGGAGGTGACGTTCGAAACGAGGCCTTCCGTGCTCTTCGACGCCGCCGTGCTGCCAGGAGGAAAAGCTTCCGCTGAGGCGCTCAGCGCATCGGGACAGGCGCGCGAATTCCTCAAGGACCAGTACCGCCACTGCAAGCCGATCCTCATCATGGGTGAAGGCGTCGTCACGGCCACTGCTGCGGGAATCCCGCTCGACGACTCTGCCGACTGGGCGATCGTCCGCGAGATGAAAGCATTCGTCTCCGCGCTGGGGCGACACCGCAACTGGGAGCGCGCGACCGATCCGCCGGCGATCTAGGCAGCGCCACGAGGGCCGTCGTCAGCGGCAGGCGCATCTCTTCGATAGGGGAAAGACCCTTCCGTGATCGCCCCGCCAGCGCGGAGCTGGAGGTGAAAACGACGATCCTCAGCCGCCCGGGTGAGTCAGCGATCGGATCCCGCAGCGATTCGACCGCTTTGCACGCCTCGCTCGTCATATCGGCGAGGAGGCACATGCCCCATCAGCGACTGCATTTCTCGGCAACCGCTCCGGCGGTGAATACATGGGGCTCGTACGTCACCGCCGGCCGACGCCTGCGCAACTTCCTCGTCCGCGACCGAGAAGGCGCCCCCTACCTGGTGATCGACGCCGAGGTCCGCTTCATGCCCTCGCCCACGCTCGCCACGGAAGGCGCCCTGGCGATCGACTTTCACGGCAAGGTCCAGCGCGTCTGCCCGCTCGCGCCACCGCGGCCCGCCCTCGCTCACGGTGTCGACGCCAACAGCAGCTAGACCGCGCGCTTCCGCGCGTTTTGGCGACTGCATGTTGCGGAGAGAGAGCGAAGAGTTCTCGCAAGCCAGAGGCCTGACGCGCCCGCCGGCTTAGACTACGCCGACATGCACGAACCTCTCGACGATCGAGTCAACGGTCTCCCCGAGCAACGAGCGGAGTTTTCCGTTCGCCTTGCGAAAGAAGAAACCGCGCGGATCACTCAGGCTCAGACCAGCATACGAAGTGGGCGCGGAAGCTGGATCGCCATGGCGCTCGTCGGAATCTTCGTCCTCTCGATCTTCTTCACGTTCTTCCGAGAGTCCCTTCTCTGGCTCGTCGAGCTTCTTAAATAGAGCAAAAACACCTCCCAGCGCGAACGCTCGTTCCAAGCCGCGCAACGATCGCTCAGGGACGTTGTTCGCTAAAGGAGCCCTACCCCTTTTCGGTTGTCGAGAGACTTCGAAGAGCCGCCGCTTCGCTGGAGACGCTCCACCGTGCCGTGAAGCTCGCGCGGGAAAGACGTCCGCGCAAGCGATGAACTGTTCCGAGGAGCTTCTGCGGGTGCTACGCTTCGTGATGCTGCGCATGGATCTGCCTCCATGTGTGGTCTGGGCCCGGGCGCCGTTGTAGCGGCTTCCGGGCCTGTTGTTTGTCGGCTTCGATTCTCCGGATTTGAACCGGCTTCCAGGGCGTGACGAACGAACCAGGCACGGGTCCGTGCCGCCCTCCAGCCCTATTCCATTGCCTAGACGTTGAACCGGAAGTTGATGACGTCGCCGTCGAGGACTTCGTACTCCTTGCCTTCGAGGCGCAGGAGGCCTTTGTCGCGGCAGGCGGCGAGGGTCTTCAGTTCGAGCAGTGCCTTGCAGGCGACGACTTCGGCGCGGATGAAGCCGCGCTCGATGTCGGAGTGGATGGTGCCGGCGGCCTCCTTGGCGCGCGTGCCGCGGCGGATCGTCCAGGCTCGCACTTCGTCTTCGCCGACGGTGAAGAAGGCGATCCGGCCGAGGAGATCGAAGCTCGCGCGGAGGACGCGATCGAGTGACGGCTCGTTCAGGCCAAGGTCGCCGAGGAATTCCTTCTGCTCCGCAGGCGAAAGGCGAGAGATCTCCTCTTCGATCGGCGCCGACACGACGATCGCCGGCGTCTTCGCGACATCGATGCCGAAATCCTTCGGATCGGCGTTCGCGACCCTTTCTTCGCCGACATTCAGGACGACGAGCATCGGCTTGGCGGTGAGCAGCTGGTAACCGCGCAGCAGACGTTCGTCGTCGCCTTCGAGGGTGAGCGAGCGCACAGGCCTCTCCGCCTCGAGCGCCGGCAGGACGATCTCGGAAAGGAGTTTCTTCTCGCGCTCCTCCTCGGGAGAGGTTCCGCGTTTTCCCGCCTTCGCGAGACGCTCCAGCCGGCGTTCGATGAGCGTGTGGTCCGAGAGAATGAGCTCGAGGTCGATCGTGTGCACGTCCCGCAGCGGGTCGATGCTCCCGTCCGCATGCGGAATCTCGGCATCGTCGAAAGCGCGCACGACGTGCAGCAGCGCGTCGACGGCTTTCAGCTTCGCGAGGTCGAGACTCTCCGCTCCCTCCCCTTTCTGAAGGCCCGGAATATCGACATAGTCGACCGTCGCCGGAACGTAGCTCCTGGGTTTGAAAAGATCGCGCAGCGCAGCGAGACGCGGGTCGGGAACTTTGGCGACGCCGAGGTGCGTCGCGTCGGAAGCGAGGAACTTCCCGGTGGCTTCCCGTGAAGCCGTCAAGGTGTTGAAGAGCGTCGTCTTGCCCGCTTTCTGAAGGCCGAGAATGCCGAGCTGCATCGGGTGCCTTTCGAGCTGCAGAGCGCTGGCGGAAACGGTTCCGGGCCGTTCGCGGCGCGCGAAGAATAACACCGCGGTCGCGATGCCGGCGCCGCCGCGCAGCCTCCGATTCAGAGCGGCAGAACGCGCAGTCCCTCGACGACCAGCGAGGGGGCTCCGAACATTCCGTCGCCTGGAACGAACTGAAGATCGCGCCCGAGTTGGCGGATCCCCGTGAGCAAAGCCTTGAGGTCGCCGCAGAGACGGACCGCACCGAGAGGAGCCACCGCTCGCCCGGCGACGATCTCGAGGCCAGAAACCGCGACGTCGAATGCGAGCGTCGAACGATCGACGCGAACGGGTCCTTCGGCGTCGAGGAGATAGGCCCCGGCGCCGACGGACTCGACGAGCTCCGCGACACCGGTCTGGCTCGGCAGCAGGTAGAGATGCGTCGGCGCACGTCGGGGCAGGTCGCGCCAGCTCGCCCGGCGAGCGCATCCGGGAACCGGTATCCGCTCGGTCTCCCACCACGCGAGCAGCGACCGCACGAAGCGCCCCGTTTCGACGAGAGTCACCGGGCCAGACGGTAGACCTTCACCGTCGAACGGCGCGGCGAGAACACCGCTCGCGAATCGCCCGTCGTCGATCAGGGTGATCGCCGGCGAGAGAGCGCCCAGCGCAGCGCCCCGCGAAGCCGGGCCGACGAACAGCGGAGCACACGCCTGAATCAGGCGTGCGGCCAGCGGGGCGGCGATCAGAACCACCGGGCCGCTGCTTCCCGCCGCGGCCCGACGCGGCTCGAGCGCGCAAAGCCGATCGACCAGACGGCGCGCGAGCGCGAGCGGATCGAAGTCGCGCGCCATGCTTTCCGCTCCCTCGAAACGGCATCCGCGGTCGCCGTCCCGGACTTCGAGGCGCAAGGCGGCGGCGCGCGTGCGCCACGCCGCACGCACGCCCCGCGTCGAAAGCAGCGCCGACTCCGCGCTTCCCTCTTCGAAGTCGGCCGCGACGAGCCGCGCGTTCCGCAACTCCTTGCGCATCTCGCGCTCGATCGCCTGGAAGAGTTGCGAGGCTCCGGTCTCGTTGACGAGCGCGCTGTCGAAGTCCGGCGTTTCGCGCCACGGATCCAGCGGACCTGTCTGCGGATCGGGAAGCAGCAACGGATGCGGACTCGGGTCGACGAGTTGCAGCGCGGCTTCAGCGCTGCCGGTCGCGGCGTGAAACAGCGAACGCCGGCGGTCGCCGGCACGGACCGCCCATCCCTCCTCGCTCGCGGAAGCCTGCGCAAGAGAGCGCGACTCCGGCCCCGCTTCTGCACCGGTTCCGGGAGCGGGCGACTCTTTCGAAGTCGCAACGAAGCGCCGGCTGCGGCCGCGCTTTTCGTAGATCTCGGCCTCGGGAAAGCCGCGATTCGGCAGGTCGGCGAGCAGCGCTTCGGCGCCCGGGCTCGAGTTCATTTCGGATTCATCTCCGATTCATCTCGTGCCGGCGAAAACGGCGATGTCGGCGATCACGACCGACGGCGCGGTCGCCCAGACGGCGCGTCGTTGACCCGCCTTCGCGCACCATCCCGCTCCCGCCGCCTGCGCGTCCTTGCCCACCGCGACGACAGAGGCGAGAAGGTCCGGAACGAAAGCGCGAAGCTCGAACGGACCGCAGGCATCGCCGGGCTCTCCATGCAGGAGGTAGCGCCCGCAGGGCGCGTGCAGCACGACTTCCCCGGTCGCCGGATCGAGTCTGCCGCGGTCGAGCTCGGGAACATAGAGCCCTCCCTCCGCGGCGCTCTGCAGGCGACGCGGATCGGCGTCGCCAGGGAGAAGCTCGAGGTGGTGGGTTCGCGGCAGCGGCGGTTGGTGACGCCCGCCACGAAACCCGGATCCCGCAAGGTGCGTTGCGGATCGCGCCGCACACATACTGTCTGAGATGACCTGATCGACCTTGCCGGCGCGGATGAGCCAGCGTCGCACGACGGCCTGGCCTTCGTCGTCCGTGGTGCGATCGACACCTCGCGGCGCACGTCGCGGATCGTCGAGCACATCGAGCGGAAAGCCGGGCGACGCGGAGCTCGAGACCGCTCCGATCGAGCGCCGCCAATCGTCGTCCATTCCGCCGATCTCTCCCATGAGATCCGCCTCCAGAGCGTGCGCAACCGCCTCATGGAGCAGCACGGCTGTCGCTGCCGGCGCGAGGAGGACGGGAAAGCGGCCCGAGTGCGGCGGCTCCGCTTCGCGCGCCATGAAGCGGCCGACCAGCGAGCGCGCGACGCGCTCCGCTTCGCCCGCGGCGAGGTCCGTCGCCAACGCACCGAAACGTCCCCACGGCATGTCGACTTCGAGGCTGAAGAAAACCTCGCGTTCCGTCGACGGCACCCATCGCGGCCCGACCACCTGCACATCGCGCCGATGCCAGCGCACCGTGAGCTGCAGCGGAAATGCGACGTGGTGACGGCGGATCGCGCGTTCGAGCTCCGCTGCGAAGGAGCGCAGCGCGGCGAACGGGATCGCCGTGGGCGTACCGACGGCGATGTCCGGCTCGAGCAGCGTCGCGGGTTGCGCCCGCGCCACCTGCCGCAACGCTTCGAGCAGATGGGCACCCGTGATCCTGTCGCGACTGGCGAGCCACGAGCGCTCGCCGCGCACGAGACGCGCCGCAAGGCCCTCTTCCCGCCGTACCCGGAGACCGCACCGCGCCTCCGCCGGCGGCCACTCGGCATCGATGCGGCGCTCGAAATAGACCTCGGCGAGATCCCCCGCCTCGGCGGCCACCGACGCCAGGGCGCGCGCGACCGCTGCTGTCTCGAGCCTCGCCCAGGTCATGCCCAGGATTGTCCCACAGCGAAGCGCGCGGGAGCCGACGGTAGAATGTCCGCGAACCCGGTCATGACCGACGTCGCGCGAGAGCGCTCCTCCGCCCTGCCCGCCGCACCTGCCGGACCCGACGGCGCTGCGGCCGTAAAGCGGGCCGGCGATCCGCAACTGGCAGAGATCGCGACGGAGCTCGGCGCCGCGCTTGCCCGGCGGATGCATCCGGACGGCAGCGCGCTCGCGCGGCCCGGCGACAGCGAGCCGGCCGTCGACGCCACCGTCTGGTCCGCGCTCGCGCTTCGCGTATCGGGCGGACCGGCAGCGCCAGAAACACTCGCTGCCGCGCAGGCGATCGCCCGGCTGCAGTCCGATGACGGTCGCGTCAGCATCTCGCCGCTGCATCCCGGGGGATACAGTCCGACGTCGATCTCCGTTCTCGCCTGGCACGGAGTTCCGGAGCTCGCTCCCGCGAGGAAACGCGCCATCGACTTTCTGCTCACGCACTCGGGTGACCATTTTCTGCGGGACCCCGCGAGCCCCCTCGGGATGGACACCACTCTCGCCGGCTGGCCGTGGATCGATCGCACGTTCTCGTGGGCGGAACCGACAGCGCTCGCCCTCCTCGCGCTGGCTGCGGCCGGTGAGAGCGAGCACCCGCGCGCGCAGATGGGGCGCGCGATGCTCATCGATCGCCAGATCGCCGGCGGCGGCTGGAACTACGGCAACGCCGAGGTGTTCGGCACCGAGCTCCGGCCGGCGCCCGAATCGACCGGTCTGGTGCTCTGCGCTCTTGCAGGTCATTTTCCGGCGGCGAAACTCGACGCGAGCCTCGCGTACCTCGGAAAGGAAACGACGGCTCTGCGCACTCCCCTAGCGCTCGGATGGTGCAGTCTGGCGATGGCGGCATGGAATCCCCGTCGCGGGGAGCAGGAGGCGGGTCTCGCGCTCGCGATCCGCGAGACTCTCGCCCGGGAAGCGCGCTACGGTGGATACGAAACCGCCGACCTCGCGCTGCTCTCCGTCGCCGCGCAAGCGCCCGCCGGCCTCCTCGCAGCTCTCGCGTCCACGCAGCAGTCCGGCAGAAGCGGCAGGCGCCCATGAAGCGAGAGTGGCTCGTCGAGCGGCGATTCTCGCGGCGTGAGCTCCTCGCGGGCGGAGCCATGGCGGCCATTGCGTCAGGCGCTGCGCTCATCGGTTGCCGCCCGGATCGCCGTCCGCGCGTCGCGGTCGCGCGCGCCGCGTCCTACAGCGTCGACCTCGAACCGATCCTGCGACGTGCGTTCACCGAGATCGGCATCACTCCGGGCGCCGTCGCGGGCAAGCGCATTCTCCTCAAACCGAATCTGGTGGAGACGGCGACGGGAGCCGGGCACATCAATACTCACCCGGAGGTCGTCCGTGCCGTCGCGAAGGCGTTACGCGCTTTCGGCGCCGCCGAGGTCCTCGTGGGCGAGGGTCCCGGGCACCGCCGGGACACTCTTCTCGTCCTCGAAGAGTCCGGTCTCGCTCAGGTCCTCGTCGACGAGAAGCTGCGCTTCGTCGATCTCAACCGGCAACGCGGTTTCGCGGTCGCGAACGCCGGACGGCGCTCGGGCCTCGTGCGCCTGACGCTGCCGGTCGTTCTGTCGGAGGTCGACTGGATCGTGTCGCTCGCCAAGCTCAAGACGCATCACTGGGCCGGTGCCACACTCGCGATGAAGAATCTCTTCGGCATCATGCCGGGCAGCTACTACGGCTGGCCGAAGAACGTGCTGCACTACGCGGGACTGCAGGAATCCATTCTCGACATCAACGCGACCGTGCGACCGCAGTTTGCGGTGATCGACGGAATCGTCGGCATGGAGGGGGACGGGCCGATCATGGGCACCGCGAAAACCGCGGGGGTCGTCATCGTCGGCAGCAACCTTCCCGCTGTCGACGCCTCGGCAGCGCGGGTGATGGGCATCGACCCGCGGGGGATCCGGTACCTCGCCGCAGCGGATGGCTGGCTGGGCCCGATTGCCGAGGACGCGATCCTTCAGGTCGGCGAAACACTGGCGAGCGTGCGCACGCCTTTCGAGCTCGTCGCGAAGATCCCGGCGCAGAAAGCGCTCCTCGATCGCCAGTCCGGCGCCGGGTACTGACTGCCGGGTACCGAGAGCCAGGTACCGAGAGCCAGGCAGCGAAAGCGGGCGAGCGCGGGCCTCAGAACTCGATGCGATAGCGGCTTCCGGCAGCCGTCGCCTCGACGACGAGACGGAGCTTCCTGCCCGCCTTGGTCCACTGGCCGGCGCTCGCCGCCTGCCATCCCGCGGCACGCAACTTCGTCGCCATCGCCGCAGAAACGGTTGCTGGTGGCGAGGGCGTCGCGAAGGTGACGGCATAGCCACCCCCGGGCCGGGCGCCGAAATCGACGACGCTCGCCGGGCGATGGACCGGGATGTCCGCAGGAAATCCGTCCGGCAGCGCACCGGCGATCGCATCCGCGCTCGGCCGCCTCTCCACGCGATCGGCGGCAGTCGAAAACGCCGCGTCCGGTGCCGGTGCGATGTCGACCGTTGCGAGCTCCGGAGCCTTCGGCGGACTCTCTCCGGCCGGCGCTTCGCGACGAGTGCAGGCGCCCAAAAGAAGAACCGGAAGGAACGCTGCGAGACAGAGGGCTCGGCTCATCGTCCGCGGACTCTATCCGCCCGGGAGCTCACGGCCGAACAGGAAATCCGGCAGATCGGCGAGTGCTTCGATGTCACCGTTTCCCGACGGGGCGAGCAGGAGCGCGTGCATTCCCGCTCCCTGCGCGCCCTCGAGATCCTCGCGCCGGCTGTCGCCGACGTGCAGCGCGTTTTCGGCGGCGACACCGAGCGCCGCGAGCGTGGTTTCGAAGATGCGCGGATGGGGCTTCTCCACGCCGACGATCGAGGAAACCGCGACCGTGTCGAAGAGATACGCCAGCCCGATACGGTCGAGAAGCAGCGGCAGACGCTGATCCCAGTTCGAGATGACCGCAAGCTTCAGCCCGCGGGACCGAAGGTCGGTGAGCATGATCTCCGCTCCGGGTGCGATCTGCCAGGCGTCGGGATGGGCAAAGCGATCGAAGAGCTCGGCCGCTGCGAACGGACTCGGCCGGGGAGCGCCGACGACTTCACAGATGCGCTCGATGTATCGCCGCCAGAAACCCCGCGCGCCGCGCGGATGATGCGAGTGGTTCGCGAAACGATCCGACGAGGGCGCAGCCGAGCAGGCGAGCTCGCGCCAGACCCGCGGGATCGCAGTCTCGACGTCGCGCACATCCACGGCGATTCCGTGCCGGGAGAGAACCGCCGCGTACTGCGCGCCGAGCTCGGGGCAGAGGAGCAGCGTGTGCGTGGCGTCGAATGTCACCGCCTCGAGGTGCCCAAGCTCACTCATGGAGTCGCCTCTCGCGGATGGGAAACGAACTCCGCTCGATGTGCCGGCTGGGGTGAGGCGTGTTCGAAGAGGTAGAACGCCGCGACGACCAGTGCGTGACGGATCGCGCCGTTCACGATGAGCTGCGGGATTTCCGCGAGCGGCCGGATCTCGACGACGAGCTCCTCCTCGCCGTCGCCCTGCGGCTCACCGTCCTGCACGAGATCGTGGGCAATGAAGGTCTGGCAGCGATTGGTGATGAACGCCGGATTCGGTTGCACTTCGCCGAGCCACGAGATTCGCCCGGCACGATATCCGGTTTCCTCGAAGAGCTCCCGCGCAGCGGCCGCCGCCGGCAGCTCTTCCGGTTCGACCATGCCACCCGGAATTTCGATCGTCTCCGCGCCGATTCCGAAGCGCCACTGACGCACGAGCAGAACCTTCTCGTCCGGCAGGAGGGCGATCACGTTCACCCAGCCCGGAGCCGCGAGCGTCAACGCTTCGCGGCGCGTCGGTTCGCCGGACTCCGCGATCAGCGACTCCCGGCGCAGGTCGAACAGTCGATGACTGAACAGCGTCTCGCGCTTCTCGACCCGCCACTTCCTCATCGCCCGACAATAGCGCGGGCGGTTCGGCGGGCTGTTTCCGGAACCAGACTAGAATCGCGGAATGTTCCCCCGATTGCGGCTCATCGCCGCCTCCGCCGCGATCGGCATCTGGCTGGCTCTGTTCTTTCTCGGCCGGACGGGTGGCGGAGCGATCCACCTGCTGGCCATCGCCGCCATCCTGCTTCTGCTCTGGCCGAATCGTTCGGCGCCACTTCCCATCTCCAAGGAGAGTTCTCGATGAGTCCACGCAAGATTTTCGCTTTGGTGCTTCTCGCCGCCGGTATCTTCGTTCTCGTGCAGGGTGGCTTCAGCTTCGCGAAGAACAAGGATACGGCCAAGGTCGGCCCCCTCGAATTTTCGGTCGCCAAGAAGGAACACGTCGCCATTCCGAACTGGGCCGGAATCGCCGCCATCGTCGCTGGCGCGGCGCTTCTCCTGGCCCCCGGAAAGCGCTGACGGCTCGCCGGATCTAGGCGAGCCAGGACTCCACGGGATTCGCGAGGATCCCGACTCCGGGAATCTCGACCTCCACGCGATCGCCGGGCGCGAGCGGTCCGACGCCGCCCGGCGTTCCCGTCAGCACGAGGTCGCCCGGCTCGAGGGTCATTCGGCAGGAGGCGTAGGCCAGCAGTTCGGCGAATCCGAAGACCATCTCGTTCACTTTGCCATGCTGACGCTCCTCTCCGTTGATCCGCGTGCGGACCTCGAGCGTCGTGTAGTCCGGGTCGATCCAGATGGCCGGTCCCAGCGGACAGAACGTGTCGAACGACTTCGTGCCCGAGAGGGAGTTGAACTTCTTCTGCAGGTCGCGAGCCGAGACATCGCAGGCGCAGGTCACTCCGAGAATTCCCTGGAGGGCCTCGGCGCCGGAAACGCGGCGCAGCCTGGACTTCACGACCAGGGCGATCTCGCCTTCGAAGTCGACGCGCTCGCTTTCCGGCGGCAGCACGATCGCGTTCTCGGGGCCGATGACGGTCGAGGGCGCCTTGAGGAAGATCAGCGGTTCGGTCGGCACGGCATTGCCGAGCTCCGCCGCGTGGTCGCGATAGTTGCGCCCGACGCAGACGATCTTTCCGGGAGAAACCGGCGCCCGCAGCGCTTCTCCCTGCGCGAGGTCGACCGGGCGACCGAGCTCCCAGCGGGAGACCGGCGTTTCGAACGGATCGGAGAATAGGACGCGGAGCTGGGTGAGCGACTCACCGGCGGCGAGCATGCCTTCGGGACCGAAGCGGCAGAGGAGCATCGGTCGAGTCTATGGCGCCCGGAGTCCGCTGGGCGGACCGGCCGCGCGAGTCTCGTCGACCGGCGCCTGCGAAGCGGCTTCCGTCTGACGAGATTCCTGCAGACGACGCCGCGCCCGGCTCGAGAGCGGCGTCACGACGAGCCCACCGGTGATGTCGTTCACGTCGACGTAGATCTCGGTTTCGTAGACCGCGGTGAGGTTCTGAAAAGTCAGCACCTCGGCCGTAGGCCCGGCGGCAAAAACCCTCCCGGCCTGGAGCAGAACGACGCGATCGCAGTACTCAGCGGCAAGATTGAGGTCGTGCAGCACAGCGACGACGGCGGAGCCCTCCTCGGCGAGCTCGCGCACACGGTCGAAGAGCTCGACCTGAAAACGCAGGTCGAGAAAGCTCGCCGGTTCGTCGAGAAGGAGAATCGGCGTCTCCTGCGCGAGAGCGCGCGCGAAGACGATCCGTTGACGTTCCCCCGACGAGAGCTGGTCGATGGGGCGCCCGGCAAGGTGCAGCGCACCGCATCGGGCGAGAGCGTTCCGGGCGAGAGCGACATCCCGATCCGATTCGAAGGCGAGCCCACCGAGGTGAGGGTGTCGTCCCATGAGCACGATCTCGAGCGCGGAGAATGAAAAATCGAAGCGCGGCTCCTGCGGCACGACCGCGACCCGGCGCGCAAGCTCTCGCCGGAGCAGCGTACCCAGCTCTTGCCCGAGAACCCTCACCTCACCGCCGGCGAGCGGAATGACGCCGGAGAGCGCCCGCACCAGCGTACTCTTGCCGGCGCCATTCGGTCCCAGAAGCCCGACGACTTCGCCGGCCCGGACTTCGAAGTCGATCGCGTCGAGCGCGCGTCTGGAGCCGTAGGCGACGGAAACCCGGCGCGCCTCGAGATGCGGTCCGGACGATCGCGCGGGGGCGACAGATGCAGGGGCTGTTTCAGCCACCGGCGCGGATTCCTCGACGTCGCAGGAGAAGGAGGAAGAACGGCCCACCGAGAAGCGCCGTCACGACTCCGACCGGCAGCTCGGTTGGCGCCGCGAGCGTTCGCGCAGCGAGATCAGCCAGCACGAGAAAGATGGCGCCACCGAAGAACGCCGCGGGAACGAGCAGCCGATGATCCGGTCCGAGGAGGCGGCGCAACACGTGCGGCACGACCAGACCGACGAATCCGATCAGACCGGCGGTCGAGACCGCGATCGCCGTGGCGAGGGATCCGATGACGAAGGTCCTCCGTTTGAGGCGCTCGACATCGACTCCCAGTTGCTGCGCTCCCTCCTCCCCGGCGGTGAGCGCGTTGAAATCGCGCGCCGAGACGAAGAGGGCGAGAGTGATGGCGAAGCCCGCCGCCCACAGCGCGATGAGGGTCAGCAGACCCGGACTCGGAACCCGGCCCATGAGGTAGAAGACGATCGCCGAGAGCTCTTCGCGCGAAGCGACGCTCTGCAGGAAATAGATCAGCGCCGCGCTGAAGGCGTTGAAGATCGCGCCGGTGAGAAGAAGCGTGAAGACCGTGAGCTGGCCGCCGGAGGTCGCGATGCGTTCGATCGCGATCAGCGAGACCAGCGCGCCGCCGAAGGCCGCCACGGGAACGCCGAGACCGCTCACCCCGGCGACCAGCGCGAGAACTCCGCCGAGGCTCGCCCCACCCGAGACGCCGAGAACATACGGGTCCGCGAGCGGGTTCCGCAGCAGGGCCTGAAAGGCGACTCCAGCGACGCCGAGAAGACCTCCGATCGCCGCCGCGGCGAGAACACGCGGGAGTCGCAACGCGAAGAGAATCGACCGCTGCGCGTCGCTCCAGATGCCGCCGAAGATCCGCTGCCAGAAACCGACATCGGCAGCTCCGAAACTGAGCGCCAGAGCGACCGCGACGACGAGAAGAGACGCGAGGCCGACCGTGACGAAGATGACGCGCACGGCGAGCGACGCGTGCGCGTGCGGCTGCCCCGTCGCTGGCTCCAATGGCTTCGCTGGCTCCAATGACTCGAGGCGAGCGGCGCTCACAGCGAGGGCGCTCCGGCAAAGTCTTCGGCCCGCGGTTCGCCGAAAACCTCCGGGTGAACGAGTCGGCCCATGAGCTCGGCCATCGCGGCGAGGCGCGGACCCGGCACGAGCAGCTGCCAGGGATCGACGAATGCCACGCGGCCCGCCTGGACCGCGGGAAGAAAGGGCCACTTCGCCCAGACTCCCGGCACCAGCCCGCGCGGATTTCCCGGCCGGTTGTCCGCGCTGTCGACGATCACTTCGGGGGCACGCTCGAGCATCGCCTCGAGCGCGACCATCTGGTACGGAGAGGTCGAGTCGTGCGCTACGTTTTCGCCACCGGCGAGCGTCACCAGCTCGTCGAGGTGCGATCCTGGACCGGCGACGAACAACGGGTCGCGGCCGACGGCAATGAGGACGCGTCGCCGGGGCGCCGTCGCCGCCCGCTGCCGGACCGCATCCAGTCGCTCCTGAATCCGGGCCAGCAGTTCGGTTGCCGGAGACTCCCGACCGACGAGCCGTCCGGTCTCCGCAATTGCCGCCAGCGTGCCGGCGAACGTCGAAGTCTCGAGCGCGACGACGTGCACGCCGAGCTTTTCGAGGCGCGCGTGCTCGCCGCGGCCGGCTTCGCTCGCGGTGGTGAAGAGCAGGGTCACTCCGAGCTCGACCAGCCGCTCGGGATTCGGCGCATCGTAGGCGCCGAGCTTCGGCAGCGTGCGGAGCACCGGCGGCCAATCGACGAAGTCACCGACCGCGACGATGCGATCGGCGACCCCGAGCTCGACGAGAGTTTCCGCGGCGCCCGGCGCCATCACGGCGATACGCCCGCCGGCGGACGCTGGCGAGTGGCCGGATTCGCAACCCGCAGCGAGAACGGTGACGAGCGCGATGATTGCAACGCCCGCAAGGCCCGCGAGGCCCGCGATCGCCGCGATCTGCCCGGGATGGCCCAGATCGCGGAATCCAATTCGTCGCCGCATCTCCAGGGGTGGACTCAGAAGCTCACGTTGATGCCGACGCGGAAGTCGAGGCCCGGTGCCGGGAATCCGGCAGCCTCTTCGTACTTTTCGTCGAAGACGTTCTCGACGCGCGCGAACGGCTCCCAGCGCGGGTCGATCCGCCAGGCGCCGGAAAGGTCGACGGTGGTGAAGGGGTCGAGGTCGACGTCGCCGAAATCGATGCGCGCACCGACGTAGCGCGTCACGACACCCGCGGTGAACGCGCCGGGCCGAATGAAGAGTGTGAGCGTGGCGCTCTCGTCTGCGCGTCGCAGCAGCGGCGCCTCCGTTTCGAGATCCTTCGCGTCGAGATGCGTCGCGACGAGACGGGCGTCGAAGATGCCGAACCTGGCGGCCAGCGAACCCTCCACGCCGCGCGCCCGGGCGCGCCCGATGTTCTGGGGCACGAAGGTCACGAAGTCGAATTCGATGAGGTTCTCGAGCCTGTTCTCGAACAGCGCGAGAGACGCCTGAAAGGGGCCTGTCCCGCCATCGACCGCAATCTCGCTGCTCCGGGTGCGCTCCGGCTCGAGATCCGGATTCGAGAATCCCGGATAGTAGAGGTCGGCGAGCGACGGCGCACGAAAGGCCTCACCGTAGCTCGCCCGCAGCCGCCAGGATTCGGAGAATGCCCAGCCGAGTCCCGCCTTGGCGCTGGTTTCGGCGCCGAAGGCGTCGTTGTCATCGCGCCGCAGACCGGCGTCGATGCGCAGCGGACCGCTCGACCAAGAAGCCTGCCCGAACGCTGCCCAGGTGCGCTGCCGGCGCTCGACGACACCCGGTCCGAAAGCGCTCGCCGTGTCGGCTTCCTGGCGGTCCCATTCGCCGCCGCCCGTGAGCTCGAGCTGCTTGCCCACTTCTCCGCGGACGACGACCCTTGCCTGATCGCGCTTCGCATCCGCGGTGTTGGCCGCGAACTCGTCGTCGCGGTCCGTCAGCTCGAGCCCGGTCGTCGTGTGCGCGACCTGGGCGTCCAGGTGCCACGCGCTCGCCGACCAGGAGAACGGCACGGCCACGGAAGTGCTGTCATATGCCTGTTCACGGTGCGGAGACGGTTCGCTCGCGAAGTTGAACGGCACTCCGATGTTGCTCCTGCCCCAGCGGATCAGGGCACCGAGGCGCGCGGAATCGCCGAGCGCGCCGTCGAGCCCGAGACTCGCTTCGTCGCTGTCGAAGAAGTCGTTGTCGACTTCGCCCTTCCCGCGCCGCAGGTGACCGGCGAGATCGACCGCCAGCCCGCCGAGATTCCAGCCGGCGGAGGCTCCGGCGCGGGCGAGATCGTGGGAGCCGCCTTCGAGGCGCGCCTGCCCGAGATCGCCCGGCGCACGAGCACCGGCGCCTCGCGCGCCATGCCGCGTCACCAGCTGAACGACGCCGCCGACCGCATTTGAACCGTAAAGCGCCGAGAACGGACCGCGCACGACCTCGATGCGCTCGACGCCATCCGTCGAGAGATTCGACCAGTCGAATCCGCCGAGATACGGATCGTTGAGCTCGATGCCGTTCCACAGCACGAGCGTGTGGGTGGAGTTGGTTCCACGCATGAAAACCGAGGCGACTTTCCCGCGCGAGCCCGACTGCACGACATCGAGCCCGGGAAGATTGCGCAGAACGTCGATGGCCAGATCGGCCTGTTGCGCGGCGATTTCCGCGGCAGGAATGACATCGACGGTGACGGGCACCTTCGAGACTTCCTCCGGCGCGGCGGTCGCTGTGACGGTGATCGAGTCCGTGAACGGCGTCGGACTCTGCGGCACGGCTGCGGTCACTCCCCCGAGGAGCGCAGCGAAGAAAACGAGGGA
>JBDTQG010000022.1:0-49266 GCA_039932315.1 Thermoanaerobaculia bacterium
GCCTTTCGCAGCTTTCTCGGCATCGTCGGCGCATTGACGCTGGTCGTCGGCGGAATCGGCGTGAGCAACATCATGAACGTCGTGGTGGAAGAGCGGACCAAGGAGATCGGCATCAAGATGGCGCTCGGCGCGAAGCGCCGTTACGTCATCGGCCAATTTCTGTTCGAAACACTGTTCATCACCGTCGTGGGCGGAATCGCCGGCTTCCTGATCTCCTGGACGGCTTGCGCCGTATTCCCACGGCTGGGCTTCCAGGACTTCATCGGTGATCCCCGCATCTCGTTTCAGGTCGCTTCGATCACGACGGGCATCCTGGGAGCGATCGGCCTTCTGGCGGGCTATTTTCCGGCCCGCACCGCAGCGAATCTCCGGCCCGTCGAAGCACTGAGGATGTAGCGATGTTCAACCTGCCGCTGATTCTCAAGCTCTTTCGCCGCACTGCGGGCATCAATCGCAAGCGGATGGTCATGACGGTCGCCGCCATCGCCTGGGGCACGCTGTCGATCGTGCTCCTGCTGTCGTTCGGCGAGGGCTTGAAGCGCAACCTGACGAAGGGCAGCCGCGGGCTCGGCGAGGGAATCATCGTGGTCTGGCCCGGTGCGACCTCGAAAGCGTTCGGCGGTTTTCCGCAGGGGCGGAACCTGCGTTTCCTGCCGGAGGATGCCGATCTTCTCGAAGCGAACATCCCCGAGATCGCGCTGACCTCGGCCGAGATGCGCAAGTGGGGCAATACCGTGACCTACGGGCGGAATACGCTGACCAAACCGGTTGTCGGCGTCGAACCGGCGTACGGTGAGCTGCGCAATCAGATCGCGCAGGCCGGAGGTCGCTTTCTCAACGACAAGGACGAAGAGCTCAAACGCCGGGTAGCTTTCCTCGGCAACGATCTCAAGAAGGAGCTCTTCGCCGACAAGGACGCCATCGGCGAAACGATCTACATCAACCAGGTGCCGTTCACGGTCATCGGCGTGATGGAGAAGAAGCTGCAGATGGGCACCTACGGCGGGCCCGACGCGAACAACGCGGTGGTTCCGCTGTCGACCTTTCGCGCGCTGTTCGGACGCCGCTACGTCTCGAACCTCGTGGTCCGGGCAACTTCTCCCGAAGTGAACGCAGCCGTGAAGAAGCGCCTCTACGAAATCCTCGGAGCGAAATATCGCTTCGACCCGAGCGACGAGCGCGCGCTTTCCATGTGGGACACCGTCGAATCCCAGAAGGTGACACGCAACATCGGCGTCGGCATCGAGATATTTCTCGGAATCGTCGGAGCGTTGACCCTGCTGATCGGCGGGATCGGGGTCGCGAACATCATGTACGCGGTGGTGAAACACCGGACGAAAGAGATCGGCGTCCAGATGGCGCTCGGTGCCCGGCGTTCCTACGTGATCGGCCCGCTCGTCGTCGAGTCGCTCTCCCTGACGGCTATGGGCGGGATCATCGGAATCGTCGTCGGCGTCGGACTGGTGCAAATCCTCGCGTTCGCACAGTCGAAGGCGAACAGCGATGCGCTCGCATTTCTCGGTGCGCCCACATTTTCGCTCGGAGTCGCCTTCACGACCGTGGCGCTCCTCGGCTCCATCGGATTTCTGGCCGGATTCTTCCCATCCCGGCGCGCGGTGAACATTCAGCCCGCTGTCGCCTTGCGGTACGAGTGAGGTAAGCCAGCATGAATTTGTTCGTCGGTAAGAATCATCAGAAGATCGCCAGTATGGATAGTCGGCCCGCGATCATCGAGATGCGCGACCTGCGAAAGGTCTACGACACCGGAGCGGTGAAGGTCGAGGCGCTGAAGGGCATCGACCTCAAGGTGGAGCCGGGTGAGTTCGTCGCCATTGTCGGACCGTCAGGATCCGGCAAGTCGACGCTGCTGAACATCGTCGGGTGCCTCGACACGCCGAGCTCCGGCTCTTATCGGCTGGATGGCGAAGAGGTCGCGGAGCTCGACGTCGATGAGCTCGCCGACATCCGCAACCGGAAGGTCGGTTTCGTCTTTCAGAGCTTCAACCTGCTGCCGCAGATCACGGCGTACGAGAACGTGGAGCTGCCGTTGCTCTTTCACGGGACGCATTCCCGCGAGCGCAAGGCGCGTGTCGAGCTGCTCTTCGAACAGGTCGGGCTCGCGGATCGGATGCACCATCGACCGACGGAGCTTTCGGGCGGCCAGATGCAACGCGTCGCGATCGCCCGCGCGCTGGCCTGTGAGCCGGCGCTGGTGCTCGCCGACGAGCCGACCGGGAACCTCGATTCCACGTCCGGCAAGGACATCATGGCGCTCTTCGAAGATCTCTCCGCCAAAGGGCACACCCTCGTCCTCATCACGCACGACGGAGCGGTGGCGAAGCGAACGAAGCGCATCGTCCAGTTTCAGGATGGACGGATCGTCGAAGACCGTCCAACCATCGTGGCCGCCTGATCGGAGCCGCGGATGGCCACGGCCGGCTATTCGGGCACTCCGCGCGACTTGGTCCGCTCTGCGCTTCAATCGCCGCAGCTGACTCGCTCCTCATGAACTGGAGCGCCAGCTGAGCGGCGAAAGGCGAAAAGCAAAGGCTCGGTAAGGTGGGGTGGGGGCACTGACCGTTGCGCTGCGACCGGCCGGCGCCGAACGCGCGCATGTTCCCGGCCGTCGCTCGCCTGTCGAAGCGTACCCGCTCCTGCGGACACAGACCTCTACCGAGCCTTTCGCGGCTCGGACGACGCCACTGGAGGGAGAACGCGGGCAGGTGGCCAACTTCGCCGCAAGATTGCGTCTTGTGGATCTTCTTTCATTCAGCGCGGCAGCGCTCTAGCTGGCCGCGGATCAGCGGACGCGGCTGCGGCGGTTGCGGATGTAGTCGGCGAGGAGGAACTCGCCGAGGTTGTCGGGCGAGGCGAAGTAGGCCCGGCCGCGGTTGATCTTGGTCAGTCTGTCGACGAACTCCTGCAGGAAATTGTCCGTCGCGATCATGAAGGTCGTGATGACGATCTTCTGTCGCCGGCAGAGATCGGCCTCTTCGAGCGTCAGGTTCACGATCCGCATGTCGAGACCGAACGGGTTCTTGTAGACCTGTCCATCTTCGGTGATCGCGGAAGGTTTGCCGTCGGTGATGAGGATGATCTGCCGGTTCGGCTGTTTCTGCCGCGCCAGAAGCCCACGAGCGAGCTGGAGCGCCTCGCGCGTGTTGGTATGAAACGGCCCGGCTTCGAGGTACGGCAGATCGCGGATATCGATGCGCTCCGCACGGTCTCCGAAGGTGATGACGGAGAGGTGGTCCTTGGGGTACTTCGTCGTGATGAGCTCCGTCAGCGCGAGCGCGACGGTCTTGGCGGGAGTGATCCGATCCTCGCCGTAGAGGATCATCGAGTGGCTGATGTCGATCGCCACGACGGTCGCGCAGGACGTCTGATGCTCGGTCTCGTGGACTTCGAGATCCTCCTCGGCGAGCGCGAGGTCGCCCTGCGTCCGTCGCAGGGCGTTCGAGATCGAACGCACGGAGTCGATTCTCGACAGGTCATCGCCGAATGCATAGGGCCGGGTTTCGGGCAAGGCCTCGACGCCTTCGCCGTTGGCGCGGATGGCGTGAAACCCTGGAGTGCCCTTGGTCAGGCCGGAGAAGATCTGCTCGAAAGCGCTCTTCCGGATCCGCCGCTCGCCGGAGGTCGAAAGGACCATGCCGCCGTCGGCATCGCGCTCGAGCGTCTTCTGCGCCTCGAGATCCGCGAAAAAGGCGTCGAGATCGACGGATTCATCGATGTAGCCCTGCTCCTGGAGATAGCGCATCCAGTCCATCGCCTCCTGCGCATCTCCGGCCGAGGCAAGGAGGAGCTGGTTGAACAGGCGACCGAGATCGATCCCCGCCAGAACCTGGCGGAGCAGATCGGGATCGAGATGGAAGTAGCGGTGGCGCACCTAGTTGATTTCGCCGGTTCCCCGCCGGGGACCGCGCCGTGGCGGCTTGAGCAGCTGGAATTTCAGCAGCTCCTTGTAGCTCACCATGCTGTCGAGATCGTGGCGGGCGAGCTTCACGCTCTGGTGCAGGCCGTCGAGCACCAGTTCGGACCAGAACGCTACCTGCTCGCGTGCACTGTCGGGCATCGCGCTGGCGACGAGACTCGAAAGCCCGGGCACGCGCGCCAGCTCCGCCTCGTACTCCACGAACGTCATCTCGTCGGAGAGAGTCACGGCATTGCCCGCCGAGAACCAGGCGAGGATCGGCGAGTAGGGGCCGGGCTCCTCGCTCGCCGCTGCGCCGGTTTCGCGCCCGAGCTCCGGGAACCGCGCTTCGAAGAGCTTCTTGGTGGCCGCGCCGATGAGTTTACGCGCGACGACCTCCGTCCCTTGCTGCTCGCCTTCGTAGACCATCTCGAGTTTGCCGGTCAGGGCCGGGAGAAGTGGCGGAAAATCGCACAGCCGCGGATAGACCGGGCTGTCGCCGGTCGCCAGCGCGCGCCGCTCGAGGTTCGAAGCGAGCAGCTCGACGGCGGAAATCGCGACCCGCGCCGAAACGCCCGATGTCTGATCGACGAGCTCGCTTTCGCGGGCCGCGATCGAGATCTCCTCGACCAGCATGCGGGCTTCCTGCGTCAGAACGATCGGCGAATCGTCGCGGTCGGTCCACGCCTCCTGGGCGGTGATTCGCGCGGCGAGCGCAGCGCTCGGCGGGTAGTGCGTCAGGATCTGCGAAGCGATCCGGTCGCGCAAAGGCGTGATGATCGAACCGCGATTCGTGTAGTCCTCGGGGTTCGCCGAAAACGCGAAAAGCATGTCCAGCTGCAGACGAACGGGAAAGCCGCGGATCTGCAGGTCGCGCTCCTCGAGCAGATTCAGCAGGCCGACCTGAATGCGTGGTGCGAGATCGGGGAGCTCGTTGATGACGAAAATCCCCCGGTTCGTGCGCGGAATGATTCCGAAATGAATGACCTCGGGGTCAGCGTACGTCAGCCGGCGCGTCGCTGCCTTGATCGGGTCGATGTCTCCCAGGAGGTCGGCGACCGAGACATCGGGCGTCGCCGTCTTTTCGCTGTAGCGCGCTTCCCGACCGAGCCACTCGATGGGTGTGTCGTCGCCGGCTTCGGCGATCCGGCGCGCCCCCCACGTGGAGATCGGTGCCAGCGGGTCGTCGTTGATTTCGCTGCCGGCGAGAACCGGAATCTCCGGATCGAGCAGGCTGGTGAGTTGCCGCAGGAGGCGCGACTTCGCCTGGCCACGCAGACCGAGCAGGATGAAATCGTGTCCCGCGAGAAGCGCGTTGGCCACGGCCGGGATGACGGTCCGGTCGTAGCCGAAGATTCCAGGAAAAAGTTCCTGTTTCGCAGCCAGCTTCCGTCGCAGGTTGGCGCGCAGTTCCGAGCGCACGCTGCGCGAACGGAATTCAGAGCGCCGGAGCTCGCCGAGCGACTTCGGGAGTGTGGTCATCCGTGCTGTGCCTCGAGCCAGCGTTCGGCGTCGATGGCGGCTTTGCAGCCGCTTCCGGCAGCCGTTACCGCCTGGCGGTATATGGGGTCGGTGACGTCGCCGCAGGCAAACAGGCCCGGGACGACAGTGCGGGTCGTCGGTTCCTCGACGAGCAGATAACCGGCGGCGTTCATCGGCAGCTTGTCCGCGAACAGCGATGTATTGGGTTGGTGACCGATCGCGACGAAGAGGCCCTGCGTCGCAAAAGTCGAGTGTTCACCGGTATCGCGATGGTGGAGCCGGAGCGCGTGGACGCCGGCGTCGCGGGTTCCCTGAACTTCGACAACCTCGGCATTCCAGATCCAGGCGATTTTTGAGTTCTTCGCCGCGCGCTCCTGCATGATTTTCGAAGCGCGCAGCTCGTGGCGCCGGTGAATGACGGTGACTTTCGAAGCGAATCGCGTGAGGTAGGTCGCCTCTTCGAGCGCGGTGTCACCGCCGCCGACGACGACGACTTCCTTGCCCTTGAAGAAAAATCCGTCGCAGGTGGCGCAGGCCGATACGCCGTAGCCCATGAGCTCACGCTCGCTCGGCAGACCGAGAAGCTTCGCGCTGGCGCCCGTGGAGACGATCAGGGCATCGGCGGAGTAGTGCTCGTCGTCGGCGGAGAACCGGAACGGACGGGAGGCGAGCTCGACCGAAGAAACGGTCTCGAAGCGGACCTCGGCGCCGAAGTGGCGAGCCTGTTCTCGCATGTCATCGATCAGCGCGGGTCCGAGGACGCCCTTCGGAAAGCCGGGGTAGTTTTCGACCTCTGTCGTGATCGTGAGCTGTCCGCCCGGCTGCGTACCTTCGAAGACGACGGGAGAGAGTCCGGCACGGGCGGCATAAAGCGCGGCGGTCAGCCCGGCGGGGCCGGAACCGAGGATCGCCACCCGGAAATGGGAACCAGTAGCTGGCGCTGCGTTCGTCATGCGACGGCAGAGCTCCTTTCGCGACAGGATGCGGGCTGAGGGATGTTCCGGAGGATGTTTCCAGCTCCGTTGCAGTATAACAACCGGCGACGGCGGTTCATTTCCGCGCGTTGCAGTGACGGCTCATGCTGGAAACGAGCCGCGGCGGCTTTAGTTCGGAGCCGACACGCCGAGGAGCCGCGACGCGATCTCGAGAACGTTGGCGGCTCCGCCGACCGTCAGATTGTCGATCGCCGCCCAGATCCAGAAACCGTTCGCGCCCGCCGGCTGCACGTCGCCGAGCAGCAGCTTTTCCTCGCCGGCGGCCTGAACGGGGCCCAATGCCGTCGTCGCCTTGACGGCGGAGATGCCGGACGACTTCGCCAGGAGCTTTCGCAGGGCGGCGGGATCTAGCGGGCGGTCGAGCTCGACGAAGAGACTGCAGCCGACCGCGTGAAAGACGGCGGCCTGAACGGTCTGAACCACGAGGACTCCGGCGAGGTCGAGCGCCGCTTCGACCTCACGCGCAATCTCCGCGCCGGCAAGCTTTCCCGGAAGGAGATTGAATGCGATCTGTGCGGGATAGAGCGCCAACTTGGGCGACTTGGCAAATGCGAGCACCGCGCGGGTTTCTTCCAGCAGGGTGTCGATACCCCGCGCATCGTCAGCGGAAACCGGCAACGCGATCGTTGCGACGGCGCGCCGCAATCCGAGCCCGCGCAGCGGAGCGAGGAGTCGAGTCAGTCCGACCACGGCGGCGGACGGGGCGAGGAGCCGGTCCCTGGACGTCCAGGCCTCTTCCGCGACTCCCGCGATCGCCGGCACGCCATCTTCGATCGAAGCGCCGCGGGACGCGATGACGGCGCGGGCCGAAGCCGGCAGACTCGTCAGGGCGCGGCGATCCAGAGCCGCCTCGCCGGCCAGAATCACCAGATCCATGCGCTCGAAGGAATCTTCCTCGACGCGTCCGACGATCGCCGCGCCATCGACCCCCGCGGTCAGCGTACCGATCATCGATTCGTCGATCGCGAACAGCCGGAGCTCGGAACAGAGGTCAGGACGCTGGGAGAGCCGTTCGGAGATCTCCTTGCCGAGGAGCGTGAGCGGATGCACCAGCGCGATGCGACTCAAGCCGCGCCGCCGGCGGGCGGGTTTTCCGGAACGTGCGACGGAACCTGCGACGGAGTGTGCCGCGGAATGATGGGCGGCTGGGGCGGGCCCGGACGTCCGAATCCCGCACGGTTCGCGAGCCAGAGAACCGGACCGGAAGCGGCGTAGACCCCGGCCATCACCGGCAGGAAGGCTTCCGGATAGAAGGCCAGGAGCACGACCATCGCGGCGAGCGGCAGCGCCACCCGATAGCTGTGCGGACGCCGGAAGTCGAGGGACTTGAAACTCCAATAGCGGAACGTGGAGACCATCAGGCTGCCGAGCAGTCCGAGTGCCACGGCCATCGCCACGAGGAGCCAGCGCCGCCCTTCGACGTTCGGCATCACCAGCAGGATGCAGGCGATGCCGCCGGCAGCAGCGGGGCAGGGAAGACCGACGAAAAAACGCTTGTCGGCGCGCACCGTCTGCACGTTGAAACGTGCGAGGCGAGTGGCGCAACAGACGACGAAGTAGAGCGGTATCAGCCAGCCGAGCCGGCTCCAGATCGAGAGGCCCCACAGATGCGCGACCAGCGCCGGAGTCGCACCGAAGGTGATCACGTCGGCCAGGGAGTCGAACTCGCGGCCGAAGTCACTTTCGGTTCCGGTGAGACGGGCGATCCGACCATCGAGGTTGTCGACGACACCGGCGATCAGGATGCACCCCGCTGCCCAGAGAAATCGCCCCCGCAACGCCAGGATCACGGCGAAGAAACCGAGAAAGATGTTCCCGATGGTGAACGCGCTCGGCAGCAGAAAGGCCGCGCGGGTGCGTTTGCGTACCGGTCGAACTTCGCCCGAGTCCGGTGAGCTCATCGGCTTCCCGCCGCCGGACCAGCACCCGCTGCGGAACGGTCGTCGGCCATGACGGTCTCGCCACCGCGCACACGTTCTCCCTTGCTCACCCGGATCTCGTAGCGCGCCGGAACGTAGAGATCGACCCGCGATCCGAACTTGATCACGCCCATGAGCTCTCCGCGAGTCCGGCGATCTCCCTTGTGAAGATACGAGACGACGCGCCGGGCGATCAGCCCGGCCAGCTGGCGGACGCCGACATGATCGCCGTTGCTGCGCAGGAAGACGTTCGTGTAGCGCTCGTTCTTGTCCCCGACATCGGCGCGAAAAGCTGCCAGCTTCTTCCCGCGGAGCAGCGCGGAGAAGACGATCTCGCCATCGACGGGGCAATGCTGGACGTGGACGTCGAACACGGAGAGAAAAGTGACGATCCGAACGTATTTTCCGGGCCCGATCTCCGGATCTTCAACGGCATCGATCGACGTGATCAGGCCGTCCGCGGCGGCAAGAACGGCGCTCGCCGGCGCGGTCGAACGGCGCGCAGGGTCGCGGAAGAACAACAGGACAAGAATGGCGAGCACTGCGACGACGATCGCCGTCGTCCGGCGCTCGAAGTAGAAGAGCGCCAGCGCGGCGGCGACCACCGGCAGGACGAAGGCCCAGGCCTCTTTTGCGAAGCTCATCCCTGCGGAACCGGCGCCAGGCGCGTTGTTCGCGGAGCGTTCTTCAGACTGTGACCCGGGTTTCCTGATGGTCGCGCATCATCGCTTCCATCCGGTCCTTGAGCGCGAGCTTGTGAATCTTGAGGCGCTTCTCTTCGGCTTCGTCTTCTTCCGACGGCAGGGTGTGCTGGGCGATCTGAGTCAGGCGTTCTTCGCACTCATGATGCTCCTGGTGAAGGAGGCGGAACGCCTCGCTGGTTCGCAGGAACTCCTGTCTCTGAGCGTCGAAGTTCGTCATCGAGTAGATCTCCTTTTCGTCGTTGAAAGCGGCCCGAATCGAGGATAGCACCGGACTTTTCCGACCTTCAACCGGCGACCGCCGGGGAGAAGGGCCGGAAGTAGAGCCAGGCATCGGCATCGTCGCGATAGTAGCGCCGCCGCTCACCTGTCCGCGAGAAGCCGAGCCTCCCGTAAAGCGCCTGCGCGGCCAGATTGTCGGCGCGAACTTCGAGGAAGCAGCCGAGGCCCTCCTGATCGAGCTGTGCCAGAGCCCGTTCGAGTAGCGCGCAGCCGACACCTTGACGGCGCCATTCCGGAGCGGTCACCACGCGCAGGAGCTCCACTTCGCCGGCGACTTCACGAAACAGCGCCTGGCCTGCAAGGCTGCCATCGCCGGTGGTCGCCACCCAGAATCGAGCTCCGACCGAACGGGAGAATTCGAAGAGCTGCTCCGCTGTCCACGGATCGGCGAAGCCCAGGGCTTCCAGATGGGCGAGAGCGGGGAGATCCCTCGCGTCCGCCACGCGAATTCGCAGTCCGTCGCCGGAGCAGGAAGCAGCACTCACGGCGCTGCACTCACGGCGCCGCGCTGCGCGGCGTGAATGCTCGCAGATAGAGCGGGTCCATGGTCTCCGAGAGCAGGCCGCCGAGGCGACCGCGGGAGGCGAGCATCGCGATCGCGGGCGCCAGCGCCGAGAACGGGCGTGCAGGGTGGCCACCGGGAATCGCCGGAAGCATCTCCTTCTCGTGATGGGCGATTTCGGCGCCGGCCTCCGGATGAAGGTCCTGAGCAGGGACACGCCGCGGTTCGCCGCCGGGCGCAAGTCGCTCTCCTTCGACCGTGAACTCCTGAGCGAACCATTCGCCGCGGAGCGCGTCAACGAGCGCCAGAACGCGCGGGTGCCCTGCCTGTCTCGCCGCCCCTGGCGAGGCTTGCGGAGTGTCCGAAGCCGGCAGCTTCGCCGAAGCCTGAACAGCGAGCGCGGCGAGATTGGACATCGTCCAGAGCCGCAGGCCGCCGGCGCTGCGCAGAGCCAGGGCAGACGCGAGGGAAATCCGGATTCCCGTGAAGCTTCCCGGGCCGCGGAGCGCAATCGCGCCATCGAGATCGCGCACGGCGAGACCGCTCTGGCGGAGCGCGAGGTCGAGGTGCTCGAGAAGGGAGGGGCCAGTGCGGCTCTCACCTGCGCTCGCCCCGAGGAGCTCACCGTCCCGCGCGACCGCAGCGCTGGTGACCGGAGAGCAGCCGTCGAACGCGAGCCAGATCGACATCGAGCACAGAGTCTAGCGCTCCGCCGGCCCGGTATACTTCGCGACCCATGCGCCCAGGGGTCGAACTGACGCCGATGCTCCGCCACTACATGGAGCTCAAGAGCCAGTTTCCGGACGCGGTGCTGTTCTACCGCATGGGCGACTTCTACGAGCTCTTCTTCGAAGATGCGCTGCGTGTCGCACCGCTTCTCGATCTCACTCTGACGGCGCGTCAGAAGGGCTCACCGAATGAAGCGCCGATGTGCGGCGTGCCGCACCATGCGGTCGCCGGCTATATCGGCAAGCTCATCCGTCTCGGGCTCAAGGTGGCGGTCTGCGATCAGGTGGAGGATCCCGCGCAGGCGAAAGGGCTCGTCCGCCGTGAAGTGACGCGCGTCGTCACGCCGGGAACCGTCTCGGAATCGAGCCTGCTCGAAAGCAAGGAGGAGAATCTCCTGGCGGGGCTCTTCTGGCAGGGCACCGCCGGCGCCGGCGCGTTTCTGGACGTTTCGACGGGCAGCTTCTTCCTGCGCCGCTGGCGGGATCCGCTCGAAGCGGTCGCGGAGCTCGAGGTTCTGCGTCCCAAGGAGTTGCTGCTCGACTCTTCCGCAGTGCCCGAGTCGCTGCGTCTCTGGGCGGAGCGAGACGTCGTCTGCCGCAGCGCCATCGAAAACCTCCTGGAGTCTCCGGCGAAGGCGACGGACCGCCTGCTGCGTCAGTTCGGCGTCGGCACGCTGCGCGGGTTCGGCCTCGAGGAGGGTGAAGCGGGGGTCCGCGCGGCCGCGGCGGTGCTTTCCTACGCCCAGTCGACGCAGCGCAGCAAGCTGGACCACGTCACGAGCATCGCTCTCCGATCGCCGACGGATCACCTCGTTCTCGACGCGACGACGCTCGCGAACCTCGAGGTCCTGCGGACCCAGCGCGATCCCGAGCGGGGGGCCTCACTGCTTTCGGTCGTCGACCTCACGGTCACCGCGGTCGGCGGACGGCTGCTGCGGGACTGGCTGCGACGACCGCTCAAGGAGCTCGGCGCCATCGCCGATCGTCACGACGCCGTCGCGGCGCTTTCCGCAGAACCGGCGCGACTCGCGCGGCTGCGCACCGGGCTCGCCCGGATCGCGGATCTGGAACGCCTCGCCACGCGAGCCGTCGTCGGCTCACTTTCACCGCGCGAAGCCGCAGCGGTGCGCGATTCCCTGGCAGAGCTGCCGCTGCTCTTCTCGGAACTTGCCGCCCTTCCGAGCCGGCTCCTGGTTTCAGCCTCGGGGACCGATCCGGCCGTCGATCTCGCGGTGATGTTGCGCCAGCGTCTCGACGAGGAGCCGGCCGGGAATCTCGACGACGGTCGGGTGATCGCCTCCGGAGTCGACGCGGAGCTCGACGAATACCGTTCTCTGGCGTCGGACGCGAAGCGGCACATTCTCGAGCTCGAAGAGCGCGAACGGAAGCGCACCGGAATCTCTTCCCTCAAGGTGCGCTACAACCGCGTCTTCGGATACTCGATCGAGATCACGCGCGCGAATCAGAACGCGGTTCCCGCGGACTACATCCGGCGCCAGACGCTGGCGAACGCAGAGCGCTATGTGACGCCGGAGGTGCAGGCTCTCGAGGAGCGCATCCTGCACGCCGAAGACCGGCGCTCGACGATCGAGAAGCGGATCTATCAGGAGCTCGTGGTGGAAGTCGCGTCGCAGTCGTTGCGCCTGCAACGCCTCGGTCAAGCCGTCGGTGCGGTGGACGTTCTGGCGGCTTTTGCCGACCTCGCGATGCGACGCAACTACGTGCGCCCGGAAATGCTCGCTCCCGGAAGCGGTGTGCGGATCGAAGAAGGACGGCATCCAGTTCTGGACGCGGCTCTCGGCGAGTCCTTCGTTCCCAACGACCTCGAGCTCGATCCCGAGAGGTCGCAGATCGTTCTGCTCACCGGACCGAACATGGGAGGGAAATCGACCTATCTGCGCCAATCCGGACTTCTCGTGCTGCTGGCGCAGGCGGGAAGCTTCATTCCAGCGCGGCGCGCCGCCATCGGAGTCGTCGATCGGATTTTTTCGCGCGTCGGCGCCTCCGACGATCTGGCGCGCGGCGAGTCGACATTCATGGTCGAGATGATCGAAACATCGAACATCCTGCGCTTCGCGACGCCGGAAAGTCTGGTCGTTCTCGACGAGGTCGGCCGCGGTACGGCGACTTTCGACGGACTCTCGCTGGCCTGGGCAATCGTCGAGCATCTGCACGAACGCGTGCGCCCTCTGACCCTGTTCGCGACGCACTACCACGAGCTCACGGAGCTCGCCGACCTGCTTCCGCGCGTCGTCAACCGGACGATGGCGGTGAAGGAATGGGAAGACCGCATCGTCTTTCTGCGCCGCGTCATGCCGGGGAGCGCGGACAAGTCCTACGGCATTCACGTCGCGAAGCTCGCCGGATTGCCGGAATCCGTGACCGCACGGGCGCAGCAGGTGCTGGCGAACCTCGAAGCCAAGGAGATCGATCCCGAAGGCCGGCCGCGCCTCGCGCGAGGCGAGATGCCGGCGGATCGGAAAACCGCACAGCTTCCGCTCTTCACTCCGGCGGAAGAGATCGTGGCGTCGATCGTGCGCGACCTCGACGTCGAACGCCTGAGCCCGCTCGCGGCGCTGAATCTGCTCGCCAGTCTCAAGGATCGCCTGCGGTGAGGGGAGGCGCAGTTCTCTTCCTGGGAGTCGAGGGTACGGCGATCAGCACCGGCGAGGCGAGGATCCTGCGTCGGGTCGAGCCGGGCGGTATCGTCCTTTTCGGCCGCAACCTCGAATCGGAAAGCCAGCTTCGCGCGCTGATGGTTGAGTTACGAGCCCTCCTGCCCGCCGGAATCTTCTGCGTCGATTCCGAAGGGGGACGAGTGGATCGGCTTCGCAACCTGGTGGGCTCCGCGCCGGCAGCGGCTGCGCTGGCGCGAATTCCGTCGAGATTCGCTCGCCGTGCGGGGCGGAACATCGGCGAATCGCTGCGCACCTTCGATTTCGATCTCGACTTCGCGCCGGTCGTCGATCTCGATCACGGTGCAGTCGACAACGCGCTGGATGGCAGGAGCTTCGGTTCAACCCCACGCGCTGTCACGTCGCGCGCTGGAGGTTTTCTCGCCGGTCTTCACTCGGCGGGAATCGGCGGCTGCCTCAAGCATTTCCCGGGCCTCGGTCGTGCGACTGCGGACACCCACCTTCGCGGAGCTCACATCGCCGCCTCCGCAGACGAGCTTCTCAGGGACCGACGCCCCTTTACCGAGCTTTTCGCCAACGTGGACTCGGTGATGGTGAGCCATGCGATCTATCCCGACCTCAGCCGCGAGAACTTTCCGGCGAGCCTCAATCCGGAGATCGCAAGAAAGCTGCTGGTGAAGAACACGGGTTTCAGAGGTGCGGTGTTCTCGGATGATCTCGAGATGGGGGCGCTCGCGGAGTTCGGCGCCCTGCCGAAGATCGCCGCGTCAGCGCTCCATGCGGGCTGCCACGGACTTCTCTTCTGCCGCCGGATCGATGAGGCGCCGGCGATTGCGAAAGCCCTGGGAAGTTCCCGACACCACGCGCGGTTGGGCGAGGCCACACGCCGTCTGGGCCGGCTTCAGAAAACGCTCGCAAAAAGAAAATCGGCAGCGAAAAAGCCTCTGGATGTAGAGACTCTCCGCCGCCGGTTCGAGCTTCTTGCGGGAGATGTCGATGAGGCGCTTGCCGCTCTGGAGAACAGCTAGGGCCGACGCCTCAGAACGGAATATCGTCGTCCGGGAAGTCGTGCCCGGGATCGCTGGGCGCGCCGCTGGGTGCGGACTCCCGGCCACTGCCGGATCCGGCCGCGTTCCCGCCGCTTCCCGAACCGTCTCCGCGCGAGCCGAGCATCTGAAAGTTGTCGCAGATGATCTCGGTCTTGTAGGCCTTCTTCCCGGGCCTCTCCTTGTCGTCCCAGGATGAAGTCTGCAGCCGGCCTTCGACGAAGACCATCTTGCCCTTCGTCAGGTACTGACCGGCGATCTCCGCCTGGCGACCGAAGCAGACGATGTTGTGCCACTCGGTCTGCTCCTGACGGTTGCCTTCCTTGTCCTTGAACTTGCGACTCGTCGCGATGGAGAACGACGCGATGGGCTGGCCGCCCTGAGTCGAACGCATCTCGGGATCACGCCCGAGATTTCCCACCAGAATCACTTTATTGACCATGAGTTTGCTCCCTTTCGGCTACGCCGGGACGGTATCATACGGCCCTGCAGCTCGATCGAATTCGCTTCGTGGAGATAGGACGGATTTTCTGCGCGTCGTCTGGCAACGAGTGACAGAAGCGGCGGTCGCGATCGATGGCGTCGAGGTCGCGCGCATCGGACGAGGCGCGCTGATCCTCGCCTGCGTGGCACTCACCGATGGGCGCGAAGTCGCGATCGAGGCGGCGCGCAAGATCGCAGGGTTGCGTCTCTTCGACGATGTCGCAGGCAAAATGAATCTCGATCTCGCCACCGTCGGAGGCGAGGTGCTCGTCGTGTCGCAGTTCACCCTTCTCGCGGATGTAGCGCGCGGCCGCCGGCCCTCGTTCACGGCATCCGCTGGACGAACCCAGGCGGAGCCGCTCCTCGACATCTTCGTCAGCGAGCTGCGGAGCCTGCGCCTGCCGGTCTCGACGGGGCGCTTCGGCGCGGAGATGAGGGTACATCTGGTGAACGACGGACCCGTCACGCTGGTCCTCGACTTCGGAGCCGACGCGTCGGCTCAGGGTTGAACGATCGGAATCTGCGACAGCGGAATGGGCATGAAGCAGAGTAGAAAAATCAGGGCTGCTCCCGCCGCCAGCCACCTGCGTCGTCGATCGAGCGGCACCGACTCGTCCAGCGCGGGCGGATGACGCAGTCCCAGCGCGAGCGTGATCGCGCTCCAGACGAACCAGCCGGACCAGAGGAATCCCGCGGCGAGCAGCGCGATCCACAGCACCCGCGCGATCCAGCGGGAAGTGCGGCGATTCCTGGAACCGAGCAGCGCATGAACGATGTGACCTCCGTCCAGTTGCGACAGCGGCAGCAGGTTGAGCATGGTCACGAAGCATCCGACCCAGGCGGCGAATACGAAGGGATGAGGATTGAGAATCGTCGCGCTCGGAAGATTCCCGTGAAAAGTCCACACCAGCAGGCGGTAGAGGAGACTCTCGCCCGGAAGCGTCAGCGACCAGGCCGATTCCGGATCTGCGGCGAGCGCCAGTTTTTCGACCTTCGAATGCGCGACGCCGTAGACCATGAAGGGCAGCAGCACGAGAAAGCCGGCGATCGGTCCGGCGACCCCGACATCGAAAAGCTCACGCCGGCTGCGCAGGGCGCCGCGGATCCGGATGAAAGCGCCGAACGTTCCCATGAGAACCGGCGAGGGCAGGAAGAAGGGCAGCGATGCGGGAAGCCGGTAGCGCCGGCACGCGAAGTAGTGCCCGAGCTCATGCGCGAGAAGAATCGCGAGCACCGGAAGCGCGTATGCGAATCCCCATCGCAGGAGTCCGGGGTTAGTCCACACGCCGACGATCGTCCGCCAGCTGAGAATCGGTTCGAGATCGGTCGTGATGTCGGTGCGTGCCCCGATCAGGAAGATTCCGCCCACGGTCACGCAGGTTGCGAGCGTCAGCAGAAGCAGCGCTCCAGCGATCAGATACTCGCGCGTTCGTGGAAGGGACGGCGAATGTGGAGTCATATCCGGAGAACCGCCCGAATGCGGCGCGGAGGTTGTGTCGTCCGTCACGGAGATGAAGTCCGGCGAGGCCGGCGAGGTGCCGTTCAGAGGTTCTTGAGATCTTTTCCCGGCTTGAATCGCACCGTCCGGCCCGGAGTGATGGCGACCTCGACGCCGGTCTTGGGATTTCTCCCGACGCCCTTCTTGCGGTCGCGCACCTGAAAAACGCCGAACCCGCGCAGCTCGATCCGGCGCCCTTCGCAGAGCGCGTCTTTCATGGCGTCGATGATCGTGTCGACCGCCTGAACGGCCTTCATCCTCGGAACGTTCGACACGTCCGAAACCTTCATCACGATATCTGCCTTGATCATCTGCCGGGTGGCCTCGAGAGAAATCTAGCCGCAACCGGCGGGAGTGTCAACGCGACCGCACGCCGGCTCATGCTTTGCGGAGTTTCGATTGCATGATGCAGAGCTCGAATCCGATCTCGGCCTTGGCGACGACGCGGCGAAGATCCGCGAGCTCCGCTGCCGCGAGCGCGACGTCCGATCCGATCGTCGGCTCGAGAAGCAGCACGGCGACGAGCCGCTCCTTCACCTTGATCGGGATCGCGAGCACGCTGCCCGTGATGGCATGCGGCTGGAAGCAGTCCGCGAGCGCGAGGTGCGCGGGCATCGCCGCGAGCTTTCCGCGATAGATCGTCCCGGTCAGTTTCACGCCCACGAAGACCGACGGCTGCTGCAAACGGAGCCGCAGCGCGGCGAGTCTCGGTGCATCGATCCCGGGACCCGCCCAGAGCCACGCCGCGATCTCTTCCTTGCGCACGACGAAAAGGACGGCGCGCTCGACCCGGCCCGCCGCAAAGTCGAGGAGCGCACGCGCCACGTCGTCCCTCTGGTCGGGCCGGACGAGCCGCTGTTCCGCTTCGTCGACGGTCAACCGGTGGCCCGGGGCGGCCGACAGCGCCAGCGTATCTTCGGCCACCCGGACTTTTTTTCTCGAACCCGGCGGAATTGCCGGATCGGCGGCGCCCGGAGGCATGGGCGCCGCCGGATGCCTGATTGCCATCGCGGGGGGAGCCGGTTGCGCAACCGCCGAGCTCGACGATGGCAGAGGAACGCTCGGGAGGTCGAGTGTCTGGTGCTGAAACTGCGGCAGCTCGATCGACTCGCTGGAATCCATGGCGGCAGGCGGCGCCGAGACGCCGGCGATGCGCGGCTCCCAGAGAAGCTGTTCCCGCGCCGGTGCGGCAGTTTGCGCGGAGCTGCCGGCACTCTCTCTCGCCCACAGGAATCTGGACCGGTTCATCTTGTCCAGCAATTTCGCGAGCCGCGACGGACACTCTTCTCCAAAGTGCTTTTCGAGCGCCTCCAGAATGCGCAGTTCCGGCGAAACGTGCCAGCGAATCCGCTTGCCGATGACGAAAGCGATCTCGTCCTGGATCCCCAGATCGCGAGCATCCATCAGCGCGACTTTCACCTGCGTCGCACTCGCATGAAAGGCGATCGCGCGGCATCGCTTGGCAACTTTTGCCGGCAGCAACTCGAGAACTTCGTCCGGTATTCCGCGCAGCTCCTCCGGCGTAGCGAACGGCACGCCGAGCTGCTGACCGAGCGCGCTCGCGAGATCCTCTTCGCTCACGGCCTCGATCTCGAGGAGACACGTTCCCAGGCGTCCGCCGAGGACTTTCTGATTGCGCAGAGCGCGCAGGAGCTGCTCGCGTGTGATCTGTCCACGCGACTCGAGAAGCTCTCCCAGTCGGACGGCTGCGTTCGGCAAATGTTCCTCTAATTGTAAGAATCGAAAAGGGCTTCGACCTGCAAGCAAGATATCAGAGAGCGCACTGCGGGAAAAGTGTCACTCCGGCTATGATTCGCTCGTGCTCGGTTTCAAGCCGCTGACCCTTCCCGCACTTCTTCTGCTCGCGCTTCCATTCCCGGCGCGTGCAGCCACCCCCGACGGCAAGGCCGCCTATCCTTTTCTCCTCGCCGGGGCCCTGCTCGCAGACGGTGACAGCGAGGCCGCGCTCAAGGCGTATGCCGACGCGGCCGCGCTCGCGCCCGAAGATCCTTTCGTCCATCTCGAATTCGCCAATGTACTCATGCGCGCCGGCCGGAGTACCGACGCTGCAGCCGAGGCCAAGATCGCCCGCCGGCTCGCTCCGATGGAGATTGAAGTGATCCGCACGGAAGGGCGGATTGCGATGAGCCTCGCCGATCACGACACGGCAGCGGGTGTCGAGGCGGTGCAGGCATTCGAGGCTCTCCTCGTCGCGGAACCGGACGACCTCGAGAGCCTGGTCGCGCTGGGTCAGCTCTATCTCGGATCGAGCGATGCCAAGCGGGCCGTCGAGAAGCTCAATCGCGCCGCGGAGCTGCGACCCGGGCAACCGATGATCGAGGCGCTGCGGGCCCGGGCGCTCGCCGAGACGGGCGACCTCGCCGCTGCAGAGAGTGTTCAACGATCACTTCTCGAAGCGAGCCCGGATCGGCTCGACAACCGCCTCGACCTCGCGGAGCTTCTGTCCAATCGCGGCCAGCACCGCGAAGCCGCGGAGCTTCTTGCCGCCGCGCCGGAAGCGCAGCAGCGGTCGCCGGAGGTCCGCCGCCGCCGCGCGGTCGAGCTCTACCTCGATGGCGATCTCGTCGCGGCGGGGACCATCGCGAGAGGCCTCTTCGCCGACTTTCCGGACAACATCTCGGTCCGCGTTCTCCTCGCAACGATCGAGCAGGCCGACGGCCATTGGAGCCGGGTCCTCGAGCTCATCGGAGCACTCGCCGACAGCACGCCGGTTCACGATCAGCTGAGCTTTCTCGATGTGCGCGCCCTCGAGCGGCTCGGCCGGGTAGAGGAGGCCCTCGCGGCGCTCTCGCGGCGCCAGGTCGCTTTGAGCGATGCTGGCCGGCGCGAAGATGCCATCCAGACTCTGGCAAGCACTGCGCTCCTCGCGGCGCGCAACGACCGCGGCGAAGCCGCGCTGGCACTGGCGGCACAGGTGCTCGCGTCCACTCCCGCGCCGGATCCGGAGCTCGCGATCCAGATGCGGTTGCTTTCCGCCGATATCGAAAGTGAGCGCAAGGCGCCGCAACGGGCCGCAGCCGTGCTCGGTGCCTTTGACGTCGGAGGTGTTCCCGAGAACGCCGCCTTGACCGGAAAGCGCTACGAGCTCGCCGCGCGCGCGGGAAACAGTGCGGAGGTCGCGCGCTGGCGCAAGACACTCGAGGGCCGCGGCATCGAAGGCCTCTACGCTCTGGCATCGGCCGAGGACAGTCTGGGACACTTCGAAGCGGCATTGCCGGTGATCCAGAAGGCCCTGGCGCTCCGACCGGAGTCGGCCGAGCTTCGCTTTCAGCAGGCGACGACGCTCGAGCGCGCAGGCAAGTTCGAAGCGGCGACGAAGGCGTTCGAAGCGATTCTCGCGAGCGAACCCGAGAATGCCGCAGCGCTCAACTACCTTGGCTACATGCGAATCGAGCGCGGCGTCGAGGTCGCAGCGGGTCTCGCCATGGTGACGCGGGCGCTCGCGCTCGACGCCAACAACGGCGCCTATCTGGATTCGGTCGGCTGGGGCCTTTTCCGACTCGGCAGACTGGCCGAGGCCACCGAAACGCTCGAAAGAGCGGCTCGATTGATGCCGAACGACCGCACGGTTCTCGAGCACCTCGGCGACTCCTGTCGCGCGCTCGGCGCGCTCGATCGAGCGCGCGATGCCTATCGCCGCGCCCTGGCCCTGGGGCCTGACATCGACGGGGGACTGGCAGCGAAGCTCGCCGGCCTTCCCGGTGCCTCCTAGCTCGAACCCTTTGAATCGCGGGCTCGTGCGCCGGACAAGGGCGCTCCTGCTGTGCCTTCTGCTCGGTGGATGTGCGACCGCAGCCGGCCACCGGCCGTTGGCAACCGTTCCTGGCTCAAGGTCGGCAGGGGAGGCGCTGCCGGATCAGTGGTTGTTCCGCGCTGAAGTCGCCAGCGCGGAGGGGTCGGGGAGTCTGCGTCTCGTTCTGCGTCGCATGGACGCCGCGCATTTCTCTCTCCAGGCAGCGGACGCGCTCGGTCAGTCTCGTTGGGAGCTTCGCGTCGCCGGCGCGGACGCGGTCTGGATCGATTCTTCCGCGCGGCGCTACTGCCGGCTCGATGCCCGTCGGCCAGTTCAACTTCCCCAGTGGGTGGCGAACGTCGCGATCCGCGACTTCGCCGGTTTGCTGACCGGAGACTGGCCGCGCGAAACGGCTCTCGCCGATCCGGTTGAGCTCTCCTTTCCGGGTGCAATGCCTCCGGGTGCAATGCCGCGGCGGCTGGCCGGGGAGCGCGAGGATGGACGGTGGAAACAGTGGACGATTCTCGAGGGCGACGAGCCGACGCTCTGGTGGAAGCGCAGCGGCGAGGAGGCTGTCCTTTCGGCCCGCCAGCCTGCAGGCCAGATCCGCTGGCGGGTGAGCGCCCACAATGCGTCCGCGGCCGAACCGTTCTCACTCCTTCCGGAGGGCGCCGGCGCGGAGGTCGCCTGTCACGAAAATGCGCTGCCTTAGCTTTGCCAAGATCAACCTGAGCCTCGAGGTTCTCGGCCGCCGCGGTGACGGTTTCCACGAACTGCGCACGATCTTCCAGACGATCGACCTGGCCGACGAGATCGAGCTCGACCGGCTGCCGGGAGCCATCGAGATCGAGGTCCTCGACGCTCCCGACGTGCCGGCCGATGAACGGAACCTCGCCTGGCGGGCGGCAGAATCCTGGCTGACCCGTTGGGGGAGACCGCGGGACGGCGTCCGCATCCGGCTCCGCAAGCGAATTCCGGCCGGAGGCGGTCTGGGCGGCGGCAGCTCGAACGCCGCGACGGTCCTGCTCGGACTGGGCGCACTGCTGGAACGCGAAGTTCCGCGTCAGGACCTGCAAGAGGCCGCTGCGGAGCTGGGCTCGGATGTGCCGTTTTTTCTCGTCGGCGGAATGGCCCTGGGAACGGGTCGCGGAGAGAAGATTCAGCCTTTGCCCGATCCCGACGCAACGCCCCTCGACGTCTGGCTCGCGGTCCCGCCGGTCGCAGTCTCGACGCAGGAGATCTTCACGTCCTGGCGGCCGTCGGTCGACCTGCCGGGAAAAGCTCCCGCAAAAGCTCCGGGAGAGTGGCCTGGAGCCGAGCCGCCCGGCGCGGGCGATGCGCCGGCGGGGGTGAACGTCGGAAAATCGACGGATAGGCCGGCGGTCGAGGGCTGGAGAGGCATCCCGCAGGGATGGCGCACCTCCTTGGGACGCAACGACCTCGAATCGACCTGTCTCGCCCTCCATCCGCAGGTTCTCGCCGTGTATAATCGGCTTTCCGACTCGGGGGCACTGGCGGTTCGCCTTTCCGGTAGCGGATCCACGATCTTCGCGCTGTACGCGGATCGAGCGGCCGGCAAGGCAGCAGGGAGTCGTCTCGACGTCGGGACGCTCTGGCTGCGGTCGTCCACCCTCAGCCGCAGCGAGTGGCGTCGTCGGAGAAGCTGAAAAGCGGTTTCGAAGCGTGAGGGGGAGACGGACGTGGAAATCACCGACGTGCGGGTCTTTCCCGTGCGCGACGAAAAGGTACGAGCTTTCGTCTCGATCGTCATCGACCAGTGTTTCATGGTCAACGACATCAAGGTGATTCAGGGCCGGGACAGTCTGTTCGTCAGCATGCCCAGCCGGAAGCGCAAGAGCGGTGACTTCAAGGACGTGGCTCACCCGTTGAACTCGGAAACGCGCAAGTGGGTCGAAGAGCGGATCCTGGGGGCTTTTCAGGCACATCTCGATGGCGTCGAGCCGGTGGCCACGAGCCGCGGGGAAGCGTCAGGAGGCATGGCAGTTGCGGCCGTGCAGAACCCGCGACCGGAGGTCCGGCGGACGCTCGAAGACGTGGAACGGCTTCAGTTCGGCGACTCGTTCTGGGGAGTGACTTAGGATCAAGGATAGAATCGCGCGCTTCGAGAAGCGAGCGAGCATCAAATGGGGCGTCGCCAAGCGGTAAGGCACGAGACTTTGAATCTCGCAATCGGAGGTTCGAATCCTCCCGCCCCAACCAGCTTTTGCCGGCGAGCTCCGGACTTCCGGCCTGACCGACGACCCAGAACTCGAGATCGAATTCTCCATGAGAACACCGAAGAGCGACGGCGACCACTACGGCGACATCAAGATCTTTTCCGGCCGCGCGCATCCTGCGCTGTCGCAGGAGATCTGCGAGTACTTGGAGGTTCCGCCAGGGAACTCGACCGCCTATAACTTCTCCGACGGCGAGACCTTCTGCCAGATCGACGAGAACGTGCGCGGTTCGGACGTGTTCATCGTGCAGCCGACGTGCCGGCCGGTCAACGAGAATCTGATGGAGCTGCTGATTCTGCTCGATGCCTTCAAGCGCTCGTCAGCCTCCCGCGTCACCGCGGTCCTGCCGTATTACGGCTATGCCCGACAGGACAAGAAGGACCAGCCGCGCGTTCCGATCACCGCCAAGCTGGTCGCCGACCTCATCTCGCGCGCCGGTGCCGATCGCGTGCTCTGCATGGACCTTCATGCGCCGCAGATCCAGGGATTCTTCGATATTCCGGTCGATCACCTCTTCGCGGCTCCGGTGCTTCTGGAGGCGATCCGCGCCCTCGAAATTCCCGACCTCGTCATTGTTTCACCCGACGCCGGCGGGGTGGAGCGCGCGCGCGCGATCGCCAAACGTCTCGAAGCGGGCCTCGCGATCGTCGACAAGCGCCGCACGGCTCCGAACGTGGCCGAGGTCATGCACGTCATCGGAGAGGTCGCTGGCCGGCACGTGCTGATCCTCGATGACATCATCGACACCGCCGGAACGCTCTCGAAGACGGTCGAAGCGCTGCGTGCGCAGGGCGCTCAGCGCATTCTGGCCGCAGGCGTTCATGGCGTCCTCTCGGGACCAGCTCTGCAGCGCATCGAGCAGTCGCCGCTCGAGCAGGTACTGATCACGAATACGACTCCGGTCGAAGAGAAACTCCAGAAGTGCTCGAAGATTCGTTCGCTTTCGGTCGCACCGCTCCTCGGCGAGGCGATTCGCAGAATTCACGAGAACAGCTCGGTCAGCTCGCTGTTCGTCTAGACGAGAAGGGATCATGAACATGAATCAGGAAACGACCATCGAAGTGCAGCGCCGGGAAGAGACCGGGAAGTCCGCCAACCGGCGGCTGCGTCGCGACGCGATGATTCCCGCCGTGGTCTACGGCGGCGGAAAGGAACCGATCTCGATCCGCGTGCAGCGCAAGACGCTGATCGATCTGTTCAAGTCGGGCGGCAGCGAGAACCGGATTTTTCTTCTCAAGCTCGGCGATACCGGTCAGAGCCGCCACGCGATGATCCGCGACATGCAGGTCGATCCGCTCACCCGTCAGGTGCAGCACGTCGACTTCATGCGGATCGACATGTCGAAGCGCATCCGTGTTCGGGTCCATATCAGCCTCGACGGCGTCGCTTACGGCGTTCGTACGGAGGGCGGTCTGCTCGATTTCGTGACGCGTGAGGTCGAGGTCGAGTGCCTTCCGACCTCGATTCCGAAGGAACTTCGGGTCGACGTCACCGAGCTTCGGATCGGGCAGCATCTCGAAGTGAAGGATCTCGCCCTGCCGGAAGGCGTGACGATGGTCGAAGATGCGGATCGCGTCGTGCTGTCCGTCGCCCACGCCAAGCTTGAAGTCGAGGCTCCGGCCGCTGGCGCTGTCGCTGCGGAAGGCGCCGCGGAGCCCGAGGTCATCGCCAAGGGCAAGAAGGACGACGAAAAAGAGAAGGAGAAGGAGAAATAGACCTCTCCGGAACGCGTCGCCTGATCGTCGGTCTCGGCAATCCGGGAGACGCCTATCTGGCGACGCGGCACAACGTCGGATTCCGCGTCGTCGAGCGCTTCGTCGCGGAGCGCTTTCGCTCCGCGGGCTCGGCTGGCTCAGCTCACTCGGAAGTCGGCAGGTCGGCCATTCGCGAGGCCTGTGGCTCACGCTTCATCGCCCAGGACGATTGGGTGGCCTGTCAGCCGCAGACCTATATGAACCGGAGCGGTAATGCCGTGCGCTGTTTCTGCGAGCGCCATGGACTCTCCCCGGAGTCCGTGCTGGTGATCTTCGACGACATCCATCTTCCTCTCGGCAAGATTCGACTGCGCAGCGGCGGCAGCGCTGCCGGCCATCGCGGTCTCGAATCGGTCATCGAGTCTCTGCAGACCGAGGCCATCCCGCGCCTACGGCTCGGCGTCGGAGCGCCGCCGCCGGCGATGGGCGAAGCCGGACTGGCGGAGTACGTTCTGGCGCCGTTCCTCGCCGAGGAACTGGCGCCGCTCGAAGAGATGATCGGCCGCGCGGCGCGGGCCGTCGGCGTCTGGCTCGACCGCGGCATGGATGCGGCGATGAATGCAGCGAACTCGACAGCTCCAAGTTCGTCCGACTTGCCGATCGAGGCCGGCAACGCATAGAATCATCGACCCAGCGGGAGCGAGCTTCGCCCGCCGGCGACGAGGATGGTCCGAGTCGCCGCTCCTTCCTGTTCCGTGCAAGTCGCGGGACCTTCTTGGCCATAGGGAGGGCTAAAGTGAGAACGTACGAACTGGCGCTGGTCGCCGATCCGAGGCTTTCGGACGACGACATCACGGCGCTCTCCTCCGAGTACAAGCAGCTCATCACCAGCCGCGGCGGCGAAATCCTCCGCGAAGAAAGCTGGGGGCGGCGCAAGCTCGCCTATCCGATCCACAAACTGACCGAAGGACGCTACCTCTTCCTTTTCCTGCAGATCGAGCCCGCGAAGGCGGGCCTGCTGCGGGAGGTCGAGATGCGCCTCAACCAGAACGAGAAGATCCTGCGCTACCTCACGATCCGCACCGACGAGGATCTCAAGCGCGCAGCCGGTCGTGCCAAGCCGGGCGAGGCGCCGCCGCGAACCGGCGGTTACTACGATGTCGATCCGGCGGCTGTCGCGGCGAGCGCTGCGTCCGCCGGTGACGCGCCGCTTCCAGCGAGCCCGTCGACCGCTTCGACATCTCCGGCCGCTCCGACGTCTCCGAATCCCCCGAGCGATCCGATTCCCGCAACGGAAGCCCCCGAAGCTTCTGATGCCGCTGCAGCCGCCGAAACCGGCGGAGAGGAGGCCTGACGATGCAACCGTTCAAATCAGGCGGACGCGGCGGGAAAAAGGGACCGGGCAAAGGAAAGCCGGCGGCGAAGAAGAAGACGTTCTTCCGGCGCAAGAAGGTTTGCCGCTTCACGGTCGAGCACATCGAGTACATCGACTACAAGGACGTGAAGCTTCTCCAGCAGTACATTCTCGAGCGCGCCAAGATCCTGCCTCGGCGGATCTCCGGCAACAGCGCCCGGCACCAGCGAATGGTGCAGGCGGCCATCAAGCGTGCTCGTCACCTGGCGCTGATTCCCTACACGACCGACTAGGAGCCGGAGATGAAAGTCATCCTGATGAGCGATTTGCGTCACCGCGGCCGGCGCGGGCAGGTCGTCGAGGTGAAGCCGGGATTCGCGCGCAACTTCCTGCTGCCGCAGGGCCTCGCCCTCTTGGCGTCGCCGGGCAACATCAAGCGCTTCGAACACGAGAAGAAGAAGATCGATGCCCGGCACGACGAAGCCCTCGGGATCGCCGCGGCCGAAGGGGCAAGAATCTCTGCCGTCAAGCTCGAACTGCGCAAGCGCGCCCAGGAGACGGGCGCCCTGTACGGTTCGGTTTCGGTCTCCGACATCGTCGCTGCGCTCGCCGAGAAGGGCATCGAAGTCGATCGCCGCCAGATCGACCTTGCCGGCGGAATCAAGACGGTCGGCGAGCACAAGGTGCGTGTCGACCTGCATGCCGACGTCGTCGCGGAGCTCTCTGTAACCGTCGTCGCCGAAGACTGAGTCCGTGAAGGCGGGGGGGGCGCATCGCGGAGTCGAACCGGGCGCGGACGACTCCCCGCCGTCGATCGATCGGTTTCTCGGCGAGCCCACCCGAAGTATCGAAGACTGGCGATGGCTGTGGAGCGGAGACCGTACGTTTCCGATCCGCAGCCATCGTGGTGTTCTGGGGCACATAGTGGTGCTCTGGAAGCGGCTGATCCGGCCTTTCGTCCACGGTCCGCAGAGGGATCTCTGGGACCGGCAGCGGGTCTTCAACCTCGTACTCCTCGAATATCTGCAGCGCGGCGAGGACCTCCGGAAGCAGGTCACGGAGGTTCATGAGCATCGCATCAACCACCTCGACGCGGTGTATCGCGAAGGGCTGAACGAGGTCATGCAGCACAACGACGCGCTGTTCGCGCGCGTCGATCAGAAGCTGGATTTCCTGCGTCGGGAAACCCGAACGATCTGGGGCCGCCTGGGCGCCGCTCTGGCTCTCGCCGAAAAGGAAGGGCTCCCTGCGGTCGTCAAGACCCAGGAAGAGCATGTCTACCTCGAGCTCGAGCGGCGATTTCGCGGAACCGAAGAGGAGATCGCGGAACGTATTTCCCGATTCCTGCCGGAGCTCGAGGGCCGGGGCGAGGTTCTGGACCTTGGCTGCGGCCGCGGCGAAGCTCTGGCGGTTCTCAAGGCGCGTGACATCCCCGCGCGCGGAGTCGACCTCTCGGCCTCCATGGTCGCGGAGTGCCGGCGCAAGGGTCTGAAGGCCGAGGTCGGCGACCTGCTGGAATATCTCGCCGCCGTCCCGGAGCGGAAATTCGGTGGCATCGTCTCGTTTCACGTCATCGAGCATCTGCCGCCGGAGATCCTCGATCGGCTGACCCGGCTCGCCTGGCGGGCGCTGCGGCCCGGTGGCGTGCTGATCCTCGAAACGCCGAATCCGTTGTCGCTGGTGGTTGCGGCGCGCAATTTCTGGCTCGATCCGACGCACCGTCGTCCGGTACACCCCGAGAGCTTGAAGCTCAGCCTCGAGCTCGCAGGATTCGAGCCTGTCGAACGCATCGATCTGCGGCCCTTTCCGGAAGCCGAGCGGCTGCCTGAGATTCGCGTCGACAGCGTCGCTCCGGATCAGCGAACACTTGCCTTCGAGATCAACTCGCTGCGCGACCGAATGGACGATCTGCTTTTCGGCTGCCAGGACTACGCGCTGGTCGCCAACAAGCCCGTCTGATTTCCGCCCGGCGAGGGGCTCTGCCCCGCAGCGATCCATCCCTCCGCCGAGGTTTCGCGTCAGTTCGCTTCGCCGTCCTCGTCCGTCGTTTCGGTGGGGAAGCTGTCCGCAGTCAATCCGTCGGGCATGCGTTCGCGGTCCTTGGCCGAATAGAAGGGACGCTGCTGTGCCCACGGCAGCTCGAGGATTCTCGCCCATCGCGCCTCGTAGGGGCGATCGGGCGCCGACCCGGCGAGAAAGGCCTCCTGGATGGTGCGCGTCGCAGCCGGCGTCGCTGCCAGACCGGTGAGATATTCGACGCTGCGGAACTCGACTCCCGGGGGCACCGGGAACCGTTCGCCCTCGCGGAGCCAGCCGTCCCGCAATCCGCTTTCGGCGAGCTCCCGCCAGATCGGCAGCGCAGCCTCGGCTCCCGTCATCTTCTTTCCCAGCGATCGCTTCTGATCGTAGCCGACCCAGACGAGCATCGTCATGCGCGGCGTGAACCCGACGAACCAGGCGTCGGTGTAGTCGTTGGTGGTTCCGGTCTTGCCCGCGATATCGAGTGGCAGGTCCGAAATCTTCGCCCCCGTGCCTCGGTCGACGACGCCTTCGAGCATCGACGTCAGCACGAAGGCCGTGGCCGGTTCGAGGGCCTTCGTCGCTTCCGGAGAATGTTGCTCCAGAACCGCACCGCTCGACGAGAGCACTCTCTCGACGAGGTAGGGCTTCACCAGCACTCCGAGATTGGCGAAGGCGGCGTAAGCAGCGGCGAGCTCCATGGGCTCGAGATCCGCCGAGCCGAGCGCCAGGCTGGGATAGGGCGGCAGTGGATCCGTGATGCCGCAACGGCGGGCGAAATCGATCGCGCGATTCGCGCCGATCATGTCCATCAACTTGACCGACGTGACGTTCACCGACAGCTCGAGCGCGCGGCGCAGGGTCAGTAGACCGTAGTAGCGGCGATAGTAGTTGCGCGGGCTGTAGCTCGCGAGCCCATCGGCGCCGAGAAAAAGCGTCGGAGCGTCGAAGAGAGTATCGGCCGGCGTAAAACCGTTCTCGAGTGCTGCCCCGAAGACGAACGGTTTGAACGCCGAGCCCACCTGGCGCTTTGCCTGGTCGGCACGGTTGAACTTGTTGCGATGGAAGTCCCATCCGCCGACCATCGCGCGCACGGCGCCGGTCGCCGATTCGAGAACAATCGCCGCGCCTTCGACTTCGGGCTCCTGTTCGAGTCCCCAGTAGGACGCCTCGGGTTTCTTGTCGTCGAGGTGCTGGCGGAACCAGGCGACGTCGCCGGCTCGGAGAACCTCGGCGGGAGCCCTGCGCCCGGTCCAGGCGATACCCGGGCGGGTGACGGTGATGTTGCCCTCCGGCGTTCTCACCCGTGCTTCGTTCAGACCCGTTTCGAGAATCAGGCCAGGCACCCAGGTTTCCGGAACAGGATTGCGCCCGGCGAGCGTCTCGATGGCGTCGCCTTCGAGATCCAGCTTCTGGTTGCGCAGAATGGGCCCGCGATAGCCGCGGCGATGATCGAGGCGGAGGAGGCCGGCGTGCAGCGCCGTTTCGGCCGCCGCCTGGATCCGCACGTCGAGTGTCGTCTGGACCTGCAAGCCGTCGTGGTAGAGACGATCGACGCCGAACGTCTTCTCGAGATGCTGCCGTACGTCCTCGGCAAAAAAAGGTCCGAGCTCGGCCTGGCGCGGGTGATGCGCCACCTCGAGCGGACTCGCGATCGCCTTGCGCGCGTCGGTCTCGGAAATGAATCCCTCGGTGAGCATCCGTCCGAGGACGTAGTTACGCCGGGCGACGACCTGATCGGGATGTCGATAGGGGCTGAACTGACTCGGACGCTGCACGATCCCGGCGAGCGTCGCGGCTTCCGGAAGCGTGAGATCGGCAACGCCGTGGCCGAAGTAGGAGCGCGCCGCACTTTCCATTCCGTAGTTGCCGTGGCCGAGAAAGACGACATTGAAATACATCGCGAGAATCTGCTGTTTGGAGAGTTGCTTCTCGAGCTGCACGGCGAGAAACGCCTCTGAAATCTTGCGGCGCCAGCTCTTTTCGTCGGTGAGGAAGAGCTTGCGGGCGAGCTGCATGGTGATCGTCGACGCTCCCTGGGCATGCCGGCCGCGGCGAAGATTGACCAGCACGGATCGAATGATGCCCAGCGCATCGATGCCACCGTGGCGAAAGAAGTTGCCGTCTTCCGCGGCGAGAAGCGCATCGCGAAGCAGGACCGGGACCTCCGCCTGGTCGAGCATCAGGCGGCGCTCGCGGGCGTAGGACGCAAAAGCGGTCGTGCTCTCCCGATCGTAGATCTGGGTGACGAGTTTGGGGCTGAAGTTCGCGATGGCTTCGACCCGGGGAACATGGATGGCGGCCGCGACGGCGATTCCGGCGAGCGCTCCCACGAGGAGCGTGCCGACGAACTGCAGCGCCCAGCGCCGCCGGCGCGAAGATCGCACCGTCACCGGAGGCCGGCGGGAGATCGAGGGGTTCGGCGACAGTGGTGTCGTCGCGGCGCCCGGTGAGCTGACAGGCGGAGGAAGAGACGGTGTCGCGCGAGAGGGTTCGTCAGGCGGAACCGACGAAGAGGGCACGACCGACATTATAGTCTTGCGTCCGACGGAGGAGCGATCCATGAACGATGGTCCGAGTGCACCAATCCAGCCGCCTGCGAAACCGTTCGCGCCCGAAAGCACGCGAACCGGAAGCGGTTGCCAGAAGCCGCTTCTGGTGGGCTGCGGGCTCGTCGCGTTGTTGCTGGGCATCGGCGTGGTCATCTTTCTCGTCAAGGCGAAGGACGTTCTGGCCTATGCGATGAATCAGCTGCGGGCGCAGGTCGTTGCGCATCTGCCGGAGGAAGCGAGCGATGTCGAGCGTCAGCGGCTCGAGCAGGGATTCGATACCGCGCTGGTGAGAATCCGCTCGGGCGCGATCGATCCGGCGTCTTTGCAGGATCTGCAGAAGCGCCTCGCTGCGGCCGCTTCGACGGCCGGCTCCCGCAAACTGACCATGGAGGAGCTGGGTGGTTTGATCGACGCGCTCGAGAAATTCAACCAGCTCGGCCAAGAGCCCGCGGCCAGTCCACCCGTCGAATCCGATACCGGAGCGGCAGTGGCGCCGGATCCGCCCGCCGACCGACCTGACGCGCCAGCGGACGACTCCGCGAGGCCGCCCGCGCCTTGAATCGATTCGAGCTCGTCTCTCCCTTCACTCCGCAGGGTGACCAGCCGGCGGCCATCGATCAACTGGCTTCGGGCCTCGAACGCGGCGAGAAGGAGCAGGTTCTGCTCGGAGTCACCGGCTCCGGCAAGACTTTCTCGATCGCAAAGGTGGTCGAGCGGGTCAACCGTCCGACGCTCGTGCTGTCACACAACAAGACGCTTGCTGCCCAGCTTTTCCAGGAGTTCCGCAGTTTCTTCCCGCACAACGCGGTCGAGTATTTCGTCTCCTACTACGACTACTACCAGCCCGAAGCGTACGTGCCGCAGTCGGACACCTACATCGAGAAGGAAACCAACATCAACGAGGAGATCGACCGGCTTCGCCTGCGCGCGACGAAAGCCCTGTTCGAACGCCGGGATGTCCTGCTCGTGGCTTCGGTTTCCTGCATCTATGGTCTCGGCTCGCCGGAGTCCTTCTTCGGAATGCTGCAGTTCTTCGAGGTCGGAGATCAGAGCGGGATGGACCGCGCCATCGCCCGCCTGGTCGCGATGCAGTACCAGCGGACTTCGCTGGACCTGTTTCACGGCAGTTTCCGCGTCCGCGGTGACGTTCTCGAGGTTCTGCCGGCTTACGAGGACAACGCGATCCGGGTGGAATATTTCGGCGACGAGATCGAACGCGTGACGCGCTTCGACCCCCTGCGCGGCGAGGCCATCGAAGCGCTCGACAAGGTAGCGGTATTTCCGCGCACGCACTACGTCACGCCGAAGGAGAACCTCGAGCGCGCGATCGGCACGATCCAGATGGAGCTGCGCGAGCGTCTCGACGAGCTCGAGGCCGAAGGCAAGCTTCTCGAGCGCCAGCGCCTCGAGCAGCGAACCCGCTTCGACCTCGAGATGCTGAAGGAGACCGGGTACTGCCACGGCATCGAGAACTACTCGCGCCACCTTTCCGGGCGCAAGCCCGGAGAACCTCCGCCAACGCTCCTCGACTACTTTCCTGACGACTTCCTGCTGATCGCCGACGAGAGCCATCAGACGATCCCGCAGGTGCGCGGGATGTACCACGGCGATCGTTCCCGGAAGCAGACCCTGGTCGATTTCGGTTTCCGCCTCCCCTCGGCTCTCGACAACCGGCCACTGACGTTCGAGGAGTTCGACGCGCGCATCGGACAGCGGATCTACGTTTCCGCTACGCCGGCGCCCTGGGAGCTTGCGCGGGTCGGCGGCGTCGTGGCCGAGCAGCTGATCCGACCCACGGGTCTGCTCGATCCGGAGCTCGAGATCCGGCCCGCCCGCGGTCAGGTGGACGACCTCCTCGTGCGCATTCGGGAAGTCACCGCGCGCGGCGAGCGCGTGCTCGTGACCACTCTGACGAAACGGATGTCGGAGGAGCTGACCCAGTTTCTGATGGAGTGCGGCGTGCGCGTCCGTTACCTTCACAGCGACGTGGAAACGCTGGAACGCTCCGCGATCATCACCTCTCTCCGCCGCGGCGAGTTCGACGTACTGATCGGAATCAACCTGCTGCGCGAAGGGCTCGACCTGCCTGAGGTCTCGCTGGTCGCGATCCTCGACGCGGACAAGGAGGGGTTCCTGCGCAGCGAAACCGCGCTCATCCAGACCGCCGGTCGCGCGGCGCGGAATCTCAACGGCAAAGTGGTGCTGTACGCCGATGTCGAAACCAAATCCATCGCCCGCACGGTGGCCGAGACGCAGCGCCGGCGCGTGCGTCAGGAGACTTACAACCGGGAGCACGGCATCGAGCCGAAGACCATCCTCAAGGACATTCACAGCCCGCTCGTCGCGATGAGCAACCTCGACTACTCGGCCGGCCTGAGCCCGCGCCTTCTCGAGGTCGCCGACAGCGCCGAGGTGCCGCTCACCCAGCGCATCGCCCGGCTGGAGAAGGAAATGAAGGCAGCAGCGAAGCGTCTCGAGTTCGAAGAAGCGGCGCTGCTTCGCGACCGGCTGAAGGAGCTGCGCGAGCTGCAGATCTACGCCGGCTGATGCTCGAGGATCTGCGGCGACAGATCGAGGAGCTCCCGGATTCGCCGGGGATCTACATCTTCCGCGACGCTGGCGGCATCCCGCTCTACGTCGGCAAGGCGAAGTCGCTGCGCAAGCGCGTCCCGAGCTACATGGCGCGCGACCTCGAACCGCGGCTCGCGGCGATGGTCGATCTCGCAACGACGGTGGAGAGTGTCGCGACCGCCACCGAGGCGGCGGCGCTGATGCTCGAGAACAACTGGATCAAACGTCACAAGCCGCGCTACAACGTCCTCCTTCGCGACGACAAGACCTACCCCTACCTGAAGCTGACACGCGAGCCCTGGCCGCGGCTTGTCTTCACGCGGCGCATCCGTCAGGACGGCGCTGAATATTTCGGCCCGTACCTGCCGGGAGGGATGGCGCGCCGGGCGGTGAAGCTCGTGCAGAAGCTCTTCGGAGTGCGCATCTGCCAGATCGAGATCGATGGCAGTCTGCCGCGCCCATGCCTCTACCACGACATGAAGCGCTGTCTCGGACCGTGTGTCGCAGGGCTTACGACAGCGGCGGAGTACGCGGAGGCCGTGGAGGGCGCGCGCCTTTTCCTCGCCGGGAAGACCGCGCCACTCTGCCGCAGCCTGCGATCGCAGATGGAAACCGCGGCCGAGAGTCTCGAGTTCGAACGGGCAGCCCGGCTGCGCGATCTGCTGCAGGAGATCGAGCGTCAATCCGTGCGCTCGCCCCTGTCCTCGGTGCACGAGGAGGACATCGATCTCTTCGGCGTCGCCGTTCACGGCACCCAGGCGGCTGTCTCGATTCTCGTGATGCGCTCCGGTCAGGTCCTCGATCGCCGCGAGATCTTCTGGGAGGGCGAAAACGCCGCGAGTCCGCCGCAGCTGCTTTCGGAGCTTCTGCCCCAGCTCTACGATCAGACGACGTTTCTACCGGAGGAGCTCCATCTCCCCTTCGAAGTCGACGGCGAAGAGGCGCTTGCCGAGTGGATGTCGGAGCGCAAGGGAAGCCGGGTCTATCTGCGCCATCCGGAGCGTGGGCCGAAAGCCGAGCGATTGCGGATTGCGGCCAAGGATGCAGAGTTCGCATTTCGCCGGCGGTTCCGGCTCGACCCGGCCCGCGACGCCGCTCCCCGCGCTCTCGCGCGCCACCTCGGGCTGGCATCGTCGCCGCGCTGGATCGAAGGGTTCGACATCTCCAACATTCAGGGCACCGCGGTCGTCGCCTCGATGGTCGTCTGGCGCGACGGGCGGATTCGCAAAGGCGAATATCGCAGCTTCAACATCCGCACCTTCGTGGGCCAGGACGACTTTCGAGCCATGGGCGAGGCCGTTGAGCGACGCTACCGCCGGCTCAAGGAAGAGTCCGGAGTGATGCCCGACCTGGTGCTCATCGATGGGGGACGAGGCCAGCTGGGCGCCGCGGCCGCGGCTCTCGCGGGCCTCGAGCTCGAGCACCTTCCCCTGGTCGCTCTGGCGAAGCGGGAGGAGGAGCTCTACCTGCCGGGGGCTCCGGAGCCCCTCAAGTTGCCGCGTCGCGACGACGGTCTGCGCCTGCTGCAGATGCTGCGCGACGAGGCGCATCGCTTTGCGGTCAGCCGGCACCGGAAGCGGCGATCGACCGGCGCGTTGCGGAGCCGCATCGAGGAGATTCCCGGAGTCGGGCCAGCGCGGCGCAAGCTCCTGGCCCAGCGCTATGGAACGTGGGAAGTGCTGCGCGCGGCGCCGGTCGAAGAGCTCAGGGAACTGCTCGGAGACCGGGTCGGGGCGTCGGTGCATCGTCAGTTGCACAGCGACGACGCCGAGATGAATTAGAATCTTCCGATGCGCCCAGCGAAGGAACTGGCGGGGGATCTCGGCGAGCGGTCAATTGTGGATGTTCTCCAGGAGCTGCACTTCCGCGGCGCGAGTGGAGTCCTCGAAGTCGACGGCGGAGAACAGAAGCGACGCCTCTTCCTCCGTAACGGCAGTCTCTATCTTGCGGCGACACATCCGCTCGCCCGCCAGCTCGGCGATCTCGTCAAGGCGCTCACCGACAAGTCGAACAGCGCCGGCGTCGCGGCCTCCCGCGTGCGTTGCCTCGATCTCGTGCAGAGGATGGCCAACGTCATCGGCGAGTGGCGGCGGGGGCAGTTTCGTTTCGTCGAAGATCCCGGCAATCTCGGCGTCGAGCTCGTCGGCCCGTTGCCGACGCGCCGGCTGCTCATGGTCGGCGCGACGGTCGGTGCGGCCACCGAAGTTCTCGAGGCGAAGCTCGGCGGACCGCAGGTGCACCTCATCGCGGTGACCGGCGAAGCGGCCGACGATACGCCGCAGGACCTGCTCGGACTCGGACCGGAGGAGCATTTTCTGCTGGAGCGGCTGCGTCAGCCGATGACGATTGCGAGCGTCGTCGCCGAAAGCCCGATGGACCGCGACGCGACCGTTCAGCGGCTGGCCCAGCTCCTTGCGGCGCGACAGATCCGCATCGTCGAACGGAACGATCGTGAGGCCGAAACCTCGGCGTCGCTCGATGCGACGCTGGTTCAGCGTCTTTCCGATCGCTTCGAACGGGACCTTGCGGAAGAACCTCTCCGGCTTTCGGTCGAGGAGTTCCGGGCGCGGATCTCCGAGCTCCTCGCGCGCCTCGGAGCCATGAATCACTATGAGCTCCTCGATGTCGAGCCGACGTCTTCGATCGAGACCGTCCAGTCGAAATACGAATCGCTCGCGCGGCAGGTCCATCCGGCCAACGAAGCGAAGTACAACCTCACCGGCCTGCGGCCGATGCTGGCTCTGCTTTTCGAGAGCGCGACGCTGGGCTATCTCGTCCTCGCGGATCCCGAGCGCCGGCGAAGCTACAACGAGGCCCAGGCGATCGAGCTCGCCGCGTCCCGGGTCACCGGCGAAAAGCGCGAGGTCGAGGCGAAAGTCCTGGCTCGTCAGTACTTCGAGCAGGCCTCAGCGCTCGCTTCGCGCGGCGACTTTCACTTCGCAGTCGCGCTCCTGGAACTCGCCGTCGGTCTCGACAAACGATCCGAATATCTGCTTGCGCTGGCGCGGGTGCAGGTCAAGAATCCGATGTGGAGCGCGCGCGCGGTCGACTCCTGCCGCGCAGCCCTCGAGCTCGAACCGCACAACGCCGACGTTCGTTACCAGTTGGGCGAGATCTACGAGGCCCAGGGCGAGATCGAGCGCGCGCGAGCGCAGTACACGGCGGCGGCACGCGAAAATCCGAATCACGTGCAGGCGACCGCCAAAGTGAAGGGACTTGCCTCGCGCTCCTCACGGACGGACGAAGACGGCGGCCTGTTCAGCCGCATCTTCCGGCGTCGCGACGGTTAGGTGTTATCGTCGCGACGGTCGAAGAGCCCGGCGCGGTCGCTCCACGTTTTTCGTGGAGAGGAAAGTCCGAGCTCCAACAGGTGGCATGCTCGCCAACGGCGAGGCGCAGTGATGCGACGGAAAGTGCAACAGAAAACAGACCGCCTGGCCTTCATCGGTCAGGTAAGGGTGAAACGGTGCGGTAAGAGCGCACCGCCCGGCCGGTGACGGTCCGGGGCACGGCAAACCCCATGCGGAGCAAGACCAAATAGGGGGATGGTCGCGCGGGCTACCTGTCCCGCCCGTTCCGGTTCGCCGGAACGACTTCCCCGGGTAGGTCGCTCGAGGCCCACGGCAACGCGGGTCCCAGAGGAATGACCGTGACCGGCGCGCCCTCGGGAGCAACGGACACAGAACTCGGCTTATCGGGCTCTTCGACCCCTTTTCCCATGCCCCTCGTCCTGCCGCCAGCCGTTCGTCCGGGAGATCGCGTCGGGATTGCCGCGCTTTCCGGCGCTGTCGATCCACTGCGGCTCGCGGCCGGCGTGGCGGAGTTGTCGCGCCTCGGATTCGAACCCGTTCTCGCCAGCAATCTCGGTTCCCGGTCGACGCTCTTCGCCGGCGGCGACGTCGAGCGGGTCGGGGCTTTCCACCAGCTGGCGGACGATCCAACGGTCCGGGCGATCGTCTTCGCCCGCGGTGGCCACGGCGTGCTGCGGGCGCTGCCGCTCCTCGACTGGAAGCGCCTTGCGGCCACCCCCCGAGCCTACGTCGGCTACTCGGACCTCACACCGTTTCTCCTGGAGATCGTCCGGAGATTGGGCTGGATCGCGTTTCATGGGCCGATGGTCGCCGTCGAGTTCGCGCGCGGCCTTTCGCCCGCCGAGAGCGCGAGCTTCCTGCGCTGTCTCGAGGGGGACGTCGCCGCCGAGCTTCCGCTGACGCGAGTGCTCGGCGAAGGCAGTCCCAGCGAGCCGGCGGGGAGGTTGACGGGCGGCTGCCTCAGTCTGCTCGCCAGCGTCGTGGGGACGCCTTTCGCGATGGCCGACTCCGCCGATTCCGCCGTCACCGACGGGGCTCTGCTCTTTCTCGAAGAGATCCACGAGCCGCTCTACCGGATCGACCGCATGTTGACCCAGTTGGACCTGTCCGGTAGTCTGACGAAGGTTCGCGCCATGGTTCTCGGAGCCTCCATGTTTCCCGCTCTCGACGACGAAGCTGCCGAGTTGGTCCGCGAGCGCGTCCACGGCGTCACGGTCGGTTTCGGCCTGGCTGCGGGGCACACGACGCCGAATCTCACGCTGCCGCTGGGTTGCCCGGCGCGGATCGACATCCAGCGCGAATGCCTCCAGATCGAGCCCGGCTGACCCCCGGCTCCGGGACGAAGCCAACTCCAGCCCATGGCCACCAGCAAACCGGTTTTCAAGACCACCAGCAAGAAACCGAGCCTGCCGAGCTACACCGCCGAGTTCAAGGCGGGGGAGTTCATCTTTCGTGAAGGCGATCTCGGCACAGAGATGTACATCATCCACGAAGGCAAGGTCGAGATTCTGAAGCAGATGGTGAACGAGCAACGGCAGCTCGCGGTGCTCGAGAAGGGCGATTTCTTCGGCGAGATGTCGATTCTGGAGGATCTTCCGCGGACCGCAGCGGCGCACGCTATCGGAGACGTCAAGCTGCTGCTCATCAACGGCGCGACGTTCGATCAGATGTTGCGAACGAATCCGGAAATCGCCGTCCGCATGATGCGCAAGCTCTCGCGCCGTCTGCGCGAAACGGATCGGCTGCTGCGTGAGGCCTCGGGTTCGGCTCCTGCGCCGTTCGACGAGCCGATCGCGGCACCGGTCGACAATTCCCCGGAGAGCGCCCTCGGCCGCGGCCCTCAATGCCTCGTGCATGACAAGTCCGGCATGGAATTCCTGTTGGCGCGAGGATCCGAAACGATGATCGGGCGGCGGGATCCCGTCACCGGCATCGACCCCGACATCGACCTGACGCCGGCGGATACCCAGCGCTCGATCAGTCGCCGCCACGCGAAGATCTACCGCCGCGGCGGAAAATTCTTCGTTTCGGAGGAGATCGGAACGATGAACGGAACTTTCGTCAACGGCACGCGGATCGAGACCGGAGTTCCCGCCGAGATCAAGTACGGCGACGAGGTCCGCTGCGGCCTCGTCAATCTGAAGTTCCGCGCCGAATAGTCGTCGCCGATCGCACGTTCAGCGACCTCCACCGCCCTCGAGGCTCAGCGATAGCGCTCGCCGTCCATCCCTCCGCCCCGCTTCGCCTGGACACCTCTCTGCGCTTTCTGAAAGGCGTCGGGCCGGCCCGGGCAGAACGTCTGGCAGCTGCAGGTCTTTCGACGGTCGAGGACCTGTTGTTCACCTTGCCGTTCCGCTACGAGGATCGACGTCAGGTCGTGCGCGTCGCCGCAATCAACGCTCCCGGCGCCTGGACGGTCTCCGGCAGGATCGAAGAGGTGCGAGCGATCCGGACACGGCGGCGGGGTCTCGTCATCGTGCGCGCCCGGCTGGTCGACGAAACGGGTTCATTGCCCGTTTCCTGGTTCAATCAGCCCTATCTCGCCGAACGCCTGCAGGCCGGCGGTACGTGGCTCCTGCACGGGCAGGCACGGGGTGCCGACTGGGGACTCTGGGAGATGACCAATCCCACCTGCGAAGTCGCGGCCGGTCCCGAACAGGCGGGCCGGGTCGTCGCGATCTATCCGCGGGTCGCCGGAGTTTCGCCGGCGAATTTAGGCCGCCTGATGGATCAGGCACTGGCCGTCCTCGAGACACCCGAAGCCAGTGAGTTTTTGCCGCCGATGCTGTTGCGGCGATACGCGCTGCCCGAACTGCCAGAGGCGTTGCGCCGGCTGCATCGCCCGGCGCAGGACGCCGATGTTGAGGCGCTGAATCTCTCGGACAGCGGCGCTCACCATCGCATCGTTTATGGAGAGCTGCTCGATTTCCAGCTTCTGCTGGCGCAGAGGCGGGCCATGGAATCCGCGCTCGAAAAGCGCCACGCCTATCGCATCGACGACCGCGCCCGCGCGGCGGCGCGCGCCATACTGCCCTTCGCGCTCACCGGTGCGCAGAAGCGGGTGCTGAAGGAGATCGTCGAGGACCTTCGGAGCACCCGGCCGATGTTGCGCCTGCTGCAGGGCGACGTCGGCAGCGGCAAAACGATCGTTGCCGCGATCTGCCTGCTGCTTGCAGCCGAAAGCGGCCTTCAGGCGGCGTTCATGGCGCCGACCGAGCTTCTCGCCGAGCAGCATTTCGCCAGCCTCCGCCGCCTGCTCGGCGACCGCTGCCGCATCGAGCTCGTCAGCGCGACCGGCACCACGGCGGCCGTGCGACGGGCGGTCGCCGACGGTTCCGTGAGCATCGCGGTCGGAACGCATGCCCTCATCCAGCGCGCGATCCGGTTCGATCGCCTGGGTCTCGCGATCATCGACGAGCAGCATCGCTTCGGGGTGGAGCAGCGCAAGAATCTGCAGTCGAAGGGCGATCAACCCGACATTCTGGTCATGACGGCCACCCCGATCCCGCGCACGCTCACTCTGACGCTCTACGGCGATCTCGACGTCTCCCAGATCGACGAAATGCCTCCCGGCCGCGGCTCTCTGACGACGGAAGTCGTCACGGGAGCCGATCGCCGGGAGGTGTACCGGCGTCTGCGCGCCGAGCTTGCGAGCGGCGCCCAGGCCTACGTTGTTTTTCCGCTGATCGAGGAAAGTGCCGAGATCGACGCCGCGTCTCTCGGCGATCTCGGCGACAAAGTTCGCACCTACCTGGCCGAATTTCCGAGCGCCGTTCTGCACGGACGGGTGCCGGCGGTTGAACGCGAGCGCATCATGCTCGATTTCGCTGCCGGAAAAGTGAAGGTTCTCATCGCGACCACGGTCATCGAGGTCGGCGTCGACGTGCCGAACGCGACCTGGATGATCATCGAGAGCGCCGAACGTTTCGGCCTCGCCCAGTTGCATCAGCTGCGAGGCCGTGTCGGTCGTGGAACCGGAGCGTCCCGTTGTATTGCGATCCACGGCCGCCTCTCCGAGGAGGGTACGAGACGCCTCGAAGTGTTCGCCTCCACCCGCGATGGCTTCGCGATCGCCGAGGCCGATCTCGCCATCCGCGGACCGGGCGACCTGCTGGGTACACGTCAGGCGGGGCTGCCGCGTTTTCACGTCGCGAACCTGGGAACCCACCTTGCCTGGATCGAGCGCGCACGCCAGGATGCCCGGGAGGTCGTCGGGCGCCTCGGAGAGCCTGAGTTCTCCCGACTCCGCCAGCGCATCGCGACCCGGGCTGCGCATCTCGGCGATCACCTGGCGGGCGGCTGATCGATGCGTATCCTTCTGATCGCCAACACGCTTCCTCCGCACGACCTTTCCGGAGTGGGGGAGCAGGTGATTCAACTCGCGGCCGGACTGCGCCAGCGCGGACACGAGGTCGAGGTCCTCGGGCGCGGCGGCGAAGGTGCAAGCGGTCCGAAGATTCTCTTTCCGTTGGCGATTGTCCGGCCAGCCTTGCGCAAGATCGCCGCCTTTCGGCCGGACGTCGTTCAGCTGCATGAATCGGACGGCGGCCTCCTCGCTGCGCGCCTGGCGACGGTCTCGGGAAGACCTCTCGTCGTCGCACTGCTGCAGGTGAGTTATCTCGAGGAGCGGCGCGCCGTGCGGCCGCTGCGCTTCGCCGGCGAGACGCTCGGAGAACCCGGACGCGTCGAACGTCGATTCCGGCGTTTCAAGGCGCCGCTGCAGATTGCGCTCGGGCGGCGCACGATCCGCTCCGCCGATCTCGTCCTTGCGCCGAGCGCCGTCACCGCGCAGGAACTGGCGCGCGACTATGGCGCCGGGTCGCCGCTCGTCCTCCCGAATGCTTCGGGATCGCAGGCCGAAGATCGAACGCCCGTCGGTGGCATCGACGCCGCGGAAAGGGCGTTGCTCTTCGTGGGCCGCCTGCGGATCCGCAAAGGTGTCGAAGTGCTGCTGAAGGCGCTGGCGCTCCTGCGCGCACGGGGAGAGAGGCCCAGGCTGCGCATCGTCGGCGCGGGAGAGCATCGGGAGGCGCTCGAAAAAGCGGTGCTGAAGTTCGGCGTGAGCGAGCAGGTCGACTTTCTCGGCCGGCGGAGTCCAGCGGAGATCCGTTGGCTTCTGGATCGAAGCGCCGCGCTCGTCGTACCTTCCATCTACGAAGGAATGCCGCTCGTCGTGCTGGAGGCCATGCGATCCGCAACCCCGGTGGTCGCGAGCCGGGTGAGCGGAATTCCCGAAGTGGTTTCGGACCCTGATACCGGCTGGCTCGTCCCGCCGGAGGATCCGCCAGCTCTCGCAGCAGCCCTCTCGCAGGTTCTCGAGATGCCGGACGAGGCTCGCCGCCGCGGCGTGCAAGGCGCACAGCGGCTCGAAGAACGCTATCTTCCGGAACGAGTGGCAGCGATCTGGGAGTCTCTCATCACACGAGCCCTCGCCGAACGGAGAGCGCGATGAATCGATTTGCCAGAATCATGCAGACGATCGGGATCCTCGGATCGATCGCGCTCATCTTCGTCTGGATTCAGGGCCTCGAAGTCGGCGACATCGCGACGAACGTCGCGCGCCATACGACGCTCGCTCTCGGCGCCGCGAGCGGTTGCCTTCTGTCCCACCTGTGGGCGATCGCTTTTCTCGGATTTTCGGCTCGCGGAAGGCGGCAGCTCCTGCTTGCGGACAACCTCCGAATGCCGGACGCCTCCGGGCAGCGGGAGGTCGCTCGCTGGCGAAGGTTGGCGGTGACCGCAGCCGCGTTCGCGATTCTCCTCCTCGGAGCATCGTTCGCGCTCGGCGGTGCGGCTCTGCTGCGTCGCGTCGCGCCGGCGGTCCATGCAGGCATTGGCGCCGCAGCGGTGCTCGCCCAGCTCGTGGCGCTCGCCGTGGAGCGTCGCGCTCTGCGCCTCGACCAATCGCAGGTGGCGGCTCTCGATCTGCCGCTTCCGGTTTCGCTCCAGCCCCAGTCCTGACGCGAGCCCGGAGCCGCTGAGCACGGGCTTCGCGGCATCTGTTACTGGTATACTCCGGCCCACTCGTCTCGCTTCCAGACCCCGGTCGTACAGCTGATCGAAGCGGCGCCGGCGAAGAGACGCCGGAATCCGAAGGAGCTTCTGTGCCGGACTCGAAAATCGTGCTGTCGGGAATGCGCTCGACCGGAAAGCTGCACCTCGGGCACCTCTTCGGCACGCTGCACAACTGGGTCGCGCTCCAGGACCAGCATCTCTGTTACTTCTTCGCCGCTGACTGGCATGCGCTGACGAGTGATTACGCGGATCCCTCGCGCGTCACCGCCAATACGGTCGAGATGCTCGCGGACTGGATCGCCGCCGGCGTCGATCCGGAGCGTTCCGTAGTTTTCGTCCAGTCGATGGTGCCGGAACACGCGGAACTGCATCTCATTCTGTCGATGATCACTCCGCTCGGCTGGCTTGAAAGAGTTCCCACGTACAAGGACCAGATCCGCGAGCTCGAGACGCGGGAGTTGAATACCTACGGATTCCTCGGCTATCCGGTGCTGCAGACCGCCGACATCATTCTCTATCGCGCCAGTTTCGTACCGGTCGGCGAGGATCAGTCCAGTCATCTCGAGCTGTCCCGGGAGATCACCCGGCGCTTCAATTCGCATTACGGCGAGCTCTTTCCGGAGCCACGGGCGCTCTTCACCCGATCTCCCAAAGTTCCCGGTCTCGACGGCAGAAAGATGTCGAAGTCCTACGACAACGCGATCAATCTCTCGGATCCACCGGCGATCGTCCGGCAGAAATGCATGACGATGTTCACGGATCCCACACGCGTGCGGAAGAGCGATCCGGGGCACCCGGAGAGCTGCAACCTGTTCGAATTTCACCGCCTGCTGTCCCCGCCGGAGCTGCAGGCGCGCGTCGAGACGGAGTGCAGGGCTGCGACGATCGGGTGCGTCGACGACAAGAAACTTCTCGCCGAGCAGATCATCGCGCTGCTCGAGCCGATGCAGCTGCGACGGCAGGAACTGATGCGCGAACGGGGAGCGCTCCTGTCGCTTCTTCGCGACGGCTCTGCGCGCGCAAGAGAGCGTGCCCAGGAAACGATGGCTCTGGTGCGCTCGGCTCTCGGCCTCGACTACGACCGCCTGTTGCGTCAGGAGCTGCAGTGAGCCAGGCACCGCCGGTCAGCAAGCTTCTCCCTGAAGCCTGGCGTATTCACCTGCCGGTTTTCGACGGCCCGCTCGATCTGCTGCTGCACCTGATCAAGCTGAACGAAGTCGAGATCACCGACATTCCGGTGGCGACGATCTGCGATCAGTTTCACGAATACCTTCGCCTGATGGAAGAGATGGATCTGGACATCGCCGGCGAGTACATCTACGAAGCCGCGCTCCTCATCCAGATCAAATCGAAGCTCCTCCTTCCGCGGCCGAAGACGATCGCCGGCGAGATCATCGACGAAGATCCGCGCGAGGAGCTGGTTCAGCGACTGCTCGAGTATCGCCGGATCAAGGAAGCGGCGCAGGCGCTGGCGGAAGTCGACCGCATGCGCCTCGGGCTCTGGGCCCGCCGCAAACCCGCGTGGGAGGAGGACGAGGGCGAGGAGCTGGAGCTCGACGAGCTTTCCCTGTTCGACCTGCTCAGCGCCTTCCGGGGCGTTCTCGACCGCTTCGATCGCGAAAATCCGGATCCGGTACTGCTGCCGGCGGAAACGTTTCCCGTGCGCGGGCAGTTCGAGCGCCTGCTGGCGGTTCTCAGCGCCGGCACACCGTTCGACTTCATTCACGACTTGCGCTCGCGCAGCTGCCGGAGCGAGGCGATCTCGGCGTTCCTCGCCGTTCTCGAGCTGGCTCGCCTGCGCCTGGTGCGGATTCATCAGACGGAGAGCGGCGAGATCGTCCTCTACCGCACGACGCGCGATCTCGCTGCCGAAGACCTGGAAAGTGTGGACGAATGATCAGCCGAACCGAGCTCGAAGGCGCCCTGGAGGCGGTGTTGTTCGCGGCCGCTCAGCCCGTCCCCGTCGAGCGGCTGAGCGGACTTTTCGAAGGCGTCGCCCCGGAGGAGTTCGAGGGCGCCCTGGCAGCCTTGCGTGCGCGTTATCAGTCCGAGCCTGGGCGGGGGCTGTTCATTGAAGAGGTCGCGGGCGGACTTCGTATCGTGACGGCGCCGGAGTACCATCCCTACCTCAAGCGATTCTTCGACGCCGCCGGAGGCAACAAGCTTTCGATGGCCGCCATCGAAACGCTCGCGATCATCGCCTATCGCCAGCCGGTGACCGTGCCCGAAGTTCAGGAGATGCGCGGCAAGCAATCGCAGGCGGTGGTCAGAAATCTGCTGGAAAAGCGGCTGGTGCGAATTTCGGGGCGTAAAGAGGTCGTCGGACGTCCGTTTCTCTATTCGACGACGCGCGAATTTCTGATGCACTTCGGGCTCAAGGGGCTGGCCGAGCTGCCGCCGCTCGAGGAGTTCGAGGAGACGTTCGGTGGGGAGTCGACCGGCGAGCCCGCCACCGATTCGGTTTCCGATGCAGCGTTGGAAAGAGAAATCGAAGCAGAAGTCGAAGTGGAATCGGGCCTGCCGGAGATGGCGGAGGAATCTTGAGCGTCGAGAGATTACAGAAGATCCTGGCGAGAGCCGGCGTCGCAGCGCGCAGAAAAGTCGAAGACCTGATGCGGGAGGGACGGGTGACCGTCAACGGTCGCGTCGCAGTGCTCGGAGACAAGGCCGACCCGGCGAACGATTCGATCAAAGTCGACGACAAGCGGATTCAGTGCGCGACGTCGCATCGCTACCTCCTGCTCAACAAGCCTCGCGGATACCTGACCGCCGTCGAGGACGAGGCTGGCCGGCCCACGGTGATGCAGCTCGTTCCGCAGCACTGGCGCAAGGCGCTCATTCCGGTCGGCCGTCTCGACTACCAGACGGAAGGGCTGCTGTTGATGACCGACGACGGCGAGTTCGCTCAGCGCATCTCGCATCCGCGCTACGGCTGCCACAAGACCTACGAGGTCAAGGTCAAAGGCACGCCGGACGAGGCTCAGCTCGATCGCCTGCGCCGCGGCATCGTGCTCGAGGGCCGGCGCACGGCGCCTTGCCGGATCACGTGGATGAAAAGTACCGGCACCCGGGAAGAAGAGGGCGGAAATACCTGGTTCGCGGTCGAGCTCTCCGAGGGACGGACGCGACAGGTGCGGGAGATGTTCTTCCGCGTCGGTCACCCGGTGCAGAAGCTGCGGCGCGTCGCCATCGGTCCGCTGCGCGATACCGAGCTCCCGGTCGGTGCGATCCGCGAGCTTTCGGAACGTGAGCTCATGATTCTCCGGCGGGCGACGGACAAAGTCGTCGCGAAGCCGGCCAAGCCGCGGGTCAAGAAGGGCGCACCCGGCGAGGACGCTCCGGCGCGTCCGTCCCGTCCGGCTAGTCCGGCAGCGAAGCGCAAGGCCGGACGGGGAGACTCGCCGTCGCGCGAACGTCGCCCCCGCGCTGCCCGCGCCCAGTGAGCTCGCAGACCGGCGCGCTCGTACCGGTCATCGTCGCGATCGACGGTCCGGCAGGAGTCGGGAAGAGCACCGCAGCGCGCCGGCTTGCGGCCCGACTCGGCGTGCCATACATCGATACCGGTGCGATGTATCGCGCCACCGCGCTCTATCTCGCGCAGCGCGAGATCGATCCCGACGACCGCACTGGCGTGGCGCTCGCTGTCGCGATCATGCCGTTGGGCCTGACGCTGCGGAACGGCGGCGCTCAGGTCGAGCTGGACGGGCATGATCCGGGGGAGAGTCTGCGCCGGCCGGAGATCGCCGGGCTGACCTCCCGGGTCGCCGTACACCCGGAAGTGCGACGGAAGCTCGTCGGCCTGCAACAGCGCTTCGCCGCGGCGCATGGGGGAGTGATGGAAGGGCGCGACATCGGCACCGTCGTCGTGCCGCAGACGCCCTTCAAGTTCTACCTCGAAGCTGCGAGCGACGTCCGGGCCGGGCGCCGGCACGCGGAACTGGCCCTGCGGGGGGGAGAGATCACCGAAGCCGAAGTGGCGAGTCAGCTCGCCGAGCGCGACGCGCGCGACAGCTCGCGCGCGGAATCTCCACTCGTCCCCGCACCGGATGCCGGTCGAATCGACACCGGAGGGCTCGATCCCGACGAAGTGGTCGAAGCGATGCTCGACGAGATGCGTCGTCGCGGCGCCCTCGTTTAGCTCCCGACTCCTGTTCCCGCGCTTCCGCGGGCATCGCTTCAGCCGGCCAGGCGCTCGAGGACCGCGCGCTCCCAGTGACGAGGTCCGAGCTTCTTGACATCCGCGATCCGCGCTTCCGCCATCCGGTCCGCGGCGACCGCCGAGGGAATGTTGTCCCGACGAGCGATGGAGAAGACCCGCAGAACGTTGTCATAGATTCCCCGCGCCCGGCGCAGCGCGCGCTCCTGGTCGTATCCGACGAACTCCTGGAAGACGTTGATCAGTCCGCCGGCGTTGATCACGAAATCCGGCGCGTAGAGAATGCCGCGCCGCTCGATCTCGACGCCGTGGCGGGCTGCGTCGGCGAGCTGATTGTTGGCGCCACCGGCGACTGCTTTCGCCTTGAGCCGGGGAATCGTGTCGTCATTCAGGATCGCACCCAGGGCGCAGGGGGCGAAGATGTCGCAATCGACGTCGTAGATGGCATCGGGCGCGACGATCTCGACTCCGAGCTCACGAGCTTCCGCGATCGCCTGCGCGTCGATGTCGCAACCGATGATCTTCGCGCCTTCGTCCTTGAGGTAGGTCGCGAGATAGCCGCCGACGCTTCCCAACCCCTGAACGGCGACGGTTCGCGAAGCGAGGTCGGTCGTTCCCCAGAGGGTCTGCGCTGACGCGCGGATCCCTTGCAGGACACCGAGGGCCGTGACCGGCGACGGATCGCCGCCCCCCCCGAGCTCAGGTGCGACGCCGGTGACCCACGGGGTCTCCTGTGCGATGAGCTCCATGTCCGCGGTGCTGGTCCCCACGTCTTCAGCAGTGATGTAGTGCCCGCCGAGAGAATCGACGAACCGGCCGAATGCCCGGAACAGTGCCTCCGACTTGTCCTGCTTCGGATCACCGACAATGACCGCCTTGGCACCGCCGAGATTGATGCCCGCAGCCGCCGCTTTGTAGGTCATGCCTCGCGACAGCCGGAGCGCATCGGTCAGCGCGGCATCGAACGACTCGTACGGCCACATCCGCGTGCCGCCGAGTCCCGGTCCGAGAACCGTGGAATGGATGGCGATGATCGCCTGCAGTCCGACTTCGGGATTGGAGCAAAGCAAGACGCGCTCGTGGCCCATCTCGCGCATTTCGACGAAAGCATCCATTCGAAAACCTCGTTCCGGGCAGAATTCGTGGAAGGGAGAGCTCCTGCGACCTGCTCGAAGTCTACCGCAGGCCGTGGGCCGAGCGCGCTCGCCCCAAAGGCGTGCAGAAGACGAAGGATCTCGAGCAAAAGTTTCGGTAAGGGTGAGAATAAGGGGGCGAAAGTTGTAGGAAATGCAGCGACAGGATGTGCTTCGTCCCAACTAGAGGACGTCACGAGCGTGAGAAAGAGACACGAACCGCCACTTTTCAAGGCTTCGAGGCGCTTCGCTAGGAAATTCGGGGATTCAGTTCGACATGGCACGGCCGGTGCAGTCTGCTCCAGCACCATGTCTTCGAATCGAGCGTCTGCGCGCAATTTTCGTGACCAGCGTTTTTTTCCATTGCTGGTCCTTTTTTTCGCCTCGCTGATCGCGATTCTCGGCGCTCTAAAGTCGGCCGAGCGAAATTCTCTCGATCGGGAATGGCGGGATGCCGAACTGGAGCATCACGCTCTGATCGCCCGTCAGGACGCGCTTCGCGTGCAGCTCGAGCGAACCGCACGGGATCTGGAAGTCAGCCGTTCCGATTTCGAGGTCGCGTCGTACCGCATCACCAGAGCCCAGGGCGTCGACAACGCCCTGTCGACCACTCACTGATCAGGAGAAGGCCATGTTCAGAAATATCGCCGAGACGAAGGATGGAATCGACACTCTGATCGACAAGACTCGCGATCGCGTGCTCGACGGCACCGAGCGCGCCGAAGCGGGCGTTCAGTCCGCCGCAGCGAGCGTCGTGGAGAAGGCTCACGAGACGGGATACGCCGTTCGGGAGCGCACGAACCGCGCCGCCCGTCGCGCGCACGACGGCGTCGAGCGCGCTGCCGGTTCCGTCGAGTCGGGAGTGGAGAACGCCCGCGCCCGTTTCGCCGATGTCTCGGAGCGCGCCGCCAACTTCACCGCCGAGAAGCCCGCGCAGGCTCTTCTGCTCGCGGCGGGTCTGGGATTCCTGATCGGCCTCGTCGTCCGCGGCCGGACACGCGAGGCCTGACCGCCGGAGCTTTCCGCCGCCTCATCGGAGAGTTCGGGTCGTAGGATGTCGCGGTGTCAGTATCGGACAGAAGTCGCCATGCGGACCGCATTCGGGAGATCGCTCTCGGGTGCGGTTTTCAGCGTGCCGGAATCGCAACGATCGGCCCGTCCGTCACCGGCCGGGCTTTCGCCCGCTGGATCGAAGAGGGCGCGCACGCGGACATGGGCTACCTGGAGCGCCACGCCGAGTTGCGAATGGACCCGCGCACTCTCCTTCCGAGCGCGCGGAGCGTCCTCTGTCTGGCGATCGACTACGTTCCGGCTACAGGCTCGGGCGAACCGTCCGGCGACTTCTGGCCGGGCGTAGCGCGCTACGCGCGCGGGAACGATTACCACGCGGCGTTCCGCGAAAAGCTCGGCAAGGTGAAGGACTCGATTGTCGAAGCTTTTCCCGGCTGCGAGGCGAGAGCTTGCGTCGACACCGCGCCGCTTCTCGAGCGCGAGTGGGCAGCCCGGGCAGGTCTCGGCGCGTTCGGCAAGAACACCAATCTGTTGCACCCCACGGCCGGTTCCTTTTTTTTGCTTGCCGAGCTTTTGCTTTCTCTTGAACTGACCCCGAACCTTCCGGTTGCGGATCTGTGCGGCGATTGCACCCGCTGCCTCGATGCCTGCCCGACGGGAGCCCTGACGCCCTATCGCCTCGAAAGCTCACGCTGCATCAGCTACTGGACCATCGAGAACCGCTCCGACATTCCGCCCGAGATTCGCGAGGGGATGGGGAAGTGGGTGTTCGGCTGCGACATCTGTCAGGAGGTCTGTCCGTGGAACTCCGATCCGGTCGGAGACCTGCTCGGTGAGTTCGCGACGCCCCCTTCGCGGCGCGATCTCGACCTCGCCGGCGTCCTGTGCGGCGACGAGGTCGAGCTGCGGAGCCGGCTTCGCGGCACCCCCCTGATGCGGCCCAAACTCGAAGGTTTGCGAAGAAATGCTGCGATTGCCATGGGAAATCTTCGCAATCCGGGATATGTTGAGCCCCTGGCCGAGGCGCTCGAGAGCGGCTCCCCGATGCTGCGCCGGCACTGTGCGTGGGCGCTGGGGAAGATCGGTACAGCGGAGGCGAAGGAAATCTTGCGGCAGGCCGATCTCCGGGATCGGGTGGAGCCGGACCCCGAGCAGTCCTCGGCGGCTTCGGCGACCCTTGGACCCCTTTGACACCCGGCGCCAGCCCCCCTTATACTTTCAAAGCTCGAATTCTCAATAGCTTAAGAATCTCGAGTCCTCTCCCCAGAGGCGAC